>JAUYMU010000114.1 GCA_030698405.1 Bacteroidota bacterium
CGGCTCGCTTGTGAAAGCTGCTGAAGAAGTTTATAGGAAAGCCGTATGCGGGAAAACCGCACGTACGGTTTGATGAGGGGGCAGGGAAGGTGTTTCTATCCTTCCCGCTCTACTCTACCGTTCCATTATTTTTTGTTTGGATTAACGCGCTCCATAAAAAGATCATTAACACAAAACTACCTGTGTACTCCCGAAACATACACCCAATTCCCGTTTTCGCGGTGGAAGAGCGATTTCTCGTGAATTTGTTGCAGCTTCCCGTTTTCCAGATAAGTTGCTTTGAACTCCACCGTTCCAATCTCATCGCTGGCATCTCCGGCTTGTGTATCCAGAATTGAGAGTCCCATCCACGTCACCGACTTTGCCCATTTTTCGATGTTTTTCCGATCTTTGACCGGTCGCGTTCTTGCAGAATGACTGCGCATCAGGTAGTCAACATTCGCCAGAGTAAAAGCTACATATCGCGATCTCATTAGAGCCTGCGCTGTTACTGCGTCGTTTCTTCCTGAAATGATTGGTTCGCAACAGGTTGAATAGGAGAGGCCTGAACCACATGGGCAGGGGTTTAGCGTGTTCATATTGATTGGGGATTACAGTTGTTAAACTATTCTCATCGCTTTTTGCAGCGGACAATTTTCGGTTGCCATGCGACCGTCGCGGTAATTGACAAGTATTGCCGAAGATTGTTGTGCCAACGATCGTCTCACTGCACGGCGCTCTCCTTTGATTCTGGCGATTTTAAGGTTGTCGTAAGCCGTCGTTTGATGCCGCATCCACGCAATAACTGCAAGTGCTGCACGCTCTTCAATGGGAATCATTTGTGTGCGGGCCACAGTTCCGCTTCCCACCGGAATGGCATGAACGGTTACAGCTTTTGCCAGTTTTTTCTCCAAATCTTTATAGTGGATATGAAAATCGAGAAAACATTCAACCGCCTGGCAAAATTCGGCATCGTATTCGGCCTGTTTTTTTTCGCGCCTTTCAGCAGCGTATGTCTGTTTCTTTTTGTATTCATCGGTTAACCTAACTTCCTGAACGGCTTGCCTGGCTTCTGCGATGGTTGGCGTCGGAGCCCAAATCCCCAGCGAAATAGTCCGCCGTCCCTTTTTTACTTCAACCCTCCAGTAGGCTCCTTTCGAAGTTACTTTTCGGGTAATACCGGCATCTCCGGCAGGCAAAAAAGTCCAGCCCTGCGGTGGCGTAAGAATTTCACCTTTCGACCCAATCAATTCATTCCGGGAGCCGGGTTTTACGATTCTGATGTCGTTTTGCATAAATGTATTTAAAAACCTTTTAAATTAAGGTTTTCGCTGTCGATCATGGTGACCCATTTGCCCATTTTCTTTTGAATGATTTTGAAATGATGCTGGTCTTCAGGAGTAACGAAGGAAATGGCTTTGCCGGAAGATTCTGCGCGACCGGTTCTGCCAATGCGGTGGATATAATCTTTGGGCGAACGGGGTAATTCGTAATTGATCACGTGGGGCAAAAATTCAATGTCGATACCGCGCGAAATCAGATCAGTTGCCACCAAAACCCGAAGTTTGCCCGTTTTGAATTTACTTAATGCATCGGTTCTGGCTTTCTGGCTTTTTTTGCTGTGCATGGCTGCCGCGTCAATCCCGTTTTTCCGGAGTTTATCGGCCACATTGTCGGCCTTGTAAACCGATGAGGTGAAAACCAGCACTTGCTCCATATTTTTGCTTTTAATTAAATATCGAAGCAGCGGTCCTTTTTTCTCTTCTGAAACAAAATAGCCCAACTGATCAATCAGGTCGATGTTGTCGCCTTCAGATTCTATTTTAATTACCACCGGATCGTGCAGTAAAATTTGGTTAATGCCGCTGATGTCATCGCTTAATGTGGCAGAGAACAACAGGTTCTGACGCTTTTTTGGTAACAAAGCAATAATCCGGTTCATTTCTTCCTTGAAACCAAGATTGAGCATTTTGTCGGCTTCGTCCAAAACCAGTGTGTCGATACCCGATAAGTGAACGGCGTTCGATTCAACCAGTTCCAAAAGCCTTCCGGGCGTGGCAACCAGTATGTTGACATTCTGCAAAGCGATCATTTGCGGGTTGATGGCAACACCTCCGAATACCGCCAGCGATTTGATCCTTTCGGGAAGCGCTGAGCCGAATAAATGGAAAACTTCCTGCACCTGTACCGCCAGTTCGCGTGTTGGCACCAATACCAGAACATTGACATGCCTGTTTTTTGAGGCAGTATTTCCCTGCAAATTGGTTAAAATTGGCAATACATAACTGGCCGTTTTTCCGGAGCCGGTTTTGGCAATTCCCAAAACATCTTTCCTTTTCAAAATGGCAGGGATGGCCTCTTGCTGAATTGGATAAGGCTTTGTGTAATTTTGATCGGCCAGGACTTTTATTAAGTCGGGCGATAAACCGAATGATGAAAATGGTGCAATACCGAATGATGAAAAGGGCATACTATTGTGGATAAGTTTCAGGTTGCAAATATACGGGAAATAAATACCGAAGCAATTTTGCAGGGGTTTACGACAAAGAAGTGGTTTAAATAA
Source organism: Bacteroidota bacterium (assembly GCA_030698405.1). Taxonomy (GTDB): domain Bacteria; phylum Bacteroidota; class Bacteroidia; order Bacteroidales; family Prolixibacteraceae; genus Aquipluma. The sequence goes on from JAUYMU010000114.1 coordinate 2,543, forward strand.
GTAAATCGGAAAAATCAGGTATTTCAGGAAGAAACGAATATGAGTTATCAGCATAGTTAATCTGGCAGCAAAAATGATCCAATCCATTGCTGACAATCAGGAATTTCACTTTCAGTTGCATGTTGTACCGCACGATCTGGTCGAAAGTCTGCTGACTGATTTTTATTTCAGGAGCCTTAAATTCGGCCACCAGTGCAGGAATTCCGGAGCGGTCGAAAACAACCAGATCAGCCCGTTGCGGATTGCCGTTCACTTTAACAGCGGCTTCAACAGTAATCAGCGACACTGAATAATTCTTTTCAGCAATCAGGAACTGAGCAAAATTCTGCCGCACCCATTCTTCCGGAGTAAGCCGCACGTACTTTTTCCGGAGCGAATCAAAAATATAGGATTTTCCTTCAGTAGTTTTAATTCTGAAAGAATATTCGGGCAAATTCAATTTTTGCATGATGAAGCCAACAAAGTTTGTATTTTTGTTTTTATTGCGGCGATAAAAGTAATGATAAAAAAGTTCGGAGTATCTATCTGCATAGTGGCAAACGAAATGCATGAAGTGTGATATGGTAGATGTACAATTAATGCATCTCAATAATGTGTTTAAAGAAGGTTGACTAGATAAAGAAAGCAATATGCAAAAAATGCATATTGCCATGAAGGTGTCAATGAAAAAGCGCATTCTGAATATAATATGAGTGTTTCGAAAAGTAAGAAGGTCAAAAAAAGTCCTGAAGGGACTGAATTTGAATAACCGTGGGTAAAACCCACGGAAAAATGAATGATGGATGCACAGCCCTAAAGGGGCTGAATATTAGCGCAATAAAAATTCAACCCTTGCAGGGTTGTGATTTTTATTTCATTTTCGCCACCGGTTTCACCAGTGGTTATTCAAATTTTATCCTTTCAGGATAATTAGTCGATTTTTTGGAGTGGCTTCAAATATAAAGAACGCATCAAAAATGAATTATCTAATGTGGAAAAAGACTTTATAAAACAAATAGACTCAACTGCAAAACAGTTAAAAAACAAGAAATAGCACACTGATTAATATGATGATAATTTTATGAAGACGAAAGAAGAAATTGTTTCAAACTGGCTTCCCCGATATACCGGAAGGCCATTAAACGAATTTGATGATTTAATTTTGCTCACCAATTTTCACTTGTACGTGGATATGTTCGCAAAAAAATTCGGTGTGCCTGTTGTTGGTGAAAATAAAAATATGCCCAATGCAAGCGCTGAGGGAATCACCATCATCAATTTTGGAATGGGCAGCCCGAATGCCGCTACCATGATGGATCTTCTAAGCGCGATTCATCCGAAAGCTGTTTTGTTTCTGGGAAAATGCGGCGGATTGAAACCCAAAAATCAATTGGGAGATTTCATCCTTCCGATTGCTGCCATTCGCAGCGAAGGTACTTCAAACGATTATTTACCTCCTGAAATACCTGCACTTCCGGCATTTAACCTTCAACGGGCAGTTTCAACCGCCATCAGAAACCGGAAGCACGATTATTACACCGGTGTTGTTTATACCACCAACAAACGTGTTTGGGAATACGACGAACGTTTCAAGAAATACCTAGAAAAATCGAGGGCAATGGCCATCGACATGGAAACTGCCACAATTTTTACAGTTGGGTTCTACAACCAGATACCTTCCGGAGCTTTGTTGCTGGTGTCTGATCAGCCAATGATTTCGACAGGTGTAAAGACCGATGCAAGCGACCAGATTGTGACGAACAACTTTGTAAAAGAACATTTGGAAACGGGTATAGACGCCTTGCTTGAAATCAAAAACAACGGAGAATCGGTGAAACACCTGAAATTTTAATACTCAATTGAACGTATGACTTTCGAGGAAATAATCAGCAATCTTAAAAAGAAGATTTACCATCCCATTTACTTTTTAATGGGTGAAGAAACCTATTTCATTGATAAAATCAGCGATTACATTTCGGACAATGTGCTGACCGATGCCGAAAAAGGCTTCAACCAGACCATTTTGTACGGAAAGGATACCGAGCCGCACACTATTTTTGCCAATGCAAGAAGATTCCCGATGATGGCCAATTATCAGGTAATAATTGTTCGCGAAGCACAGAATATCAAAGATCTTTTTAAAAAGGAAAATGAAACAGAAAAGGAGAAAGGAAAAGAGAAGGCAAAACTCCCTTTTGAGTCATATCTTGAAAATCCTTTAAAATCAACCATTTTAGTATTCTGTTACAAATACAAGACGATTGATAAACGAACAAGTGTTGCTAAACTCATTGATAAAACGTGTGTTCTGTTTGAAGCAAAGAAAATTTACGATAATCAATTGCCCACTTGGATTGGTTCGTATCTAAAAAATCAAAATTACACTATAGCTCCCCAGGCCTCAGCTATGATTGCGGAATATTTGGGCGCCGACCTTAGCAAGGTGGCCAACGAGCTGGATAAACTAATTATTTCGTTGCCGGTTGGTTCTCAGATTACTCCTGACCAAGTCGAAAAAAATATTGGGATCAGCAAGGAGTTTAACGTGTTTGAACTTCAAAAAGCATTGGGAGAACGCAATTTGCTAAAAGCGAATCGGATCATTAATTATTTTGGCGCTAATCCATCAGGTAACCCTTTTCCTGTGGTAATGTCATCGTTATTCTCCTATTTTTCGAAACTGCTGAATTACCATTTTCTGGAAGACAAATCGCAAAATAATGCAGCATCTGTTCTTGGAGTTAATCCGTTCTTTGTAAAGGACTATGTAGTTGCAGCCAAGAATTACAACATCAAAAAGCTGGTCGAGATCATCAGCATTTTGCGCGAATACGATATGAAATCAAAAGGTTGGGGCAATGTTTCCGCCTCACCAGCCGATTTGCAGCGCGAAATGATTTACCGGATATTACATTAATACTTTCAATTCATGACTATCATTCTGATTATTATTACTGTAGCAGTTTCGTATGCGGCCTTTAAGTCGCCCAAATTAATGGATCAGTTACAGTTCAATGCAAGTAAAGTGTATCACCGCAAAGAATATCACCGGCTGATTACCCACGCATTTGTACATGCCAATTGGGAACATCTGTTTGTGAACATGATTGTTTTGTTCTCGTTTGGCCGTGCCATCGAGTTTTATTTCGAATCCAATTTTGGAAATCTGCATACGATGTATTTTATATTTCTGTATGTTGGCGGAATCCTGTTTTCAAATCTTTATGCGCTCTATAAACACCGCAACAATTACTATTACAACGCGGTTGGTGCATCGGGAGCGGTTTCTGCTGTACTTTTTGCTTCCATTTTCTTCGATCCGTGGAATATGATTTATTTCTTCGGAATTTTACCGATCCCAGGAATTATCTTTGCCGCTTTGTACCTGGTTTATTCCTACCAGATGAGTAAAAAGCAGACCGACAATGTTGCCCATGATGCCCATTTTCTCGGGGCATTTTATGGTTTTGTCTTTCCGGTTTTGCTCAATCCGGTTTTGTTTCAAGTATTTCTGGATAAACTTTTCAGGATAATAGAATAACAATGTGCAAAGCCATTTTTCTTGATCGTGACGGTGTTTTGATTGACAACCAACAGTATTATTATGTTTGGAAATCCGATCAAATGAAATTTGTTGACGGAGTATTCGAAAACCTTCAACTGTTGCAGGAGAATGGATTTCTGTTGTTTATTGTCAGCAATCAGGGCGGTATTTCGCGTGGCTTGTATTCAAAAGAAGATATCCTGAAATTGCACGATGAATTGATTCAAACTTTCAGAAAAAACAAAATTACGATTACTGATATTCTGTTTTGCCCGCATCACAGCGATAATGAAAAATGTTTGTGCCGGAAACCGGAACCGCTGATGGTTGAAAAACTCATCGCCAGATATAACATCGATAAAGCGGAATCAGCAATGATTGGCGACAACGAATCAGATATGATTGCAGCTTCCGGAGCCGGAATTAGCGGAATTAAAATAGAGGCGAACCAAAATATGTTACCATTTATTTCAAAATTGCTTCAATGAACGAGGGTAGTTACATATTGGTAAACGGACTGTTTTTACCCACTGCCGAATACCGGTTTTCATTAAAGGAATCGGATGTATTTCTGTTTTCTGAAAAAATCCGCGCGGTTCGGTCTGCTTTTCCATTTTATAGGGAAACGCTTGAGATGATCAAACAGAAGCTAGTGATTTTCAATCAGACGTTTCCTGAATTGACTGAAAACGATGGTGCAGAATTAAAGCGGCAGATGGAACGCACGCTCACCAAAAACAAACAATTTTTGGGAGCAGTACTTACTATCAGATTCTGGATTTCGGACCAGAAGATTCAGTATTCCATCCAAAGCGCCAAACGCGAAAAATCAGACTATGGACTGAATGACAAAGGTTTGTATGTAACTGTTTTTGATACTATCAGAAAATCGGTTTCGTCGCTTTCCAATACTTCATTGGGTTCAGAACTGAATTGGCGGATTGCCGGAAATTATCCCAAAGACATTGCTTCCGATGAGTTTTTACTTTTGAATACTGACGGTCAGATTATTGAAGCCGTTGGGTCAAATATTTATCTGATAAAAGGTCGGATGGTGAAAGGGGCGTCCATTTATCACGGAGCTTACGCAGATATTACCAAATCACTCATGCTGAGTGTATATAATAAGCTACAACTGAGTTACAGTGAAAAGGATGGAATTACTGATCAGGATATGAAGGAAGCAGATGAAATTCTACTGGTGAATGCGATTGACGGAATACGATGGGTGGTAGGTTTCGAAGGGAAACGCTATTTCAACAACATGATCCGGAAAATCAATGAATTGTTCGTCAGCAGTTTGGTTAGTTAAGCGATGGGTTTTCAGGAAAATTTTCCCACATAGAATATTTTCCGCCAACTGACCGTACCGATTCAACCCACATCTCATTTTCTTCGATGCTCATGAGGTCGGTTTGTGCAAGATCTGTCACCAACCATGAATTTTCCTTTATTTCTTCTTCAAGCTGGCCGGAATCCCATCCTGAATAACCAAGAAAAAAGCGGACCTGATTCGAATGAACCAAACCCAGTTTGATCTGACGTTTTAAGGCCTCGAAATCACCGCCCCAATAAAGGTCTTCTTTTATGTGGAGGCTTCCCGGGATCATATCGCCCAGAGTATGTATGAAATAAATTGAATCGGTTCCAACTGGGCCGCCAATATGAATTTCTGAATCGAAGTCGGGAAAATCGACAAACAAATCTTCAACCGGATAATCTACTTTTTTATTCAGTATAAAGCCAACAGCACCTTTTTCGCTGTATGAAGCCAGAATAATGATCGATCTGTTAAAATAGCTTCCCGCTAAGAAAGGTTCTGCAATCAGAACGTGCCCCATTTTTGGAGCAACGTGATTTGTTTCGATTCGGAATATGTTCATATCTAATTTCATAGGTCGAACTTATTATTCGGAAAATATAGTCAATCTCAAACTTTTTTCAAAAAAATAATTCGCTTTTTTGAAAAAATATACAAAATACTTAATGTTAGGGATTTGAATTAGTTTAAGATGTGGATTTCGATGCCTGAATTGGCTGCTAATAGGTGCGGGAAAGACCAAGAAAAAGACAATGGTGTCTTAAAATCTAATTTTCTTCGACAATTAAGAAAATATCCTCATTCGCTTTTTTCATTAAAAATTGCTCGCGGGCAAATTTTTCAAGGTTCTCATCGTTGGTTTGAAGCTCATATAATTTTCGTTTGTCAGCTTCAATCTTGTGTTTGTAGAAATCAACCTGTGCTTCAAGCTGGGCCAAATCGCTTAGATTTTGACGGTGCTTTTTTAGATTATTTTCATCAAAGAACATCACCCAAACAACAAATACTGCAAAAGCTATGAGGTATTTATTCGCAACGTTCTTCAGTATTATTATGGACAATTCTTTGGCTTTCATATCGATTGATTTGAAACAAAAATAGACTATTTTGATTGAAATAAAAAGAGGTGAAAAATATTCACCTCCTTAAATTTATGCTCTTTCTATTTTTTATTCCTGATCAGGCAAAAAGCTAGGGTACATATAGTTTTTCTGCAATACGAAGTTTTCTTTTATAGTACGGATGGAAGTCCAGCGTAGAAAATTAAATACCGAACCCGCTTTGTCGTTTGTACCTGAACCACGGCCACCACCAAATGGCTGCTGGCCAACTACTGCGCCTGTCGGTTTATCATTGATATAAAAGTTGCCGGCTGCATTTTCAAGCCGTTTGGTGAGGTGTTCAATGCTGTATCTGTCCTGAGAGAAAATGGCGCCAGTCAAAGCATAGATAGAAGTGCGATCCAGAATGTCAATCGTTTTTTCCATGTCCTCGTCTTCGTAAACAAAAATGGTAAGCACCGGTCCAAAAAGTTCTTCCACCATCGTGGTGTAATCGGCTTTTTTCGCCAGGATAACAGTCGGTTCAATAAAATAGCCCACCGATTTGTCACATTTCCCGCCAAATAAAACTTCGGCATCTGCATCTTTGCGGGCTGCATCAATAAAACCAGCGAGTTTGTCAAACGAAGATTCGTCAATCACTGCATTTACAAAATTGGTAAAATCTTCAGGAGGACCCATTTTAACAGTAGCCAATTCGTTGCCCAAACGGGTACAAACATCCTCCCAAATACTGCATGGAACATAGGCTCTTGATGCAGCAGAACATTTTTGTCCCTGATATTCGAACGCACCGCGAACCATTGAAATTGCGACGGCTTGCGGATCGGCAGTAGGATCGGCAAAAATGAAATCTTTTCCTCCGGTTTCACCTACAATGCGCGGATAGGTTTTGTACTTGTATATATTTTCACCGATTGTTTTCCAGATACTTTGAAATACTCCTGTTGAACCTGTAAAATGGATTCCGCCAAAATCGGGCGATTGAAGCACCACATCGGCAGCAGCAGGACCGCCAACATAAACCAGGTTAATAACACCATCGGGCAATCCGGCTTCCTGAAATACTTCCATGATTACGGCTGCAGAATAAACAGCAGTTTTTGAAGGTTTCCATACCACCACATTTCCCATCATGGCTGGGGCAGCGGGCAAATTTCCTGCAATTGAAGTGAAATTAAAGGGAGTCAAGGCAAAAACGAAGCCTTCGAGCGACCGGAATTCATTGTAATTCCAGATTCCAGGCGCTGATTCAGGTTGCATTTTATAAATGTCGGTCATGCATTTTACGCCAAACCTGAAGAAATCAGCCATTTCGCAAGCTGCATCAATTTCGGCCTGGTAGGCATTTTTTGATTGTCCGAGCATGGTGGCGGCATTAATTTTTGCACGGTACGAACCTGCCAGAAGATCAGCAGCTTTCAGGAAAATAGCGGCGCGATGGTGCCATGCCATTGAATTCCATTTTTCACGGGCCATCATTGCTGCGTCAATGGCCATTTGAACATGAGAGGCATCGCCCTGGTAATAATACCCGAGCGTATGTTTAATTTCGTGGGGCGGTGAAATACGGATCCGCCGATCAGTCGTAACTTCTTTACCTCCAATGATCATCGGTAATTCAAGCTCTTTTGAACGTAAATAGTCCAGCATTTCCTTTAATTCGACTCTCTCGGGTGACCCTGGTGCATAACTTTTTATGGGTTCGTTTTTTGCAACCGGAATATTGAAAAATCCTTTCGACATAGCTTTAATTTATTATTTTAAAAACTTGGAATTCGATTTTTCAAAATTATAGGTTTTGGCTATTTTAATTCCTAATAAAAATCACCTTTAAAAAATCATGAAAATGCGCTCAACCGTGTTTGGAAATTAAATTTTACTATATTTATTGCCTCAATAAATCTGAATGGTGATCGCTATTTCATGCTAAAATTTATATCAAACTCTATTGTTGGCCATTTTCATGTTGAAACCAAAAACGACATTCTGAAAATAATTGGTATTCACGTGTTTATTATTCTGGGTATTTTATCCGGACTAATAATGTTTATTAAGGATTTAAGTGGATTTTCTGCCTACCAATGTTTACCCGGCGATATATCAATACTGATTGTTTTTGGTCTTGCTTTATATGGACTGCGAAATATACGAATCAGTTGGGCGGTCAATGTTTTTTACATGATTCCGTTTGCAGCCTACTTTTTCTTCATAGCAAAAAACTATTCGATTATTCCGAATCATCTTTCCGTTCCATATACTTTGTGGTCATTAATTCCATTCCTTCTTTTCTTCCTGATTTTTGGCAACGATAAAAAAAGCATTTCACTTTTTTATCTGCTTTCTTTTTTGACGTTGCTTTTTCATACTTATTTGGCCGGGCTGACAGATTTATTGTTCGTTTTTAATTGGGATGTAGGATCCGGCTATCTGAATCCGTTTATAATTTTAACCGGTTTTTACCTTATTGTGCTATTAATTGCCTGGAATTTTCAATCTGTTTTGAATGAACTCAGGGCAAAAAATGAAAATACAGAAAATCTTATTAATCAAACAGTGCGGTCTTTGTCTCAGGGTTTTTTACTTCTTGAGGTTGGCAAAGACGAATTCGGAACACCGACCCATTTGGTCGTCAGGAAAACCAATCCTGCTTTTGAACGGCTGTTTAAAATTACTTCCCGCGAAATAAAAGATCAAAAGGCAGATGATGTGTTCCCCAAAATTTTCAGGGGCGCTTTCGACTGGAACAAACAATATCTCAATTCTAAAAAGAAACATTTTTCATTTTATATCGACCATCTTGACCGGTATTATGAGGTTGAAACTTTTAAGCTGAACAATGACCAGATTGTGAGCTTGTTCATTGATGTTAGTGCCAAACAAAAAATGATTATTGATCTGAATGAAAGCAAACAACGGTTTCAGGTTCTGCTTGAAGCCATTCCTGATATCTTTTTTATTATTGACAAAGATGGCATATATGTAGATTTTGTATTTAAAGCCTCCGAGGCACTAAAAATAAAGCCTGAAGATATCATTGGGAATTCAATTTTTGAAGTTGGGTTTTCAGAAAAAATGTCAAGCAAAATTTTTCAATGTATCCAGCAATGTATTGAACTGGATAGCATTGAAACGATTGAATACGCTCTGGAAATTGAGGCTGCATCGGCAATGTTTGAAATGCGCATCGCCAGGCTGAACGACCATTCTGTAATTTCGCTTGCCCGGGATATTACAAAAAGAAAAATAGCCGAGATAAATCTTGAAGAAGCAAAAAACAGGGCAGAAGAATCAGACCGTCTGAAAACTGCCTTCCTTGCTAATATTTCCCATGAAATACGGACCCCGATGAATGCAATTATCGGGTTCTCCAAAATGGTAGGTTCTTCGGATTTCGACGAACATGAAAAGGCCAAATTTATTGAAATTATTATCACCAACGGAAAGCTTTTGCTGGATCTGATAAACGACATGATCAGCCTTTCTAAAATTGAAAGCAACACATTGGTCGTGAAAAAATCATTGTGCCGGGTAAATGATATGATGGTTTCTCTGTACCGGGAGTTTAGCTACGAAGTGGAAGACAAAAAGGATATCAGGATAAAATTATCCTGCGAAAACTCGAACCCGAAATTTGCATTTGTAACCGATCCAGTTCTTCTTCTGGCAATTCTTCAGAAACTCATCGATAATGGGATAAAATTTACTGAACGGGGAGAGGTTGAGTTTGGATACAGGATTATCGAATCAACCCAAATTCAATTCTTTGTAAAAGATACCGGAATAGGAATTGCTGAAAGAGACCAGGAACGTATTTTTGAACGGTTTCATCAGCTTGATAACCGCACATCCCGCGACTACGAAGGAACTGGTCTTGGATTGTCAATTTCGCAACATTACGTGCGGTTACTTGGCGGAAGCTTAAATGTAAACTCTAAACTTGGCAGAGGTTCTGTTTTTTCATTCGATCTGCCATACGACAGGGAAGAAAGTACGCTGAAGATTGTTCGGTAGAAAAGAAGTTTTCAGTGTTCAGTCTCAGTATTCAGTCTCAGTGATCAGAATTAGGGATTGGGCTTTCATTTTCGAGATTTACTTCAAAGTTCCATTTCAATCGACCAATCTTTCCGAAGTTATTTAACCAGAGAATTCAAAGTTGTAAATCCAACCAGGCGGTCGTAGCGGCTTGCGAGGTCGTGATAGTAGGCAAAAATCTGGTATTCATTTTCGGTAACAAAGAAGGTTCCTTCCAGATTTACCGAATCCGCCTTTTTTGATCCTTCAGGAACATATACGTATTGATAGTTGTAATATCCTTGTTTTAACATCATCGTCAGTTCATAACCTGCGGTAACAAAATTCCATTGCATTTCGTTGGTTTTATTGGCGTTCCATCCGGTCATCGCGCCAAATACATTCACCGATCCGCCAACCAGCCTGCTTTCCATTGGCAACTGGAAATGAACAAAAACGTAGTCACATTCTGTGTCAAAATCAGTAACCCGATCCTGCCTTTCAATCACAAAATTGCCATTCATTTCTTTGTACGAAAAGTATTTTTTGTTGCTGCGGACAGCATCAGGAAGCAAAGTGACGTGGTAAACGGGTCTGAAGAACTTTATATCCTGAACATTCTCTCCTTTATACCTTGTTGTACGGATATCGAAATACCTGAATTCATTGCCTCCCGGAAACACATTCTCTTTGTTGTAATCATAGTCGAGAATGTTGTCGCGGATATAATTTGGTTTTAAATTCAGTATCGCATTGTCCCAACGCCTGTTCTGCATCAAAACTACCTGAATGTCTTCACGCGGATTTAAAAGTTTCAACCGGTCATGATAAATCTTGAAATCGACTTCCTGATTATCTCCGTTAAACGGATCGAAAGTTGCTTTTTTAACCAAACCTTCAATCCTGACAAGCGGCTCAACCACATAGAACCGCTGAATTAAAACCAGGTATTCGCGGTTGTTTTCAGCAAAAACAACCAACGCATAATTGCCTGAATATTTTGGAGTACAATCTTCATTCGGAATACGCAACTGATAATTTACAAACTTTACGGTGGTATTGAAACTCATGGCATAATCGTTCACAGGGTTATCAGGAAACCCGGAAATATACTCGCTTTGCTGAATGTAGGATTCGTTCCAGTTCGCATCGCAATGTATAATGGTATAGGAAAACTGGCTGACATCTTCGGTAATGTCATCAAATTTAAGCACAAGTTTCACATCACTTCCAAGCTCAATTACCGGGTTCGAAAGTTCGTTCCCATCTCTGTAAAGCTGAACCGATTTTATCCCATCCCTATACACCGCATTTTGGTAATAATACTTTTCAGACTTTATGGCAGCTCCTGAATTTAACGTTAAAATAATACTTAAAAGTGAAGCTAAAAGCACTGTTTTTCCAACCATTTTCGATAAATTTTTAACCGTTTTAACCTGAAAGTTGATATAAATCAAACAACTGATAATAACCAACCTTTCAGATAACGGTTTCAAGTATATAAATATTTCAATTACTATAAGTTTCACCAACAAAGATTGGGAAAAGAATTTTAATTTTTTACTTTTGCCAACCTAAAAAACACTTAATAATTAGGGAATACAATGTCAAAGCATTTCAAATTAAAACGCGGACTGGATATCCGGTTGAAAGGTGGTGCTGAAGCAGTTTTAGGATCAGTTTCGCAGATCAGGACTGTTGCCCTCAAACCCACCGATTTCCCGGGATTGACCCCAAAGCTAAAAGTGAAAGCGGACATGCAGGTTAAAGCCGGCGATGCTTTGTTTTTCGACAAGTATCATCCTGAGATCCTCTTTTCATCGCCGGTTAGCGGCACTGTAAAGGCTATTAATCGTGGCGAACGCCGGAAAATTCTGGAAATTGTTGTTGAATCAGATGGAAAGATGGAAAGTCTTGCCTTTACCAAGGCCGACCCTTCAGTACTTTCACGCGAGCAGGTCAAAACACATTTGCTGCAAAGCGGATTATGGCCTTTTCTGAAGCAACGTCCATACGGAATACTGGCCAAACCTGCCGATGTACCAAAACATATTTTCATCTCATGTTTCGATAGCGCACCATTAGCTCCCGATTATTCCTTCATTTTGAAAGGTCAGGAGAAAATATTGCAATCAGGAATCAATGCCCTGGCGAAATTAACCGAAGGAAAAGTTTTTCTTGGACTTCCTGATGGAAATACAGGATTTTTCGGACAGTTAAAGAATGTGGAAACCAACATTTTTTCAGGACCGCATCCGGCTGGAGTTGTTGGAATTCAGATTCATCAGGTATCGCCTATCAATAAAGGCGAAATCGTTTGGACCATCAATTTGTTGGATGTGCTTTTCATCGGGCGTTTGTTTGAAACCGGCAAAATTGATATGAGGAAGATAGTCGCGCTGACTGGTTCCGAAGTGAATACTCCAAAATATTATCCAACCATACTTGGAGGTTGTCTCGAAAATGTTTTGGTCAACAATACAAAAAAGGAAGTTAAGGAACGCATTATCAGCGGTAATGTCTTAACCGGAACAAAAGTTGAGCAAGATGATTATCTCGGTTTCTTCGACCACCAATTGACTGTAATTCCTGAAGGCGATAACTATGAATTTATGGGTTGGGCAGATCCCGGATTCAATAAATTTACAGCAAGCAAAGCCTTCTTTTCGAAATTATTCCCCAAAAAATCATACACGCTGGATGCCAATTTGCATGGCGGCGAACGGGCATTCGTCCTTTCAGGGCAATATGAGAAATATTTGCCGATGGACATCCTTCCGGTTTACCTTCTGAAATCTATTTTGGCCAATGATATTGACAAAATGGAGGAACTCGGAATTTACGAGATTGTTGAAGAAGACCTTGCTTTGTGCGAATATGCCTGCACTTCAAAGATAAAAGTTCAGGACATTGTTCGTCAGGGATTAGACCTGATGATGAAAGAATTGGGTTAACAGTTTAGTTGAAAAAAAACTACAGATGAAATTTATACAAAAATTCTTCGAAAATACCAAACCACACGTTCAGAAAGGAGCTAAATATCAGTGGCTCCATTCGGTTCACGATGGCATGTTTACCTTGTTTTTCGTACCAAAACACACCTCTGGCAGCGGGTCGCATATACACGACTTCATTGATTTGAAACGCACCATGGGATTGGTTGTTTTTGCCCTGGTACCGGCACTGCTGATGGGTATGTACAATACCGGTTATCAGCATTTTGCTGCAGTTGGAGAATTGTCGGGTGTAGGTTTTATGGACATATTCCTTTACGGATTCCTGCGGGTTTTGCCGGTAATTATGGTTTCCTACATTGTTGGATTGGGCATCGAGTTCGTATTTGCGCAGCTCCGTGGACATGAAATTCAGGAAGGCTTTTTGGTATCAGGGATGTTGATACCAATGGTAATGCCAATCAATACGCCACTTTGGATGATTGCAATCGCAACTGCTTTTTCAGTGGTTTTTGTAAAAGAAGTCTTTGGCGGAACCGGCATGAATATCTGGAATCCGGCTCTGGTAGCAAGGGCTTTTGTCTTCTTTGCTTATCCAAGCCAAATGTCGGGCGATTCGGTTTGGGTTAGTCTTGGTGGCAAACAGGCCATCGACGGCTTTTCGGGAGCAACCCCAATGGCCGAAGCTGCAGCAGGTCACCCAAACATTGATATCTGGAACTCGTTTATAGGATTGATCCCCGGCTCAATTGGAGAAACCTCCACACTTGCAATTTTGATTGGTGCTGCAATTTTGGTAATAACAGGCATCGGTAGCTGGAAGATAATCGTTTCAACCTTTGCCGGCGGCGCAGTAATGGGATTGATCCTGAATTACTTTGCAGGCGATAATGCATACATGGCACTTCCTTTTTGGGAACATTTCATCATCGGAGGTTTTGCTTTTGGGGCAGTATTTATGGCAACCGATCCGGTATCAGGAACTCAAACGGAAAGAGGCAAATGGATATATGGTTTTCTGATCGGAATACTGGCTATTTTAATTCGGGTTGTAAACCCTGCCTATCCTGAAGGAATGATGCTTGCCATCTTACTTATGAACACCTTTGCGCCTCTTGTTGACCACTATGTTGTGGAAGGAAGCATCAAAAAGCGGTTGAAACGAATCAAAGTTAAAGCCTAAACGATAAAATTCAGAAAAATGGATACGAACGGGAATAAATACACTTTTATATATGCCTCAGCAATGGTCATCATTGTTGCTGCAATCCTTTCAATAACAGCAATAAAGCTGAAGCCGGCACAGCAAAAAAACATTAATACCGAGAAGAAACAAAATATTCTTTCTTCAGTAGGAATTGAAAGTACGGCAGCTGATGCAGAATCGATCTTTGCAGAAAGAATTGTTCAGTCATACATTGTAAATGCTTCCGGAGAACAAATTGAAGGTACTGCTTTTGACATCGATTTAAAACGGGAAAGGGCAAAACCTTTAGCCGACAGACAGCTTCCGGTTTACGAATGCAAAACCGATGAAGGTACCAAATACATTTTGCCCATGTACGGCGCAGGATTATGGGGGCCAATCTGGGGATATGTTGCCATAAACGATGACATGAACACGTTGTACGGAGCTGTTTTTGCTCATGCCGGAGAAACACCGGGATTGGGTGCAGAGATTTCTACCAAGCCATTTCAGGAGCCATTCAAAGGAAAAACTATTTATGACTCCAGTGGGAAATTGGTCTCAATAATCGTTGCAAAAGCCGGAGAGTCGGCACCAGCCGAACACAAGGTTGATGGAATTTCCGGAGGTACGATTACCGGGAAAGGGCTTCAGACAATGTTGCTAAACGATTTTACTTCATACGAAGCATTTTTCAACAAGAAAAAACAATAGAAGATGAGCGAAGGATTATTTTCAAAGAAAAATATTGGTCTGCTGTCAGGTCCGTTGGGAACCAACAATCCAATTACAATTCAGGTACTTGGAATATGTTCGGCACTGGCAGTTACAGCGCAGCTTAAACCTGCTTTTGTCATGGCGCTGTCGGTAACAGTTGTAGTTGCCGCGGCAAACGTGATAATTTCAATGCTCCGGAACACGATTCCAAACCGTATCCGAATCATTGTTCAGTTGGTGGTAATTGCAGCGCTTGTAATTATTGTTGACCAATTTCTGAAAGCATTTGTTTACGATGTGAGCAAGCAACTTTCAGTTTTTGTGGGATTGATTATTACCAACTGTATCCTGATGGGGCGTCTTGAGGCATTTGCTTTGGCAAACAAACCCTGGCCTTCATTTCTTGATGGTATTGGAAACGGAGCCGGATACGGAATCATTTTGATTATCATTGGTTTTTTTCGCGAATTACTGGGTTCCGGTTCGCTTTGGGGTTACCGTATAGTTCCTGAAAGCTGGTACATAGCCAACGGAGGTTTTTATTCGAACAATGGAATGATGATCCTTCCGCCAATGGCTTTGATAACTGTTGGTGTTATTATTTGGATACAACGTAGCAGAGATACTAAACTTCAGGAAAAATAACTGAGAAAAATATAAAGCGATATGGAAAATTTATTAAACCTATTCGTTAAGTCAGTATTTATTGAGAACATGGTGTTTGCCTATTTTTTGGGCATGTGTTCTTATCTGGCTGTTTCGAAAACTGTAAAAACGGCTACCGGCTTAGGTTTGGCAGTTATTTTTGTATTGGCAATCACCCTTCCGGTGAATTACCTGCTTGAAAATTATTTGCTGAAAGAAGGCGCATTGAAATGGATGGGCGCCGGTTTTGAAACCATCGACCTGAGTTTTTTAAGCTTTATCATGTTTATTGCAGTAATTGCATCAATGGTTCAGCTTGTTGAAATGGTTGTTGAAAAATTTGCGCCGGTTCTTTACACTCAACTTGGTATTTTCCTTCCGTTGATTGCGGTGAATTGTGCTATCCTTGGAGGATCGTTGTTTATGCAGCAAAAAGCATTTCACAATATTGGAGAAGCTACCGTTTACGGTGTCGGATCAGGTGTTGGTTGGTTTCTTGCAATTGTGGCCATTGCGGCCATCCGCGAAAAAATCAAATATTCTCAAGTTCCTGCCCCATTAAGAGGCCTGGGCATTACGTTCATTATTACAGGTCTGATGGGCCTGGCATTCATGGGTTTCATGGGGATTAAACTTTAATTCGAAAAAAAATCACAACGATGATATTTTTAGCATCTCAAACGACAGTAATTCTTTTTAGTATAGTCATTTTCCTTTTGGCAATAATAATCCTTGTCGGGATTTTACTATACGTTAAGGCTAAATTAACCCCAAAAGGGAAAGTAATGGTTAGTATCAACGACGGATTTAAAGTTATTGAAACTGAGCCTGGAAATACCCTGTTAACCACCCTTGGAACCAACAAAGTTTTGCTTCCTTCAGCCTGTGGTGGTGGTGGAACCTGCGGAATGTGCCGTTGCCAGATCGAATCGGGCGCCGGGTCGATACTTCCTACTGAAACTGGTTTCTTTACCCGTAAAGAACAACAAAATAACTGGCGGCTGGCTTGTCAGGTAAAAGTCAAGGAAAATATTAACATGCACATTCATCCTGAAATATTGGGTGTTAAAAAATGGGAATGTACCGTTGTTTCAAACAATAATGTTGCTACTTATATCAAAGAATTTGTAGTCAGACTTCCTGAAGGGGAAACACTCGATTTCAAATCGGGCGGATATATTCAGATAGACGTTCCTAAAATTGACGTTGATTTCAAGGACATGGTAATTGGCGACGAGTATCGTCCGGAATGGGAAAAATTCGGAATGTTTAACCTTCAGATGAAAAATCCGGAACCAACCTTCCGTGCTTATTCAATGGCCAATCACCCGGCAGAAGGAAACATTGTGATGCTCAATATTCGTATTGCAACCCCACCTTTCGATCGTGTAAACGGCGGCTTTCAGAAGGTTAATCCCGGAATCTGTTCCTCATTTATCTTCTCGCGTAAACCTGGTGATAAAGTGATGGTTTCGGGTCCTTATGGCGAATTTTTCCTGCAGAATAACGATAACGAAATGATGTTTATTGGTGGTGGGGCCGGTATGGCTCCGATGCGCTCGCATCTTTTCCATTTATTCCACACTTTAAAAGAAACCAAAAAGAAAGTTACTTTCTGGTATGGTGCGCGTTCATGGAGAGAAGTTTTCTACTACGAACAATTTATGGACATTCAGAAAAATTTTCCGAATTTCAGTTTTAACCTGGCATTGTCAGATCCTCAGCCAGAAGACAACTGGACTGGTTACAAGGGTTTTATCCATCAGGTTATCTACGATAATTATTTAAGTAAACACGAAGAACCAGAAGAAATTAACTATTACCTCTGTGGTCCGCCGATGATGAACAGCGCCATCGACAAGATGTTGTACGATCTTGGCGTACCCGCTGAAAATATCAGGTTCGATGACTTTGGAGGATAAAATAATTCAATGATTTATCACCGCAAATTTATACATCCAAAATCCAAAACATGGGTTGTTTTCGTGCATGGCGCGGGAGGCAGCAATGGTGTGTGGTTTCGGCAGCTAAAAGACTTTAAGAAGCACTTTAATGTTCTTTTGGTTGATTTGCGTGGTCATGGTAAATCGAAACAGGAAAATCCTTCACTTGATGCCGATTATTCATTTGATGAAATAGCGCTCGATGTGATTCAAATTATGGATCACCTTCAAATCCATAAAGCACATTTGGTTGGTATTTCGCTTGGTTGTATTGTTATTCGGGCCATCGACAAGCTTGCTCCGGGCAGGGCCGAGTCAATAATTCTGGGCGGGGCGATTATTCAGTTCAACAAAACGCTCAAAGTGTTGATCAGCATGGCCAAAATCCTGAATTCAGTATTGCCGTATATGTGGCTTTACCGGCTCAATGCACGAATTCTGATGCCTCTTAGGCGACACCGTGATTCAAGAAACATTTTTATTAAGGAAGCCATCAAGCTGGGCGAAAAGGAATTCGGCAGATGGATGAAAATGTCAAGAGAAATAAAAACCAATCTGAATGAATTTATACGCAGGGAACCTTCTGCACCTGTTTTGTACCTGATGGGCGATGGCGACCACATGTTTTTACCGATGGTAACAGATTTGGTAAAACGGCAGTTAAATGCAAAACTCGAAATAATAAAAAACAGCGGACATTGCTGTAATCTCGATCAGGCGAATATTTTTAATGAGGTTGCAATTCTTTTCATTCAACGAAACTCGGGTAAGCAGAAATTACTTCAATTGAAGTAAACATCTCCACTTCGGAATCAGGAACTTCCAATCAGGTATTTCGATCAGCAAAAACTTTGCGATTCGGATTCTTTCAGTGAAATCTGCTTAAATTTCAGTTCTTTACGTACTTTGGCCTGTTCAATTTTATCCTCAGTTTGCGCACAGGTAATCCCTTCCGATTTCAGATATTTATTACTCCCAATGTGTGTGTCTGGGAATTGACCATTTTTCTTAAATATGATTTGTGTAGCCAGGCCAATAACAACAATTGCCATTAACCCAATAGCCAAAAATATTACTTTTAATTCTTCCATTACCAATACGATTTAAATTATCTGCTCCCAAAATTACTTCTTAAAATCAAACATGATATAAAATATTACAATTCAATGTCTTTTAAGTTCAAAAATTAAGAATGATTAACAAGAAGAAAACGTAATTTTAGATCTTTAATAATCATTAAAAGACTGCAATTATGGAAAAACACATTAATGTAGTAGCTGCTCTTCAAATCGGCCTTAGTATTTTCAACTTACTGATCGCACTTTTGATTTTTACAGTTCTAAGGTTTGCTGTCGCGTTTGTCGATGACGCCAACGGCGCGACAATTGTGTCGCTAATCGCTGATATTATCGCAATTGCATTTATTATCATTTCAATTCCCGGAATTATAGCTGGATTAGGACTTTACAAAAGAAAAGAATGGGCACGTATTCTAACCCTGATTCTTTCAGTTATAGAAATATTCAGTTTCCCGTTTGGAACAGCCATCGGAATATATTCCATTTGGGCCTTGATTCAGCCTGAAACCGTTGCTGCTTTCAGTAAAAATGAAGTAACCAACTTCTAAATACCGAAGTGAAATCTATTTATATTATCATTGATGGCAGGGTTCAGGGAGTTGGATTCCGGTATTTTGCCTTGCTCAAGGCAACAGAACTGAACCTGTCTGGCTGGGTTAAAAACACTCCTGATGGAAAAGTTGAGATTGAAGCAACCGGAGCGCCAAATAATCTCAGTATCTTTATTGACTGGATGAAAATCGGACCAACAAGATCCATTATAAAAACATTTTCGGTGTCAGACATTACCCCGATAAGAACTTTTTCACAATTTGAAATTCACTAATTAACACTAATGAGCCAAAATAAAAACTACCACATGTCTCCTGAAGAGTTCAGGAAAAATGGCAAGCAAATGATCGACTGGATTGCCGACTATTATGAAAATATTGAAAAATATCCGGTTCTGTCTCAAGTGAAACCGGGCGAAATCATTGGCCAGTTGCCATTAAACGCACCCGAAGTTAGCGAGTCGATGGATCAGATCATGTCGGATGTCAATTCTATCATCATGCCTGGCATTACACACTGGCAATCGCCAAACTTCTTTGCTTACTTTCCATCCAATTCTTCGGGACCGTCAGTTCTGGGCGATTTGCTTTCTGCCGGACTTGGAGTTCAAGGAATGTTGTGGGCAACCAGCCCTTCCTGTACTGAATTAGAAACGCGGGTTTTGGATTGGCTGGCGGATATGCTTCAACTTCCTGCTCAATTTAAATCAACTTCTACAGGTGGAGCAGTCATTCAGGATACCGCATCGAGCGCTGCTTTGAGTGCAATACTGGCTGCCCGTGAGAAAAAAACCAATTACCTGACAAACGATTCAGGATGCTCCGGAAATCTGATCTCCTATGTGTCAAGTCAAACTCATTCGTCGCTCGAAAAAGCCATTAAAATTGCGGGAATCGGGAAAAACAATCTTCGCCTCATTGGAGTGGACGAAAATCTGGCAATGCGTCCCGAGGCGCTGGAGATTGCTATTCAGGCTGACCTGGAAGCTGGCTTGATTCCGTTTTTTGTATGCGCTACTGTTGGAACCACGTCAACAAATGCAATGGATTCGCTGACTGAAATCGGACGGATTTGCCGGAAGTATGAACTTTGGATGCACATTGATGCAGCCATGTCGGGAACCGCGGCCATTTGTCCCGAATACCGGCATTTTCTGAATGGTGTTGAGCTGGCCGACAGTTTTTCGTTTAATCCGCACAAGTGGATGTTCACCAATTTCGACTGCAATTGTTTTTATGTGGCCGATCGCTCGGTATTGATTAAAACCCTGAGTATTTTGCCTGAATACCTAAAAAATCAGGCTACTGAAAGTGGGGCAGTGATTGATTACCGCGACTGGCATATTCAACTTGGACGCAGGTTTCGTTCATTGAAACTTTGGTTTGTAATCAGACATTATGGTGTGAACGGATTGAGATATCATATCAGCGAACATGTTAGGATTGCACAGGAATTTGCGGAATGGGTCAGATCTTCAGCCGATTTCGAATTGGTTGCTCCTGCTCCGCTGAACCTGGTTTGTTTCGCACACAAAAATGGAAATGATTTTAACCGGAAACTGCTTGAAACAATCAACGCAAATGGGAAAATGTATTTCACCCATACTGTGGTGAATGGGCAGTATGTGCTTCGGATGTGCATCGGACAAACCAATACCAAAGAGGAACATGTAAGGCTGGCGTGGGAAACAATTCAGGAAACAGCGAAGGAATTGAGCAGCTAATAGGCAATGATGGATAACATACGAATATTTTAGTGTTTAATCATAGAATTCAGTCACAGTGTTTAAATCAATCTCTTCAATCGTTTTCAATCTCTTCAATCTCTTCAATCTCTTTGCATGAGTACAAAAGTAGCCATTGTTATTTTAAACTGGAACGGAGCAAAACTGTTGAGGCGGTTTCTGCCTTCTGTCATTCAATTCAGCAAAGGCGATTTTATCGAAATTATTGTGGCAGACAATGGCTCGACCGATGAATCGCTTTCGATAATCAGCAAAGAATTTCCGGAAGTAAAAGTGCTCGACTTGAAGCAGAACTTTGGTTTTGCCAGCGGATACAACGAAACCCTGAAACAGATTGAAGCCGATTATTTTGTCATCCTGAATTCGGATGTGGAAGTGACTTCCGGATGGCTGGATTCGCCAATAAAATTGATGGAAGCCGATAAGAAGATTGCTGCCGTTCAGCCAAAAATACTCAGTTACAAACAGAAAACTCATTTCGAATATGCCGGAGCTGCCGGTGGTTTCATCGATAAGTTTGGTTATCCGTTTTGCCGCGGACGAATATTTGATGAAGTTGAAGCCGACAATGGACAATACGACAACACCGTGGATGTTTTCTGGGCAACCGGAGCTTGTATGTTTGTCCGTTCCGATCTTTTTCGTGCTGTTGGAGGTTTCGATGTTGATTTTTGGGCGCACATGGAAGAAATTGATCTTTGCTGGCGGTTAAAAAACAGGGGTTTCAGGGTTGTTTATACTCATGAAAGTACCGTTTATCACCTTGGTGGCGGCTCGCTTTCGTACGACAATCCGAAGAAACTTTACCTGAATTTCAGGAACAACCTTTGGTTACTTTATAAAAACTTACCTTCGAACCGGCTTTTTCACATTCTTTTTATCAGGATGATGTTGGATGGCGTGGCAGCTTTCAAACTGCTTGCAGAATTTAATTTTAATGGAATACGAAGTGTACTGAAGGCGCATTACCATTTTTACCGTTCTTTGCCAGCCTTGCACCCCAAGAGGAAACAGTCTGCACCTGAGGGTAATATTGATATCAGCTCAGGAAGATTGGCCAAAAGCATCGTCTTTCAGTTTTATGTGCGCAAAAGGAAACGGTTCAGCGAAATTCAGTTTTGACCGAACTTTAAACCTTGAACTTTAAACTTTTAACTTACTTTATGGGAATTTTTGATGATATGTTTGAATCGGGATTTGGTGATACTCAGGTGGAAGGTGTTGATTATATCATGAATCCGGAGGGATACAGGGTGATGACCGAATTTTACCTTGTGAAACGTGGGTATTGCTGTTCGAACGGATGCATGAATTGCCCGTATTCGCCCAAAGCGCAGAAAGGAAACCGGAAACTCAGGCCGGATGTGGAAAACAAATACAAATTATAAATACTATGAATCCAAAAGAAATCCGCATCGTATTTATGGGAACTCCCGACTTCGCTGTTGAGAGTTTAAAGGCTCTGGTCGAAAATGGCTATCAGGTTGTCGGTGTTATTACAGCACCGGACAAACCCGCCGGACGTGGCAGGCAATTGAGCGAATCAGCTGTAAAAAAATATGCAGTTGAGAATAACCTGAAAGTTCTTCAGCCTGAAAAGCTTAAAAATCCGGAATTTATCGCTGAATTGGAAAGCCTTAAAGCCGATCTTCAAATTGTGGTGGCTTTTAGAATGTTGCCTGAAATGGTCTGGAACATGCCACTGCTGGGCACAATCAATCTTCACGGTTCGCTACTTCCGCAATACCGTGGGGCTGCACCGCTCAACTGGGCAATCATCAACGGAGAAACGGAAACCGGCGTCACTACTTTTTTACTTTCCCATGAAATTGATACCGGGCAGATTATCTTTCAGGAAAAAACGGAGATTGCTGAAAATGATTCGGTGGGTGATTTGCACGACCGGATGATGGAAATTGGTGCAAAACTGGTTTTAAAAACGGTGGATGCTTTGGCGGAAGGACCTGTTATCGCCATTGATCAGGCTCAACTGATCGACAATCAGGAAAAAATAAAACAGGCGCCCAAAATATACAAAGACGATTGCCGCATCGACTGGACCAGAGATACAGAATCTGTTCGCAACCTGATCCGCGGTTTGTCGCCGTATCCAACTGCCTGGACGGAACTTGTTCATGCAGAGAAACCTGAAATCCTGACTGCAAAAATTTTCGCGGCTGTTCGCGATAACCAAAATTTACCAGCGGCTCCTGGCACACTTCAAACCGATGGCAAAAAATTTCTGAAGATTTCTTGCACCGATGGGTGGCTGTCGGTTACAGAAATCCAACTTTCAGGAAAAAAAAGGATGAAAATTGATGAGCTTTTAAGGGGATTTAAGGATTTGGGCGACTGGCGGGTTAATCAAAATGCAATGCGAACTTCCAAGAATTAACCTTGTGTATCCATCAGCTTCACAAATTCTTTAAACCTTTCTTTTGAGGCATATTGTTTCTTAAAAGGTGGGGTTAGGATGATGGACCGGTCGTTTTTTGAATATCGTGAAATGTAATTGGTGTTCACAATCAAGTTACGGTGAATACGGCAAAATTCAGGAAATGCCTGTAATTTCTTCTCGTACCCGCCCAGGTTGACCGATGAGCAGATAGGCCTTGACATGGGCGAATCGGGATATACATACGTGTAACGGCCTGATGCTTCAAGATAAACAATATCATTTATTAATACCACTTCGGTGAAATGAGTACCTTCGATGGTGATTTTAGGCGCTTTATTTGAATGATGCCGGAGTGGGACAAGCTTGGGCAATTGTGCTTGATCCATGTTTTGACGGGCACGCATTACAGTGTCATGAAGTTTTTGTTTATCGAATGGTTTGGTGAGGAAGTGCAGCACCCCATGATCGAATGCTTCTGCATAATATTCTTCCCGACTGAAAGCCGTCATGAGGATAACCTGAAAACCATACTTCCCATACCTGGATAATTTCCTCACGAGGTCAAAAGCGTTTTCTTTTTCGCCATCAAATTGAATATCAAGGAAAAGAAGCATTGGGGAGAGTTTTCTGATCAGGTCTTCTGCTTGCTTCAACGAAACCGCGTTCCCAACTATGCGGATACCAGGCGCAACATCTCTCAGAAAAGCTTGTAATATCATATGTTGTCCTTCACAATCTTCAACTATAATTGCAGTAATTTCTGTTTCCATTAGTCATTGGAGTAAAGTGAATAAATGGAAAGAAACGAACAAAATTCCAGAGTTAAATTTACATCTTTTAAGTTAATCAGAACAGGTTAATTCTATTTTTTTTATCTTCTTTTTTTCGGTTTATACATCAAAATGCACCGTTCGTTACACCAATCCGACTGTTCGTTACTTCTATGCAAAATTCTATGGTTTAAGTGTTTAAATTTGATATTGTAAGGCTTACAAGGGTAACGACAAAGCCTTGCGAGAGCGACTACAAAGCAAGGGTTTAAATTTTATCAAATCCTGACAGGTTTCAAAAACCTGTCAGGATTAACTGAACAAACAAAAAAACAAAACCCCGCTCTGCGTACCAGGCAGAACGGGGCAATTAATACAAATAATTATATATAAACCGGGGAGCTAATGCCCCCAAAAAACAATCAAAAGTATGAAAAAATCAATTATCATTTTCGTGTTGAGTGTATTTACATGCTCATTTGGCGCGTTCGCACAGTTGAAAGTTAATTCCAGTGGAAACATTGGGATTGATACAGACAGCCCGGCAAGCAGGTTCAGTATTGGAGCTGCGGGTTATACCAACAGTAAAGCCTATATTTTCAACTCAAATGCCAGTTCAAGTCAAAAGGGATTGGAGGTAAGTCAGGCTCTCACCAATGGTGACTGGTCCTACGGAACAATCAGCTCTGTCTTTACAGGTAATTCCAGTACCAAAGTAGTCGGAGTACGTGGGAGCGGGTATAAATCAACGGCTTACACTTCTGGTATGTCATTCGGTGTGTACGGGCTTGCCGGGAATGCTACAACCGGGTACAATTATGGTGTTTTTGGACAAATATTTGGGACGAACAATGGGGCTGCTATTTTTGCTTCAACACCAGGATATGCTGAAACCAGTGTAAATGGTATTTATGCCGGTTATTTTAGGGGAAAGGTATTTATTGAAGATAAAGTTGGCATTAAAACCACTTCTCCATCTTATGATCTGGATGTCAATGGAACGATTCGTTGTGTCAGCTTAACACAAACTTCTGATCTTGGAATAAAAAAAGATGTACGGAACATTGATAAAGGAAGTCTCAGGAACGTAGCAAATCTCAATGGGGTAAAAACCACCCAAAATATAAACTTGTTAAATGGGTGGAACATATTTTCAGCCAATGTACTTCCTGAAGTAAGAGACATGATGCCAATAGTGCAACCCTTAATTAATGCAGGACAGTTGGTTAAAGTTATGGATGAGGCCGGTAATGCAATCGAAGATTTTGGAACATTTGGCGGATGGGTAAACAATATTGGCAATATACAAGCTACCGAAGGTTATAAAGTTAATGTAAATGCGAATTGTGTTCTTGAAATTACAGGTGATCAGATTGCATTACCCCTTAGCATAAGCCTTACTTCAGGGTGGAATATCATCTCGTTTCCACAAACCATTGTGTTGGTACTGTGAAAATAACAGAACAACAGCTCAAAAATAACCGGATTGAATTGATCGTTTCTGCCAATGATGATTGGAAACATCAGATTTGGAATCAGATTTGAATGAAAATATGACTGCTTCTAAAGCGGAAGAATCGCAACTCAATCCTGAAAAACAACCGGATATTTTACCAGTTTTAAAAGTACAGGCAATTTCAAATAATGGGGACATGGCTCCTGAAAACCTTGAAACTTCATTAAAATGTTACCCCAATCCGTTAACTGATGATGTGACCATTGAGTTCTTTTTGCCAACAGATGCCCTCGTAAACATTTCGATTTACAACAGTACCGGGAAATTAATCCGGACAATAACTGATGGAAAATTGGAAAGGGGAACAAAGCAATTCAATTGGAACAGAACTGACGAAACGAAACGGAAGGTAGCTTCCGGGCTCTATTTGTGCAAACTAATGGTTGATAACCATTCCTATGATAATAAACTGATTGTGAGGTAAAACTGATTTGACGGTTCATCAATTTCAATTGATTGAATTGAAACAATCACCAGATTTTTTCTCAGATCATTTTTAATTATTCAGCCTTCAAATTATTAATAAAAAACACATGAAAAGAATCATATATACATTCTTACTGGGCTTGGCCTGTGCGGTTACGGCCATAGGGCAGCCATACGATTTGAACCTTAGCTCGCCGGAAAGCGGTACTCAGCTTCACCAGGCAACCAATAGCATTACTCTTTCCCCGGGATATTCCTATACTCCGGGCGGCGGTACTATGCTTTCCGAGATTGTCCGCCAGGCTATCTCCGGAAATACGACCTACTCTACTGCAATAAATCCAGCGACCTACTCCATAAATACCGGCTTGCCAGGGGGTAAAACACCCGGAAATCTTGCTGTCGGAGGGTCTGCCGGTTATTCTATCCCTATTGAGATACCGGCAGGCACCAACGGGATGCAACCATCCATCAGCCTGAACTATTCGAGTGTCTTTTCCGATGGGGTTATGGGGATGGGTTGGAATATTGGAGGAATATCTGCCATCACCCGAACAAACAAAACCATTTATAACGACAATAAATCAGATGCCATCCGGAGAGATTTGACCGATAAGTATGCACTTGACGGGAAACGGATGGTTACCTTAAGCGGCTATACCTATGGGGCGGACAACAGTGTGTATGGTACCGAACTGGAAGAATTCTCGAAAATTGTGGCACACGGGGCAACCGGGCAGGGGCCGGAATATTTTACAGTTTATGCCAAATCGGGATTGATATACGAATACGGAAATAGTGCCGATTCTAAACTTAAAAACGGAACCTGTATCCTAACATGGAAGCTGAACAAAATCACCGACAGGTATAACAATTACATCAGG
>JAUYMU010000116.1 GCA_030698405.1 Bacteroidota bacterium
ACACTATACTGTAAAGCAGTAAGGTGGAGGTTAAGGCCTCCCTGACTCTTATCGTGAACAAAAATAGCCGGAAAGATATTTTTCTCAGCATACTCTAACGATCTAATTTACAAGAATATTATTTTCGAGCCGAATTGCTGCAAAAGTCTGAGCTGATTGCCATTTGTTCGAGCCAATTACAATGATGCGTTCAGGCTCAATTGCGCGAATTGTTTTCATCGCATTGGCAACTAAATTGTTCCATTGTTCAGCGTCATCGGCCACAGCTTCATTCATCAGTTCGTAAGCCACATCGCCCACCGAATATTTTTTGAGCGCTGCAGAAAGATCGACCCAAAGCTGGTAGAATTTTTCCTGTTCTTTGGGGTCAGTCCACAATGGTTTTACTTCGGCATTAAAATGATGCGAACGCAAAATGTGCAAATCGACAATTACTTTTAGCTGATGTTTTATGCTCCAGTCAATTCCATCCATCATCAGTTTAAACGCATCTTCGTGGCGCGCACCGGTTGTATCCCACATTTGTTCCTCGTCAATGGGCAGCCGAATGTGGTCGAAGCCAAGTTCTTTAATTGCTATCACGTCTTTTTCCTGAAAGAAACTGTCGCGTTCGGCACCACGCGATTTCGACTGCGAAAGCCAATGGGCAACATTGGTTCCTTTAAAGATTTTAAAATCGGCAGTCGATCCGTTGGAAACTGGCCTTGGCTGGCACGATGCCAGCATTACAAATACGAAAGCAATAAACAGAAGGTTTTTCATAGCAATTCAGATTAGTTGGTTTTTATTGAATAATTGAATTGCCAATTTATTCATTTTTTCTGAATACTTTTTAGAACGAATCTAAATACGGACAAATTTCATCAAACTAGATTTATATGGTTTTTTTACTGGCAGATTCCGCTATTTTTGCTTCCGATTTTGAAATTTAAAAAACTTACTATGCAAAAGCATTTGTTTTTGGGGGTTGAAGCAATTGGGCAGGGAGCCATTGATGGCGGAATGTCGGGCGTTTACGCATACCCCGGAACTCCTTCTACCGAAATTACCGAATTTATTCAGGATCATCCCTTAGCGGAAGAACGAAATATTCACCGGAAATGGTCGGCCAACGAGAAGACAGCCTTCGAAACTGCACTGGGAATGTCGTATGCCGGAAAACGTGCCATGTCGTGCATGAAACATGTAGGCCTGAACGTGGCGGCTGATGCTTTTATCAATGCAGCCATGACTGGTGTAAACGGCGGACTGGTTTTGACAGTTGCCGATGATCCTTCAATGCATTCGTCCCAAAACGAGCAGGATTCGCGTTTCTACGGAAAGTTTGCCATGGTTCCGATTCTTGAACCTTCGTCGCAACAGGAAGCCTACGACATGGCCCGCGAAGGATTTGCCCTGTCGGAACTCACCAAAGTGCCGGTAATGCTTCGGATCACAACCCGCCTGGCGCATTCGCGTGCCGGAGTTGAGTGTAGTGACGTTCTCGACGAAAACCAGCTTTCAATGCCAGCCGATCCACGTCAGTTTATTCTGCTTCCGGCCATCGCCCGTCGCAAATACAAGGGATTGCTGCAAAGTCAGGATTTGTTCCTGAAACTTTCAGAAGAATCAAAATACAACCGATACGAAGAAGGAGAAGATAAAAGTCTTGGAATTGTGGCCTGCGGAATTGCCTACAATTATCTGATGGAACATTATCCGAACGGAACTTGTCCTTTCCCTGTCTTAAAAATATCGCAATATCCGCTTCCTGAAAAACTTATCAAACGGCTCAATCAGGAATGCGACGAATTATTGGTTTTGGAAGAAGGCGCCCCAATGGTGGAAGAATCGCTGAAAGGCTTTTTTGCCAACGGAACTCCGGTAAAAGGTCGATTGGACGGAACTTTGCCCCGCGATGGCGAATTGAATCCCGATTTGATTGCAAAAGCATTGGGTAAAGAATTTTTCCAGGGTTACAATATTCCTGAAGTAGTGGCCAACCGTCCGCCGGCATTGTGTCAGGGTTGCGGTCATCAGGATGCTTATGTAGCGATGAACGAAGCGCTGGCCGATTATACCAAAGGCCGTGTATTCTCCGACATTGGCTGCTATACACTGGGCGCTTTGCCACCCTACGAAACCATTTATTCGTGTGTGGATATGGGCGCTTCTATTACAATGGCAAAAGGAGCTGCGGATGCTGGTTTAATTCCATCGGTTGCCATGATTGGTGATTCAACTTTTGCACATTCAGGAATTACGGGTTTGCTTGATGCCGTGAATGAAAATTCGAGCATTACCGTTGTTATTTCCGACAATGAGTCGGTTTCGATGACCGGTGGGCAGGATTCATCAGCATTGGGAAAAATTGAATCGATTTGCATTGGCGTTGGAGTCGATCCGGCACACATTCACACCATTGTACCGTTGCGGAAAAACCATGAAGAAATGGTGCGCCTGTTCCGTCAGGAATTTGCCTACGAAGGCGTTTCTGTCATCATTCCCCGCCGCGAATGCATTCAGAAAATGAGCAGGAAAAAGAGGAATAGCAAATAGAAAACAAAAAGCCTCTCCCTAGCCCTGTCCAAAGGAGAGGGAGCTTAGAACTTGAAGATTGGGAAATATTCTTTGAAAAAAACATTTAGAATTTGCGCTACGCAAAAGCCCTCCCTTTTGGGGAGGGTTTGGGTGGGGCTTTTAAAACAAACAACATGAAATCAGACATCATACTTGCAGGAGTTGGCGGACAGGGAATTTTATCGATTGCCACCGCATTGGGCGAAGCGGCCTTGGCCGACGGACTGCTCATTAAACAAGCAGAAACACATGGAATGAGTCAGCGTGGCGGAGCGGTTTATTCGCACATGCGCATTTCCGATCAGCCCATTTCTTCGGATTTAATTCCCGGCGGAAGTGCTGATCTGATTCTATCTGTCGAACCGATGGAATCGCTTCGTTATTTGCCATATCTTTCAGAAACAGGCTATCTGGTAACCAATATTACTCCTTTTGTCAACATCCCGAACTATCCTGATATTGAGTTGGTTTTGGCCGAAATCCATAAATTGCCGCGTTTTATTGCCATCGATGCCGATGCAATTGCCAAGGAAGTTGGCAGTTTGCGCGCGTCGAACATGGTAATGCTGGGCGCCGCATCACCTTTTATCGACATCGAATTCTCTAAAATTGAGAATGGCATTCGTACCATTTTTGAGAGAAAAGGCGAAGCGGTTGTGAACATGAACCTCGAAGCATTGAGAAGAGGAAGAATATTTGCAGAAGAAAACCGGTAAGGAAATGTCATTGGTTGTCATTTGCTTTGCGTCATTTATTGTCATTAAGTTGCATGTAAATTACAACAGAATTACAATAAATGACAACAATTGACTGCCACAAAATGCCAAATCGCGAAGTAACCTGGCAATCATTTTTTATTTACCGACATGTGATATTTGTGAATCCTTTTTGAAACTTTCTCTGCAAATAGATGTAAAATTTCATTCAAGACTTCGGGTTGCTTTTTTTTTGAATTTCTTCAATAGTGAATTTCATTTTGCTGTTTTAACCTTTAAAAAAACGATTATGCCAGTAAAAAAACTAAAGGCCTTTCTTGATGAAACCAATGTCAGGTATTTGACAGTCAAACATTCAAGCGCCTACACATCCCAGGAGATTGCGGCATCGGCTCACGTTTCAGGAAAAGAGTTTGCAAAAACGGTCATGATTAAAATCGATGGTGAAATGGCGATGGCAGTATTGCCAGCTTCTTACCATATTGATTTTGAAAGCCTAAAGGAAATCTTCGGAACAAAAAATGTTACATTGGCCAGTGAGGCCGAATTTAAAGATAGGTTTCCTGATTGCGAAATAGGTGCAATGCCACCTTTTGGAAATCTGTACGGTATGGCAGTTTATGTTGCCGATTCGCTGGCTGAACACAAAGAAATTGCATTCAATGCCGGCACCCATACTGAACTGATTAAATTAAGTTATGCAGATTATAAACGTTTGGTAAAGCCACACGTTTTTAAGTTCTCATGGAAAACGGTTTCATTTCCGGGCGACCCCATGGACAGGTGGGACGAAGATTTCAGGGGTAATTAATAAATAAAAAAACCGGCTCATCACCGGTTTTTGTTTTTATTTGAATATTTTGTTTTCTCTAATCAAATGGGTGATCGTTGCAAGGTTCCTCTTTTCCACACTCGCATTCGCAGCCAAGACCTTTTTCATATTGGGTCAGGGCACGCAGGCTCATTCCCATTGAGGAGAAACCTCCATCGTGGAAAAGGTTCTGCATGGTAACTTTCTTCGTCAAATCGGAGAAAAGTGTGATGCAATAGTCGGCACATTCATCACCGGTTGCATTGCCGAGAGGCGACATCCTTTCAGAAAAATCGAGCAACTGACCGATTCCTTTTACTCCGGCTCCTGCGGTGGTCAGGGTTGGTGACTGCGAAATCGTGTTGATTCGTACGTTGCGTTCGCGTCCGTAAATGTATCCGAAACTGCGGGCAATCGATTCAAGCAAAGCTTTGGCGTCTGCCATATCGTTGTATCCGTAGAAAGTACGTTGAGCTGCCACATACGACAAGGCAACCACCGAACCCCACTGACTGATGGCATCCAGCTTACGTGCAACCTGTAATACTTTGTGAAACGAAACCGCTGAAATGTCAAGAGTTTTTGTCAGATAATTATAGTCCAGATCGCTGTAATGACGGCCTTTGCGAACATTTGGCGACATTCCGATCGAATGCAGTACAAAGTCGATTTTGCCTCCCAGCACTTCCATGGATTGTTTGAAAAGGTTTTCCAAATCTTCAACGCTGGTTGCATCGGCTTCAATCGCAATTGTGTTGCAAGCTTCAGCCAGTTTGGCCGTATCGCCCATACGCATTGCAACTCCGGTGTTTGACAAGGTAAACGATGCACCTTCTTCGAATGCTCTTTGAGCAACTTTCCATGCAATTGAATCGGCATTCAGGGCTCCAAAAATAATCCCCCGTTTGCCTTTTAGTAAATTATAAGCCATAGTTCTAAATTTTAAGGTTATTAACAACCGTTAAAGGAAATGGTTGTCAATGAATTCCATTAATTATATTCTTTCTACTGATTCGGTTAAAAGCCATCCTTTGTTGCCATCAGCCAGGCGAACTTCGAGCCAATCTCCCAGTTTGTCGGTAATTTTAACTTTCAAACCTTCGTGAATCACAAATAAATTGGTGCCTTTTTCCGAGGGAGAACTTTTTACGGTAACTGTTGGCTGCATTACAATAGCATAAGTATGGTTGACGAGCCAGCTTTTTTGTTTGGCGGCAAACGACCAGCTAAACAATGAAATCGCAATCAAAAAACAGGCAGTCCAAAATGCAACTCTCCGCAAATCGCCCGATCTGGCGAAAAAGTACAATCCTGCCAAAGTTAAAAACAACAGAAAGCTTACAATACTGATGAACGCCCATGTGTCGGTAGTTTGGCTGTTGATGATCGAATTCCACCACCTGATAATAAATATTCCGGGCAGTTCCTGAATTGAGTCAACTACGTATTGGTTGGCAACCTGAAGGTTAAAGTCGATGTCCTCGTCGTCAGGAGAAAGCAGTTTCGCCCTTTCGTAATTCAGGATGGCCTGAGTATATTGGGCTGTTTTGTAATATGCGTTGCCAAGGTTGAAATAAACTTCTTTCGATTCGAGTCCCGACATTAATATTTGATTGTAAACTTCAATCGCCTCGTTGAATTCATCTTTCACATAGTGGTCGTTTGCCTTTTGAAGCAAGTCTGCCTGTGCAAAAAGTGTGGCGGTAAAAAGGATTGCCAGTATGGTATTGAATAGTCGTTTCATCTGTAATTGTTTCTGTTGTTACTTGATTTGCTTTTCAAAAATACCCATTACTTTGGCTGCACCATCGTAAATTTCTTTCATGGTTCCCGAAAATGCAGCAGGTGCATATCGTGCAAATTCACAGTCGTCAATAATTTTCATCAGTTCATTTACAACTTCCTGATTAATTCCTTTGGCTGTCAGCGTGGACGAAGCTTTTTCACGGTTAAGCTCGGCTACCGGTATCGAAAGTTTGTCGCTCAAATATCCCCAAAGCGCTTTTATAACTGATTCATAGAAGTTTTCAGCCTGGTTGTGTTTCAGAAAGCCAGCTGCTGCTTTAAGTCGCTTCAGCGCAACTTTATTGGCTCGTTTGTTACGCACCAGGTCAATGTTCGCGCTTTCTTTTATCTTTTTCCGGTTCAGCACAAATACAACTGCAAATGCAATCAAACTCAGGAGGTAAATGGCGTAAAATTCAAGGGTTCCGTAAAATGAACTTCCTTTTGGTTTGAGTTTCGACTTGTTTTGTTTGATAAACCGGATGTCTTTCCCGATCATTTTAACATCTTGTTTCGAGTACGAACTTACAACTGAAGCATTCGGGTCATCGCTTCCTTTTTCAACGTTTATTTTAAAGGCTTCGGTCGAACGGGTTTCGTATTGTCGGGTTGCCGGGTTGAAAAAGACAAACTGAACAGGTGAAATGGTAAAATTACCTGCAAATCTTGGTATAAAAAGGTATTCAAAAGTAATGGATCCGCTTAGTCCGTTGTCATTTGCAGTGATTCTGTTACTTGTTTTGGGTTCATAGGTTTCAAAATCCTCGGGCAAAACAATTTTTAGCGGATTGATAAGCGTAAGGTTTCCGGTTCCGTTAACCGTGAGCTTCAGTGTTACTGCCTCGTTCGATTTTATATTGTTTTTGTCCAATGCTCCTGAAAAGCTGAATGAACCGACAGCTCCTGAAAAATTGGATGGCTGATTGGGCAGATCTTTCACATTTACTGAAATCGGGTCGCTCACAACTTTTGCTTTTACAACGCGGTAATTGTCGAAGAAGTCGTCAAAAAATCCCCGTTGCTGACCAACACGCTGGCGAACCAAACAGGTAATCTCGAATGGATCGATACGGATAGCGCCTGTTTGTTGTGGAAACAGAATGGTTTTTTTCAGTACTCCAACCTGATAGATTTTGCCGTTATAGACTTCGCGGGTGAAATTAACTTGTTGTGGTACTTCAATTTCTTTGGTCCAGAATCCTTCGTAAGAGGGTAATTTCACTTCGTCGAAACCGCTAAGTGGCACATTCTGGCTGAGATATAATTTAACGGTTGCAATTATTTGCTCGCCTTTCGAAACGTTGGTTTTGTCCAGATTTAGCTTCACAAACAGGTTGTCCTTGCTGATGTTTCCGGTGGGAGAGGCTTCGGCTTCTGCCTGATTCTGTTGATTTTGCTGACTTGCTGACTGTTGTGGCTGTCCTTTTGCTACCTGAATTTCAAGGCTGTTCGATTCGTATATTTTTCCGTCAACCTTGATGGAGGCCGGACGAATGGTAAATTTTCCTTCTTTTTTGGCGCGAAGTACAAAAATATAGGAAAAGCTGGTCGATTGGGTAGTTTTCCCGTTAATAATCTGAATGCTTGAACTTTGGGATGTGGACGGGCCCATCAGCACATCAAAATTTGAAAGATCGGGCAATTGTAAATCCGAGCCCTTTTCGTTCAGGGTAAAACCCAGCCGGAACTGGTCGCCGAGGCCAACAATTTCAGGAGCCTCCATGATAAACCGGGTGTTGTCGGCCATTGCTGAATATCCAGCAAATAGCAATATCAGTAGAATATTTATTTTTCTGATCATAGTATCTTCAAGGTTTCTTTTTTCAAGGCTTCAAAAATAGCGAAAAGTTTAACGTTTCCAGTTCAAGGTTTAAAGTACCTGTCATTTGTGACCAACATGAAACATGAAACTTGAAACCTGGAACTTTTTTTACCAGTCCTTTTCCACTTGCTTTGATTTGGCTTTCAATGCCTGCACTTTTTTTACTTTTTCCTGAGTTTTCTTTTCCTGTGTTTCAAGTGCCTGCAACATTTGTTCAGCATTTTGCTTCGATATTTTATTTTGCGGCTGTTGCTGTTGCTGCTGGTCCTGCTTTTGCTGATCCTGATCTTTCTTATTCTGATCCTTGTTCTGGTCTTTGTCTTTATCTTTGTCCTTGTCCTGATCTTTATTTTTATCCTGTTTTTTCTGTTCTTCTTCCTGTTTTTTCTTCAGGTTCATGGCATACAGTAAATTGTATTTTGTCTCAAGATCTTTCGGATTATTTCGCAGCGCTTGTTTGTATGCTTCAATACTTTCATCCAGCTTGTTGTTCATGAGTAGCGAGTTGCCCATATTGTGAAGCGCATGGCTTTTTTCAACCTTATCGGTTGACTGCTCTGAAATCTCCTTGAATTTGTCAGCCGACTCTTCAAACTTCATCTGTTTGTATAACGAATTCGACAGATTAAAATTCCATTTCGGGTCAGTTGGTTTTTTATCAAGGGCTTTACGGTATTCAATCTCGGCTTTGTTGAACAATGTCGAATCGATTTTTGTAGTGTCTTTTAAGGCTGCACCGTAATATTTGTTTCCCTGCCTTACAAATTTCCGTTCGTTTTGAGCATGCGTTAAAATTGCCAAAGCAAACAGAAAAATGATCATTAAACTTAATTGTTTCATATCGGTTATTTTCTTTCGCTAAACAGTTTAAAATTCTTCAGGTATTTATTCTTTCGCTCAAGTATCAGGAAGTCCAACAAAATCAGAAATAGTCCCAATGCCAGAAAATATTGGAACCGATCATCGTAATCAGCATAAACCTGCGATTCCATTTCGGTTTTTTCCATTTTATTAACTTCGTTGAAAAGTGTATTCAGTCCATCCTGTGTGTTGTTTGCCCTGATGTATATTCCTTTTCCGGCTTGTGCAATTTTTTGCAGCATGGGCTCATCAAGCTTGGTTACAATGGTGTTTCCCTGATTGTCTTTCCGGTATCCTTGCTGTCCGCTCGAGGAGACAGGAATTAGTCCGCCCTGAGGCAATCCCATCCCAATGGTATGAACCACAATTCCTAACTTGTTTGCATTTGTTGCAGATCCAACAGCATCATCTTCATGGTTCTCACCATCAGTAATCACTATTATTGTTTTACTCCCTTCAAATTGAGGGCTGAACGATTTTATTCCGAGATCGATTGCCGCGCCGATGGCAGTACCTTGTGTTGGAACTATTTGCGGGCTGATTGAACTCAGAAATAATTTTGCCGATACATAGTCAGCGGTAATTGGCAGCTGTGTGAAAGCTTCGCCTGCAAAAACAATCAATCCGATTTTATCGTTGCTCAGTTTGTCAACCAGCTGCGAAATAGCTCTTTTCGAACGTTCCAGCCGGTTGGGCTGAATGTCTTCGGCAAGCATACTGTTCGAGACATCGAGTGCAATAATGAGTTCAATTCCTTCGCGTTTTACTGTTTTCAGTTTCGAACCGAATTGTGGCCGGGCAATTCCAACGATGATGCTGGCAAGTGCCAGAAGAAGCACAATAAATTTAATCGCCGGACGACCTGCGCTAACGTTGGGCATCAAAACGGAAAGTATTTCTTTCTGCCCGAACCGGTTAAGCGCCTTTCTCCGCTGTATCCTGGAATACAAGAAAAAGACAATCAATGCCGGAATCAGCAGCAATGCATATAAATATTCTGGGTTTGCTATTCTAAACATGCTTTATAAGTTCAAAGTTTCAAATTCAAAGTTCCAAGTTTGACTTCCGAAAAGTCGATTAAATATCCCGAAGGGATAAAATTTGAATAACCACCGGTGAAACCGGTGGAAAAGAAATGAAATCAAAATCGCAACCCTGAAAGGGTTGAACCTTCAGTGTGTTAATATTTAACCCTTTCAGGGTTACGTGTTCGACTTTCATCCTTCCGTGGGTTTTACCCACGGTTTTTCCCATTCAGTCCTTTCAGGACTATTTTTTACTTTCTGACTTTTCGGAGTGAACACAAGTTTTAAGTTCACTCAGGTAATTGTTTATTCTATTCATCATTCATAAATTATCATTCTATCAGGGTATATTCCTGAAAATAGTAGTCTTCAGAAACATGCCCAGCATGAGCAACAAGCCTCCAAAAATGGCGTACTTCAGGTATTCTTCCTCTCTTTTGCTGAATTCCTTGACATCTATTTTTGATTTTTCCAGCTTGTCGATTTCTGCATATATTTCAGTCAGTTTGTTGTTGTTGGTGGCCCTGAAATATTTTCCATCGGTTGTTGATGCAATTTTTTGCAGGGTCACTTCGTCAATTTTCACTTCAACATCCTGAACCTGCACCCCAAAAGGTGTTTGAACAGGGTAGGGGGCCGTTCCTATTGTTCCAACCCCAACGGTATAAACACGGATTCCGAAAGTTTTCGCAAGTTCGGCAGCAGTTACCGGCGCAATTTCACCCCGGTTATTTTCGCCGTCGGTTAGTAAAATCACCACTTTACTAATTGCATCGCTGTCTTTTAACCTCGAAACCGCAGTTGCCAAACCGTTTCCGATGGCGGTTCCATCCTCAATCATGCCGCTTTCAATTCCTTTAAACAGGTTGATTACCGTTGCACGATCGGTGGTTAGCG
The DNA here is from genome assembly GCA_030698405.1 of Bacteroidota bacterium. Classification (GTDB taxonomy): domain Bacteria; phylum Bacteroidota; class Bacteroidia; order Bacteroidales; family Prolixibacteraceae; genus Aquipluma. The sequence goes on from JAUYMU010000116.1 coordinate 10,477, forward strand.
GACATTGGGTGAAACTTTCTCCCGAAAACACAACCAGCCCGATGCGGTCGTTTGTTCGTCCTGAAATAAATTGGGTAGCGACATCCTTGGCGGCTTCAATTCTGTTTGGCCTGAAATCCATTGCAAGCATCGAACTCGAAATGTCGAGGGCAATCACAATATCGATTCCCTGCGTGGTCACATTCGACCAGCTATTTGACGATTGAGGCCGTGCAAGTGCAACAATCAGCAACGATAAACTAAGTATTTGAAGCACAAATACACTGTGCCTGAAATAATATTTCCAGTTCTTCGGAATCCGGGCCAGACCCATGTCCGTAGAAAACTGAATACTGGCTCCTGCTTTTTTTTGCTTCCAGATGTACCATGCGATCATGGGCAGTAAAACAAGAAGCAGGTAAAAAAACTCTGGATTGTTATAACTTATTCCGTTCATTTTCATTCGTTTTTTTATACAACTACTTCGTCTTCTACCCCGTCAGACTCACCACCAGATTTTTCAGGAGTTTTTATTTCTGCTTTTTTTGTTTGGTTGACAAAGAAATATGCATTCATCAATGTCAGGTTATTATCGTCGGGCAATGGTTTGTATTTGGCAAACTTAACCAAATCGGCCAGACTTAAAATATGTTGAATCTGATCGAGCGAAGTGCCATCGATCAATTCTTTGTTTTGCTTGAAGACACCAATGGTTTCAGCCGAAGTCTGTTCCATTGCCGGAATGTCGAACCTGTTTTCAATATAGGCACGCACTGTGTCGGCCACTTCGCTGTAATATTGTTTGATTTTTTCCGATTGCCACAATTTTTGAGCTTTTATCCGGTCGAGTTCGCGCAATGCAATGATGTGCGCGGGTTCTAAAGGTTTTTCAGGTTTACGGAACAGCGGAACGTTCTTTTTCTTCCACTTGATGTAATAAAAAATGAAAAACAGGATGGCCGCAATCAGTATAATTCCCAGAATGTAGGGAGTTACTTCTTTTAAACTTACGGGAGCGCTGTAAGGTGGTTTGATGTCAACCGGCCCTTTTGTAGTGTCAATTTTCATTGTAAATACCTGAAATGCAAGTGTTTTAGTTGCAACAGAATCCAGCATCCTGTCAAATTTGAGCTTGAAGAAGAAGGATGGAATCTGATGGACACCACTGTCAAATGAGGTAATGAAATAACTTTGCGACAGTTTTTCCCGTTCTTTATTTTCCAGCTTGAATGTATCTACCGGAAGGCGCTGAACTACTTCTATGCCTGCGCCTAAAGTGTCGGGAATCAGTGGGAACTGAACGTCCATATTTTTGGGCTTTTCAATTTCCAGTATAAGCTTTATCTGATCACCGATGAGTATATTTGTTGAGTCGATACTGGCCTTAACAGTAACTTGCTGTGCTTTAAGTTGCAGTATGCTACCTGAAAGCAAAACAATCAGTACGACATATAAAAATCCTCTCTTCATTTTAAAAATGTTTTTATCCTCTTTTTTTAAATAAGCTTATCAACGATCTTACATAGTCGTGGTTCGTGCAGATGTTCACATAATCGACACGGCTCCTTTTAAAGTTGTTATCGAGTTGTGCCGATAAATCATTCCACCATTTGCTGTATATCATCCTGGCCCTTCGGTCCGAACTGTCAACCCAGCTGTAATTGCCGGTTTCGGCATCTTTCATTTTAATCATCCCGATATCGGGCAGCAAGGTTTCGCGTTCGTCGTAAATTCTCAGGGCTACCACATCATGGCGGTTATTGGCAATCGACAGCGCGTTTTCCAGTGTGCTTTCTTTCTGGATAAAATCAGAAATAATGAAAGCGGTACATCGTTTTTTTATCGCGTTGGTCATGTATCTTATTGCCCCTGAAATGTCGGTTCCACGCGATTCAGGCTCGAAATTAATCAGTTCGCTAATGATCCGGAGAATATGACTGCGACCTTTTTTCGGCGGAATGAACTTTTCAATTTTATCGGAAAAGAAAATTACGCCGATTTTATCGTTGTTTTCAATGGCTGAAAATGCCAGGATAGCAGCTATTTCGGTGATGATGTTCTTTTTAAGTTTGTCAGCCGACCCAAACATTCGCGATCCGCTAATGTCGATCAGCAACATCACAGTCAATTCACGTTCTTCCTCGTAAATTTTCACGAACGGCTTGTTGTATCGTGCAGTAACATTCCAGTCGATGTTCCTGATGTCGTCGCCAAACTGATATTCACGAACCTCGCTGAAAGCCATCCCCCTTCCTTTGAAAGCACTGTGGTACTCTCCGGCAAAAATATTGCGGCTCAGTCCACGTGTTTTTATCTCAATTTTTCGGACTCGTTTTATTAGTTCGCTAGTCTCCATTATTTAAGGAACTTCAACCGTATTTAAAATATCTGCAATAATTTCTTCTGAAGTAATGTTGTTTGCTTCGGCTTCGTAGCTTAATCCTATACGGTGGCGCATTACATCAAGGCAAACGGCACGCACATCTTCAGGAATTACGTACCCGCGTCGTTTTATGAATGCGAATGCTTTTGCCGCTTGTGCCAGACTTATACTTGCGCGGGGCGAACCACCGTAAGAAATCATTTCTGCATATTTATCCAGTTTATAAGCTTTTGGATCACGGGTGGCAAATACAATGTCAACGATGTACTTCTGAATTTTTTCGTCCATATAGACATCTTTCACCACGTCGCGGGCTCTGAGAATATCTTCGGGACGCATTACTTTCGTTGCAGTTGGGAACTGTTTCAGCATATTTTGCTGAATGATCAGTTTCTCTTCTTCTTTGGTCGGGTAGTTGATTACCACTTTCAGCATAAAACGGTCAACCTGTGCTTCCGGCAACGGATAGGTTCCTTCCTGCTCAATAGGATTTTGGGTTGCCATTACCAAAAATGGTTCCTGAAGTTTGTAAGTGTTTTCGCCAATTGTAACCTGGCGTTCCTGCATTGCTTCGAGCAGCGCCGATTGTACTTTGGCGGGCGCACGGTTAATTTCGTCGGCAAGAATGAAATTGGTAAAAATCGGCCCTTTTTTAACGATGAATTCCTCTTTTTTCTGACTGTAAATCATGGTGCCCAAAAGGTCGGCAGGCAAAAGGTCGGGCGTAAATTGGATGCGTGAAAATTTGGCATCGATACTTGTTGCAAGTGTGTTGATTGCCAGCGTTTTTGCCAATCCAGGAACACCTTCGAGCAAAATGTGGCCACCCGAAAGAAGTCCTACCAAAAGGCTTTCAATCAAATGTTTTTGCCCAACAATCACTTTGTTCATCTCCATGCTGATGATGTCAACAAATGAACTCTCCCTTTGAATTCTTTCGTTTAATTCGCGAATATCAACTTCCTGATTCATATTTTTTAAGATAAGTAATTTTAAATGTTTGTTTTTTTTGAGAACACGAAAATAAGCTATCCGTAGATGAAAAAGGATAAATTTTCGTTAAATTTTGTTAAGCTATTCCGGCTTAAAATGGCCGTGAAATTAATAAAAACGACGATCTTTAACAGAATATGCCTGTACTTTTTTATTTTTGCCAAAAATCAATCCATTGACACAAAGGTATTTTATAGAACTGGCCTACAAAGGCACTCATTTTCACGGTTGGCAGGTTCAGCCCAATGCAGTATCCGTTCAGGAATGTCTTGAAAAAGCGTTGAGCACCATTACCCGCGAAACTCTTACGGTAACTGGTGCAGGCAGAACTGACACCGGTGTGCACACCAGCTATTTTGTTGCGCATTTCAATTCTTCAAAACTAAATCTTGATCATCCTGATTTTACGCATAAACTTAACAGCTTTCTGAATGAAGATGTATCCGTTTTTAGTATCAGCAAAGTTGGAGCAGAAACGCACGCCCGTTTTGATGCGGTTTCAAGAACTTACCAATACCATTTGAATTTGCAGAAAGATCCATTTACGGTTGATACTTCATGGTATTTTTTTCGGCAGCCGGATGTCGCAAAAATGGACGAGGCTTGCCAGATACTTTTCGATTACATTGATTTTACCAGTTTCAGTAAACTGCATACCGATGTGAAAACCAACAATTGCAAAATCATGCTGGCTGAATGGACTTTGCTAGGCAGCAGTTTGGTTTTTACTGTGAAAGCCGACCGTTTTTTGCGCAACATGGTTCGCGCAATGGTTGGTACTTTGCTCGAAGTTGGGATTGGCAAAATGAACCTTGACGCCTTTCGTTCAGTGATCGAGCAAAAGAACCGGGGAGCTGCCGGATTGTCTGTTCCTGCACATGGGTTGTTTCTGACTGATATAGAATACCCTGAAACTTTGTTTAAAAGAACTGTTTAATTTTTATTGAAAGTTGTGATGCCACAATCAAAAACTTCAGTTGCCTGCATTTTTATCCTGATTTATTTAAGTTCTTGTACTGGATCTTATCCAAAGCAAAATACTCAGTTGGATGACGACCAACAGATTGAAGAATTCAGAACAATAAATGACACTTTGGTAAATCTGACTGAACTTGAACCCTGCGATATTTTAGTAAAACCCAATATAAATTTGTTCGCGGGTACTGCCATGGTGAATGGGGGCAAAGGATTTGGACATGTCGTTTTGGTTATAGATGGTGGGAAAGATACCAATACGATGAGACTGCTCGAAAAGGTTCGGATTTTTGAATCCCATGCACGTGATGTACCCCAAAGCTACGAATTAAGATCGGCGCCGGGCTTTTTGGATGGTGAAGATTTTCGGTTTGCCAACACCACCTTCGGGATGCAGAATGCCGGATACCGGTATCGGTTGAGATTTAACCTGACACCTTCGCAACGCGATTCAATTATTAATTTCGTACTCAATCAGGATACTGATGTTTCGTCATGGCGGTCGTTAAAACAATTAAAATCAAATTTAGGCTCAGATTTTTCTGTTGAAGATAAAAAAGTATGGTATTGTTCTCTTCTTATTTGGCAAGCTTTTTATGAGGTTGTTGGTATCGATCTGGATGCAAATGGTGGAATTATGGTTTTTCCGAATGATTTGATTGCCAGTCCGTATTTTGACAATGATATGAAAAGCAAACAAAAGAGGGTGAGATTTTAATCTCACCCTCTTTTGTTTGTTGCTTGTCAGGTTCTAATCACCAGCGTTGGTCATACTTGTTACTACAACTTTTGTATTGTCAGTTTTAGTTATCTCGGCGAAAACAAACCCAAATTTATGGTTCCATTTATAAAGTATGGTTTTTACCGGGCTTGTTGCTCCGCGTACCTGAACCCCTGCAGGAATGGTTTCCAAAACATCGATGGTTTTTATATTCCAAAACCCATAAGGCGTGTCATCAGTAGTGCTTTTTTTAACCACTTCGCGGGTAATCGTTTGGTTACCAATTTTATATTCCCATTTGTCTCCAACTTTGGCATCAAATTTTACCAGTACAAACGGTTTGGTTTTGTCACCATTACTGTAAACGTAGTCGGAAAAACCATTGTCGGTAACTTTACCTTCAACTTCAATTGTTTTTCCGCCGTAAGGAAAAGATGCGACCACATTGCCATCAACATTTTCTTCAATAGTCATTGTCGCATTGGGGTATCCATCAGCATAACCTTTCCAGTAATTTCCAACTTTCCCCATTGTTTTTTCGGGGTCAGTTTCTTCTTTGTCCTTCTTGAGAGCGTCACAGGCCGATATGCCAATAATTATCAATACTGCCATTAATGCATTGAATAGATTTTTGGGTTTCATAATTTTGGGTTTTTAAAGATTAGTACTTCAAATTTAGAAATTTATTCAAGATTGGAATATACTTGCTCAAGAGAATTTCATCGCCATTCGAAAACTTTATAAAATAATCTAAAAGTTCGCCATTTTCAGTTTTATTCAATACGATTTTACCTACCTCATTTTTTCCTTCAAACAGTATAATTGATGAATTTGAATTGAATGAATCGATGTAATCTGCTGAAGTTGGATCAACTGCTGAATAATTTATTTTGCCGGTTATATGATGGTCGATCAGTTTTAAGTTGAAATCAATGATTTTGAAAAAATAACCCTGACGGCTGTATTCAATTTGTGAATCGACTACAATTTTTATGACTTCAATCCCTATTGTTTTGAGGAAAATTTCAATATTTAGCTTGCCTTCTTTGCCTTTTTGAGTTCTGTAAAGTTCCATACCTGTTTCATAATCTGTTCCTTTAATCAGGCTTGAAATTTTCTCCGGAAGGTTGTTCGAAATAGCAGCGTTGTGTCGTATTGTGACAATTTTCTTGTCGTCGATCTTAATTACTGCATCAATTTCTGTCGGCAAATCGGGTCGGCTTGAGTATGCCAGGCTGGCAAATCGGTACAAATCCACCTGAACATTGTTTATTTCTGATTTTTCAGAAGGAAGGAATAACGAGATAATGCTGTCATCTTTTGTTTTTTCGAATATTTGCATCGAAGAATTCCAATGATATTCGCCACAATTATTAACAAACCTGTAAGTTGTTGTGTCAGATTGCGTGGGATTTTTCTTTTTTACAAAAGGCAAAGGTGCACCGGGCTGATTCATTAGAAATGAAAGAATTTTGTATTCAGGTTTTTCAGATCCGACGGTTAAAAGGTTAACAATGTTGCCATTCAATATTTTCATGGAACGGTCGGCCTCATCCGGAGCGAGCTGCTTACCCGAACAGGCATTCAGGAGCAAAACAATTACAAAGAAAAAGTAATACAAAGATTTTCGCATGTGTTTTATATGATATGCAGGCAGCTAAATTAATTAAATTCCGAATATTGCTATCCACTGGTTATACAAATTTTCAATTTTAAAAAACGATTGGCAAAAAGCAGTTCTAAAACATAAACAAATTCAGGTATTATAAAACATTTAGCTTTTTTGCTTGTGATTTGATTCGTAGTTTTATCAAATAATAATATCAGCCCATAAATAATAATCCTGAATTAATAACTACCTCTTATGAAAGACTTTTTAAGCAATTACCTAACACAAACAGGACAGAAAGATAAAGGGAAACTTTATCGCCCCGGCCCGGTTGTCACAATTTCCAGGGATTGCGGATGTTCTGCCAACCGCATTGCCACCAAACTGTCAAAGATTCTTACCGGTTACAATTACCTTTCGGAAACAAAAACAGATGTTGAATGGAAATGGGTGAGCAAAGAAGTGATTGAACTGGCAGCCGAGGAATTGAAAATGCACCCTGAAAGAGTTAAAAATGTTTTTTTGGGTGAAGTAAAAGAAAGCATCAACGACGTTTCCTTCGCTTTCTCAACTTCTAAAGTCTATGACTCGGAGGATCAGAAGGTGATTGACACCGTAAAAGCCATTATCCGCAGTATTGCCGAAGAAGGTCATTACATCATTGTTGGTCGGGCAGCCAGTGTCATCGCTCAGGATATTCCCAAACGCTTAAGCATCAAATTACAGGCTCCGCTTGAATGGAGAATTAACCGGATTATGCAGATCAGTAATTTATCATGGGCCGATGCGCAGGAATATGTGCTAGAAATTGACCGTCAGCGCGATTTATTTGTGGAACATGTGGCTGGCCGTAAATTGGACAACAACGACTTCGACCTGATTTTCAATTACTCAACCATGATTGACGACCATATTGTGGACGTGATCGTCAACGTACTGAAAAACAAAAAGATCATCGCAAATTCGGAAGAAGATTAATTTCATTTTTATGGCTTACACATTACAAATTGGCAGTCAGGCTCCGGAGTTTAACCTGAAGGCAACCGATGGGAAATTCTACAAGCTTAGTGATTTTTCGCATTCTAAAATTCTGGTGGTGTTTTTTACCTGTAATCATTGTCCGTATGTTTTGGGTAGTGATGAGGTGACCAGAAAAACTGCCGATCGTTTTCAAGCTGAAGGAGTCCGGTTTGTCGCAATCAATTCCAATAGTCCAAATACATATGCAGAAGATAGTTATGAAAATATGATTGTCCGAATGGATGAAAACCGGTTTCCATGGATTTACCTCCACGACGAAACTCAGCAGGTTGCATTGGCCTACGGAGCGCTGAAAACGCCTCATTTTTATGTATTTGATCAGGAACGAAAATTGGTTTATACTGGTCGTGGGGTCGATCAGCCACGCGATGTATCGAAGATGACCGTGAATAATCTGGAACATGCTCTGTCGGAATTAATGGCAGGTAAACAGGTTTCAATTCCGGTAACCAATCCGATTGGCTGCAACATCAAGTGGGATGGTAAAGAGAGGCATTGGATGCCAGCAGATGCATGTGATTTGGTTTGAAACCCAGGTTAGGATTTATTTCGTTACCTTTAACAAAGCGAAAAAATTGTAAATTTGTACCCTGATTTAGATTCAAACAAAATGGAACAAATACTCAATATTGCTGACATAAAAAGCCTTTTTCCCAATGAATGGGTTTTACTTGGAAATCCTATTATGGACGAAAGTAAGATTGATGTTTTATCAGGGATTCCTTTGTTTCACAGCAAAGACAAAAAAGAAGTTTGTTATATTGGCAGGGATAAAACATCAAATTTCGACAAAATTACCCTGATTTATACGGGAACATTCCCTCCAATAAGAAAAATTACAGGCATTTTTAATCGTGTTTATAAATGACTTATAAATTTAAACGAGAACCAGGGAGTGGGCTCATTCTTGTGAACATTGAAATTGACAACAAGTATGAGTTAAAGATGGTATTAGACACGGGAGCAACAAATACAACCATTGACAGTAATGCTTTATACTTGCTCGGATACGATCTGAAAGACAACATCGGAACAGTCGAAATTGAAACAGCTAACGGAATTATTGAAACTGAAGTTTTTGAAATTGACACTTTTTCCTCAATCGGTTTGAAAAAAAGTAAGTTTCAAATTCAGGTATATGATTTTCTTGCTCACGGAATCTTTTCGGACTACAACGGACTACTTGGTCTTGATTTTTTTGAAGAAACTAAATTTTGTATCGACACAAGGATGTGTTTAATAACCTTATCGTAAGTATATCTTTATAGCAATTTTTCTCAATTTTTTGATTGCATCCCGCAAAAGACAAGCATTAGATGCCGAATTTCTTGGCGATACAGCAGCATTGATCCGGCCTGATGAAAAATACAATCATGCAGAGGCTTATGAATTGGTGCGAACTGAAATAATTGAAAGGCTCTAACTCAATTTATATTGGTTCAGGTTTAATTCAGCATAAAATTTAGCAGATAGCGGTATTTAGCTTTTTCCATTGATTGACAAGGAAAAGTACCACGATAATTGCAGAGCAGAAATCTGATATTGGCATTGATAACCAAATTCCGTTGAGGCCAAAATAATTGGGAAGTATAAACAGGAGTGGAATCAGGATAATTACCTGTCGAAGCAATGTGAGCAATACTGCAATTTTTGCGTTTCCCATCGACTGAAAGAAGTTTCCGGCTACCACCTGGAAACCCACAAATGGCAAGGCAAGCATTCCCAGCCTTAGTCCATCGCGGCCAAAACCCAGCAGTCCGGGATCCGTTGAATTAAAAAGTTTCACAATGGAATCAGGAATTGTTTCGACCATTATAAAGGCAAGAATTGAAATGACCGTTGCCGAAATCATGGCAATGCGCAAGGTTTCTTTTACTCTTGAAAATGATTTTGCTCCGTAGTTGAAACTGATAATTGGCTGGGTTGCCATATTTATGGCCACAATTGCCATCACGATCATTGTTGCAACACTGTTCACAATTCCCATTGCGCCTACGGCCAGATCGCCTCCAAAAGCTATCAGTTTGGTATTGAGCAGGCCCTGAACAAAGCTATTGGCTATTTGCATAACAAATGGAGCCATTCCTATGGCCATAATCTCGAACAAAATTTTAGAGTCGAACCTGATGTTTTCAGTTTTTAGTTTCACCACCGATTTTGAACTCAGGAAATGAATTAAAACCCAAACGGTAAGCACCATCATTGAAATAACGGTTGCATAAGCCGCGCCTTTTACTCCCATGCCAAAACCAAAAATGAATATCGGGTCAAGAATTAGGTTGGTACCTGCGCTAATGATCATTGAATACATGGCGATGCGCGCATTTCCTTCGGCTCTGATGATGTTGTTCAGCGAGAAGCCAACGACCTGAAAAACAACTCCTGCAAGTATGATATCCAGGTAATCGTTGGCATATTGTATTGTTTCGGCTGTTGCGCCAAATGAGCGCAGCATCGGGCCTTTTACTGAATAACCTATGATAGTGATTACAACCGAAATCAGCAACATTAGCAAAAAACTGCTTCCCAGCACTTTCTCGGCCTTGTCCATGTCGCGTTTTCCCATGTTGATCGAAACCAATACTCCGGCGCCAATACCGATCAACATTCCGAATCCCATCACGATAAGCATCACCGGAAAAATTACGGATATGCCGCTAAGCGCCATTGAACCAACACCTTGTCCGATGAAAATACGGTCGACGATGTTGTACAAAGCATTCACAAACACGCCGATGAATGCTGGTATGAAAAACTTGAGCATCAACCTGGCAATATTCAGTTCGGCAAGTTCTTTCGTTTTCTCGATCATTTTAAACTATTCCACGCTGTTTTTTAACTGTTTCCCAGGCTTCGTTCACTTTCTGGAATTTTTCGTGGGCAGCTTTCTGAATGTCTTCGCCCAGGTAATGAACTTTATCGGGATGATATTTTACAGCCATTTTACGGTAAGCTTTTTTCAGTTCATCGTCGGTTGCAGTGGCTTCAACTTCCAGAATTTTATAGGCTGCATCGGTATTGGCTACAAACATTGCCTCAATCGACTGGTAGTCCTTTTCGCTGATTCCCATCTGTTGGGCAATGTGGGCAATCAGCTTGTGCTCCGATTCGTGAATTTGTCCGTCGGCATTGGCAATTCCGAAGAGAAAATGCACCAATTGCAAGCGCGACGGATGATCCATATTTTTGCGGATCTGTTGACAAACCTCAGTGACAGGTATGTTTTGGTTCAGCAAATCGCGCAAAATTTTGATGGCCTCACTAGCCGAAGCCGCTCCAAATGAGCGTACGAAGAATTGCTTTGTGTATTCAAGTTCCGACTTTAATATTTTGGTGTCAGCTTTCATAACAGCTGCAACCAGCACCAAAAGGCTCATCACGTATCCGCCTTGTGTGGTTTGATATCTTTGCTGATTTCCGCTGCCGACCTGCAACTGCTGACTTTTATCGAACAGCGATCCTACTACAAAACCTACAATTCCACCAATCGGTCCGAACAAAGCCCAACCCAATCCACCGGTAATCCATTTTCCAAACTTATCCATTTGCTCTTATTTTTTTGTCTATTTCCACTATTTGCGGAATGATTAGTTCATGATCGTTATTGCCGATTACAAAATCAGCCAATTTAATTTTTTCTTCATCGTTTAGCTGGTTTTTTATTCGTTGTTTAACCAGTTCATGCGTTATTTTGTCGCGTTTCATTACACGTTCAATTCTTTGGTTTTCGTTTGCTATAACAGCAATTGATTTATCCATCAATTTGTAAAAACCAGTCTCGAAAAGAATTGCTGATTCATGCAAAATGTAGGGCGACTGTTGGTTTCGGCACCAATTTTCAAAAGACTTATGCACTTCAGGATGCACAATTTTACTAAGTTGAGTCAGTAAAGATGCATTGTTGAATACAATTCCGGCGAGATATTTTCGATCGATGGTGTGGACGGGAAGGTAAACAGATGTTCCGAACAAGTCAATCAGTTTGGAACGAATTTCAGGATCGGTATTCATGAGCTGTTTGGCAACAATATCAGCCTCAAAAACAGGAATTCCCAATAGGGAAAAGACTTTACAAGCAGTGCTTTTCCCGCTTCCTATTCCTCCGGTGATTCCAACTTTAATCATTTGTTTAGTTTTCAATCAGGTATTCAATTTCTTCCGGGGTAATTTTTATATCGTACAAAAAGTCAGGAGTTGATTCGCTGATTATTTTTAATCGTTGTTTGCCGTCAACGATGTCGGAATAGGAAACGTAAAGCTTAAAATCGTCGGTTTTTATTTCCTGAAAACGACTTAATCCAACCAGGAAAGCAACTTTTACTTTTGATGGGAAGAGCTTTATATGCAAGTTCTCGGGTTGGTTCATTAGCTGAACAGGTATCGAAAGTTGTGTTTCTGTATATTCTTCAACCGGGATTTTTACAGTCACTTTCTGAGGGTCGAAATAAACATCCTTAATTTCTTTCAACGCGACTTCCGTATTCACCATTTTTTCGACGGCGTTGAACTTCTGTATTTCAGTGATGACAAATTTCAGGGTATCAATCATTGGTTGCGGCCCATTAACATCCACCGAATCAGGACTTATTTGAATTTCTCCGGAAATTTGATATTGTTTTTTCAGGTTCACCGTTATCATCGGTTTCACTTTTACCCGTTTCCTGGCCATTTTGTCATATTGAAAATGGAGTGTGTCGGGGGTAATACTGAGTATTTCAATTTCATTCGATAATTTATTCGATATATCGGACACGAATTGTTTCGTTGGAAAATCGAAACTTGTTTTTCTTGATTCCATCATCCTGTTATCGGTCATGTCATTCACATTAAAATCAAAAGGAACAAACAGGAAGCTTACCTTATTTCGGATGATGGTGAAGCCATGTGCCTTTATTCTTAAATTAAATTGTTCGGGAAGCTTGCTTGTCAGCGTTTTATTGTTTGGCAGATTGCTGTAAGTGACAGGGATATTTATATCAACAATGTAGCTTTTGCCCAGGGCATTCAGAAACCAGAAACCACTTGCAATTGCCACACAAACAACAAATGCAGCAACCCGCTTGTCGTTCCTGAAATATACCTTTTTGAGGTATCTCACCACTTTATAAACCCAGTTTGTTTTCACGGCATCAAATATAAATAAAAGGGCCGACATAGTGCCGGCCCTAATTTAAATCATCAAGTTGGTTCAATTATTTCTGAACCGGCACATCACTCATGTCTTTTACTATCGCGGCTTTATCAACCCTCAGTTTTACATTGTCGTCAACCTGAAGCAATACGGTAGTATCTTTCATTTCAATAATTTTACCGTAGATTCCACCGGTTGTTACAACTTTGTCACCTTTTGCCAGGCTATTGCGGAAAGCAGCAACTTCTTTTTGTTTTTTCATCTGTGGTCTGATCATGAAAAAATAGAAAACTACGATGATCAAAACCAAAGGCAAAAAGGTCATGATCGGATTTGGTTCAGCACCTGGTGCCGGTTGTCCCATTAATAAGTAATTCATGTGTAAAATTTATTTAATTTAACTGTGTATCTCGATTAACTCGTTGGTTACGTTTGCTCTTATAAATAACTGTTTTTTAGGTTGATCAGCATTCGAAAACAAGGTAATTGTTTTAAGTTGCTTTCCAACTTCTCCTGCCGAATTGTATATCACTTCAATTTTTTCTTCCTGTCCGGGAGCGATGGTTTTATTCGAAATTTTCACTTCCGTACATCCGCATCCTGAATCTACTTCGGTAATAATCAATGTTTTTGTTCCTTCGTTTTTGAAAACAAAGGTGAAAGATACTACTTCTCCAGACTTCAGCGGACCAAAATTATGCATTTCTTCTGAAAAGGCAAATTTCGCTACTCCGGTTTCGTTGGTCTTACCAGCAGGTGCCGCCTTTTTTGTTCCTGAATTACACGATCCAATCAGAATAAAGCAAAATGCCAATCCGGAGAAGACTAACTTGAAACTTGAAACCTGAAACCTGGAACTCATCTTATTCGCTTTCTTCTTCACCAATCAAACCGCGCCCTGCCTTCAGCACTTTGTTTGCTTTCTTTAAATCTCTCAAGGCTTTGTCAAGTATTCCGTTGATAAAATTCCGGCTTTTTTCGGTGCTGTAATATTTCGACAATTCGATGTATTCATTCATGGTTACTTTGGTCGGAATTGACGGAAAATACAGGAATTCGCTCAGTGCCAGTTCCAAAATCAGATTGTCGATAAATGCGATACGTTCGATGTCCCAGTTTTCAGTATGCTGTTTGATCAATATTACATTGTCGGCGTGATTTAATACCACTTTCCGGTAAAGGTCTTTGGCAAACTGACGGTCTTCTTCGTCCTTAAACATTGGGAGCAATGCCTGCCGTTCGTCACTGTCTTCCCTGAACTTTTTAAAAGTTTTCAGGATCATGCTAACCACAAAATCAAGGTCATCGTTCCAGTAAATGCTCTGTTCTTCGAGCAACGATTCAATGTCTTCGTTGTCAAGTATCAGGTATTTAAAAATGTCTTCAATCAGCTTACGGTCGTCGGCAAACGAATGCTGTGGCGCTTTCATGTACTCCTTGTAAAAGTCCTGATCAATGAGTGTCACATAAAGTTTACGGATCAAATCTTCGTCATTGATCCATGTGAGTTTAGAAGCTTCAAGGTACTTGTTTAGCGGGATGTTGACCTTCAGCTTACTTAGCAGCAGGTTGTTTACAAACCGGGTATTTGGTGCAAGATCTTCGGTAGTTGGCCGGTGCTTTTTTAGGCCCAGATCGATACGTTCTTCTGCAAATTTCTGAATGTCCAGAACAAGCGCCATCAGATAATGATAAAGATCGAATGTTTTCTGTAGGCTGAAAAAAAGTTCCTTTTCAGTGTTGTTGATCGAGGTGTCGGGTGAAGTAAAGAATGCGTAAAGTATCTGCAATACTTTGATTCGAATTATTCTTCTGCTAATCATTGTCTTAGAACCTGTTTAAATATGGGTGGCAAAGGTAGGATTTTTTCTTGTAACAGTTGAAAGCCGGATCGTTTTATTGGAAGTGAACATGTTTTTTAACTACTTGGATACATTGACCAGATTTATATCGAAAAGTCATCCGATGAATGTTTTCATATAGAAAGGAAGCAAATAATATACGTTAATCAGATAATTTAAGCCTTCATCGGATGACTAAGTCAATATTCATTATTGGATATTTTTCTTTTTCTATTTTTCTTTTTCACTTAAATCTTGATGATCTTCGGTTTCCTCCGGTTGGTTCCAGTATTCTTCTGAAGAATCTTCTTCTTCAGGTTCATCTTCCCAGCTTGCTTCGGGTCGGGCTGGCCCCTGATGGCGGTAATAAAAAGCAAGCATCAATCCACTGGCAGAGCCCCATAAATGGCTTTCCCACGAGATTCCGGGTTTAAGTGGAAATATTCCCCAGAACATACTTCCGTAGAGAAAAATCACAATAATACCAATGGTCAGCAGGTTGGCATCCTTGCGGAATACTCCGCTAAAAAACAGGAAGGAAGCCAGTCCGTAAACAATTCCACTTGCCCCGATGTGCCACGATTCGCGTCCTCCGAGCCAAACACACAACCCTGAAAGAATGTAGATTAAAAAAAGGATGCGGTAAGCTAAGTTGCGGTAAAAATAGAGCAAGGCAAACGACAGAATCAGGAATGGAATGGAATTGGACATCAGATGATCGTAGCTGCTGTGGATAAAAGGGGAAAAGATAATTCCGGGCAATCCTTCAATTTGTAAAGGTAGAATGCCGAATTCTACCAGGCTAATATCCATTACATTCTCAGTCAGCTTTACCAACCAGAACAATCCAACGATCAAAACCGGTATCAGGAGACTGTATTTGAAAATCTTTTTTTCAATTTCCTTATCGAAAGGCGCTTGTTTGCGGGGGTAATAATGGAATAAAGGCATTTAAACCAGAGATTTAATTAATTGCGCAAACTGATGAATATCTTCTTCTTCGGTGTCAAACGATGTCATCCAGCGAACTTCAGAGCGGTGTTCATCCCACATGTAAAAGAAATATTTTTCCTGAAGCAAAGGGATAATTTCCGGGGGAACAATGGCAAAAACCCCGTTGGCTGCTACTTCCTGTGTGATTTTGACTGCCGCAATTTTACTGACTTCCTGTTCAAGCAGTTTTGCCATTTTATTTGAATGGGTGGCATTTTTTTTCCAGAGGTCATTTTGAAAATATGCCAGAAACTGCGCACTCACAAAGCGCATTTTTGAGAACAACTGCATACTCTGTTTCCGGATGTATTTCGAGTTTTTCGACAATTCAGGATTAAAAAACAGTACCGCTTCGCCCAGCATCATTCCGTTTTTGGTGCCGCCAAACGAAAGTACATCAATGCCGGCATCAACAGTAAAAGCGCGGAAGGGCAGGTTGAGCGCAACAGCAGCATTGGCAATTCGGGCGCCGTCCATGTGAACAAAAAGACCGTATTCGTGCGCCAAAGTGGTGATTGCTTTTATTTCATCAACCGAATAAACGGTACCCAGTTCGGTAACCTGCGAAATGGATATTATTTTGGGTTGCGAATGATGTTCAAAATCGAAGCCATGCAAATATTTGGAGATTCCTTCCGGCGTAATTTTGCCTTTTGTAACTTCAACCGGAAGCAATTTGCAGCCGGTAAATTTTTCGGGAGCGCCACATTCGTCCACCTGAATGTGAGCAGTTTCGGCACAAATAACCGAATGAAACGAGTGGGTCAGCGTAGAGAGGCTCAGCACATTGGCGCCGGTTCCGTTGAAAACAAAATAAACATCTGTTTGCTCACCAAATTCCTGTTTGAACCGCTGAATGGCCATTTCAGTAATTTCATCGCCACCATATCCTACTGCATGCCCTTCGTTGGCGGCATAAATGGCACTTAAAATTTCAGGATGGATTCCCGAATTATTGTCGCTTGCAAAACCTCGTTTCATTATTTTTAGTTGTATTTTTATGTGGTAATAATATCGGTATAAAAGAACTCAAAATTTCAACCTTCACAAAATGGAACGCGAACTGAAACTTAGTGAAAAGCTATTTTGCCTGTCGGTGAACCCGAAAAATGGTGGCATTTTGATGAATGCCTCTGCCGCTTTAAGCATGACGCTTGCGGGTTCAGTATTTGTGGAACTGATAAAAAAAGAACTTGTTTCTTTTGAAAACGGAGTAGTTCATCTGGTAAAACCAACTTTACAGAATGACGAAATTCACGAGTTTTTCCTGAAACCAATCAGGTTAAGGGAAAAAAACCGGAAAATAAGGACCTGGATTTCATGGTTTAATGCCAGAGGAAGAAAAATACGGAAGTTATTCATCCGCGATCTGGTTCGGAAAAATGTTCTGCGCATTGAAGAGAAACGGTTTCTGTTTATTCCGTATGATAAAATTTACCTGAAAGACCCAGCGATTCAGGGCATAAAATATTTGTAACTTAGATTCCTAATAGGGATCAAAAACGGGCAAAGCAGTAGCTGCGGACAATATTTTTTTGCCCACCAACTTAACCTGCCATGTTGTTTTTACATTTGACCTCCTTTGAT
>JAUYMU010000135.1 GCA_030698405.1 Bacteroidota bacterium
AATGATTTCGACAAATCGTTTTTCGAACCATTCTGCGATAATTTTATCCACTTTTCCGGTAAAACAAATGATGCCTCCGAAAGCGCTCACCGGATCGCCGGCCCATGCCAGTTCGAGCGATTTCATAATGTTGTCGGTAACAGCAAGTCCGCATGGGTTCAGGTGTTTAACCACCGAAACCGCAACCTTGTTTTCCAGATGGCTTACTGAATAGAAAGCATCGCTGGCCGATTTCCATGCAGCATCGGCATCGAGCATGTTGTTGTACGAAAGCGCTTTGCCTTGAAGCACCTTAGCATTCGATAAAGTAATTTCAGAATTACTGTTATTGAATTTGAAAAAAGTAGCCGTTTGGTGAGGGTTTTCGCCGTAACGCAACACCTGTCCGTCGTTGACGCTGATGCGGGCTTCTTCAGATTGTTCAGGATTGAAATAGTTGAAAATGGCACTGTCGTAATGCGATGAAGTTGCAAATGCCAAACGTGCGAATTCTTTGCGGTCGTCAATCGAAGTGGCGCCTTCTTTTTCGTTCAGCAAATCGAACAAAGTTTCATATTGATTGCGTGAAGAAACGATCACCACATCTTTAAAATTCTTTGCAGCGGCGCGAATCAGCGAAATACCGCCGATGTCTATTTTTTCGATGATATCGTCTTCCGATGCTCCTGAAGCCACCGTCTCTTCAAACGGGTACAGGTCAACGATCACAAGATCTATTTCAGGAATTTCGTATTTGGCTATTTGTTGCTGGTCGCCGGTATTGTCCCTGCGGTTCAGGATTCCGCCAAAAACTTTGGGATGCAGGGTTTTTACACGCCCGCCAAGGATCGACGGGTAACTGGTAAGTTCTTCAACAGGAACTACTGAAGTTCCCAATTCTTCTATAAATGATTGTGTTCCTCCGGTTGAATAAATTGTAACGTGTAGCTCGTCCAGTTTTTTTACAATCTGATCTAACTTATCTTTGTGATATACTGAAATTAAGGCTGATTTTATCTTTTTTAAGTCCTTCATTTATAATCCTTTTCTAATTTGGGCACAAATATAATAAAACACCTTGATTTTATTTCGCACAAAACCGCTTTATTAAGCTTATAGTAACAATGATTTTCCGAATTTTATTTCGGCAGATTTTGTAATCATTTCAGAAAAATGCAACTAATTTTCAGGGTTTAGAAATGTATATTTAATTGTCAAATCGGAGGATATGCTGTTAACCAGATTAATTCTTGAAAGTTTTTCGTTTGCCTTTGGTTCTCTTCGGGGAAATAAGCTAAGGACATTTCTTTCGCTGTTGGGGATTACCATCGGCATATTTGCCATTATTTCGGTTTTCACTGTCATCGATTCGCTGGAGAAATACATCCGAAACAGCTTGAATTCATTGGGAAGCGACATGGTTTACATTCAAAAATGGCCATGGTCTCCTCCTGAAGGTGAATCGGAATATCCCTGGTGGAAATACATGAACCGACCGGTTCCCAAAATTGAAGAAGCGGTAGAACTTGCCCGCAGATCAAGAACCATAGAAGATGCCGTTTACTTCTTTGGATTTAACCGAACCGTACAATTTGAGAATAGCAAAGCCGAAAATACCGAAATACTTGCCACAACCCACGCATTAATAAATACATGGAGCCTTGAAATTGAAAAAGGACGCTATTTTACAGATTCCGAATCGAATTCAGGAGCAAATCTGGCTGTTTTGGGAAGCGAAATAGCAACAAAACTTTTTGGTAACGTAAACCCTGTTGGCAAAACAATTAAATTTCAGGGATACCGGTTTCAGGTAATTGGTGTTTATACAAAAAAAGGAACCGATATGTTTGGAACCAGCATGGATAAACGAATTCATATTCCGGTGGTTTTTGCCATGAACATGGTGGACGTTCGCAACCGCGATCAGGGTCAGACCATCAATGTAAAAGCCAAGCCTGATGCCGACCATGATGAATTTGTTGCTGAGCTGGAAGGGATTATGCGATCGCTGCACCGTCTGAAACCAATGGAGGAAAACGATTTCGCCATCAACGAAGTGAGTGTAATATCGAAACAGTTTGATTCATTTTTTAAGGTTTTCAATTTCGCCGGATGGATCATTGGCGGGTTCAGCATTTTGGTGGGCGGCTTCGGAATTGCAAATATCATGTTTGTCTCGGTAAAGGAACGCACAAAAATCATCGGTATCCAAAAGTCGCTCGGCGCTAAAAAATACTTCATTTTACTTCAGTTCATTTTCGAGGCGGTTGTGCTGTCGATGGTGGGCGGTGTGTTGGGACTGTTTCTTATTTTTATCGGAACCACCATATTCAGCTATGTTGCCGACATGACCATCGCCCTTACAATGGCAAACATTGTTCTGGGACTGACCATTTCCGGGGTAATTGGCGTTCTGGCTGGGTTTATTCCCGCACTTTCGGCTTCACGGTTAGATCCGGTAACAGCGATGAATAGCGTTTAGTAGAAATCAAAAATTGATTATTGGAAATTGAATATTCAGTATTGGATATTTTATCAGTCATTGATTGTCATTTGGTTATTGTTTGTTGACCCGCTCTTTGCAGGCTCGTGGCTCTATTCAATTGAAGCTATTCACAGTGTCTGGAAAAGATACGGGTTACGGTTT
>JAUYMU010000136.1 GCA_030698405.1 Bacteroidota bacterium
TCACTTCAAATATAGTGACTTATGTCGAAATATGCAACTTTTTAGTAAATTTAATTCATTAAATATCAGATATTTAACGTTATTTAATAATAATATGCAAATGCTGATTATCAAGCATTTAGCTCCTCCGAAATGTTAGTAGTATTACTTTACAATCCCATTTTTTGATTTAAAATGAACGATTTCGATTCACTGTTTCGTAAATATCACAGGCGCCTTTTACTTTATTCACTGAAATATGTAGAAAGTGAAAGCGATGCGCTTGATATTGTTCAAAACATATTTGTTGCAATTTGGGAGAATGGAAAATACAGGCAGGAAGAGGAATTTGTGAAAGCATATCTTTTCAGCGCAATAAAAAATAGTTGCCTGAATTATTTGAAACACCTGAAAGTTGTAAAGAAGTTCGAAAACGAAACCTCTCAACAATTTTTACAGATGGAGGCTGTCCATTATCAGTCGGGCGAACGATCGTTGATTGAGCAGGAAAATCTGAAACAAATTAACGATGCCATCGATTCATTACCGGATATCTACAAAGAAATAATTCTCCTTAGCCGTTTCGAAGGATTAAAAAATCACGAAATAGCAGAAAAACTCAATATCCCGGTACGCACAGTTGAAACCCGTATTTTCAGGGCTCTTTCAACTTTAAAAGAAAAGATGTTGCAAAAATCATTTTTCATTTTGTTGTATATGAATGGTTTAGATCGCAATGTGAAATGAAAATTAAAAAATTGTATTTTTTCTGACGTAGTTTTTCTCCTTCAGTTGTGTTGCTAGTATTAAATGCTAAAAACCTGATGAACGATAGAGAATATACGGAAAATCTGATTGCCCGTTTTCTGAACGGAAATTGCACTGAAGCAGAACTTCAGGAATTAAAAATCTGGATGGAGGCATCCCCGGAAAACAAAAAGGAATATCTTTCCATTAAGGATATTTGGGATGCATCTAAATCGTCCAAAGAAAAGACAGAAGAACAACTTTCGATTTTTTACAAAAATCAATTTGAGAAGGCTAAAAAATCCCGCATGCAGTGGATCAGGTATTCATCAGCTGTTGCTGCAATTCTGATGATTGCATTGGCAATTTCTGTTTTGATTCCTCAAAAAAGCACCATCCAACCCGAAAGTTTTCAGGTGTTCTCGGTGCCGCTTGGTTCCCGTTCAAAAGTTTTGCTTGCCGATGGTACCGAGGTCAGCCTGAATTCAGGAAGTGAACTGAAATATTCTTCTAATTTTTCATCAGGAAACAGGGTGGTCCATTTAACCGGAGAAGGTTTTTTTGAGGTGAAATCAGACAAAAAAAATCCATTTCTGGTAAAAACTTCCGACTTCGATGTAAAAGTTACCGGCACCCGGTTCAATGTTTGCGCCTATCCTGAAAATAAAAATTCGATTGCAGCGCTTGTTGAAGGGGAAATTGAACTGAAAATGAATGGCACCAATCAGACCTTCAATGTTGATCCGAATGAAAAATTTGAACTTGACAGAAAGACACGAAAATATACATTGAGAAATGCTGATATCGAATCGGAAATAGCATGGAAAGACGGAGAATTTATTTTCAGGAATATTCCTTTTCCCGACCTGCTTCAGCGGCTCGAACGCTGGTACGATGTTAAACTTAATTACACCGATGCCGGTCTTCAGAAATTTAACTTTACCGGCAGGTTTAAAAACCAGGAAACAATATGGCAGGTGCTTGATGCTTTAAAGCTTACATCTCCAATTGATTACCGGAAAACAACATTCAGAGAATTTACAATTATTTATAAACCTTTAAAACAGAAATAAAAAAAGAAGACGAATTGTCGCCACAACAATTCGCCTTCGGTAACAATCAATAATTATTAATTGTATAAACATTTCAAATTTATGAAAAAAAAATGGATTCAACCGAGGGGTCAATCCTGTATTGACGTCCCTCTAATTGTGAAAATTATGAAATTAGTTACGCTCTTTATTTTTGTAGCAGTAATGCATGTTGCTGCCGCTAGTTACTCTCAAACCACCAAACTTACAATTGTTGGTCAAAACCTGAGTGTTGGGGAAATTCTGGACCGGATTGAAAAACAATCCAATTTCTCGTTTTTCTTTAACGCAAATCAAATCGACCTGAACAAACGGATGAGTATATCGGCTGATAATCAGTTGGTAACCAAAATTCTGGATGGGATTTTAGAAGGTTCAGGATTAACTTACACAGTAAACAACAAGCTGATTGTTATTCACAAAGCAGGAGAAACTCTGGATGTGATGAGCAGCCAGCAAACCAACAAAGTCTCAGGAAAAATATCCGACTCAACGGGTGGGCCGCTTCCGGGAGTTTCAATTGTTGTAAAAGGAACCACCAACGGAACCATTACAAATGTTGACGGGGTTTACACATTATCAAACATTCCAAGTTCAGGAACCATCGTTTTCTCGTTTGTGGGAATGAAAACGGAAGAGGTCTCAATTGATGGAAGAAGTATTATTAATGTTTCTTTGGAAGTGGATGCTATTGGATTGGAAGAAGTTGTGGCAGTTGGTTACGGAACCGTTAAAAAACGCGATGTTGTAGGCGCTTCATCTTCATTCAGAGCTGAAAATATTGATGAAAGACCTTTGGTTAGAATTGATCAGGCACTCGTTGGCCAAATGGCTGGTGTTCAGGTGAAACAAACATCTGGAGCTTTGGGTAAAGCTTTTAGTGTTCAGGTTCGCGGAACCGGATCAATATCAGCTGGTAATGAACCGCTTTATGTTATCGATGGTTTTCCGCTTGCTGCTGCAAATCCAAACTCCTCCGGAAACTATGCCAGTGGAAATCCGCTTGATAATATTAACCCGAACGATATTGAATCCATTCAGGTACTGAAAGATGCAGCTTCAGCTGCTATTTACGGATCACGTGCTGCAAATGGTGTTGTATTGATTACCACCAAACATGGAAAAAGCGGAAAACCTCAAATTACCGTAAACAGCTATGTAGGATTTAATGAAGCCAATCGAAAACTGGACATGCTGAATTCCGAAGAATGGGTTGACCGTGCCACAGAAATGATTAATGCTCAATGGGTGGCTTCGAGTGCTGGTCGACTGGCGACACAAACAACCGCTGAAAGACGTCAGATCCTCGGCCTAGCCGCCGATGCATTCAATACCAATTATATGATTGACGACCGCTGGTTACTCTCAGACCATGCAGGATTAAATTACATCGATTGGCAGGATGAGGCTTTCCGTAAAGGATTGGTTCAGAACTATCAGCTTTCGGCAAGTGGTGGAACCGATGTGGTAAAGTATTACGTTTCTGTAAATACAGTTAACCAGGAAGGTATGGTTATCGGGATGGATCTGAAGAGTTATTCAGCAAGAGCCAATATCGAGGTGAAACCAAATGACAAGTTGAAATTTGGAATTAATCTAACCCCAACATATTCACAAATAAACGATCCGGGAGTTGAAGGCAAGGATAATATTTTACATCAGCTGGTTAGCTACTCACCGGTTCAGGAAGCAACTTCAGGACTTTATCCAAACTCGTTTGATAATGGACAATACAAATGGAGTACATCGGCGAATAGCCCCATTGCTAAATTGGAAAACATACTTGGTTTATCCAAACGTTTCCGCACACTAGCCTCAATTTTTGGTGAATATGAAATTGTAAAAGATTTGTTTGTTAAATCGACCATCAACTTTGACAATACTGACAATACTTCAAAAAGTTATGTTCCTTATACAGTAGCGAGTTCCTTGTCTGCTCGTCAGTCGCAACTTACAGTCCTCACTTCAGGAACATTAAACAGTTATAAAAAACAAACTTTTGTGAACGAAAATACCCTCTCGTATAACAAAACTTTGTTTGAAGATCACACTATTGGTTTGTTGGCAGGTGCTTCTTATAATAATGACAAGCTGGAAATGAGTGCAATGAGATCGAATGGCGGGTTTAACAGCTATGTAATTACAACTTTAAATGCTGCCAACGGCATAACCGGAAATTCAACTGAAACCAGAAATGTATTGCTCTCATATTTTGGAAGGGCACAGTATAGTTATAAAAGCAAATATCTATTTTCTGCAAGTATTCGTCGCGATGGTTCATCCCGTTTTGGATCAAACACAAAATGGGGAGTTTTTCCATCTGCATCAATTGGGTGGAGGATTACTGAAGAACCTTTTATGGAAAATATTAAAATCCTTAATGACTTAAAACTACGCGCCAGCTGGGGTAAATCAGGAAACTATAATATTGGCGATTACAGCAGTATTCCGGTTTTGGCCAATTACAACTACTCGTTTAATTCTGCCCAGGCAACTGGTCAGGCTCCAAATGCAATTACAAATCCTGATATTACCTGGGAAGAATCAAAAACCATCGATTTTGGATTGGATTTTGGCCTTTTTGATTCCCGAATTTCAGGATCTTTTGACTATTATGATAAGCTAAATTACAATTTGTTGCTGAACGTTCCCGTACCACAAAGTACTGGTTTTCCTACCTCTTTGAACAATGTTGGAAAAGTGAGGAACAAAGGTTGGGAAGTTGAACTTTCTTCGCGGAACATGACAGGCAAATTTCAGTGGACTACCTCTGCAAATTTGAGTCACAATGCCAATAAGGTTGTTGAACTGGCATCTGGTCAAACCCAGATTTTGATTCCATCATTGTTCGACATTTCACATTCGATTCTGAGAGTGGGCGAACAAATGAACAGCATTTATGTAGTAAAACAAATTGGTATTTTGTCTCAGGCAGATATCGATAATAAAGTAGCTCGTTACGGTACTGAAACTGTTGGAGACCCGAAATATTTTGATGCAAATAACGATGGGGCAATAGATGCAAACGACCGTATTATAGTCGGTCATCCGAACCCAACGTACATTTGGGGAATCACCAATAACTTTAAGTACAAAGGATTCGATTTGTCGATATTGATTCAGGGACAAAACGGTGGTTCAATTTATTCACTACTTGGTCGCGCCCTGGGTCGCACCGGTCAGGGTGTTGTTGACAATGCACTTGGTTCTTATCGCGATCGCTGGCGTTCAGCAGAAGATCCGGGAGCTGGTAGTATGGGTAAAGTTTATTCAACATTTGGCCGAATTAAAAATACCGACTGGCTTTATTCTTCAGATTACTGGAGAATACGAAACATTACTTTGGGCTACGATTTAGGTAAAATTGTACACAACCGGATATTGAATGGCGCACGTGTTTATATGACCGCTGAAAACTGGTTTGGAAAAGATAAGTATTACGGAGGGTTCAATCCTGAAGCTACCAACACCGATTTATCAGGAAATTCATCATTTCCGGAAGCTGGCGATTATGGCGGTTTACCATTGGCAAAATCGCTCATTCTTGGGCTTAACTTAACATTCTAACAGCTTAAAATCTAAGAAAAATGAAAAAGATATTTTATTTTATTCTATTATCAACAGCAATTTTTTCTTCCTGCTCAGAGGATCTGAATTTGTTGCCGATCTCAAGTGCTACAACCGAAACTTTCTATAAATCGACGAATGATTTTATACAGGGAGTAAATGCCATTTACGCTGATTTAAAAACATATCCCGACCGGCAGTTAAACCTTTCCGAAACAAGATCAGACAATTTGTATGCTGTTTCAGATGGAGGGGTTCGTGATTGGGAAGGTATCAACAGCTTTCATAAAACCATTGCCGCAAATCCATATATCGCTGAGGCATGGCTGACAAATTACAACGGAATATACAGGGCAAATGTACTTCTGGCTCAGCTCGAGAAAAATGGAAGTGTAATTACTGATGCAACTCTAAAGAAAAGGTTGGAGGCTGAAGCAAAATTCCTGCGTGCATTCTATTATTTTGACCTGGTGAGGTGGTTTGGAAAAGTTCCGGTTATTGAAGCGCCAATGAGTGTTTCTGAAGCAATTACAATTCCCCGCAGCCCTGTTACCGACGTGTACAATCTGATTATTTCTGATTTGCAGTTTGCCGCCGGAAATTTGTCGGAAACCTATGCTGCTGCCGACAAAGGACGTGCAACAACTTTTAGTGCAAAAGGCATATTGGCTTTGGTTCACATGACACGTTCTGGTTCAACTTACAGCATCGAAGGCCCGGGTTTAGGCCTGAATGAATGGAGCCAGGCGATCACTTTGCTAAACTCAGTAATCGACAGCAAAAAATTCTCTTTTCTGGATAGCTACACAAATATATTTTCGTTTACAAATGAAAATAATGCTGAAGTAGTTTTTGACATTCAGTATGTTACTGGTTTAAGTCCGGTGTTGGGTTCAACTTTTGCATGGGTATTGGTTCCCGACACCTATTTTCAGTCACAAGGGAAAGCGGTGCAAGGTGGACTTATGATGCGTCCAGTTTCCGAAATGCTTATCAGCTCATACGAAACAGGCGATGTGCGCAAAAACTTTTCCATTCAAACCGGATATGTGTACAATGGTGTTTCAGAGCCGCGTTCATTCTTTAAAAAGTATGTTGATTTGACCAAGGTTCCAACCAATCGTTTGGACTGGCCAATCAACTTTATTGCCCTTCGCTATACCGACATTCTGATGTTGAAAGCTGAATGTATTTTAAAAGGTGCAAGCGGAACACAAGCCGAAGTTGATGCAATTGTGAATCAGGTTCGCCAAAGAGCCGGTTTGACCACAACTGTATCGAATGTGAAATTGGCTGATCTGATGGCAGAAAGGCAAAAGGAATTTACAGCTGAAGGTTCACGTTGGCACGATTTAGTGCGTTCAGGTTTAGTTGAAACCGTTATGCCTTCATGGATCGCTGGTGAGGATATTTTGAAACAGATTCAGCCTTTTCAAAAAAACTATATTATTTACCCGATTCCTCAATCCGAGATTGATGTAAAAAGTGGATTGTACGAACAAAATCCAGGATACTAAATGTAAGTTGAATGTGAAACGTTTCACGTATTTTTTTAAAAAGGTGGGTGTTTTTGCCCACCTTTTTTAAAATTATAACAAGTTATCCAAATCAATATCCTTCATATATCTAATGAAACTTGGTTTAGGAGAAACTCGTATTAATTGTATTATTTATTTTTGAAGAACCTGCAAACCAACAACAAACCAATGAAAACCTGCTTGTATTTATTTCTGATAATATTCCTTGCTACAGCTTGTCAGACAGAAAAACTACCGGTTCTCGAAACCGGTTCAATTAGCCCAATGCCGGATAAATGGATCGACAAAGACACCGGTCATAAAGTTGTTAAACTGACTGCCCGGATGGAAGGCAACAGCCTAAGTTTTTACTTCCACAATAATCCGTTTATTGGCGACGAAATGGTTTTTTATAACAGTAGCAAACAAAATCCCGATGAAGTTACTGATATGAAAAAAGAAGAAACATACAATACGAACGTAAAAAACAAACAGCTATACAGCATCAATCTTACCACAAAAAAAATCAATCAGCTTACACAAAGTTCCTCCCCAATGAACGGTGAAATTGTTTCTGAAAAAACCAAAATAATTTTCTACCAAATAAAAGACAGCGTCTTTTCGCTTCAACCTACAACAAAAGAAGCAAAACTGGTTTATGTTTTTCCTGAAGATTTTAAAGCTTCGATTACGACAGTAAATGCCGATGGGACTTTACTTGCGGGTTCAAGGGCTACAGATGCCGAAAAAGAAATCGTGAAGAATAATCCCCAAAAGAGCGATTTCTTCAATTTGATTTATGAAGCGAAACTGCCTAAAACTTTGTTCACCATCGAAATAGAAACAGGTCAGCTGAATAAATTATTTACAGACAGCGCATGGCTGAATCACGTGCAATTTTCTTCTGTAAATCCTGATTTACTGATGTTTTGCCACGAAGGTCCCTGGCACAAAGTTAACAGGGTATGGACGATCGATGTGAAAACAAAACAGCTCACTCAGATTCATCACCGCACCATCGAGCGGGAAATTTGGGGACACGAATGGTTTGGTAAAAGCGGAAAAACGATCTGGTTTGACCTGCAACAACCAAGAGGTGAAACATTTTTTGTAGGTGGGTATGATGTTGATTCAGGAAAGGAAATAAAATACAGTTTGGAACGAAATGAATGGAGTGTGCATTACAACTCCAATTCAACCGAAACATTGTTTGCCGGCGATGGCGGCCATTCCGGTTCAGTGGCCAAGGCACCTGATGGGCAATGGATTTATTTATTTACTCCTGATGGTGATAAATTCAGATCAGAAAAACTCGTAAATATGAAACATCACCAGTATAAACTGGAACCAAATGTTCATTTTAGTCCCGATGATAAATGGATCATTTTTAGGGCAAACTTCGAAGGCGAATCCAATGTTTACGCGGTAGAAGTGAAGAAAACAGAAAATTTTTAAGGTTCGGAAACGTTTTTTGTGGGTAGATATTTAGCATGAACCGAACCTATTGCACTCTTAAATTTCCCTAAAAAAGCGAAAGAAAAACTAAGTGTTGGCATAAGCAGATGTCACAGGATAAGAATGTATAATTCTATTTTTAACTTCGGTCAAACTTTTTAGCTCAATCAAAAAATAATAAACCAACTTTTTTATACTGACCATGAATAAACAATCAAAAAATCTACTGTCTGCCGGAATGATTCTGGTACTGATGATGTTGTTTTTTACACCCGGCCAAAGTCAATCAAAAAGTAATCAGCCCGGTTGGCCGCAAATTACACAGGAATCCAAACCCTGGAGCCGTTGGTGGTGGATGGGCAACAGTGTCAATCCAGCCGATCTGAAAGCCGCGATGGAAGCCTATTCTAAAGCAGGTTTGGGCGGTTTGGAAATCACACCGATTTACGGAGTGCATGGGTACGAAGACAAATTCATCAAGTTCCTTTCTCCTGAATGGATGGATCAACTGAAATATACCCTTCAGGAAGGCAAGCGCCTCGATATGGGCGTTGACCTCGCAATGGCTTCGGGCTGGCCTTTTGGCGGTTTGTGGGTTACGCCTGAAGATGCCTGCAAATACATGGCAGTAGAATCCTATTTTCTGAAGGAAGGTGAACAACTTCAGGAGAAAATTGAAATGGTTCAGGAGCCAATGCTTCGAACCATTGGGCGCAAAAATCTGGAGATTTCTCAACTAAAATACCCGGTTAGTGCAAATGCCGACAGCCTGCAAAACTGGGCCATCGATCAGGTGCGATACCCCAATCCAATGCCACTTCAGGCGCTGATGGCCTATTCCGATAAAGGTGAAATCCTGAATCTCACTGATAAAGTTGGATCAGACGGAAAACTAAACTGGACCGCAACTGCCGGTTTGTGGAAATTATTCGCTGTTTTTGAAGGCTGGCATGGAAAAATGGTGGAACGTGCAGGTCCGGGCGGAGAAGGCGATGTGATCGATCATTTTTCGGCCAAAGCAATTGACAATTACCTCGGTCATTTTACAAATTCATTCAAAGGTCACGATATTAGCGGATTGCGCGCCTATTTCAACGATTCCTACGAAGTGGACGATGCGCGCGGCGAAGCCAATTTTACGCCGCTGATGTTCGACGAATTTCAGAAACGGCGTGGTTACGATATTCGCGAATACCTTCCTGCATTGCTGGGACAGGACTCTCCTGAATACAACCAGCGGGTGCTCACCGATTACCGCGAAACAGTTTCCGATCTGATCCTTGAAAATTACACCAAACGCTGGCACGACTGGGCGGTGAAAGGTGGGAAAATCATCCGCAACCAGGCTCACGGCGCACCGGCCAATATTCTCGATTTATATGCTGCTGCCGATATTCCTGAAACGGAAGGCGAAGACATAGTGAAAGTCAAAACTGCTTCGTCGGTGGCGCATGTGATGGGCAAAAAACTGGCTTCGTCCGAATCTGCCACCTGGCTGAAAGATCATTTTGAGGCTTCGTTGTCGGATGTAAAACATGCGATTGATTTGTTTTTTCTGGCCGGAATCAACCATGTTTTTTACCACGGAACTACCTTTTCGCCCCAAAATGTTTCATGGCCGGGTTGGATGTTTTACGCCGCAGTTCACTTCGGACCAACCAATACTTTCTGGAACGATTTCGGAACTTTAAATAATTACATTACCCGTGCCCAGTCGTTTTTACAGGCCGGAAAACCCGACAACGATATTCTTCTTTATTACCCGATTTCCGATGAATATGCCGTTCGCGGAAAATCAATGTTGCTGCATTTTGATGGCGCTGCAAAAGGCTCGTCAGTCCGCAAATCAGCTGAATACCTGTTCGAGAAGGGATTTGCATTTGATTATATTTCCGACCGGCAAATTGCCCAACTTGAAACCAAATCAGGAAAAATCCTGACTGGTGGAACAAATTATCAAACCGTTTTGCTTCCTCCTGTGAAGTTGATGCCTGTTGAAACGTTCGAAAAGTTAATCAATCTGGCCAAAAACGGGGCAACTGTTTTAATGGAAGAACTTCCTTCGGATGTTCCCGGATTGGGCTATCTTGCTGAACGGCAGCTCAAACTGAAGAACTTGAAAAACTCCCTGAATTTTGTTTCTGCCACCGGAACTGCAAAAATTGCCAAAGTTGGAAAAGGCCGGATTCTGATCGGCAACTTGTCTGATATGCTGGTTCAGGCAAAAATCCGTCGCGAAACAATGTTCGATCGCGGCGTTCAGTGCATTCGCCGGATTGACGGAACTACAACAACTTATTTTATCGCCAATCGCGGTGCCGAAACCATTGACGGGCTCGTTCCGCTGGAAACCGCCATCGGATCTGCCGTTTTGTACAACCCGATGAATGGCAATTTTGGTCTGGCAATTACAACAGTTTCGGGCAAAACCAACATGGTTCATCTTCAGTTAAAACCCGGTGAAAGTTCGCTGGTGCAGGTTTTTTCAGGTAAAACAATTGCTCCTGAATATGCTTATCTGAAACCTTCAGGAAATATAGTAAACCTGAATTCGGACTGGAATTTGACTTTCGTGAGTGGTGGCCCCGAACTTCCGAAACCTGTTAAACTTCAGAAATTAGGCTCGTGGACTGAACTGGAAGGAAGCGGCTACAAGGCTTTTTCAGGAACGGCTGTTTACAAAACAACTTTTGCGAAACCTTCTGGAAATGCACAATTCTGGCAAATAGATTTGGGAAAAGTTGCACACAGTGCCCGAATTATCCTGAACGGGAAAGAACTGGCAACTTTGATCAGCTCACCATATTCGGTAAACATTCCGGTTTCTGAACTGAAGGATGAAAATACGCTGGAAATTTCGGTGACCAACCTGATGGGCAACCGCATGGCCGACATGGAGCGCAAAGGACAACCGTACAAGATTTTCTATAACATCAATTTCCCGGCCTACAAAGCCGAAAACAGGGGAGCCGATGGTTTATTTACAACACTGGGCTGGAAACCACAAGTTTCAGGATTGATTGGTCCGGTGACACTAACTCCTTTACAGCAGATTAAATAACCTATATATGCAGTTTAAATCATAAATCGTTAATCGTTATTCTGCAATCGTTAATCGTTAATTCTCAACCTGAAAACCAACAGTATGACATTAAAAACCTATCTGCCAATCATTTTTGCAATTGCACTTTTGGGTTGTAATTCACCCCAAAAACCATCTAAAATTGATCGTCTGGCCTTGGTTACCCGCAACAATGTAGTTGTAGAGCAACCTGATACGCTGGCCAGTTTGTCGGTCGGAAACGGTGAATTTGCTTTTACAACCGATGTAACCGGCCTGCAAACATTTTACAAGGAATACGAAAATGGTGTCACGCTGGGCACTCAGTCCAACTGGGGCTGGCACACTTTCCCGAATACCGAAAATTACCAGGTGATGGAAAGCGCCAAATATTCGGATTACCGCGGACGAAAAGTTCCTTATCTGGCGCAGTTTCCGGGCGATGGACGCGATGCGAAAGCAGCCAATTATTTTCGCGAAAATCCGCAACGTTTGCAATTGGGTGTAATCCGTTTGCTCCTGAAAAAGGCGGATGGAACGGAAGTGAAACTAGCCGACATTGAAAGTCCAAAACATCAGCTGACGCTTTGGGAAGGCCGCATCAGCAGCGAATTCTCTATCGAAGGTCAGCCTGTAAAGGTGGAGGTTTTTTGCCACCAGGAAAAGGATATGGTTTCGGCCAAGATCAGTTCTCCGCTGGTTGAAAATGGCCAGTTAAAAGTAGAATGGATTTTCCCGTATGCTGTGCCAGTCAATACGCATTCCGGTTACGATTTTGCTTCTGTAGATAAACATCAGTCGCAATTGGAAAAGGTAGGAGAGAACAGCGCAAAAATTCTCCGGACATTGGACAACGATCATTATCAGGTGAAATTGGATTGGGAAGGACAGGCTGCTTTGGCAGAAACCGAAAAACATCATTTCGTACTTTCGGCCAAGTCCGGAAATACAATTTCGTTTAGCTGTTTATTTGCTCCTGAAGCAAAAACAGAGGCATTGCCAACATTTGCTCAAACTGAAACCAACAACCTAGAAACATGGAAGAATTTCTGGGAAACCAGCGGCGTGGTTGATTTCTCTGAATGTACAGATTCCCGCGCCAAAGAAGTGGAACGCCGGTTTGTACTATCGCAATATTTGACTCAAATTCAGAATTCAGGATCGATGCCTCCACAGGAAACCGGTTTGGTTTTCAACAGTTGGTACGGAAAAGCTCACCTCGAAATGCACTGGTGGCACTCGGCACATTTTGCCAATTGGAACCATGCTAAGTACCTGGAAAAACAGTTGGATTGGTATCAGACCATATATAACAAAGCGCTCGAAACGGCACAATTACAAGGCTTTAAAGGCATTCGCTGGCCCAAAATGGTTGGGCCTGAAGGTCAGAACAGCCCGTCTGGTGTAGGCAGTTACCTTATTTGGCAGCAACCGCACTTTATTTACATGGCCGAGCAATTGTACCTTAGCAATCCTTCTCCCGAAATCCTGAACAAATACAAAGACCTGATTTTTGCCACTGCCGATTTTATGGCCGACTTTGCAGTACCAGATTCTTCAGGAAATGTATATAACCTGCTGCCACCGCTTATTCCGGCACAGGAACACTGGAAACGCGAAACGACGATGAATCCGCCTTTCGAATTGGCGTACTGGCATTGGGGACTCACTATTGCGCAACAATGGCGCAATCGATTGAACATGCAACCCGACCCCGTTTGGGAAGAGGTTCGCACCAAAATTGCAGCGCCGGTTCATGAAAACGGAGTCTATCTGGGCATTGCCAATGCGCCCGATTCCTATACCAATCCGGAAGCGATGAAAGACCATCCGATGGTAACCGGCGCGCTCGGTATTTTGCCTGCATGGGACAAAGTTGATCCTGAAATCATGCGAAATACCTTGAAAGTGGTGATGCAAAAATGGGATTGGCCATCCACCTGGGGGTGGGATTACCCGATGGTTGCCATGTGCGCTACCCGTTTGATTGAACCGGAAATCGCTCTTGAAGCCTTGCTGAAAGATGTTCAGAAGAATACCTATCTAAAAAACGGACACAATTATCAAAGTCCGCGGTTGCGTATTTATATGCCGGGCAACGGTGGTTTCCTGAAAGCCGTTTCGCTGATGTGTGCCGGATGGGAAGGCTGCACCACCGAAAACCCCGGCTTCCCGAAAGATGGCAAATGGAATGTAAAATGGGAAGGGTTGACGAA
Source organism: Bacteroidota bacterium (assembly GCA_030698405.1). Lineage (GTDB taxonomy): Bacteria > Bacteroidota > Bacteroidia > Bacteroidales > Prolixibacteraceae > Aquipluma. The sequence goes on from JAUYMU010000136.1 coordinate 13,634, forward strand.
AGATTTTTGAGCCTCCCCAACCCCTCCGAAGGAGGGGAATAAAGCCCCTCTCCAACCTCTCCCCGAAAGGGAGAGGCTAAGTGTACTGAAAGTTAGGATCGTCTTTCTTTTAAAGATCAAATCACGATTGAAATTACCCTGAAAGGGTAAAATATGAATAACCGCGGGTGTAGTGAAACGAAACCCGTGGATAAAAGTACAAGCGAACACAAGGCGCATCCAACAACGAAGTTTGAAAAAATAAAGTTGTATGCGCCGCATGGGAATGCACTTTTAACCTTTTTCTCATTGAAAGTTAGGGTCATATGGCTTAAAATCGTTAATTAAACCAGCACAATAAACCATACAGATGATTAGTATTTTAAAAACGCAGAGCGAAAAGTCCCCCTTCGGGGGATTTAGGGGGCTTCTTCTTTTCTTTTTTCTTTTTTCTTTTTCCTCCATCGCAGCACCAAACCAAAAGCTAACCCTGTTCCTTTCCGGAACCGACAACACCCACACCAAAACCTGGGAATTTTTTTGCACTTCTGGAAGAAACAGCGGAGTTTGGTCGAAGATTGAAGTGCCTTCGCATTGGGAGCAGCAGGGTTTTGGCGAGTACGATTATGGCCGAGATTATCGTACCTATGGCAAAACATTTAAGTTTGCCGACGAAATAGGTTTGTACAAATACACTTTTCAGGTTCCGGCTGACTGGAAAAACCGCAAGGTTTTTATTGTCTTTGAAGGTTCGATGACCGACACCGAAGTGAAAATCAATGGCCAACTGGCTGGAGATATTCATCAGGGAGCATTCTACCAATTCAGGTATGACATTACCGATAAACTGAAATTTGGGCAGAAGAATTTGCTGGAAGTTACCGTCAGCAAAATGTCCGCCGATCATTCAGTGAACAATGCCGAACGTTTTGCCGATTACTGGGTATTTGGCGGTATTTTCCGTCCGGTAACCCTCGAAGCTTTTCCGGAGGAACACATTGAACGGGTTGCCATCGATGCCAAAGCTGACGGCTCGTTTGCCATGGATGTTTTTCTAAAAAACCTGAAGGGAAAACGAAATGTGGTGGCCGAAATTCTGGATGCAAAAAACAATATTGTTGCCACTTGTAATTCAGTTGCCAACACGAACGATTCACTGGTCACTTTAAACTGCAAGGTTACCAATCCGGCCACGTGGACTGCGGAAACACCCAACCGTTATTCTGTTCGTGTTTCGCTGAAAGACGGCAAAAATGAATTATACACCACCACTGAAAAATTTGGCTTTCGCACCATCGAAATCCGTCAGGGCGACGGCATTTACCTGAATGGTACCAAAATCAAGATGAAAGGCATCAATCGTCATGCTTTTTGGCCCGAAACAGGGCGTTGCCTGAATGATCAGATCAATCTGGATGATGTGAAACTGATGAAAGCCATGAACATGAATGCTGTTCGTTGTGCCCATTATCCTCCCGATGAGGTTTTTCTGGATTATTGCGATTCGTTGGGTTTGTATGTGCTCGACGAGTTGGCGGGCTGGCAAAATGCTTATGCCACCGCTCCCGGTGCGAAGCTGGTGAAAGAAATGGTGATCCGCGACTTGAACCATCCTTCAATTATTTTCTGGAGCAACGGAAACGAAGGCGGAACAAACAAGGAGCTCGATGATGATTTTGCTATTTACGACAAGTCGAATCGTCCGGTAATTCATGCGCATCACCGACCCGGAAACGATTTTAACGGCATCGACTGCAATCATTACGAAACGTATTACAGCTCGAAAAAGATATTTGCAGAAGGCAAAATCTACATGCCCACCGAGTTTCTCCATGCACAGGACGATGGCGGCGGCGCTGCCGGACTGGAAGATTTCTGGGAATTGTTCTGGAAAACACCCAATGCTGGTGGAGGTTTTCTTTGGGTTTTAGGAGATGAAGGAATTGTCCGCACCGATTTGAACGGCTTTATTGATGTCAACCGGTTAAATGCACCCGATGGCGTGGTTGGTCCGCACCGCGAAAAGGAAGGCAGTTTTTATGCCATCCGCGAAATTTATTGCCCTGTAAAAATCAGCCTGAAAAAACTTCCGGAGCAATTCGATGGGGAAATACCGGTTGAAAATCGTTACCATTTCAACAACCTGAAAGATTGCCGTTTCGAGTGGCAACTGGTGAATTTCAGCACGGTTACCGATCGCCAGGTTGCTCACAAAGTACAAAAAAGCGGAATTGCTAAAAGTCCCGATGTCCACCCCTTGGAACTTGGAACTTTGAATTTGGAACTTCCTTCCGACTACAAAAAATACGATGCCCTTTACCTGAAAGTGTTTGACCGTTCGGGCGAAGAAATTTACTGTTACAGCTGGAAGATTGGCGGAAACCTGCGTGCTGTTTCGCAATTGGTGAAAATGGACATCAGTGAACAGGAAAAGCAGCAGCGCGAAAAACTGAAAGCTGCCGGAATTGAAGCTGACAATATTTTGCCCATCGAACAACAATCGGCTGATCTGTCGGAAGAAAAGGGAGTTGCCGAACTGACAGAAAACGATAGTCTTTACACCTTAAAAGCCTCCGGAATTGCAGTGACTTTCAGTAAAAAAGACGGCAAAATCAGGAAAGTTACCAATGATTTAGGATTGCCGCTTCCGTTCGGTAATGGACCGGTTTTGGTGAGTGGAAATGCCCGTCTGGAAAGCATTAAACCTGTAAAAACCGACATGAGCTATTCGTTGGAAATGACATATTCAGGCGATCTGAAGAAAGTAATCTGGACCATGTTTAGCCGTGGCTGGCTGGCGATGGATTACGAATATCAGGTAGCCGGAGAGCAGAAATTTACAGGCATCAGTTTCGATTTTCCGGAATCGGATGTGATTGGCGCCAAATGGCTGGGCAAAGGTCCGTCGCACGTTTGGAAAAACCGTACAGCCGGTGGTGTGCTCGATGTATATCAGCGCATGTACAACAATCGTTTGCCAGCCGATAACAGCTGGGGGTTGCCGCAATACAAAGGCTACTTTCCTGAAGTATCGTGGATGGAATTCAATACTGTTGACGGCAAATTTACTGTGGTAGCGCAGGAAGACGACCTGTTTGTTCGCCTGTTCAATTTTTACGGAATTTCTGGGCCGAAAAATTATCCCGAATTACCGGTTGGCGACATTTCGTTTCTGGATGCCATTCCTCCGGTTGGCATCAAACTCGCGATGGGTATCAGTAACGATACCTGGAACCTTGGCCCCATGGGTGAACTCAACAAAATGGACAAACCCGTAAAACGAACGCTGTATTTTTATTTTGGGATATTGTAGAAGCCCCTCTCCAACCTCTCCCCGAAAGGGAGAGGCTAGGGTACTGAAGATTTGGATCAATTTCTTTTTGTGGAACAATAGTCAACAAAGAAATACACTGAAGGGTAAAATATGAAAAACCACAGGCTTTGGTGTGAGACTTCGGCGTGATCTCAGTCGAACGCTCAGTCGAACGGTGAAGAGTAGCGGAACCCGTGAATGGGAATAAAAAATAATCAGTGCGCAGTGAAAATTATATTTGCGTAAGCAAAGAATACCGTTCTGATGATTTATTCGACAATATCCTTTGCCGTTCGCCTTTAGGCAACGGACATTTAAAAAAGAAACAAGGCGCATCTGCAAATGATGATTGAAACAAAACGCTGTATGCGACGCACTTATAAATTAAGTAATAGATGTTTAACCGCTACGCGGTATCGATTTTTCTATTTGATCATTTCTACAATACTAAAATCGCTACGTGATAAATGCAATACCCTGAAAGGGTAAAATATGAATAACCGCGGTTGTAGTGAAACGGAACCCGTGGACAACGAATCGAAGAAAAAACAAGGCGCATCTGAAAATGATGATTGAAACAAAAACGCTGTATGCGCCGCAACGGGAATCAAATTCAAAAAGAAAATGAAGGACGATCAAATATCAGTAGCTGGACAAACCCAACGCGACCGTGTCCTCCCCCTTTCGGGGGAGTTAGAGGGGGCTTTGGCTTCTTCACGACGAAAATTTATCCAGAATAGTTTATTTGCCGCAGGCGCATTATTGGCCTCTGGAATTTCTGGCTTTGCTATGGTTTCGGACAAGGCTTATCGTAAGAAAGACATTTCCCGATTTGCCAAACGCCTGAAACCGCTTGGCCGCATTCTGGAACTGGAAGGCTACTACATTTGGGGAACCAGTCCGATTGTGGCGCCCGATGGCAAAATTCATGTGTTCTTTTCGCGGTGGGATGCCAAAAAAGGAATGGGTGGCTGGATCAACGGTTCGGAGATTGCCCATGCCGTTGCCGATCAGCCTGAAGGGCCGTATTACAACATTGAAACAATTCTGGCTCCTCGTGGCGAAGGTTATTTTGATGGAACGACCTGCCACAATCCGCACATTCAGTTGGTGGATGGAAAGTACTGCCTGTTTTATATCGGCAATTCGAACAAAAAAACCAGCACCAAACGGATTGCAATGGCAACCGCTGATTCGTTGAATGGCCCATGGAAACGACCAGATAAACCTTTGATTGAAGTGGGTGCAATCGGTTCGTGGGACGACCATTGCACCTCGAACCCGGCATTTCTGAAACATCCAAACGGGCAATACTGGCTGTATTACAAATCGTGGAACACCGAAGAATATGAGCATCCGGTCGATCCTGCCATTCGCGGTAACCGAAAATATGGACTGGCTATTTCTGATAAACTGGAAGGTCCGTACGTGAAGTATTCGGGAAACCCGATTTTGGATTATTCGAAACTTGGGAATAACCGGCAATTGGAAGATGGCAATGTATTTATGGAAAATGGCCGGTATTACATGCTGGCGCGCGATATGGGGCGTTTCGACCATGAAGTTGGAATTATTCTGGAATCGGATGATGGGATTCATTGGTCGGAACCGAAGATCAGCTATTTTGGCTACAGTCATTATTTGCTGCAATCACCTGCTCCATCGAATCTGAAGAAATATGGTCGGTTCGAGCGTCCGCAAATCCTGATGCAAAATGGACACCCCACGCATTTGTTTGTGGCCTCGCAGGGTGGAAAGTATATGACCTCGTCAGCTTTTGTGTTTGAAGTAAAATTATAACAAGGAACCACATAGGCAAATAGAACACATAGTTTTTAAATCTGTGAAAATCATTGTTATCTGTGGTGAAAATTTAAAACATATAAAATGAAACATCTGATTTATATTTTTCTGATTCTTTCGGGCATGGCGGCTCAGGCACAGCGCCAGATGGAATACTTGTCCCGCGGAGTGGTGGCGGTTCAGGCGGGTCGCGACAGTGTGTTCGTGAGTTGGCGACTGCTTCATTCGGATGCCGACGATGTGGCTTTTAATGTTTTCCGTCAGGCTGAAAATGCAAAATCGGTAATGTTGAATTCCAAACCACTGACAGAAGCAACCTCCATGTTGGATGTATCACCTTTGGCCAATGGAAAATATACTTATACCGTAAAACCGGTAAAAGGTGGAGATGAAGGATTTTTTGTTCTGGATAAAAAAGAAAACAACAAACCGTGGATCGACATTCCGCTTCAAACCCCTGAAAAATATACACCCAGCGATGCGTCGGCTGGTGACCTGGATGGTAACGGCGATTACGAACTGGTGGTTCACATGACCGGAAAAGCGCACGACAACAGTCATAAAGGAATAACTGATGAACCCATTTTTCATGCCTACAAACTGGATGGAACACTTTTGTGGAGCATTAATCTGGGCAAAAATATCCGCGAAGGAGCGCATTATACCCAATTTTTGGTGTATGATTTTGATGGCGATGGTCGTGCAGAAGTAGCGATGAAAACTGCTGATGGAACCGTTGACGGCAAAGGAAAAGTAATTGGCGATGCAAATGCGGATCATCGCAACGCCGATGGTCACATTGTTCGCGGACCTGAATTCCTGACGGTTTTTGATGGATTGACCGGTGCGGCCTTGTCAACTGTAAACTATCTGCCTGGTCGCCATCCGTCAAAAGAAAATCCGACTCCGGAAGAAATGAAGGAAATTTGGGGCGATGGAAATGCGAACCGCTCCGAGCGTTACCTGGCCTGTGTGGCTTATCTGGATGGGATTCATCCTTCCATTGTGATGTGTCGCGGCTATTACACCCGTGCAACGCTGGCGGCCTACGATTTTCGTGACGGAAAACTTACCAACCGCTGGATGTTCGATAGTGATGATGGTACTCCCGGAAACCGTGATTATCGTGGACAGGGAAACCATAGTGTGAGCGTGGGTGATGTAGATGGTGATGGCTGCGATGAGATTATTTATGGTTCGGCAGTAATTGACAACGATGGAAAAGGGCTTTATTCAACCGGATTGGGACATGCCGATGCGATGCACTTTTCTGATCTTGATCCGACACGCTCTGGATTGGAAGTGTTCAATATTCAAGAACGGTTTAGCAATTCCGGACTGAACTTTCGCGATGCCAAAACCGGCGAAATTCTATGGCGGGTGGCTTCGCTTAAAGCGGATGAATCGGGTGGTGACAAAGGAGAAGGGCCTGGACGCGGGGTTTCGTTCAATGTCGATCCGCGCTATGCGGGTAATGAATGTTGGGTGTTTGGCGCCCAGCTAAAAGGAATGTGGAATGCGCAAGGCAAAAAGATTTCGGAGACGACTCCAACTACCTGCAACTTTGCGGTGTGGTGGGACGGCGATTTGCTCCGCGAATTGCTCGATAAAAATCAGGTGATGAAATGGGACTGGAATACTGAAAAGGCGGTTCCGTTGCTGGTTGCCACGGATTGCATGAGCAATAACGGAACAAAATCGACCCCGGTACTTAGCGCCGATTTGTTTGGTGACTGGCGCGAAGAAGTGGTTCTGCGTACTGCCGACAACCAATCATTGCGTGTTTTCACCACCACCATTCCGACCAAACGTCGGTTGGTTACTTTGATGCAGGATCCGATTTACCGGTTGGGAATTGCCTGGCAAAATGTGGCCTACAATCAGCCGCCGCATACCGGTTTTTATATTGGTGATGAGATGATAAAACCAGTCAAACCGAACCTGAAATTGGTGAGATATAAATAGTTTGACACTATTCACGGGGTGACTTTAAGTCACCCCGTGAATAAAAATCCAACAAAATATGAAACAACTTAGTTTAATTGTCCTGATTTGCTTTTGCTTTTCACTGGCCAGCCTTGCTAAAGAAAAATCAACAGTTTACCGGTTCGATTTTGGTTCAGGAAAGGCAAAAAAAGGCTGGACGCAAGTGACTGCTTTTACGGTTTATTCAGCCGGAAAGGGCTTTGGACTGATCCCATCAGGAGAAATGGTGGATGGGAACACAGGCGATTATCTGAGCAGTAAAAAACCGTTTTATTTCGTGGTAAACCTTCCTGAAGGGCATTATCAGGTGATCCTGACATTGGGCGGATCGCCGGAAGGTTCGTCAACAACTGTTAAGGCCGAATCGCGACGGTTGATGCTCGAAAACGTGAAAACAGCTTCTGGGGAAACAATTCAAAAAACCATTGTTGTAGATGTTCGCACCCCGAAAATCAACGATCATGAACAAATTAAACTGAAAGAACGGGAATTAGATTACCTGAATTGGGACAGCAAACTGACACTGGAATTTAACGGCGAACATCCGTGCGTAGCGGCGATCGAGATTAAAAAAGCTGACCATTTGCCAACCATTTTTCTCGCCGGAAATTCTACGGTAACCGATCAGGAAAACGAGCCGTGGGCTTCGTGGGGACAAATGTTTCCGAATTTTCTGAAACCGGAAATTGTAGTTGCCAATTATGCAGAATCCGGCGAAACTTTGCTGGCTTTCAAACGCGAAAAACGCTTGCAGAAAATTTTAAGCCAGATGAAATCCGGCGATTACCTGCTGATGGAATTTGCTCACAACGACCAAAAACCGGGTGGCAATCATCTGGATGCCATGACGACTTACAAGGATGAGTTGAAATATTACATGGCCGAAGCCCGTAAAAAGGGAGTGAAACCTGTGCTGGTAACTTCCACCAACCGCCGCCGTTTCGATGAACATGGAAAAGTTATTAACACTTTGGAAGAATATCCCGAAGCCATGCGGCAACTGGCCAAAGAAGAAAATGTTCCGTTGATTGATCTGAATGCAATGAGCAAAGCCTTTTATGAAGCATTGGGACCCGAAATCTCGAAAAAAGCATTTGTGCATTATCCGGCGAATAGCTATCCGGGACAGGACAAGCCGTTGGCCGACGATACGCATTTCAACCCTTACGGCGCATACGAATTAGCGAAATGTGTGACCGAAGGAATCCGGATAAGCATTCCTGAACTTGCAAAATATATTCGCGATGATTGGGCAGAGTTCAATCCATCGCAACCCGATCCGGTTAGCGGATTTAAATGGTACGAAAGTCCTTCTGTGAATTTGGTAAAACCTGATGGGAATTAATCTTTACTTACTCAGCAGGTGACTTCAAGTCACCTGCTGAGTAGTTCGAGAGATAAAACATTAACATTAAATATGAACACAATGAGACAAAAAACGATTCTTATTTTATTGGCATTTCTGATTGGAACAGGAAGTCTTCAAGCACAACAACTTCCGGCGAAAAAGGAAGTGATGGACAAAATGGTGCTGACCAACGCCTATTTTATGAACAAATGGCCCGACACCGGGAAAAGTATCATCACCAACCGCGAACGCCCCAGCAACATCTGGACACGCGCCGTTTATTACGAAGGACTGATGGCTCTGTACGGACTGAATCCGGATAAAGCGTATTACGATTATGGCGTTTCGTGGGGAGAAGCGCACAAATGGGGACTGCGCGACGGCATCAAAACCCGCAACGCCGACAACCAATGCTGCGGACAAACGTACATCGATTTGTACGAAATCGACAAAAAACCGGAGCGTATCAAAGACATTCAGGCTTCGGTTGATTTGATGCTGGCAACCGATAAAATCGATGACTGGGACTGGATTGACGCGCTGCAAATGGCCATGCCGGTGTTTGCCCAATTGCACAAAATTACGGGCGACAAAAAGTATTCTGAGCGTATGTACGAAATGTATATGGACTGCAAAGTTACGCAAGGGCTGTACAACAAAAAAGACAAACTGTGGTGGCGCGACAAGGATTTTTTGCCTCCGTACAAGGAACCCAACGGCGAAGATTGCTACTGGTCTCGCGGAAATGGCTGGGTGGTGGCCGCTTTGGTTCGGGTGATGGACATTACGCCCAACGATCCGCATTACAAGGAATACAAAAAGACTTATCTGGCAATGATGAAAGCGTTGTTGCCTATTCAGCGCGAAGATGGTTTCTGGAATGTTAGCCTGCACGACCCAAATAATTTCGGCGGAAAAGAAACGACCGGAACAGCGCTGTTCGTCTACGGAATGGCCTGGGGCGTGAACAACGGAATGTTAAGTGCCAAAAAATACATGCCCGCGATTACCAAAGGCTGGAACGCGATGGCAAATGAATCTGTTCATTCCAACGGATTTTTAGGATACACCCAGGGAACCGGCAAAGAACCGAAAGACGGACAACTGGTAACTTACACCAGCATGCCCGACTTTGAAGATTATGGTTTGGGCTGTTTCCTGCTGGCCGGAAGCGAAGTTTGGAAAATGGCGAAGTAAAGTTTTTTTATTGAGGGTTTCACTTGGAGTGAAGCCCTCAATAATTTTTCATGCTGTCAATTATTCATAAAGGGCTAAAGCTCAATTCTATTCATAAACTCCATACTTCTTTCAAAGAGAGAATATCAATTGCCTCCTGCTGAATTGCCTCCTGCTTTAGCTGGATGAGGATAAAAAATCAATTTAGAGGCTTTAGCCAAATATTTTAATCATTAAATTTCTGAAATCCATATTTTTCAATCAACTCATTATATTCTTCTTCCCATGTTTTATGAGTGTGGTGATTTTCTTGATTCTTGACATAATTTCTCACTTTATCAACCAGTGATTCGGAGACTGAAACAGCAAAATATTCATCCTGCCATTCAAACTTTTCAGGCAAAAGCTGTTCTTTGTTGATCCAGTGCGATGATTCACCTTTAATCAGTTGCATGATTTGCCTCATGGTTTGATCGTCGCCTAACGAAACCAAACAATGACAATGCTCCTGATAACCATTAATGAAATCGATAAATATTCCTTTCTTTTTCGCATTTCTTATTCTTCTCCCTTTGCTTCCTGTTTTAATATCATTGTCGCTCCAATCTTTCACACGACAATAAATTCTTGTTTTAATATTCAAATCATATTTTTCAAATCGACAAGATTAGGATTCTTTTATTTCTTCAGTTTCCGTTTTTTTACTCCTTCAAAAGTTACTTTAACGGGCTGGATGGTTCCATCGGCATTAAAGATGAGCTTATCCATGCAGGTTTCGCGGTGGTTGCCATTGGTTTCGCCCAACGGACGACGGTGGTAAACAATGATCCACTCGTCGGTTTGGGGGATATTGATAACCGAATGGTGTCCGGCTCCCGTAGCCACATTTGGGTCTTGCTGAAGGATTTTACCGATTCGCTTAAAAGGGCCAAACGGCGAGTCGGACATGGCATAAGCCACGCTGTAATTCGGGCCTGTCCATCCGCCTTCCGACCACATGAAATAATATTTCCCGTTGCGTTTGATCATAAACGGACCTTCCACATAGTTTTCAGGAGTAATTTCCTTAAACAGGATTCCATCAGGAAAAGGAACTGTACTGAGCAAATCGCTGCTTAATTTCACGATGTTGCAATGCCGCCAGCCGCCGTAATACATGTAAAACTGGCCATCGTCGTCGCGAAAAACAAACTGGTCGATGGGTTGTGCTCCGTTGTGGAACTTGTCAATGAGTGGTTTCCCAATAGCATCTTTGTAAGGCCCTTCCGGACGGTCAGATACTGCAACGCCAATGCCGCCGAATTCTTTATCGCTTTGAATATCGTTGGCGCCAAAAAACAAATAGTATTGGTTGTTGGCATAGACAGTTGCCGGAGCCCAAATAGCAAATGCGGCCCACGAAATATCTTTGATATCCAATATTCGGGAGTGTTTTTTCCAGGTCACCAAATCTTTGGAAGAGAAGGCATCAAGGTAAGTTTGTTTCAGGTAATCTTTGTTGATGGTTAGTTTCTGGCGCGGCGTTAACGAATTTTCGTCGATGGGCGTGTACTCGCCGTAAACATCAGAAAGTGTAGGAAATACCCAGTATTCGTTGTTGTATATGGTTCCTTCCGGATCGGCATACCAGCCTTCGAAAATCGGGTTTCCTGAAAAGTTTTTCTTTTCCATTTCCGGGCGGGGCTTTTGTGCAAATCCGGAAGCGAATATTCCTGAAATCAGGAAAAAAAGAACGGTTTGTTTGATCATGGTGTTTTGGATTTAGGTTGAACAGTGCCCAAAAATACAAAGTTTAACCGTTGGCGAAAGGATTATTTACTTAATTTGGCTCATCTAAATATTTAAACCATGACATATAAAAAACTAAAAGTACTGTTATTGCTCAGTTGGGTATTGAGCGCCTTTATCTTATCAGCCCAGCCCATTGAAAGACTCGTAAAAATTGTGGTAGCGCCCGACCATGCCAACTGGGTTTATAAACCTGGCGAGAAGGCGAATTTCCAGGTAACTGTGATGAAAAACAGCGAGCCGCTGACGAACGTGAAAATCAAGTATGAATTTGGACCGGAAATGATGATTCCAATAAAACGTGATTCGGCTGTAGTGAAAGATGGCCAGTTCAGGATTGAATCCGGAACCATGAAAGAAGCCGGTTTTCTGCGTTGCAAAGTATCAACCGTAGTCGATGGCGTGCGCTATGAAAATCTGGCCACGGCGGCATTTGCTCCGGAACAGATTAAACCAACCACCACGTTGCCAGCCGATTTTGTCCAATTCTGGGACAAAGCCAAAGCCGAAGCAGCTAAGGTTCCGATGGACGTAAAACTGACTTTATTGCCCGAACGATGCACCGAAAAAGTAAATGTTTATCACGCGAATATCCAGAATTATAGGGTTGGAACACGCATGTACGGAATTTTATGCGTTCCGAAAAAAGCGGGCAAATATCCGGCTGTACTGAAAGTTCCCGGAGCGGGCGTTCGTGCGTACGGTGGTGATGTGGCCATGGCCGAAAACGGAGTAATCACCTTCGAGATTGGTATTCATGGCATTTCGGTTATCATGGATCCAGCGGTTTATGCCGACATGGGCAGATCGGTTTTGGACGGCTATCCGTTTTTTAATCTCGACGACCGCGACCGCTATTATTACAAACGGGTTTACCTGGGTTGTGTTCGTGCCATCGACTTTATTTATTCATTGCCTGAATTCGACGGCTCAACTTTGGCAGTTACCGGAGGAAGTCAGGGTGGCGCTTTGTCCATAGTGACTGCCGGTCTGGATTCGCGCGTGAAATACCTTGCAGCTTTTTATCCTGCACTTAGCGACCTGACCGGCTATCTGCACGGTAGGGCAGGAGGGTGGCCTCACATGTTTAACGAAGCAAACAAAGCTTTCAACGCGAAACCCGACAAAATTGAAACTTCGAAATATTATGATGTTGTGAACTTTGCACGTCAGGTGAAAGTGCCGGGCTATTATTCCTGGGGATACAACGATGTAACCTGCCCGCCAACTTCGATGTACTCAGCTTACAATGTTATTCAGGCGCCTAAATCGTTGACTATTTACGAAGAAACCGGCCACTGGACGTATCCTGAGCAACGTGAAAAAATGCAGGAATGGCTGGTTGAAAAGCTGATGGGAGGAAAATCGTTTCAGTAGTCCGCAGAAAAAAATAAGGTTCTATAACGTTTTGTATGGGTAATAATAAAAAGGGAAGAGATATAATGTAATTGTTTACTCACCCCGTCGCATCTGCGATGCTCTCCCCCTCTCTTTTTTTAAGAGTCCCTATGTTTGTAATTGAGCTTAGATGAAAGTATAAGCCATAATAGTATTATTTTTGATTTTAGGATTAACCAATAAAACTCAAAGACTTATGCAAACACAAAAGACGGGATTAGATTT
>JAUYMU010000108.1 GCA_030698405.1 Bacteroidota bacterium
GGAAATGTATTATGGCGGATCAGGTGTAACCAAAGATTATACAGAAGCCATGAATTGGTATAAGAAAGCAGCAGATAAAGATAATGATGAAGCAATGTTAAAGATAGGCAAGTTATATTATAATGGATACGGCATAACCCAGAATTATACGGAAGCACTTAACTGGTACAGCAAAGCCGCTAAAGAAGATAATGTTGATGCAATGAAAGAGATCAGCGCCATGTATTTAACAGGCACGGGTGTTAAAAAAGATAAGAAGCTTGCACAGGAATGGTATGATAAAGCAATTGCCGTAGAAACAAAATAATAATTTATCTATATCTATATTCTGGGTGAAAGAATAAAAACTATTAAAAACAACATAAATGAAAAAATCAATCTCAATTATCACGCTTCTCCTGCTAAGTTTCAATCTTTTAGCCCAGGATGTAAAACCATGCCTGTTCGTTGGTTTATACGACAGCAATAAAAAGGGTGTTTGCAGCGACCGTGCCATGCTGCATGAAGATGTAGCAGACTTTGCCGCATACAAAACCAAAAGAACAGACTTTAATGCCGAACATCAAACAGAGAATCCACAAACCTATTTTGTTGCTGCCAATGAATGTATTATTACCTATGAATATGAGAAGAGAATAGCTGGCTGGGGCTGCAATGCAAAAGTAATCGGCACCAAAACAGGCAAAACCATTGAAGATTGTAATCAGCAATTAGCCGATCAGTTAGCTAAATATCCCAGAGATTTTACAACTGCCCCCAACACAACTTTTACATGGCAGGGCAAAGGAACCAATACAAGTGAATTCACCAAAGATTTTGGCGGGCTTAAAGGAAAGTTTAGATCGGGAAATACTGCTACGAAATCAATAATCCTGGCACAGTTTACCAACCAAACCAAAGACAAATTGGCCACAATTGAATTGAGTCTGGATGGTGGTGCAGTGATAAAGGTTACAGTTAATCCTGGCAGCACTTTGACCCGGAAATACGATGCAAAAAAAATAGAGATACTGGTAGAATACACGGACATTGCAGCGCCAGAATCATCATTCGACATAATCGAAAATACTAAACAAAAAGTACACGAAATTATCATCAATGAAAATGGAAAACTTAAACCTATGCCTTCCAGCTCAGGTGGTCCTGGGGTAAGAGGATAATAATTAAAAAAATATAAAAATGAAAAAACAACTAATTCTATTTCTATTAATCCTTGCAGGATTTTCAAGCGTTTTTGCCCAAAGCTACCCCGAAATGATAAATGTGGAAGGCGGTAGCTTCGAAATGGGCGATGAACATGGCATAGGCGAAGCCGATGAACAACCCTTACACACCGTAACCCTTAAAGCCTTTAGCATTGCCAAAACTGAAACTACCGTGTTGCAATGGAAAACCTATTGCACTGCCACCGGTCGCAAAATGCCCGAAACACCAAGTTGGGGATGGATTGACAGCCACCCCATTGTAAATGTGAGCTGGGACGATGCCGTGGGGTATTGCGGCTGGTTGAGTGATAAAACTGGTAAAATATACAGTTTGCCTACCGAAGCACAATGGGAATATGCTGCACGTGGTGGTTCACAGAGCAAGGGATTCAAATACAGTGGGGGGGAGAGTATGGATATGGTGGGCTGGTTCGAGCCTAACAGCAATAAGCAAACTCACAACCGGTAGCCCAAAAAAGAGCCAACGAACTGGGCTTGTATGATATGAGCGGCAATATTTGGGAATGGTGCCAGGATTGGTACGGTGCTTACGATGCCGCTGCCCAAACCGGCCCCCGTGACGCAAAACTTGGTGGTAATAACCGTATGCTGCGTGGCGGCGGCTGGAACTCCGCTGCAACACGCTGCCGTGTGGCTCGCCGCGACTTCGACCCCCCGGGCTACCGCTATAATTACGACGGTTTTCGTGTGGTGGTCCCCCAGTAACAGTGGTTCATTTGTCCATCCTTTAAGTTTACCCTGTTAAATACGGAGTAAATTTAACAGGGCTAAGGCGTTTTGCTTAGTGAGGGAGTGAGGGACGAGCAACTGAATAAAGCCAAATGCAGGGAATAATATGCTTCGGCGAAGCCGAAATAAAAAGACGACGTAAAAGTATTTGCTCAATGAAAAAGATAAAATACCGCAGTTCTGAATAAAAAAAGCGAAACCTCAAACCTGAGATTTCGCTTTTTGCATTGATAGTATTTTTTGAATTACAATCGCTTCTTAATCGCTTTTGTGGCTTCTTCGAAACCTGGTTTTTCGAGCAGGGTGAACATGTTCTTTTTGTAAGCCTGCTCCATCGACCATTGTATTGGAATGCAATTTTAAAAGTAGATTCTCAATTGAAAATGATTATCTTTATAACGTAAAAATTTGATAATATGATAGCTGAATCAACAATATCAAACTTAATAAATAGGATTGCAATCAATGTGAATCCAGATAAAATATATTTATTTGGCTCCTATGCAACAGGAATGGCAAATGAGGATAGCGATATTGATTTACTTGTTGTTAAAGAAACTTTGGAGCCCAAATATAAACGTAGTATTGAGATTCAACGATTATTGATTGGCACAAAACTTCCAGTAGATATTGTTGTCTATACCAATGAAGAATTTGAAAATGAAAAGCTATATAAGTATTCATTTATTAATTCCGCAATTCAAGGAGCACAATTGATGTATGAACGCAAATGAAACGAGACTTCGTGATTGGATAGAAAAAGCTGACCATGATTTAGGAACTGCGATTGTAATTAATCAATACATTCTGGAGTATTCTGATACTTTGGCATTTCATTGTCAACAGGCAACCGAGAAGTACATCAAGTGCCTGCTTGAAATGCATTCAATTCCTTTTAAACGAAGTCATGATTTAAGATATTTGCTTGATTTACTTGATGAAGTGATTCCAATTGATAAGGAATTGTATGAAAGCTTAATGAAATTAAATGCTTTTGGGGTTGAGATTAGATATCCTGACATTAAGATTGAATTACCAATGAAAGATAGAGAAGAATCAATTCAAATTGCAAAGGATTTTAGAGAGTTCCTCAAGCTTCATATTGGATTTGATATAGAATAAATACTGTTCCTTCGATTTATATGAATAAAAAAAGCGAAACCTCAAACCTGAGATTTCGCTTTCGCATTTTTTATATTTCTTGAATTATAGTCTCTTTTTGATCGCTTTTGTTGCTTCTTCAAAACCCGGCTTTTCCAGCAGTGCAAACATGTTTTTCTTGTAAGCTTCTACTCCGGGTTGATCGAATGGATTCACTCCCAAAGTGTATCCGCTTAAACCACAAGCCACTTCAAAGAACTGGATCAACTGACCAAGGAAATACTCGTTCAATTTTGGCAGTACAATCTGAATGTTTGGAACTCCACCGTCCACATGGGCCAGCATGGTTCCCAGTTCGGCCATTTTATTCACTTCGTCAACCCGTTTTCCGGCGAGGAAATTCAGCCCATCCAAATCGGCAGCATCAGTTGGGATGCGCACTTCGCGGTCGGGACTGGCAACCGAAAGCACTGTTTCGAATAGCGTGCGTTCGCCTTCCTGAATGTATTGTCCCATTGAGTGCAAGTCGGAAGTATTATCAACCGATGCAGGGAAAATTCCCAATCCGTCTTTGCCTTCACTTTCGCCATAAAGCTGTTTCCACCATTCGGCCAAAAAGTGAAGCTTGGGGTTGTAATTGACTAAAATTTCAACCTTTTTTCCGTTTTTGTACAGTTCGTTGCGAACGGCTGCATATTGTGCCGAGAGGTTTTCTTCGAATGGAACATCTATACCTGTTGCATGTTGCATATCAACAGCACCTTGTACCAATGACCGGATATTGAAACCAGCCACAGCAATGGCAAGCAAACCTACCGGAGTCAGCACCGAATAACGTCCACCAACATCATCAGGAATAACAAAAGTTTTGTAACCTTCGATGGTAGCCAGTGAGCGCAAGGCGCCTTTACTTGCATCGGTAATAGCCACAATACGTTCGTTGGCTTCCGCTTTACCGTATTTATCTTCAATGTCTTGTTTCAGTAACCTGAAAGCCAAGGCAGGTTCGGTAGTTGTTCCCGATTTGGAAATTACTGCCATAGCGTACTCTTTGGTTTTCAGCAACTCGCGAAGTTCGAACAGGTAATCTTCGCTGATGTTTTGTCCGGCGAAAAGGATAAACGGGCTTTTGCGTTCTTTCAGATGAGCGAAACTGTCGGAAAGCGCATCAACAACCGCTTTTGCTCCGAGGTACGAACCACCTATGCCGATCACAACAAAAATGTCGATGTTCTTGGCAACCAGTTTGGCCGCTGTGACTTCGTAATCAGCCAGTTCAGCCTCGCCGATTGATGTTGGCAGAGTGGTCCATCCAAGGTAATCGTTTCCTTTTCCGGTTTTGTTTGAAAGTGCCACATTGTGACTTTCAATCGCTTTCTTGTATGAAAAAATGGAGTCTTTTGATATAAAATCAAAAGTCTTCTCAAAATTTAATGATATTCTTTCCATTGTGTTTTATCTAAGATTTTCAGTTAACAATCTGATTTCGATGGCGGGGGAGATGTTTTCGTATAAAATATTATAAACGGCTTCGGCAATCGGCATATTTACCCTGAACTCTTCGTTTATTTCCTTGATGGATTTGGCCGCATAATAACCTTCGGCAACCATGTGCATTTCGAGTTGAGCAGAACGAACAGAATAACCTTTGCCGATCATGGTTCCAAAAGTACGGTTTCTGGAGAATTGGGAATAAGCAGTTACCAGCAAATCGCCCAAATAGGCTGAACTTTTAATATCGCGGGTAATCGGATGAACCTTATCTACAAAACGTTTAATTTCCTGAATAGCATTTGAAATAAGTACTGCCTGGAAATTATCGCCGTAACGCAACCCGTGTACAATTCCGGAAGCGATGGCCACCACATTTTTTAGCACCGAAGCATATTCAGTTCCGTAAATGTCGTCGGAAACATGGGTTCTGATGTACGGACATTCGAGCCGAAAAGCAAAACCCCTTGCCCGCTTTACATCAGGACAGGCAATGGTGAGGTACGACAATCGTTCAAGAGCGACTTCCTCTGCATGACAAGGACCAGCAATTACGCCAATCCGTTCGTAAGGAATGTTGAAATACTGATGAAGATATTGCCCAACAATCAGGTTGTCTTCAGGAACAATGCCTTTAACGGCTGAAACTATAAATTTCGGATTCAGGTCAACAGTGACGCTCGACATGGCTTCTTTCAGAAACGCTGAAGGAATGGCAAGGATCACAATGTCAACACCTTCAACTGCTTCATTAATGTCGGTGAAGAAATTAATCCGGCTGACATCAAATTCAACTCCCCGCAGGTAGCTGGGATTGTGTTTGAAGCGATTGAATTGTTCTATGTTATCAGGATTTCGGAAATACCAGTTGATGCTTTCAACATTATGCAAAAGAATTTTTGCCAATGCTGTGGCCCAACTTCCACTTCCGATAATAGCTATTTTGGAGTTTTCAAACATTTGTTTTTCCGGTTATAACAGCCACTTGGTTACATCATCCAATGAAGGATTGATCAGGCCCAGCTTATTTTTTTTGTTGAAACCGCAAATGTCGTTAAAAAATTTGCTGGCCTTAACTTCTTTTAACTCTTTAACTTTTTTTAACCCTATTTTTTTTATGACTTCAACCCATTCCGAAGGAATTCCGAGTTCTTCGAATTTTTCATCCGGGTCAGCGGCGTCCGCATTCTTTTCAGGTTTCATTTGCGGGAAGAAAAGTACGTCCTGAATCGATAGATTGTTGGTCATGAACATCGTCAGGCGGTCAATGCCGATTCCCATTCCTGAAGTTGGCGGCATTCCGTATTCCAGCGCCCGTAAAAAGTCCTGATCAATGAACATCGCCTCGTCATCGCCTTTTTCCGACAGCTTCATCTGATCTTCAAAACGTTCGCGCTGATCAATTGGGTCGTTCAGTTCCGAATAGGCATTTGCCAGTTCTTTGCCGTTCACCATCAATTCGAAACGCTCTGTCAGTCCTTCAACCGAGCGGTGTTTCTTGGTTAATGGCGACATTTCAACCGGATAGTCGATTATAAAAGTAGGCTGTATATAATGGTGCTCACATTTTTCGCCAAACAGCTCATCAACCAGTTTACCTTTTCCCATTGTTGGGTCGGTTTCGATGCCCAGTTGTTTACAAATGTCCCTGATTTCATCTTCTGATTTTCCGGAAATATCGAAGCCGGTATGTTCCCTGATGGCATCGTACATGGTCACCCGTTTAAATGGGCGTTTGAAATTGATTTCGACATCACCCAGTTTAACATTGGTGGTTCCGTGCAGAGCGATTGCAACGCGTTCAATCATTTCTTCGGTGAAGTTCATCATCCAGATGTAATCTTTGTAGGCTACATAAATTTCCATTACGGTAAATTCCGGATTGTGAGTGCGATCCATTCCTTCGTTGCGGAAGTCCTTGGAGAACTCGTAAACGCCATCGAAACCGCCAACAATCAGCCGTTTCAGGTATAGTTCGTTGGCAACCCGCAAATAAAGAGGAATATTCAGTGCATTGTGGTGAGTTATGAACGGACGGGCAGTGGCTCCTCCGGGGATAGATTGGAGTATGGGTGTTTCAACTTCGAGGTAACCCTGTTCGTTGAAAAACTGGCGCATTGTATTGATGATTTTCGTGCGTTTGATAAAGGTATCCTTCACCTGCGGATTCACAATCAGATCGACATAACGCTGACGATACCTCATTTCAGGATCGGTAACCGCATCGAACAACTGACCGTCTTTTTCCTTCACAACCGGCAGCGGATGAAGCGATTTGCTCAGTACACAAAATTCCCGCACATGAATTGAAAGTTCACCGGTCTGCGTAATAAATACAAATCCTTTTATGCCAACAATATCGCCAATATCAAGTAGTTTCTTGAATACTTCATTGTAAAGGCTTTTATCTTCATCCGGACAAATTTCGTCACGGTTCATGTACAGTTGTATTCTTCCTGAAGAATCCTGCAATTCGGCAAACGAAGCTTTTCCCATGATTCGGCGGCTCATAATACGACCAGCAACAACTACGTCCTGAAAATTATTCAGTTCAGGATTGTATTTTTCTTTGATCTCAAGTGCCAAAACATTTACCGGGAATTCAGCAGCGGGATAGGGGTTAACGCCCAATTCCTTCATCTTTTGCAAGGAGCTGCGTCTAATGATCTCCTGTTCGCTTAAATCAGATATACTCATTCGTTCGTACGATTAAAAAATTCAAAAAATTTCCGGCAAAGATAACAAACTATTGCAATCAAAATTATTAACAAAATATGCATGAATGTAGAGCATATACTTTCCATATCTAAGTTCATTTCCTATCTTTGAGAAATTTTTGAAAAAATCGGAATTGTTCTGAAGAAAACGTGATGGGGAAAGTTTGGAATATTAAAAAAGAGGGCGATATAAATATCATTAAACATTTATCGGCGGCGTTAAATGTCAATATGGTTATTGCCAATCTTTTGGCACAACGGGGAGTTACATCCTATGCCGAAGCACAGACATTCTTCAGGCCAAAATTGACAGATCTGCACGATCCGTTTCTGATGAAGGACATGGACAAAGCAGTTGAACGACTTGAAAGAGCGATCAATAATCAGGAGAAAGTGTTGATTTACGGCGATTATGATGTGGATGGAACCACTTCGGTTGCGTTGATGTACACCTTTCTCCGCACCCGCATTCAAAACCTCGATTATTATATTCCTGACCGTTATTCCGAAGGTTACGGGATTTCAAAAACCAGCATTCTTTATGCCGCCGAACAAAAAGTCACCCTCGTAATTGTGCTAGATTGCGGAATTAAAGCGGTTGAAAGAATCCAGATGGCCAAAGATCTTGGGATCGATTTCATCATCTGCGATCACCACAATCCCGATGATATTATTCCAAATGCAGTAGCGGTTCTCGATCCGAAACGTCCTGATTGCAGTTATCCCTACAAAGAACTTTCTGGTTGCGGAGTTGGTTTTAAACTCCTTCAGGCCTATTCGAAAATGAACGATGTACCGTTCTCTGAAATTGCCGAATTGCTTGATTTATTAGTGGTAAGTATTGCTTCAGATATTGTTCCGGTAACCGGCGAAAACAGAGTGATGGCCTACTACGGACTTAAAAAGCTTAACTCATCGCCAAGCATTGGCCTGAAAACCATCATGAAATATTCGGGTTTTAATTCGGAAGAAATATCTATCAGCGACATCGTTTTCAAAATCGGTCCCCGTCTTAATGCTTCGGGTCGTATCGAACACGGTAAAAAATCGGTGGCCATTTTAACTGCCACCAACGAAAAAGAAGCCATGTTGCTGGGCGACGAAATAAATTCGTACAACGAAATCAGGAAAACACTCGACCGCGATATTACCCAGGAAGCACTCGCCATGATTGAACGCAATCCTGATCATGATGCGAAAAATGCCACCGTGCTGTATAACCGCGACTGGCACAAAGGAGTTGTGGGTATTGTTGCTTCACGTCTGACCGAACATTATTACCGGCCAACAGTGGTACTGACCGAATCGAATGGAATGGCAACCGGTTCTGCACGTTCTGTGCGCGATTTCGATTTGTACGAAGCGATCGGACTTTGCAGCGATTTGCTTGAATCGTACGGAGGTCACATGTACGCCGCGGGTTTGACAATGAAAATCGAAAATATATACGAATTCTCACGCCGCTTTGAAGATATTGTAACCCGATTGATCACCGACAAACAACAAACCGAATCGATTGAAGCTGAAGCCAAAATCTTACTTTCAGACATTACCCCAAAATTTTACCGTCTCCTGAAACAGTTTGCGCCGTTTGGTCCGCACAACATGATTCCTGTTTTTATTACCGAAAATGTGCTCGACAGCGGCTCCAGCCGTCCGGTGGGTAAAAATATGGAACACCTGAAACTGGATCTGATTGAAGCAACCAGTAATTCTTCCCAATTTTCAGCAATCGCCTTCAACCAGGCTCAGCACTTCGAAGCCATCAGTCAGGGTTTACCTTTCGATATTTGTTATTCAATTGCAGAAAACGAATTCAGGGGAAAAACCAGTTTGCAGCTTTATATCAGGGATATTCAGGCGAAGGAGTATTGAAAAGTTTCAAGTTCCAAGTTCTGCTTTTGGATATTGGTTATTGAATATTGGTTATTGGTTATTTCCTTTTTTTCTTCAATCCTCTTTCACCAAAAGTTGTTGCAGATTCCTTTCCAATACTGTTCTTGAGATTTTCAATTCCGAATTGTATCTTTGTTTAAAATTGATGCTATGCAGACAATACGACTTAGAGTAAATGATAAGATTTATAAGCACTTAATGTGGTTTCTCAGCCGTTTTAATAAAGAAGAAATTCAGTTAATCAGGGAAGATGCTGAGTTTGTCTCAATTCAGGAATATTTAAAAAACGAGCTTGAAGAGCTTGAAAATGGAACCGCTGAGTTAATAGGCATTGAACAATTGGATAATGAATTAGAAGCCACAATCAAAAAACATGAGGCTTAAAATTTTAACTTCATTCAAAGTTAAGTTGAATGATCAGGTTGAATTTATTGCCAAAGACAAGCCTTCTGCTGCACGTAAATTTAAGTCAGAAATAATTGGAAGGATAAAAGCGGTTACTCAGATGCCTTATAAAAACCGAAAATCAATATTTTTTGACAGAGAAGATATTCGCGAAATCATTTACAAGGGATATCTAATTGTTTACAAAATTAATGATAGAGAGCAGGCAATTGAAGTATTTGGTTTAACCAAATATGAAGACAAGCCATTCAGTTAGTTTTCAATTTTAATCCTCTTTCACCAAAAGTTGTCTCAGGTTTCTTTCCAACTCTGTTCTTGAGATATCTTTCCCGATGAAAACAAGTTTACTGAAACGCGCTTCGTCTTTCCATTCTTTTCCAACTTCAAACATGTACGAACCGCGCACCGCGTGAAAAATAAACTGATCGGCAGTGTTTTCGAAACTTACGATTCCTTTTACCCTGAAAATTGTTTCCTTGTTGAAATACAGGTAATTCTGCATCCATAAACCGAATTTATTCACATCGAAATTTCCGGTAAACGAGAAGCCTTCCGAAGTAATATCGTGACGATTTACTGATAGTTTACCCGGATTCTCAATCATTTTTGATTTTTTCTGCTCCATTGGTTTTGAAACGTCCAGCGCACAAAAGGTAAGCGTTGAATTTTCAATGGCCTCGCGCGAATACGAATTGGTATCCAGCACATTAATTTCATCGATATTTGCAAAAGAGGTAGCGAAAATCTTTGCCATCGGGCTTATTTCTGCGATCGTCAGCAACAGACTTTGCGCATAATCAGGATGAACGCTGTCGGTTTTGTTCAGCAAAATCAAATCGGCCAAAGCAATCTGTTTGCGTACTTCCAGTTGGTCGTCCATCAAATCTTCCATGTTCACAGCATCGGCAACGCACACCACACTATCAATGCGAAACCGGGTTTGGATACTTTCTCCTGAAACAAAAGCATCGATGATGGACGATGGGTCGGCAATACCGGTGGTTTCAATCAATAAATGGTTGAATTTCGAAGAACTTCCCAATAAATTTTCGAGCGTAAACAGAAAATCTTCGCCCAAAGAACAGCAGATGCAGCCATTGCTCAACTCAAAAATGTCATCGGGCGCGGCAGCAATCAACGCTCCGTCGATTCCGGTTTGGCCAAATTCATTTTCAATAATGGCAAACTTTTTCTCCGGATGTTTGCTGATCAGCCTGTTAAGCAAACTTGTTTTTCCTGCCCCTAGAAATCCGGTGATAATTGTGACCGGTATTCGTTCTTCTCTCATGATTTTGTCTCTTGTGAAATTAGTAGAGCAATTGGTTCAGTTCATCAATCACAAGAACTCCTGTTGATTCGAGGATGTGTTTGGATTGATGGCCATTGGCGATAAGAACGCATTGGCAGCCAAGTTCGCGGGCTACTTCAAAATCATGAACAGTATCGCCAATCAAAATTAATTCGCTGGCATTTAAGTTAAATTCGGAAATAAGTTGTTGTCCGTTTTCAATTTTCGAGGCAGCATAATGGTTATCCAAACCAGAAATATGCTCAAAATAATGACTGATGTTTTGCTGTTCAAGGCATTGGTCCAAAGCATCTTGTTTCATAGCCGACAAAACAAATTGACGGATACCAACGGATTGGAAATAATTGAGAACTGAGACTGAATTCTGGTGAAGTTTGCAGCCCTTTACCTGGCAATTGTATTCCTCAATGAATTCGAGGGCAGGTATTTCAAAAGGTTCGTCATTAAAATCGAACCCAATTTTCTGATAGTAATCTTTCACAGGAAACGAAAAAACTTCTCTGTATTCATCAACCGTTAACTGCTGAAGGTTTCTTTTCTGAAGCATTTCATTGATTGTTTGAACGCACAATTCAATGTCGTTCAGCAAGGTTCCGTTCCAATCCCAAATAATTCCACCAATCGTTTCAGTCATTATCCGTTTCGTTCAATGATTTTCGCTGGTTCAGCAAGGGGTTTACATACATTTGCAGGAACATGGAACGGATTGTTTCTTTTTCTCCGGAAATTGATGTCAGGGCATCTTCAAGCAAAATGCAGAATTTATTGTATTGATCTTCAGTATAATGGTCGGAGTTTGTGTTGGAATTATTCAGCAGGTCTTCGGCAATGTAATTGTTTGGCCAAAGTTTGAAGTTGCAGTATATCTGTTGGTCAATGTAGTCGCCAAGTTTTTCAATTTGTTCGCCGATTGTACTTTCTTTGGCAAACAGGTCAATCTGATCGGTAATTGGTCGGCCAAATGTAAAATGAACCCGCCCTTTTGGATTCACAAGTCCGTGTCCCATACTACGCAAATCATCCTCCTGTGTTTTTTCGAAGCCTTCCGTATTTTTTTTGTACAACTCATCCACCTTCGAAATTCCACAAGGTTCTATTTCATACGAAATTGAAATCGGAACAATCTTTAATTCCTTAAATCCTTCGCTGAATTCGTTTATGTTGCTTAGATTAAGCATTTTAAGTAAGGCGATTTGAGTTTTGTCGAATCCGTCTTTGGTTCTGCCTTCGCGTTGTGCTATCCAAACCGAGTTGTTCTTTTTGGTAATGTTTCTCCTGATGTATTCCGAAAGTTTCTTTGAAGCCATCAGCATTTCGCGGGCAGGAAGGTTGCGGCGAACAACAAATGCGCGGTTGAGCTTAACTGCATATTCAATCCAATTCTCAATCAGTAAATTATTGCCTATCGCAATTTCAGTCGTATTCATGCCTTCCAGCACAATCAGGTAATTTAAAATTGCCGAATCAAGAATGATATCCCGATGGTTTGAAATGAATAAATAACTTTTGCCTTTATCCAGATTTTCCAATCCGCTCGATGTCAATCCGTCAGTCGAACGTTTCAGGATAAGTTCGTTAATTAGCTGATATACAAATTTGTGTTGAAGATCTTTTATTGTATGAATTTGCGAGAGTGCAACCTGTGCATGCTCTATTCTTTCTTTTTCCCTGAAAATAAATTCTAAAATATGCTGAAAACGTGGTTCGTTCAGAAGCAGTTGAATATATTTATCGACCTCTGAGTCGTTGAAAGGACGTATGTCGTCGAAGTTTATTTTTGGAATCATGCACAGTTTTTTTTTGAAGCGCAAATATAGCAATTGAGAATGAACATGAGTTACAAAATCTCAATAATTTGTTTTTTTTACCTCTGCATAACAAGTTGATTTTCCCTGATTTAGAATATTACATTAATCAGAACTGATACCTTAGCTGGATTTTCAATTCCGATTTCGTAGCCAGATCAGCAGGTTCTTCTGTTCCGGTTTGCGAAAATCGATGAGTGGCGGCAAACTTGAGCCAAAATGTCAATTTATCAGTCAGCGCTTGCCTGAAATTGAAGTAGCTGCGGATTCCTTTACCGTAAAGTGCCGGTATTGAAAACGAATACAGCAAATCGTTTTCATAAGCGTACAATCTTGAATTGTATCCATCTGTTGCGAAATATGCCAATCGCCCGTTAATCGAAAACCGTTTGCCCACAGGTTTGTATATTAAATCCTGATAAACAAGGTATCCTTTCTCTTTTTCCAGTTTTGAATAAAGCGACAGTTCAATCCTGTTTTTTATACTGAAATTTTCATTTATCTCACGGCTGAAATTTAACCGCAAACGATTGATCCGCTGTGGTTGATTGAACCTTAAATTACCTGAAGTAACTTTCAGTTCTTTGTCTTCCTGAAAAAAGCGCAGATAAATGTCTGTTTTTCTGGAAGGCGCATACGATACCTGAGCAAACAGTTCAGTGCCTTTTGATGGAGCGGCCGTTGTATATTTAATCCAGCGGTATTCAAAAAAATCGGCATAGGTTCTGATCGTCCATCGGGGAGCCGGGAAGAATTTAAACCCGAAATAAAGTGCATTTTCGTCATTTGTACGCGAAGATTCTGTAAATGAATTTGCGAAAAAGCTGAAATAAGTTTTGTTGATATTTCGGTAAACAGCAGTGAACTCTGCGTTGGATGCCGGTTTTAGCATTATTCCGGTCAACAGGGCTTTCCCATTGTTTGCACTGACAGCCGCTTCGCCAAAAATAAAGACATTTCGCACCGAACCTTTCCAGTCAATTCCGGCAACAAAGTTTTCCTTTCCTTCCCACAAAAATTGATTTTCAGGCACATCGCTTCTGTTCATTTCAGCATTGAACCGGGTAAAAACTGCAGTCGCGCCAACCGACCAGCGCTGATACGAAAAACTTGCATAAGCGCCTCCTGCAATTTGGTTAAGCGCATCTTTGCCGGCAATTTCCGATTTTGTGCGGTGATATCCACTGGTTTGAAACGCTCTGAAAAATGGTTTACCTTCAATCGTATCAACATTTGCGTCCAGCGACCTGAATGAAACAAAGGGCATAAAACTGAATTTTCCAAACTTCAACTGGCTTGCAATTCCCCGGAAAAACTGGTTCTCGTCGGTTGAAGAGCTCGATCGGATTCCTTGTCCTGACCGGAGTGTTTGGGTAGTTTCCGACGATTTTCCCATAGAAAAACCTTGCCAAGCAACCAATCCTTGTCCAAACCTGACGTGATAATCGCCCACAAACACTCTTTGCCCGGTCGATCCAAGCTTGAAATTGCCAAAAGCTCCGGTATAATCAAACCCGTATTTGTTTGATCCGGTAAAAAAGGCTTCTCCCGGATCTTTTTCGGCTACAAAACCATATTCAAGATCGGATGATTTGTGTTTAAATCGCAAATAGTACCGTTCCATCGTTCCCTCGTAATTTGGATTTTTTACGCCACCTTCCGCAGCAGAAAAAGCCCTTGTCGATCGCACAAAAACATCATTGTCCGATTTTTTGCTTTTCCGTTCGGCTCCTCTGACATCAAAGCTGATAAACGGTTCCAGTTTGTTTAACAATTCAGGATTAAATCCTGTGATGGCAGCCATTTCATATAAACTGTAAATCTGGCCGGTCTTTTCCCTGAACTCAATTAAATCATCAATCAGCATGTCGGGCAGAAAGTGTAGTCGCTGCATCTCCTCTTTCGTGGCCGAATTAATCAGCAACTGATGTTGTCCGAAGTAGGCAAGGTCGTCCATTATTTCCTGAAAATCTGAATTCTCATCCGGCTCCGAACTCAGCGATTCCATTAAATCTTCGAGTGTTTGTTGTACCGCCGGGGTTTGCGCCCTGGCTGCAACAGCCAAAAGTATCAATAGTATCTGACCGGCAATTTTTATCATCAGAATTGGTATTGGAATGAAACAGATGGAGAATTTCCGAGGTATTGATTGTACGCCACGGCCAGATCAAGCTTCAGCTTTTTTACTGCAAAGCCCACTCCGGCAGCCAATTGGAATGGTTTGCCGGAAATACCGGTTCGGATAAATAGGTTGTTCAGGATGTCATATTCCAGTCCGGTTTTAAAATTCAGCGGATACAAAAGGTCTTTTTCCAGCTCAGCAATAAAACCGAAAGAATCAGAAAGTTGATAGTGGGCACCAACATTTAAACGGGAAGGGTAGGAGAATTCGCCTGAGAGTGTTTTTATACTTGTTTTATACGGATTCAAAGAATGGATTCCCAACAAAAGCTGTTCGGTAAGCTGGTACTGAAATCCCAGTTCCAATCCGTAAGACCCAACTGACCGGTTGTCTTCTGCCATGAAAAAGCGATAGTAGTTGAACTGAAGTCCAAAATGAAGCCGCGGATTAATGCTTCGTGCAAAAGTAAGCCCGAATTTTTCGTGCCTGAAAGTGGTTTTCCCGAACTGATAAACGGAAATTGCAAAAACGGAAGACTGAATGGGCAATATAAAAATACCCGAACTGGAAGACAGTTCTTTAACCAGAAACCTGTTTTGAAATGTACCTCCGATCGTTTGCCTGTCGATTTGAGCTATCCCGGCCTGGTTTCCAAAAACCGACCAGCAATCGGACAAACCGACTGATGCACCAGCCAAAGCCTGCGACCTTGATCCTGACAGAAATACATCCTGGGCTTTCGAAGCAGGAGGCACGAAAATCAGGATTACGAATACTGAAAAAGCTATTAACAATTTCATAACATGGATGCAAAAAAAAGTTCCCGAATAAATTTCAGGAACCCTGATTTTGCATACAAGTTACAACTATTTTGATAATAAGTTATGTCTAGTTTGTCTTAAACTTAAATTTTATTTCAGAAAGATCTTTGTTGGCCTTTTCTATTTTTAATTTCAGGTCTTCCTTGAAAGCTATCAGCTTGACTGCAAGTTGCTGATCACCAATTGCCATCATCTGAACTGCCAGAATTCCGGCATTTTGAGCGCCGTTAACGGCCACGGTGGCGACCGGAATTCCCGGAGGCATTTGTACAATTGCCAGCAACGAATCCAAGCCGTTTAAGGAGGCATTTATCGGAACTCCGATTACCGGCAAAGTTGTCATTGCTGCAATTACGCCCGGCAAATGAGCGGCCATTCCGGCGGCAGCAATAATCACCTCGATACCCCGCGCTTTGGCCTCTTTGGCAAATTTTTCCACAGCTTCAGGCGTCCTGTGTGCCGATAAAGCATTGATTTCAAACGGTATTTCAAAATCGTCCAATACTTTTGCTGCAGCTTCCATTACTCCCAAATCGGAGGTGCTCCCCATTATAATGCTTACTCTTGGTTCCATCTTTTCAGTATTTAATTTTTCCAATAGAAATTAGTTTTGTTACTTTGTCGCTTTATTTTCTGAGGCAAAAATAAGCCAAAAAATCAGAAAATTTTGATTCCACAACAACTGAATATTTCCCAATTTGAAGAACGATGAAAAACGTAACTATTCTTGACAAGGAATTTGAGCTATTTATTCCTTACGAAAAAATCAGGTCTATTGTAGAAGAAATGGCCGAGAAAATGAACCATGATTTTAAAGATAAAAATCCATTATTTATCTGTATTCTGAATGGGTCGTTCATGTTTGCAGCCGAAATATTCAAACGCATTTCATTGCTCGATGCTGAAATTTCGTTTATTAAGCTTGCTTCTTATTCAGGAACAAGCACTACCGGAAAAATAACAGAATTGATCGGTTTGAATGAAGATTTGACTGGTCGCACGGTTGTTGTTTTGGAAGACATTGTGGATTCAGGTATTACAATTGAAAAAACGATTGAGCAGATCAGAAGCAAAAACCCATTGGATATCAAAATTGCAACATTGCTTTTAAAGCCTGATTCACTGAAGGTAAAAGTGCCGTTGGACTATATAGGAATTGAAATCCCAAATGACTTTATAGTTGGCTACGGGCTGGATTACAATGGCCGAGGGCGTAATTTGATTGATATTTATAAAGTAACCGAAAAATAACCAATTGATCTTTAAGATGTTAAATCTTGTATTGTTTGGCGCACCTGGCGCCGGGAAAGGCACACAAGCCGATTTTCTCATTGAAAAATTCAAACTGATTCACCTTTCAACAGGTGATTTGTTGCGCAATGAGATTGCTGCAAAAACCGAACTTGGAATAGAAGCCAAAAGATTGATGGACAAAGGTTTTCTTGCTTCAGATTCGATCGTAATTAGTATGATCAAATCAAAGCTTCAGGAAAACAGAGATGTCAACGGATTTATCTTTGATGGCTTTCCGCGGACAGTAGAACAGGCAACTGCGCTCGATGATCTTTTAGAAGAAATGGGTACTTCAGTTTCCGGAATGCTTTGCCTTTGTGTGCCAAGACAAGAATTGGTTGATCGGATAATTACTCGGGGCAAAACGTCCGGACGTCCTGATGATCAGGATGTATCGATAATTGAAAACAGAATCAGGATATACAATGAAAAGACTGATCCGTTAAGGGATTATTATTCGGCTCAAAACAAATATTTTAAAATTGATGGTATGGGTTCGGTCGAAGAGATTGCAAATCGGTTGATTGAGACAGTTAGTTCACTTTAAGTTTCTGATAATAAACACATAAAGACGATTGGTTTGTTGGCCATTCGTCTTTTTTTTTGCATATTGCGCCCCCTAATAAAATCATCGATGGCAGATACAAATTTTGTTGATTACGTTAAAATATTTTGCAAATCAGGCAATGGCGGTCCCGGATCGACCCATCTGAGAAGAGAAAAATCGGAACCCAAGGGTGGTCCTGACGGAGGCGATGGCGGTCGCGGAGGACATATTATCCTGAGAGGAAATGCTCAAATGTGGACACTGCTTCACCTGAAATACCGTAAACATGTTTTTGCAGGTCATGGAGGATCAGGAGGAAAACAATGCAGCAGCGGCGCTGATGGTGAGGACGTGATTCTGGATGTTCCTTTGGGAACCCTGGCCAAGGATGCCGAAACCGGTGAATTTCTCTTCGAAATCACCCAGGATGGCGAATCACATATTCTTGTTCCTGGTGGACGCGGAGGTTTGGGAAATACTCATTTTAAATCGCCAACCCAGCAGACTCCACGTTTTGCACAACCTGGTGAAGAACTGATTGAAGGTTATTATACACTGGAGTTGAAAATTTTGGCTGATGTTGGTTTAGTTGGATTTCCAAGTGCAGGAAAATCAACGTTGCTTTCGGTTGTTTCGGCCGCAAAGCCCAAAATTGCCGATTATCCTTTTACCACACTGGTTCCAAATCTGGGAATTGTAAGTTACCGCGATAACCAATCGTTCGTAATGGCCGACATTCCCGGGATTATTGAAGGAGCTCACGAAGGTAAGGGTCTTGGACTTCGCTTTCTGCGCCACATCGAACGCAATTCCATGCTTTTGTTTATGGTTCCGGCGGATGCAAAAGATTACCGGAAAGAATTTTTTATCCTGATGAACGAGCTGGAAAAATACAATCCGGAATTGCTCGATAAAGAGCGTTTTCTTGTGATCAGTAAAAGCGATTTTCTGGATGAAGAGTTAAAAACTGAAATTTCTGAGGTTTTGAAGGACATTCCGCATCAGTTTATTTCATCCATAACAGGAGAAGGAATCCTTGGTCTGAAAGATAAAATCTGGCAAATACTGAATAAATAACGGGTTATGGATGTTTTAGAAGCAATCCGGCAAACAGACCAAGCGCTTTTACTTTTCCTGAACAGTTTTCACAACAGCTTTTGGGACAAGGTCAATGTTTTATGGACCAGCAAGGAAATCTGGTATCCGTTTTATGCACTTCTGCTGTATTTTATCATTAAAAAGTACGGCCGGAATTCAATCTATATCATCATTATTCTTGCGCTGGCAATTGCTGTTAGCGACCAGTTTTCAGGATTGATTAAGGATTTGACACAACGACTGCGACCAACGCATGATCCAAATTTAAGTGGTATAATCCACAACGTTGTAAACAAAGGCGGACTTTACGGTTTCTTTTCGGCACATGCAGCCAATAGCTTTACGGTAGCTGCTTTTACAACTTTTTTGTTCAGGAACAGGTGGTATTCCATGCTGATTTTTATTTGGGCAATCGTTGTTTCATACACGCGTATCTATCTGGGAATGCACTTCCCGCTGGATATTCTCACAGGTTGCGTCTGGGGTATCCTCACCGGTTTTGCGGCTTACAAAGCAATTATCTGGATTCAAAAAAAGTACTTTAAATCGATGCTTCCCGATATTTCAAAAACCAACCTTTCCAATGAAGAGTCGGCAACGATATTGGTTTCGTTTATTATCTACATCGCAACCATGCTCTTAACAATCAATCGTTTAGCTCATTACCAGTTTTTTAATTAATGGAACACAAAATCACAAGCAAATACGAGGCTTTAGCGCTAAAATTCCAACAGGAACTCGATAAAAAGAGACTTCAGGTTCGTCTTATTTCATGGCTTAGGCTTGCTTTTTTTCTGGCTGTTATTCCGGTTTTTATTTACCTGATGCCTGTTAGTTATCTGGTTGGCTGGATCACTGTTGTTGTCTGTTTATCCGCTTTTCTCTTTTTGGTCAAACGGTCGGTCAGCGCTGAAAAGCAACTGAAATATCTTCAAAATCTGGCCGAAATAAATACAAACGAAATAAAGGGAATCAATCGCGATTTCAGCCCGTTTGATCCGGGAATTGAATTTATTCATCCCGATCACGATTATTCGTACGACCTTGATTTGTTTGGTGAGAATTCGTTCTTTCAATTTCTGAACAGGACAGTCACTTCAGGAGGTAAAAACAAATTGGCCGCATCGGTGCAAAAAAGCAATGTGGATGCTGAAACTATCAGGCAAAAACAATTGGCTGTTAATGAATTGGCCGAAGATTTGGATTGGCGGCAACAATTCCTTGCATCAGGGCGAAATGCTGAAAATACAGGTTTTGCTGAAACTGTTTTTCATCAGAAAGAAGCCATTATTCTTAAGCATGTTACTTTTCTGAAAGTTATTCTTTTCATTCTTCCTGCTATTACCATGATATTGGGAATTTTTTGGATAATGGATTCAATACCCGATCAGTTGTTTTATTTTGCTGTTTTTACGCAGTGGGTTTTGTTTCTTTCCTATTCGCAAACCATCAGTAAATTCAAAAAGGCATTCGGTTTAAAAACGAAATTGTTGAATCAGTATGTTGATATGCTGTTGCTTATCGAGGAAAAGGAATTTAATTCAGATTATTTGGTTCAACAAAAGAGCAAATTATACAATCAGGGAAAACCAGCTAGTCAGATCACTTCCGCTCTTCAGAAAACTCTGAACCAATTGGATTATACACAGAATATTCTGGTTGGATTTGTGCTGGATTCAATCTTTCTTTGGGATATTCGCTGTGTTTACCAATTGCACAAATGGCAAAAAAACTTTGGAGGTCAATTGGAAGAATGGTTTGACGTAATTGCTGAATTTGATTCAATGATCAGTTTGGCCAATTTGAATTTCAACCATTCTGAATGGGCGGTTCCAGCGATTTATCCGGGTGGGTTTACAATTCAGGCTGAAAACCTCGGACACCCGCTGATTGCTGCCGGGAAAAGAATTGACAATCAATTTGAACTGTACAATGGACAGCAGATTGTAATTATTACCGGAGCAAATATGGCCGGGAAAAGTACTTTTTTGCGTACGGTTGGAATTAACCTTATTCTGGCTTCACAAGGATGTAAGGTTTGTGCCACTTCCTTTGGATTTTCGCCGGTGCGCCTGTTTACAAATATGCGCACCACTGATAATCTGATGAAAGACGAATCGTATTTTTATGCCGAGTTGCTGCGTCTGAAAAATATGCTGGAACTACTCCGCAACGGTGAAAAGCTTTTCATTATTATTGATGAAATGCTGAAAGGAACCAATTCTGTTGACAAACTGAATGGTTCAGTTGAGGTTCTGAAACAACTGGTGCAGCTTAATACGCATTGCATGGTGGCTACCCACGATTTGAAACTGACAGAGTTGGCAAATCGTTTTCCGGGGATTATTAAAAATCAGTGTTTTGAGGTAAACCTTTCCGGCGATGAGTTGCAATTTGATTATAAGCTGAAGGAGGGTGTAACCAGCACCATGAATGCTACTTTCCTGATGAAAAAAATGGGGATTATAAAGTAATTACAAAAAGAAAGCCCTGCAATATTGCAGGGCTTCGAACTTTTAAATCTTTAAAATATTAGACTATTATGCTAGTTTAACATTTACCGCGTTTAATCCTTTTCGTCCCTCTTGAAGTTCGTAAGTTACGTCGTCATCTTCTCTGATTTGGTCAACCAAACCTGAAACGTGAACGAAGTATTCTTTGTCAGATTCACTGTCTTTAATAAAACCGAATCCTTTAGATTCGTTGAAAAATTTAACTTTACCTGTTTTCATAATATGTAATAAAAAAATTGAAATATTGATGCAAATATAGGGAAATATAGTTTATAACCTTATTTTAACGAAAAAAAATCCGAATTAATGTAAAATAAATGAGCGTTTTGTTCGTTTGGCTCAATCGGTAAAAATTATTTGCTATTCAAAAGATCGTTGCTCAGCGCCTGA
Organism: Bacteroidota bacterium; assembly: GCA_030698405.1. Taxonomy (GTDB): domain Bacteria; phylum Bacteroidota; class Bacteroidia; order Bacteroidales; family Prolixibacteraceae; genus Aquipluma. The sequence continues at coordinate 21,464 of JAUYMU010000108.1, forward strand.
AGTGTTTGTTTTTTCAGATCGGTTTTTACCAGTACAGAAATGTTGTGACGGCTTCCACCATACGAAATCATCCTGATTGGAATATCTTTGAGAGCCGCAAATACTTTGGCAGCAAATCCTGTCTCTTCGGCAATCATTTCGCCAACAATACAAGCAATTGTCAAATCGTAGTCAACTTCAACTTCCCCATATTCTTTCAATTCCGAAACAATTTCTTTCAGGTGTTTGGTATTGTCTATGGTAAGTGAAACCGCAACTTCCGAAGTTGAAATCATATCAATCGGAGTTTTAAAGAACTCGAAAATCTCGAAAATATTTTTCAGGAATCCGTAGGCATTCAACATTCGGTAAGAGCGTATTTTAATGGCCGTAATCCCATCTTTTGCTGCAACTGCCTTTATCCCGTGACTGCTGGATTCTGCTGTGATTAGTGTTCCTTCGTCGCTTGGGTTCATGGTATTTTTCAGGCGAACCGGAATGTTTTGCAGTTTGGCCGGAAGAACGGTTTGCGGATGCAGAATTTTTGCACCGAAATAAGCCAGCTCAGCTGCTTCATCGAACGAAAGCTGGTCAATTTTTTTTGTATTTTCAACAAAACGTGGATCGTTGTTGTGGAATCCGTCAATATCAGTCCATATTTCAACTTCCTCAGAATCAATGGCTGCACCAATTAAAGTAGCAGAGTAATCGCTTCCTCCGCGTTGCAGGTTGTCGATATCGCCCGTGGCATTTCTGCAAATGAATCCCTGTGTGATATAGTAATCGGCAACTTCATTTTCCTGAAGAACTTTTGCAATATTTTCACTAATAAAATGAGCGTCGGCAGCTTTATCGCTGTCAATTTTCATAAAATCCAATGCAGGAAGGTAAACTGTTTTATATCCGTTTTCGAGCATTAATTCTGCAAAAAGGGCTGTTGATAGTAATTCTCCCTGGGCGATAATGGCGTTTTCTCCCACTTCGTTAAATTCTCCTGAAGTGAATGATTTGATGGTTTGAAAAATACTGAAAACAACAGTTTTGCCCTTTTCTTTCTTCTCTTCTGTTGTGTATAAATCGTTGACTACCTTGTAGTACTTCTGTTCCAATTGGTTGATTACCTGCCTGGCAGCATCTTTGTTCTTTTTCTTAAGATAGTTGGCTATTTCAACCAGCGAATTGGTTGTTCCCGACATGGCCGACAAAACAACAATTTTTTGATTTCCATCGGTAATCAGCTGCATCACCGCACGCATGTTTTCTACCGATCCTACGGAGGTTCCTCCAAATTTTAATACTTTCATAGTGTAAAACCTCTAATTTAAAAGGAGTTAAGTAATTATTTTTTATTGAAGCAAAGATGTAAAATATTTTTGAAATCGAATACCTGATTTACGATTTGAAAGTAAATATTGCCTTTTATTTAAGAATTCGTCTTTTTCATGACTGATTATAGATGAATTACTTTCAATTCGTAATTTTGCCATTTTAGAGAACTGGGGGCATGGGGCTGGGAGCATCAAGGCAGGACGATTGAAGATTAATGATTAACCGCTTGGGATTAACTATTCAATCCTTCAACCCGGAGCTCTGGATCGGCACGCAACTTGGAACTTGAAACATGGAACTTTGAACTCTTTTTAAAACGTTCCGAATATCGAATGTTTGGCCGAATTAAACCAGATGGTTGAATAAATATTAAACCCTTCGCGGTTGGTATTCAGTTTTCGCTCTATACTCAAAACAGGCTCGCCAACCGCAATATTCAAAAGTTTACCAATGAGCTGATCCGCTTTTATTGCTTTTAGTTTTTGTTCTCCACCTTTAATTTCAATTTGATATTGGGTGCGAAGTGTCTCGAAAAGAGATTTGTTTTCGAATGAACGACTTGAGAACCTTGGCAAATTGATGTTCGGAATGTGGTTAATGTCATAGAATACAGGCTGTTCATCCACTAAACGCAAACGTTCCATATAAATACAGCCCGATTCGCGTTCAATGTCACTTAACTCAAAAGGAAAATGTTCAGGCCAGGGTTTAATCTGCGGTTTTTGCAAAATCTGGGTTTGCAGATACTGATGGCCGATTGCGGAAGCAGTTCCCGAAATACTTAAAATACCGATATCCTGAGGCGGTTTCCTTACGATGCTGCCTTTGCCTTGTTTTTTCGAAATAAAACCATCATTCACCAAAGCTTCCAACGCCTGTCGTACAGTAGGCCTTGTGATGTTGTGAACAGCGCATAATTCATTTTCAGAAGGCAACAGGCTTCCTTCTTCATATACTCCTGAAAGAATGTGCTTCCGTAGTATTTCATATATTTTTTTGTGCTGCGGTACTTTATTTTCTTCGGCCATAATGGTATGAATTTGAGCCAAAAGTAATAAATAAAAATCATTTTTTAAATTTAACTTGTAAATACAAGTAAAATAATATAGTTTTGATCCGTCAAACAATGTGAAGCTTTAGCTATTGAATTAGTAGTGATTTAGCCAACAATACTGTTTGTAGTTGTGTTTACAAGTTGATAAAAGTTGTTAAAACAAATCAGATATGGCAATTCCGGTATTAATGCCTCGTCAGGGGCAATCAGTTGAGACCTGTATTTTGGGTGAATGGGTTAAGAAGAAGGGTGACACTGTAAAGGTAGGCGACATCCTTTTTTCGTATGAAACAGACAAGGCATCGTTCGAAGAAGATGCCAAAGCAGATGGTATTTTACTTGATGTTTTTTTTGCTGAAGGCGATGAAGTTCCGGTATTGGTGAACGTTGCCGTAATCGGTACTGCCGGCGAATCTGTCGATGAATTCCGTCCGGGCGGATCAGTTTCCACTGCTATTTCTGAAACTCTTGCTGCTGTTACAGTTGCAGAAATTGTTTCTGCTCCTGAAGTGAAAACGCTTTCTGAACCTACCGGAAAAGTGAAAATTTCGCCCCGTGCAAAAAATCTGGCTGAAAAGTCTGGCGTTGCTTATCAGCAATTGCAAGGTTCTGGTCCTGAAGGTCGAATTATTGAGCGCGACATTGAAGCCGCAGCTCAGGCATTGCCGAAACTCACTCCGCTGGCTCAGGAAAAAGCCAAAGCAGAAGGTCTGAAAGCTGGCGAAGCTGCTACCGGTTTGGGCGGCAAAGCGGTTGCGAAAGACCTTATTTCGTACAATCAGGTTTATGGTGACGATTTTGAAGTGAAAAAACTCACCAACATGCGCAAGCTGATTGCCAAAGCCATGCACACTTCGCTTCAAAATTCGGCTCAGTTAACTCACCACATGAGCGCCGATGCCAGAGTTATTATGGCTTTGCGTAAAAAATTCAAGAAAGACTTGGATGCCGGAATAATTTCGCAAAACATCACCATCAACGATTTGGTGTGTTTCGCCGTGATTAAAGCACTGAAAAAATATCCTCAGGTAAATACTCATTTTATTGGTGACAGCATGAGGTGGTTCAAGAAGGTTCACCTTGGATTGGCTGTTGATACCGATCGTGGCTTGATGGTTCCCGCCATTAAAAATGCCGATGATCTTTCGCTCGAAGGGCTTTCAGGGCAGATGCAGGCCATCGCCGGACAATGCCGCAAAGGCAATGTAAGTCCGGAGTTATTGGCTCCTGAAGCTGCAACTTTCACCATCTCGAATCTCGGAAATTATGGTGTCGAAATGTTTACACCGGTCATCAACATTCCGCAAACAGCCATTTTAGGTGTTTGTACCATTGTTCCACGTCCGAAAGATTTGGGCGATGGCGTTTACGGGTTTGTTCCGGTGATTGGTTTGTCGCTAACTTACGATCATCAGGCTTTGGATGGCGGCGAAGCAACGCTGTTTTTGAGAGAGATTAAGGAACAAATCGAGAACCTGGAAATATAGTAGTTCCAAGTTTCAGGTTTCAAGTTCCAAGTTGCCGTGATTCGCGATTGTTATTGCCCTGAAGGGGCATAATATCAATAACCCGGGGTAAACGACGAAGGAGTGCAACCCCGGGAACGAAAAGCAAAAAAGAGTCGTCCGCGAGAGAATGTTGAAAAATGTGATTATCTAATTTCGGACGAAACGGAACAAACGATATTCAAAACGATGTAATTAATGTAGAGACGCGATTAATCGCGTCTCTACAATACAACAAAAATACAATGGATAAAATATACGATTTAGCAATTATAGGCGGAGGCCCGGCGGGATATGTAGCCGCCGAACGTGCCGGAGCCAAAGGTTTGAGCGTGTTGATTTTCGATATGCGTGCGCTGGGCGGTGTATGCCTGAATGAAGGATGCATTCCGACCAAAACGCTTCTGAATTCGGCCAAAGTGCTCGAATATGCCGAGGAAGCCGGCAAATATGGAATCAATGTGGAAAACATTTCCGTTGATTTCAAAAAGATCATGCTCCGCAAAGACAAAGTGGTTCGCAAACTGGTGGCCGGAATCGGCGCCAAAATGAAACATGCCAAAGTCGATGTAGTGATGGCTAAAGCAACCATAAAGGAAAAGCGCGGAGAAGTAATTACCATCGAAGCAGATGGACAGGAATACCAGGCCAACCGCTTGTTGGTTTGCTCCGGATCGGAAGCTGCCGTTCCACCTATTCCGGGATTAGATGTCTCGCAGATTTTGACCAACCGTGAAATTCTTCAGTTAAAAGAAAAGCCTGAAAGCCTCGTAATCATTGGTGGTGGTGTAATCGGAACCGAATTTGCCGATTTCTTCAACGCGATGGGAACCAAAGTTACTGTCATCGAAATGCTTCCGGAGATTTTAACCGGAGTGGATGAAGAAATTGCTGCTTTTGTGCGCAAAGAGTTCATCAAGAAAGGCATTGAATTTCATCTAAATGCCCGTGTAACCAAACTCAATGGCAAAGAAGTGGTATTCGAAAAAGACGGTCAGGAAATGAAGATTACCGGAGAATATGTTTTGCTTTCAGTTGGACGCAAAGTGAATGTTGCCGGAATCGGTCTTGAAAATATCGGTGTGGAATTTACGCCCAAAGGAGTAAAAATCGATCAGAATTGCCGCACCAATGTGCCGAATGTGTATGCTGCGGGCGACATCACCGGATTCTCGTTGTTGGCTCACACGGCTAGTCGCGAAGGAGAAGTGGCCGTAAACCATATTCTGGGTCGCAAAGATGTGATGCGGTATGATGCCATTCCGGGCGTAGTTTATACCCATCCGGAGATTGCAGGAGTTGGTTTAACTGAAACTCAGGCCAAAGAAAAAGGCATCGATGTGGAAGTAAAACAATTGCCAATGGCTTATGCCGGAAGGTTCGTTGCTGAAAACGAAGGCAAAGATGGTTTCTGCAAAGTGATTGTCGGCAAAAAATACCGTGAAATTCTCGGCATTCACATGGTTGGCGGAGCTTGTTCCGAAATGATCTGGGGTGCCTGTGCCATCATCGAAGGCCAGTTACGCGTTCAGGATGTGGAAGAAATTGTTTTTCCGCACCCGACTGTGAGTGAGATCATCAGGGAAACGATCTTTCAATTCTGAAAAAGTTCAAAGTTTAATGTTCAAAGTCTAAAGTTAAACCCCACGCAACGAATGGGGTTTGTTGGATCTTGAAAAGATGAGTTTGAAAGGAAGTCATCGCAACGAAAACTTTAAACCTTAGCCTTTTAACCTGATCATAGAAGATTAAAATATTTTAACAGAAGGTAACGAAATAAACTTAAGCTATGGCAACAATCAGCAGATTTGAGGACATAAAGGCTTGGCAACAGGCGAGAGAACTTTGTAAACTGATTCATAGTTTTACTTTGAAACCAGCCTTTTCCAAAGATTTTCGTTTGGTTGGGCAGATAAAAGGCTCTTCCGGTTCAATCATGGATAATATCGCTGAAGGCTTTGAACGCAATGGGAATCGTGAATTTATCCAGTTTTTATCAATTGCAAAAGGCTCTTCCGGAGAAACACGCTCCCAATTATATCGAGCGCTTGATAATGAATACATTTCAAAGGAAGAATTTGATAAGGCATTCCTAATGGCTGAAGAATCGAGTAAACTTATAAGTGGTTTTATGGAATATCTGAATCAATCCGAAATCAAAGGATCAAAATTTAAATAAATGGTTCAAGGTTTCATGTTCAACGCTTCGAATAGTTTAAAGTTTGATGTTCAATGTTTAAAGTTAAGCGCACCCAAAAAATGAGGTTTATTCAATTAGTAAATGGATTCTGTTTACTAAGGGCTTTATGTGTCGAATTTACTGATGAAGAGAAACCTTCGCGACCGAAACTTTAAACGTTAGACTTTAAACTTTTAACTCGCTCATCAAAGAGCAAATATTATTAACAACGAAAAACAAATTAAAATCTATAAACGATGCCAAAATCACAATTCATTGATCCATCAGAAGTCAGGAAAGCTGGTGAAATTACGTTCAATCCGATTCCTGTAAACCAGTACAACAAAACTGTTGAAGAAGAAAAAGCGAACTTCAGCAATGAAGATTTTATGCGTATTTACCGCGATATGGTGGTAATCCGCGAGTTTGAAACCATGCTGAACCTGATCAAAATCCGTGGCGATTACAACGGTATTCCCTACGATCATCCCGGTCCTGCTCACTTGTCAATCGGACAGGAAGCCGCAGCGGTAGGTATGGCTTACACACTCGGTGTTGAAGATTTTATCTTCGGATCGCACCGTTCGCACGGCGAAATTCTGGCCAAAGGTTTATCGGCCATCGCTAAACTGAGCGACGAACAACTGATGCAGGTGATGGAAAGCCATTTCGACGGAATCACTTTCGCCCCGGTCAAAAAAGGACATTCAGGAACAGTGAAAGAATTGGCCATTAAATTCCTGATTTACGGAACACTGGCCGAAATATTTGCGCGCGAAACCGGTTTCAACAAAGGCTTGGGCGGTTCGATGCACGCTTTCTTTACGCCATTCGGGGTATATCCAAACAATGCCATTGTTGGAGGTTCTGGAGATATTGCAGTTGGTGCCGCTTTGTACAAAAAAGTAAACCGTAAACCGGGTATCGTGATAGCCAACATTGGTGACGCTTCGATGGCTTGCGGGCCGGTTTGGGAAGGATTGACTTTCGCTACCATGGACCAGTTCAATGAATTGTGGGAAGGTGATATGAAAGGCGGACTTCCGCTGATTATCAACATCATGAACAACCAATACGGAATGGGCGGACAAACCTGTGGCGAAACTGCCGGTTACAGCATCGCAGCGCGCATCGGAGCTGGTTTGAATGAAGATCAGCTTCATGCCGAACGTGTTGACGGTTACAATCCGTTGGCCGTAATCGACGCATACAAACGCAAACGCAAAATTCTGGAGGAAAAACGCGGACCGGTTTTGCTCGACGTGCTGACTTACCGCTACAGCGGTCACTCGCCTTCGGATGCATCGTCGTATCGCTCGAAAGAAGAAGTGGAAGCATGGGAAGCTCAGGATTCGATTGCCTGGTTTGGCCGCGAACTGGAGAAAGCCGGTGTGGCAACAGAAGATCAGTTGACCGGAATCAAAGGTGACACCATCAGCCTGATGGAATCGAGCATGAAACTGGCCATCGACCTGGAAATTTCTCCGCGCATGGACATGGCCAAATATCCCAACCTGATTGGCGAAATGATGTTTGGCAACGAGTCGGTTGACCGCATGGATGATCGTGCTCCGGATGTAAATCACCCATTGGCTGAGAATCTGCGTGTGCAGCAACTAGCTAAAAAAGAACGTTTTGCATTTGACGAAAATGGCAAAGCGCACTCCAAAATAAAAACCTACGCATACCGCGACGGTATTTTCGAAGCCATTGCCGATCGTTTCTACAAAGATCCGACTTTGATCGCCTACGGAGAAGAGAACCGCGACTGGGGCGGCGCGTTTGCTGTGTACCGCGGCCTGACAGAAGCGCTTCCTTATCACCGTTTGTTCAACTCCCCGATTGCCGAAGCTGCAATTGTTGGAACAGCCATTGGTTACGCCATGTGTGGCGGTCGTGTGATTCCTGAAATCATGTATTGCGATTTCCTCGGACGTTGCGGCGATCAGGTGTTCAACCAGCTTCCGAAATGGCAGGCCATGAGCGGAAATGTGATTAAAATGCCGGTGGTGTTGCGCGTTTCGGTAGGTTCTAAATACGGCGCTCAGCACTCGCAGGACTGGACAGCTTTGACTGCCCAGATTCCGGGATTGAAAGTCGTTTTCCCTGCTACTCCTTATGATGCCAAAGGTTTGATGAATGCGGCTTTGCAGGGAACCGATCCTGTGGTTTTCTTCGAAAGCCAGCGTTTGTACGATATGGGCGAAATGTTTCACAAAGGAGGTGTTCCTGAAGGTTATTACGAAATTGCCATTGGCGAACCGGATATCAAACGCGAAGGAAAAGACGTAACCATCCTGACCATCGGTGCAACTTTGTACCGTGCAATCGAAGCTGCTGACATTCTTCAGGAAAAATACGGCATGTCGGCTGAGGTGATTGATGCACGAAGTTTGAGTCCGTTTAACTACGAACCTGTTTTGGCTTCAGTAAAAAAGACCGGTCGCATTGTTATTTCTGGCGACGCTTCATCACGTGGTTCGTTCATGAAAGAAATGGCACAAACCATTTCAGAACTGGCTTTCGACGATCTGGACGCTCCACCGGTAGTGGTTGGTTCGCGCAACTGGATTACTCCGGCTTACGAGCTTGAAGATTCATTCTTCCCTTGTGCTGAATGGATGATCGACGCGATCCACGAAAAAATTGTTCCGCTGAAAGGCCACGTAGTGAAAAACAATTTCACTTCTGCAGAGCAGATCAGAAGGAATAAATTGGGAGTATAATTATTTGGCAAGTAAGTCCGAGTGCGACTTTGAGTCGCGCCCGGACTTTTAAAATAAACAAGCCCTCGTTGTCCGGTAAGGATGGCGGGGGCTTGGGCGTTTATTTTTTCTGCAGATTTTCGGAAATGAATTTGAAAACACTTTAGGATTGTTTCATTAAAGTAATTCATTCATACGTCCCAAAAAGAGGATAACCTCTGTCATCATAAATTATTGGCATTGAAAACTGGGATGTAGAAATAAGACCAAATGAGCCATCTACTAAAATTGTATATACCAGTTTAGTCGTTTTTTTGTAATTATTTTTCGAAAATGCACGATAAAATGCCCCTAAAATGTGGTATTTATTTTTAAAAGGATTAGGATTGGTATCATATTCCTGAAAAAGAATTTCTTCTTTGCGAATTATATTCCCTTGTAAATCAAAACTCTGTTTTACGATCCTCACTAAATTATTCCCTTCCATATAAAACTTCCGAAAGATAACTCCATTCTTGTTTTTCTCTGTGATTTCATTTTTAGAATAGGAATAATTGACCTCGAAACTAGTATCAAAGCCATTGCTCAGCGTTAACTTTTGAATTTTGTCATCCGAATCAAGAGTGTAAGTGATTGGATTGCCAGAGTTTGAAGATGGCAAATTGGTGTATTTTGTAAAGACATATATATTATTTCCGGAGTAAACTATCGAATCAGAAACATCTTCGGAAAATACAAAATTGGAAAAATTAGAGCCGGATGGAACTCGTAAAAATCCGCCGGTCACTTTTACGATCTTGTCATTTTGATACTCATAGGAACAAATTGTTTTCAATGCATCATTTGGTGGAAAATTGATTGTGTTACCTGCAAATCTGTAATCGTCAGAAAAATATAGATATTCTATGGCGCAATTCTGAAGTTTGGGTATAGGTGACGGTTGATCGTCATTTTTACAACCAAATAGATACAAAAAAGTGATTAATACAATTGCGAAATTTCTCATCTTGTCTGCTTAAACCAATTCGGCTAAGTTGTCTATTTTTTATCGATATCGCATGAAATAAAACATTAATTGGCAGATTGAAGAATTCGAATTTGATTTCACTGTTTAAATTTATTGCAATACTCTTTTGATTGACCCGCCTTCTATAGGCAGCAGGTTTGTCATCGGTATTGTTTCATGGCTACAACTGCTCACAAAAGCGACGCTCCCTGAGTTTTTATCGAAGGGAGCAATGATGGAATACCCGGCCTTCGACAGGCTCAGGCCTCGCTGGCATGCGGAGAGAATTGCTTTTTTGAGCGTTTGTGTTCTGAAGTTTTGCGAACAGAAGATGTGACTGACTGTGTGACTTTCGAGTCACCCAGTCAGTTTTATAAATGTCGTTAAATTGAATTCCTGATTTCCATTTCCAAATCGATAAAAGCCTGTCGCCATTTGCCAACTTCATTTCGGGCTTCTTCCAGGTTTTTCACGACCATTTCAAAATCAGAATCGACAGAATCGGCAAGTGGTGTTAAATTCTGAAGCATGGTTCCAACCGATTTCGCTGCATTCACTTCACCGCCGATATAATCAAACATGCGCTGTTGAATGATTTCAGGATGATGAAAAGAAATGTTATTGAGAAGTTTATACAAACCTTTGTCTTCAAGTTTATGAGCAGCAAGATGAAGTGATTCGCACAGTTGAAACCGACGGTATTTATCTTCCCAACCCTGAAAACTTCCCAATTCATAAATCATTTGTTTGGCTCGCTGACGATCGCCAAATCTCAATTCCGAAATTACACTGGTCAAATGTTGTTTCAAAATGGTCAATGTTTCGTCAATGAGTTCGGCAGTGTCGGCAAGGGAATCTCTCATTTCCTTCCTTTGATTTTCAGGAATTTGAATGGCGGTTTTTACTCCTGAAGCTAAGCCTTTCAAAATCTCAAATACTTCGCTGAATCCTTCAATTATTGCTGGCATAGATATGATTTTTAATGAATGAATTTTTAAAAATAAGTGTCCCAAACATTACCGGCAAAGAGTTTTCCAAATTTAGAGATAGCGCTCAACGACTCTTTTGTGCTTTCTGCGTTGATGGCTTTCATGGTTCGAAGTTGCTTGATGAAATCGCCAATTGCAATTTTCAGCATTCCTTTCCCTTTTACAGGGCTTTGGTCGTCAAGTCCTTCATAAACAGTGATAAACAGGGTAGTGGTGTCGCTCCACATATCGAAACCTTTGTCGTCTTTTATTTCTTTATATCCGAAGAAATAGAAGCTCGCTCCTTCATACGTGATTAGCTTCATTCCGTATTTCATCAGTTTTACGATCCCTTCGGCATCTTCTTTTACAAAGAGATTGAACACGCCATCAATGGCAGTAATCGGATACTTCGACAAGGCAGGACAATTCACCGTTCCAATCAATTCAGCCTTGTGATTGCTATCAGAGGAGAAGGCTTCCACATCCTGCGATTGAATGGTCAGTGTGAAATCGAAGGGCGATTTGTTTTTCTTTCCTTCGGTGTATGCTTTTTTGTAATCCGATTTTTCATTCAGGGAAATAAAACCGCGCATGGTTTCGGTAAAAGAAACCCCGGCTTCGTTATTTTTAAGTGGTGATTTTGTTACGGATTGAAAATCGTAGCTCAGTGTTTTCTGATTGGTTTCAACGATCAGTTTGCTATTTCGTTCGGCCAATGCGGAAATTGTAAGCAGCGGATTGGTGCCCAGCGGACGCGGAATGATGGCGCCATCCATTACAAATAAACCTTCATGAAGATCGTTTCCGGAGGAATTGCTGTAAACCTGACCAACATGATTGGTTACACCGGTAGCAGCATCGTCGCCCATTACGCAACCGCCAAGTGGATGAACAGTTACCATATCGTAATCCAATTGCTTGTTCCATTGCGGATTTGGCATATATGTTCCGCCCAAAGCTTTGGTGGCTTCCTGAAGTTTTCCGTTTACTTTTTTGAAAATTGCCTGCTTGCCCACATCAGGCCAGCTAATTTCCAGTCTGTCTTTATCCAGGTGCATCGAGCCGTTTCCATCATCGTGCGTCATTACCAAATATACCTGCGTATGATTTAATGCGCCATGATAAGCGCCTTTCAATAAACTCACACTTTCCCGTTTTTTTTCATCTACCCAATCCTGATGGCCGTTATCCGTATCTTTGCCCAGCAACCTCGAGAGCGATATAAATGCAGTTGTAAGCAATGGTGCGACAGGCGCCGGAATGCTTCCTTCTTCCAGTGTCATTCCTTCATCAAGAACCTCTTTGTTGCGCATGTCGATGATGGATGTGATGCACGGACCAACAGGTTCTTTGTCCACATCGTCGTAACGCTTTCCCAAACCGATGCCATTCATTTTCACATCGTTGTTATAGCCAAAACCAAGCACATCGCCATTTCCGGTGAACTTTTTCCCCAGCAAGGGCGAAACATTCAGACCTTTTTCACGCGAGCGCAACAGTATTTCGGTACTTCCCAGAGCGCCTGCCGATAAAATCACATTGTCAGCAGTAATACAAAGTGGCGGAGCGTCAAATTTTTCGCGTCCAACATTGTAAAGGTCGAAGTAAACCAGCCATTTGTTGTCCTTGCGTTCCAGGTATTTTACGCCGGTTTCACAAAATATTTCAGCGCCATGATTCACCGCATCTGGCAGATAGTTCATGATCAGTGTATTTTTTGCATGATGGTTGCAACCCGTAACACAATCACCACAGTTGTTGCATTTCTTCTGCTCCACTCCCACATGGTTCGGTTGGTTGTCGTATTCGAAATTCACATTCAGGTCGAGATACCTGAATTCTTCTTTCATCGCTGCTGCGGAAGTTTTCATTCCCCTGGTTTTAGCCAGTTCAGGATAACCGGACTGACCTTCAGGATAAGGACTTGGTTTTAGCATCTTTCGTGCTTTGTCAAAACCATCTTTTAAGGTTTGCATTTCATTCCGGATGGCTTCCGGCCAGCGTACATCATCAAAAACGCGCGGTTCAGGCTCAATGGAAACATTGGCGTTTACATTGGAAGTGCCGCCCAATCCGCATCCTTTGAACACAGTCATTTCTTTGCCCATGTAAAATTCGTACAAACCAGTTTTGCTACCGATTTGTTTTTTGTCGGTATTCACCTGCATTTCTTTGGCAGCATCGTCCAAATCCCACGGATATTCGCCTGGCCGGAATTCTTTCCCTTTTTCCAGAAGACAGACTTGCAATCCGGCACGTGAAAGGCGCGAGGCAGCAATGCTTCCGCCATATCCGGAACCTACGATGACAAATTGATAGTGCGATCTTAACGCGGTAATTGGTTTTGATAATCGTTTCATGTTATGTGTTTTTAATAATTATTGGCGGTTCAATTAAGTGACAATCAGGAAATTTTCCTTCAAATTTCAGAGAGTCACCTTCTCCGGATTGTTTCCAGTTGGTTGTAACACGATCAACCCCAACCGGATAAATGGTGAGCTGATCTTTGGTAATGTGCAGGCGCAGAAAATTTTTATAATGCTGAAGGGCGAGCGAGGAAAAACCTTCGTCCAGATTTACTTTCAGGAGATAAACACCAAACCAGAGGTAGATACCGAAAATAAAACCACCTACTATTCCTCCGGCCAGCGCTGCCGCCAGAGTAGTGGAAATGATGAAAAGCAATTGTTGACCTTCAGGAAAGAAGGGGTAGAGAAATTCTGCAAACACGCTGAGCCAAAACATCAGGTTGAACCATTGAACAATGCCGTGTGGCAGACCCATAAATAAATTTAAACGTTTGATCCGTTTGGTATCGGAAAATTTCATGCACCCAAAAATCAAAATGAAACTGATCAAGATAAAAAGCGGGTGGTTAATCAGGGTTTTAAAAATGATGGAAAAAGATTGACTTAAATCGGCTGCGTTCGCCAGCTGTTTTACAAATGTTCCTTTTGTATCGTAATAAGTTGTGCCTTGCAGGATCCATGTTAACATCAATTCAACAAACGAAAGGAAAAGTACGAACTCTTTATTGAACCATGGAAATGCGAAGTTCAGAAAGGAGAGTTTCCGCGAATCACTTTTTGAAGGGAAAACTGCTTTAAGTTCAGGATCATTTTTTAGTGCGCTTCTTTGGAATGAAAAATCTGTTGTTGCCATTTTGGTCAATTTGTCGGGCAACAAATGTGTCGGATGCAGAAAAGCGCCTCCGCCCCCGGCGGTAATCAGGTGGTTGGTATATCCTTCTTTCTGCTCTTCGTAATGTGAAAAATGATGCAAATCGCCGGTTATGGTGGCAACGAGCTTAAATTTTTTCCCGATTAACCCGTAGGCATCTTCAGTAATATATAGTTGTTCGAAATATTTCAGGCGTTTGTATGATTCGTTTTCCCTGTACAACTCATGATATACCCAGGCAGGCTCGGCAGTACAGAGGATTACCTTGTCGCCATCCTTCATCCGGTTTATGGCAATTTGCTGAAAATACTCCTTTTGCGGCTGGTCGATATCCGAGTTCAGTTGAACATCGATTCCAAAAATCCAGTAATTGTATGGCAGTTCAATGGCAAAATAGCTTCTTTCCTGTACCGTTTGCCAATTGCCAATCAGCCGTTTCTGGCAAAAAAGGCTGATGAAATTTCCCAATCCATCGTACCAATCGTGATTACCGGGAATGGCAAACATTTTTGGATGGTTGTTTTTATCGGATTTGTCGATACAGGGATTTGCTGTGCCAAACGGAATTTTGAAACGATTATCGTATTCCTTCATTTCTGGCGTTGGATACACCTGATCGCCTCCAAATATGATTAAATCTCCGGGTTTGGTTATAACTCCTTCTTTGTAAAAATCAATGTTTTCAGCTTGATTTTCACCCTCGTAATCTTTCTTTAAAGCGAGTTTCAGGTTTTTTTCTGAAACCAGTTTTGCAATCGAAAAGGTTGAGTTGAACCCATCGCCGGTATCGGAAACATAGTCGATCCAAAGTTCAGTTTCATCGCCAAAACTGATGGCTTTTGCCTGAGGTTTCAAGGCTGCCTGTATCTCACGCTTATCGGCAAAATGACCGAACTGACCCGAAATTACAGATCGTAATCCGGTTGCCGCCAACTGCTTGGTGTCGTACCAGTTGACCATCTTCGGCTGAATGTATTTTTTTGATGTCGCCATATCGTTTATTTTAAACCCATCGGGTTTGAATTTGAATAACCGTTTATTATTCTCCGTACACTTCCTTCAGAATCCTGAATTTTTCTTTCCATTTACCAAACAAACCGCTGCTGCTGCTCACATGAACGAAAGGGACGTTTTTAATCCGAATCCATGCGTTTTGCTTTAATATTGCTGAAATTGGCTTTGGCAAATTTTTACAGGTAATGGAGCAACGGGCTTTTTTAAATTCCATGCCCAGTAATAAATCATACTGACTGTTCAAATCGAGCTCGCATTGCAAATGCTGGATTTGATCTTCAAAAACGAAATCACATTCTAGTGTTAAAATCTGTTCGGTCTGACTGATCATTACTTGATTGTTGTAAGTTGAAATCCGGTATTCACTGTTTTCAAACGAAACGGACACAAAAGCACGCAAAACCAATTCCCGGTGTACAATTCTGAAATTGAAATTAACGTTCAGCGAAAAATCGGTCAGTTTGTTTTTCCAGTCTATCAATCCTGAAAATAGTGATCTGAAAACCAGAACCGATCCGGGTTCATTCATCATCGAAGCTTTGTAATCGGGCGCAACTCCCTGTTCGGTTTTTCGTTGCAGATAACTTTTTGCATCGGCATAACCACGGTTGATCAATTCGTCAGCATTGATTTTGTTGAACATTAAATCAGGATCCAATGGCAATGGAAATTCAGGTTTTATGACATGAAGAATCGTTTTTTCAGAATCGTTTTTTCCGCTGTTAAGTTTTTCTATTTGTTCCAGTTCAAGCAGTAAACCGCCATTGGCGCTAATTTCAATCATGTGCACATACTGATTAAATGTGCCGTTTAAAAATTCGTGCGAGTTGCCGATGGCCCAAACCAACCAGATTTCGTTTACGTTTCGTTTCAGGGCTTCGGTGATATTGGCATCTTTAATCCACACTGCATCGGTGTACCAATCGCCGTTAATTTCAATTGCCGGCATAAAAATGGGCAGCGACATTCCCGCCACCAAATGCTGCAGTGTAACGTTTCGGTTTGAAAAAACTTCAATGGTTTTTTTTGAGAAATTGCACACGTTAAAAGTGGCATCAATCGCAGTGTTGGCGTTCATTTTTGCCACATCAATTCCCAGCGTGGGATATACTTTGTTGATCATTCCGTCGGCATCGCCAAAGGCTGCAAATGTTTTTTTAGAGAAATAGCTTTTAAATGGTAGCAGCGACGAAAAATGCATCACATTTACTTTTCGCCAGCGGATACCCATGTCTTTTGCTTCAATTCCGGAGCTAAGCATGGCTGTATTAAAAATTCCTCCTGAAGTGCCATCAAAATGACTGAAGCTGAAGCCCTCTTCTTCCAGCGCCTTAATAACACCGGCTTGATAGGCAAGGCGCGCACCGCCACCTGCCAAAATCAGCGAACGTTTGATTCCGGCAGAATTTACTTCAGCAATAATGTTTTTAGGCGATGACATTTTGCACGACCAGTTTTCGTGAATAAAAATAGATGACCACTACACCCACCAATTCAAAAGCAAGGAAAAAAAGCATCATCCAACTTGGGATTCCGTCCATTACGATCGACATTGTTCTGGAAAGAACTCCGGCACCCATGATGAAAATGAATAGCCGGTTGAACTCCTTTTTGCTGAAAATGCTCTTCACATACAGGATGGCGAAAATGCCGAACCCCAACTCAATGGCTCTCAAAAACCTATACTGGCTCAATAGATTGATGCGCTGAAAGTCGGTTAAAGTGTTTGTTTCCAAATTAAATAACAGCCGGTAATCAAATTCAGGATAAATAAATGCTCCCCAGAAACCGGCAACAATTACCAACCCGATGTAGGAATAATAGAAAAAGTAATTAGCCAGTCGCATCGCTTTTAAGGGTTTTTAAATAATAGAAAAAAAGGAGTGCCGAGAATAAATCAAACACGGCTACTCCGGCTGCAAGCAGAATAAATGTTCCATTAAAAATGCCGATAAAAACAGCCACGGAAGCGCCTAATTTTTGTAAGCCCGACCAAATTACCACGACCCGGTTGTTCTCCACGTGGTACAAAGCATGAATCATCATTCCGCCAAACAGAAACATGAACATGCCGATTGTTGCAAATAATTGTTTAGAGGTTGTGTTAATTTCAGCGCCTACAAAATTTAGCACAAAGGCTGGCGCTATTGCCTGCATGGCGCCTGAAAACAAAGTGGCAACCGAAATCAGCAAAATAATGAGCCGGATAAATTTTTTCATAAGTTACGGTTTACGCGCTTTGGCGATAAAATAATACATGGTGATGCCCCACATTACTGCAAGAATGTAAAACCTCACATCATTATAAAACATCCAGTCTTTCAATAATTCCTGAAGTACAGCCTGATCAGTTACTCCAGCCTTAAATTGGTCGTTGATGTCTTCAATAAACTTCTGCTGTGTCACCACCGGAACGAGCAATCCGGGAATCCACGCCAGCGGAATCCAGCGGAACCTGGTTTTCCATTCCAAAATCAACATGATTACCAATGCAACTGCCATGATCGGGATGGAGATAAAGAAAAACTTCGTGGCCGTATCGGTTTGCGGAATAATCGCATCGTAATAATTGCTTACATTCAGCTTGGTTGGGTAGTTCGGGAAAAAGAAAAAGTGAAGCGTCCAGAACATTCCGAGGTAAATAGACGAGCAAAAAAAGATGTACGCGTTATTGATATCGAGCAGTGTTTGTTTAAGTTTCATGGCGAAGTAGTTTTAAATTCTGAATTTTTCGTAATCGGTGATCGATGGCGTTTCCAGCCAATCTTCGTTGAGTCCCAGGTTGAACACACTTTCAAATCCTTCAGGAGTGACTTTTTCGGGTTTATTTTCGTAAGTCATAAACCAACATTCAAAATGATCATCCAGAATGCCAGTGGTTTCGGGCATGTATATTGTGAAAAATGGTTTGCTTTCAATTTGCAAATCCTTTAGGAATTTGGTCCGTGGATGGTCGCCAATAAACAATCGTCCGGTCGCACTTTTTCCAAATCTGATTCCGGCTTTCGATTTAAAATGAATGTACGAAGCCATCAGCATATTCCGGAAATGACTGTAGTTGATCGCACTAAGGTTGATCGGAAAGTTGGTCTTCTTCGGTTTGTCAATTTCAATCCTGAAAGCAAACTGCCCGTCTTTTTCGTATTGCGAAGTAACCTGATTATCAGTAATAATAAAATCGAGATTTGCCTTGTGTTTGGGCATTCCCCAGATTCCTTTTCCACCTTTAACCGATACTTCGGAACTGACCGGAAGATCCAGAATGAACTGTCCGGTTTTGTATGTTTTCATCATCATGGCCGGAAGCATTGGCGGAGCTGGTTTGCTGCCGCGGGTCACCGCCAATGCAATGCTGTATTCGATGTATTTGCCAATGGTGGTGACACGATAGTCGATCACCGTTACCATGAAAACAGCTTTGCCAAATGCTTTTACCGGATGCAATTCATTACCGGGCAAAATGGCTTTTGCTTTTTCGTAGTCGCATAAAAAACCAGCCATAATAGCGGGCGATTGGGTGGCACCCACCGGTAGTTTAAAGGTGATCCCGTCAACCATGGAATACCGGCCTTCGTAATCTTTAATTCGTTTTGATACTGACATAGCGTTATGTGTTTATGTATTCAATTCATCAATCATTACCGGAAAAATATCTTTGTGTGCATTCTTCCCAAGAAATATATCCAGATGACTATACGTGTCATACACGTATAACTTATGGAAATCAGGTTTTAATCGGTTGAAATAGTCAAACGAATTTACCTGACTTTCACTCCTGAAACATTTGTTGAGCTTTCCGGCGAAAAAAACAAAACGCGCATCGGTTGCAGGAATTTTTTCAGCATAGTGTTTGGCTCCATCAACCGAAACCAACGATCCTTTGTGCACACCTTTCCGTATGTGCCGAAAAAAATGTACCGGCACCGGACCAAATTCATTTCTGATCCAGTCCATGGTTTTATCGCTGAGGTTTTCCAACTCCCACAACGCCGGAAAGCCTGCGCCGTAAGTAAAACTTACAAATTTTCCGACGTTGGTATCCTTTTCGAAATGGGTGGCAAGTACCAAAGCCCTGAAGAACTTCGCACGAAAATCAGGAGCATCGTCTCCCCACCGTGGATTGAGATAATCGGTCATCAAACCAGCAATTTCAAGAACTACATCCAATTTGACACGCGACCACGAAGGCACAACAGGATGAAGCGAAACTGCATTTGTGACAATAGTTTTAACTTGTGGAACCAGACCTTCGATGGCCGAAATCATAAAACTGGTGGAACCCTGACAATGAATAATTGCTTTGCATTGTTTGACGCCACTTACTTCACATACCTTTTGAATGGCAGCCGGATGGTCGTTCTTTGCAACTACATCCAAATCCCATTTATTGGCCGGAAATTCAGTACTTGCACGCCAGTTTTCGAGAAATACATCGTAACCGGCCTCGGCAAGCATGTCCAGCAAATTAACTTCGTTCGGCGGATTAAAAATATTGGCCCGAACGCCTGCACCATGCACCAGCATTACCGGTCCGCGATGTTTGGAGCGAATGTGTTTTAACCGCCATAAATTACATTCAAAACCATCGAATGCCTTAAAAGGAATAATATCAAATTCATGTTTGTCCATATTCTATCGGCAGTTAAATTCTCAAACACACTGAATTCGATAAATTTACTTTAACAGTTGAGATCTGTCAATAGCACGAACGTGTCATTTTGCAGAAAAAGCCCAATAAGATTTTAAATTCTTATTGGGCTTGAATTAGTATGCCAGCAGTAAATACAATTTACTTAACTTTTACAAAACGATAACCAATCATGAATGTTAGAATGCTGACCTTCACCGTTTGTGAGTTTTAATTCTACTGTCAGATAAACTGTGTAAGCACATTTTTTTAACGAGCCAACAGGAAACAAAGCTGGATTATGCAATTCAGTCGCCGTACCAAATGTTTCGGGCACCGATCCTACCGGTGTAACATTTTGAATAGAAAATGGTCCGTCAGGTCCGTATAAAGTCAAGCTAACTGCTCCCATATTTGGATTAGCTGCAGTATAATTAAAATGCAGTGCATTGGTTATAGGAGTGCAACCTGTGCCTCCGCCACCTCCGATTAATTCCTGAATATCAACACAGGCTACTCCCATTTCACTTGAAACCTGTGGCATCCACGATCCAAATTGTGGTACATTTTGATATACCGTATTGAACATTGCAATTGGATTGGAAACGCCGGCAATTATTTCAGAGAGCGGATTACCTGCCTCGCGTTTGATCATCCGGATTTTAAAGAATCTGTTTTCCTGAAGCGGAGCTCTGGTAGTTGTGGATTGACCTTGTACCAACCCTGCCATATTTACAGTGGCACCATTTAGAACAGTTGTATTCAGGCCTAATAATTCACCGTTTATATTTGGCGAAAAATTTGATGCCTGCGGAACAGCTATCCATCCACCTGCATCCACCCCTCCACTTACATTGCCAACTTTATAAGGTACAATTGAAATTGGATTCATTGGATCGCCTGTCAGAGTAAAAAACGTACCAATTTCAGCTTCGCACATTTGAGGGGCCATAACTTTTTTCCATGAACCTATTTCAACACCGCCAGCGCCTGAAGTTTCAATGGTTTCAAAACTGTATTCCATTGCTGTGCCGTTCAGTTTTTGACTTAAGTTGCCACGCAATTTTATGCAGCTGTAAAATGCATGTCCGGCTGGAGTTTTTCCTGAAGCCAATGCAATTACATTTGGATTTCCACTTGCAACTACTTCGTTGATAAAGTGATTGCCATTGTTTCCGATTTTTGTGAATGAAGCAGGAATTCCGGGATCGGGTACAACAATTTCTTTCAGACACAGGCTAACACACAGGCAGTAACCAACATTTTTTCTTCTGTCTGAAGACGTTTCACCCTGAATGCCAACGCCATTGTATTCATATTTGAAATAAACATCAGGCCCACTCTTAAATGTTGGAGGGAATCCCGGATCTGTTTCAATGTTAATCAATGGAGATAAAAGTGTTTTCTTGAAATCGGCTGATGTATAATCTATCCTGAAATGTCCGTTAGAATCTGTGACAGCGCTGCCCAGATTGTCATCAGAAATGAAATCTGCATCCATTGCTGTTATTTTTACACCAGGGATAGGCGTTTTTGTTCCGCATACCAACATGTGTCCGCAAATTACCCATGCGTCAAAATAATTCCCTCTTATGTAACACCACCATTTATCGGTGATACAATAGTTCCAAAGGAAAGAATAACTTTCCTCTTGCCTGTCAATTCTCCATTGCGGGAAAATAGTAGTAAGATGAAATTGCAGAAGTTCTTTGCGCGGAGGTTTCGGAGGGCCCCCGGGTACAGTTCCGCAGGTAAAATCAATATCAAATGCTGTTTGACTGTACTTTTCGTTCAATACAAATTCATAATTGCCTTTTGAATCGGTTTTAGCAGTTGCTATCAGCAGATCTTTTCTGGCTGCGGCTTCTTCCTTGGTTACGAGGCGAAACGTGTCTTTTGTATCGGCAACGACATGGCTAACAACATTCTCTTTTTGCCAGGGCAGGTAGAGAAGTACCTCCATTCCGGAAAGCGGTTCGCGACAATCGTCACATAGAAAACCGCAAAGATTCCCTTTTAATATAAAATTCATGATCGTTTGTTTTATGGTTTAAAATGTCCTGTATCAACCCATTCATTTTTTAGTAGTGACCACCAGTCAACTGCAAGGCCTTTAAGTACATACTCGTAAGGCAGCCAGCCATAACCGTTGTCGCCCCACCCGGTTCCCCAGGAGTTTCGGATAAGCAGTGCGCCAGTTGTTTCCACACCGCCAAGATTTGTGTTTTTAATTTTCATTTTGTCGTCGTAGCCGGCGGCAACAATGGCATGTCCGCCTTCAATCCTATCTCCTTTGGTCGGGTAGGGGATTTTACCCCCATTGTTCCCAGCCTGAGCAATGGAGCTGTAAACTGTAAATCCGAACATGGAAGGAAGTCCGGAAGCAAGGTTGGTTTTGATGCGGTTCAGCAACTCAGTCCGGGTTGTTCCTGAAGGGTCGAGCCGGTAATAGCTCATGGGCTGATAGTTCTGGGCAAAGGCATAGCAAAATGCAGTTGGTTCATTGTCGAATTTTGCAACGTCATAAGGCCAGTATTCTTCTGGCGGAACACCAAAAAGCACCAATGCACCCATGGTTGTCCGCAGAAATGCGCCGGTATCGCCAGTCTCATGCATAAGGTTTCGGGTAGCTTTGTAGAGGAACAAACGCGAAGCATCAATGTGTTTTCCAAATGCGCGGCGTTCAAAATATTCGACCAACCCAACACCGGCATTTGCAGTGCATGAGCCGATTGAGCCCTGATCTTCGATAGGTGGAAACCAACTGAGCAGTGAAACCGATTTAGGAATTGTGGCTTTTGCGGTAACTGATGCACCAGTTTTTGAAAGCATTTCCTTAATCGAATCATTCTGCCCGAGTCCCTTCAGGCGGGTTGATACATTTTCCTGATCAACGGTGAGATCTCTGAAATCAGGAAAATCCGGCAGCCAACCCATTGTTAGTCTTCTGCGAATAAATTCATCCATAGTAACCTCCTTTGTTAAAATTAATATGTAAAAACCATTTTAGTAAAATTGTTCGATAATTATCTGGCTGACTATATTTTACTGTATTCTATACTTTGTCCGCCAGCTTTAATTTGATTTATTACCCTGGCGTAAAACTTCTGATAGGTAGCCCTTGAATTGAGCACTGCATCTTTCTGGTTAACAACGCCAATTTTATCACCGATAATCAGACATCCTTCCGTATCACTGATGGTATTACCCCAGTGAATTAGAATGAATTCGAAATCAGGTACGTTTTGCACCCAAATCATATCGTGGTTGTATGTTTTTGAAAATCGGGGCGACCAGCGTGTTGCCAAAGGATAGGTTCCATATGGTATGCAGGTTTCGCCCTTTATTTTTGTAGTGCGAAAAGCGTCTTCTATACTGAAACAGAAGTATTCACCATTTATGTAAACCCTGCTAATTTCACAATCGGGATGGTGAAGGAAACGTTCAACTTTGATGAGTGCCATAATTTGTACAATTTGTTGTTGATAATAACTTATGAAATTTAGTGAAATGGTTATTTAATGTCAATAGCACGAACGTGTCATTTTACAGCTTTGGATACCGCAAGATTTGAACAATAACCAATGGAAGCTTGTTGGAAATTTATCGTTTTGGGTTGAAAATTAGAGTACGCGAATTTTGGAGAACTGTAGTATTATAGTTCTCTTTAAACACCTCTGGTGTTTTTAAATAGTGTTGAAAATAAGAATGATATGCTGGATTAAAAAACAGGATTTAACTTCTGCGTTTGCGGTATAAAAAAAAGAAGTAAACGAAAATAACAGCAAGTGCAAGAATCCAGGCTCCCCAGCCAATGCCCCAACCCCAGGAGTAATCGTTCATCATTTTTTTAGTTTTTAGTTATTGACTAACATTTCGGAGGAAAAATTTCTTGATCCACATGGGTTTATAGAGTGACAAAATTCGATTACCTACCTCTAAGATTGACATATATATCTGTAATACAATTGTTTATAATGATCTTTCTTTTTTTAGTGGATTACGC
>JAUYMU010000137.1 GCA_030698405.1 Bacteroidota bacterium
GCCAACGCAACCTTTGGGTGGTATCTGTAATCTTCACTATATGTTTATTCATTCACTAATCACACTAAAAACCAAAACATGGAACGACCACCACCTTCACAATTTCGATTTACTCAAAAAACAAATTCATTTACAAAAAAATAAAAACATGAAAACAACACTTTTTAAAATCAGTTTTATTTTCCTGTTCCTAAGTTTAATGGGGGCAGGGTGCGAAAAAGACGAAAATAATGACAATAATCTGGTTGTTAAGGAATTTCCAACCTTGTCCATGGGATATAATTTAAAACCCGGAGAAACTGTAATTATTCGTAATCAGGACACTTTTGAAAAAATATTTTCCAAAGATTTAATAGCACAGATTACATCATTACAGAACATTGACTTTACAAAGTATGATGTCCTTGCAGGTGAAAACTTTTATACAAGAGGTATTGCTAAGTTAGAGCACAAGTTTATCAAAATGGGAAATTATTCATATTTATACAAACTGGATATCTTTCACAATCTGACTCTACCAGCAGGTAGCTTCTGCTATGGTATTATCATCAACAAGCTTCCAACGGAAGCTATCGTTAAATTTGAAGTAACTAAAATAAACGAATAAATTTTTAAATTATGAGAAAACATATTACGTTACTATACCTGCTTGTATTCATGGCAATATATGGTTTTGCCCAAAATGAGAGTAGCAAATATTACTATTATTACAAAACCGAAAAGTAGTTTTTAGAATTAAACACCGATTTTGTTTTTGTTTCGGTAACTGGTGATGAGGCAAAAAATGCCAATTTACTTAGAGTTGGTGAGGGAACGTTCAAAAAAGAAAGATTGTCGGATAAAATGAAGCAAAAGTTAAACTTATCTGAGGACTTTTATTGGGCTGAACTAAAGCTTGGAGAGAATACTGCCAAAGCAATATACAACGAAAAGGTAACAGCATTAAAACAAAACAGAAGCGTACAAATAGTTTCACCATATTTTAAGTCGGCAAGCTGCAAAAAGATTGGCTTAACTAATTTCTTTTATGTGAAACTAAAATCAACCGCTGATGTTGCGATTATGGAACAATATGCAAAACAAACCAATAGCATCATTGTAAAGCAAGATGATTTTATGCCGTTATGGTATGTATTGTCTTGTACAAAAGTGTCAGACAAAAATGCAATGGAATTGGCCAATCAGTTTTTCGAAAGCGACTTATTTCAATATGCCGAACCTGATTTAATGCTTGATAACATCCTGAATTGTGTAAATGACACCTATTTCCCGCAGCAATGGGGTTTGAGAAATACGGGGCAATACGGCGGAAATTCGGGTATAGATATCAGAGCATGTGATGCCTGGAACTTATCGACCGGATCAAATATAAATGTGGCAGTTGTTGATGAGGGAATCCAATTAAATCATCCTGATCTACAAGCTAACATCCATTCTCTAAGTTATGATGGTGAAAATGGTACATCACCAAGCATTATTCGGGGGGATCACGGAACAGCCTGTGCCGGGATTATTGGGGCAGTTGGAAATACAGCCGGAATAAGAGGAGTTGCGCCCAATTGCAGATTGATGTCTGTAAGCAATATTATGAATGCAGGAACACCAAATATCAAACAGAAGTTAGCGAATGGTATTAACTGGGCTGTTCAAAATGGAGCACATATTATTAGCAATTCATGGGGAAGTGATCTTTTAATTAGTAGCTTAATCGACGATGCAATAACCAATGCCTTAACCAACGGCCGTGGTAGTTTAGGCTGCGTTGTTGTATTTGCAACAGGTAATGATAATGGGGCAGTACAATACCCGGCTAATAGTAATCCTAATATTTTAGCCGTTGGGGCTATGAGCCAATGTGGTCAGCGCAAAAGCCCAACGTCATGTGATACTGAGTTTAGATGGGGAAGTAATTTTGGGGCGACCTTAGATATTGTTGCACCAGGAGTGCTCATTCCAACAACAGACAGAACCGCAAACGATGGGTACAATCTAAATACCGAAAAAGCTTTACATCCTCGAAGTGGAGGCACATTGTTAACAACTGATTACGCCAACGATGATTATACTGTTTGGTTTAATGGTACTTCTTCGGCATGTCCCCACGTGGCAGGGGTTGCAGCACTAATATTATCTGTTAATCCATCATTAACAGGGCAGCAGGTCAGAGATATTATTGAGCAAACTGCCCAAAAAGTAGGGGGATATAACTACACTACGACAACAGGACGGACAAATGGAACTTGGCAAAATGATATGGGATACGGATTAGTAAATGCACTATGCGCAGTACAAAATGCATTAATGCGGTTGGCATCCATTTCCGGCCCTTCTACCGTCTGTTCTTCCGGTGCTACATTTACCATAAACAATTTTCCTGCCGGGGCAACAATCACCTGGGCTGTATCAGAAAATCTTCAAATAATAAATAGGCAAGATACCATACAAGTTACTGTTAACCGTATTTCCGGGGGTAATGCAACAATTTCGTCAACTATAACAAGTTCTTGTGGTAATATAATAACATTAACACGGACATTCAATTCATTCGTTTCTCTTTCAAAAGAATATGATTACTTAAATTGTAATGACATTATTGTTACAGCAACTGCTTCTTCAGGAGCTTCAATAATCTGGGAGACCACAAACGGACTTCTTATTAACGGGATGTCATCTCCCCAATCAGGTATTGGAAATACAGTAACAATTTCATCTCCTTATGGAACTGCTGGTGAGGTTACTGCAAGAAATTGTTATGAGTATAGTACGATAGATTTCAGCCCATGCGTTGAATGGTCTGCTAATCTTAGGTTTATTAATTCTTCTTCTCCAGGAAATCCTATGCAGGGGGAACCATTGCAAGCAGAGGCAGACCCCGCCCCCTGGGATGGCAGTAGAATCCTCTGCAACTAATCAAGCAAACAGAGACAATAGACTTAATAATATCTTTACGGTACGGGTGTTCAATGCTTATGGTGTGCAGGTTTATAGTTCGCAAAAAGCAGGCAACAAGTTTAATATACCCATATCCAACCTTAAAGAAGGAGTATATGTTGTTGAAGTGAGCGAGGGCAAAAAGATAACCCGTAAACAATTGATTGTAAAAAAGAATTAAACCCAGCCAATTGCCTTATCTACAAACCCACAGCACCCATTTTTCTGAAAAAAAAAATGGGTGCTGTTTTTATTTGCCGTTATTGGTGGATTAGAAACCGCCAGAAGTTGAGAGTTTTAGCGCATATCCGGAAAAGCTTGGTTTGGTAATTTCTTCCGTCACTCCGTTTCATTGGTTCGGCATTCCGATCATGTTGAACACTTATCCGATGGATTCAACCGCACCATGGAAGCTTTGGCTCGCCTTTCAGATGATTCGCTGCGCCACTTGGATGATTCGCTACACCACTCCGAAGCATATTTACGATGGCGTAAAACATCTTCAGAGTGGCGTGAAATTACTTCGGAGTGC
Source organism: Bacteroidota bacterium (assembly GCA_030698405.1). GTDB lineage: Bacteria > Bacteroidota > Bacteroidia > Bacteroidales > Prolixibacteraceae > Aquipluma. Next base: position 3,464 of record JAUYMU010000137.1, read on the forward strand.
CAGTTTTTTCGTTCATTGATTAAACCTGAAAGTATAAGGGTGGATCAGCAAGAATTTGGGTCCTGTCAAGTTCAACTATTTGCCCATACTCATCAGGATATGCTCAGAAGTTCAAGGCGGCTTGTGCTGTGGATTTGTAATCCCAACAGACCCATTAAGAATGAGGTTTCTAAAACCTTGGAGGTTTGAATTTTTCAAAACAACTGAAAACTCCGGAGTAATTTTACTTCGGAGTTTTTTTATGCCAATTATTTATATTCCGATGTTCCTTTCCTGAAAAATGGCTATTTTCGACAAACTAAATCAACATCAATCATGCAAAGACGAAATTTTTTAAAAGGTACAGCCGCTATGGCAGCAGTAACTGTAACAGGCAGTTCAATAAATGCAAATAACCTTCCGGCACAAGACAACGAATTCTATGAATTCAGGGTTTATCAGTTAACCGGTGGCGGCGCTAAAAACACACTAAAATCTTATTTGACTGAAGCTTTAATGCCCTTATTCAGCAAGTCAGGCATCAAACTCGGGGCATTTGAAGAACTCGATAAGGAAGAGCCACCAAAGGTTTATACACTTTTTGTTTATCCGTCTGCCGAAGTCTATTTCAAACTTCAAAAAGAACTTTCAACCGACAAAGATTACCTGGCAGCAGCCAAATCCTATTTCGAATTACCTGCTTCGAAACCAGTTTTCGAACGCTTCGAAACTTATCTGATGGAAGCTTTTGACGGAATTCCAAAGTTGAAATTTCCGGAGAAAAACAGGGGATTGCTGGAACTACGTACCTATGAAAGTTACAACGAAGATGCCGCCCGGCGAAAGATCAACATGTTCAATGACGAGGAATTGCCATTGTTTGAAAAAGTAGGACTTCATCCTGTATTTTTCGGTAAAATACTGGCAGGCAAGCTTATGCCTGCGTTAATGTACATGCTTTGGTTTACCAATATGGAACAAAGGGAAGCAAACTGGAAAAAATTCGGAGAAAGTCCGGAATGGAAAGCAATGTCGGGCAAAGCAATTTATGCCGATACAGTGAGCAAAGTCCGCAAGAAATTCCTCGTACCAACCGACTATTCACAAATTTAATGAACAGAAATATCTTCCTATCAATAATATTGGCAGTCATCATTTGTTTTGGTGGCTGCACCAATACCCGTTATTTAACCGACTCATTGAGTATTGGCCGACAGCACGATATGCGCAAACACCGCACTGGACGAAACCTTGGCGATGTTTGCAAATATTTTGTCTATTCATGTATATCCTGGGCCTCGGATTCGGAAAGTAGCTTTCGCCCAAGCGAACGCAATTTTAAGCGGATTACTTTGAGAAACGAATCGGCAGATTCATTATTTGTAAACATGGTTACCGACATTGTCTGGAAAGAAACTGGATATTGCGATATCATGGGAATTGCACTTCCTCCACAGGCGCATCAAAAGCTACTTGCTCCATTCCCCGCAGCTTATAATGTTTTCTTCAAGACTCGATTTTCTGATGAAGAAAAGTTCGAAATACGTACCGACAATAAACATCCGGTATTCAGACTTAGAGCTGGAATGACTATATTGAAAGTTGATTAACAGGTATCAATATTGAAAACCAAACGATTATCAAAAAAAAACAATTAAATCTATCGTTTTTTTCTCACTCAATGTACTGTTCTATCATACAGTTATAGCCATCAATCAAAATCTTAACACACCTAAGTTGAAAATCAAAAAAATTTATTTCCGAATGACATTATGGGCAAAATATTGGGTGATTCCTGATATAAATGCTGTATCAAATTGATTAATATCAGAAGCTTTCACCGCTTCTTCAATTTACATTATAATTCAAATCATTCAGACAAGTTGGTTTAATCTATGATTTTAAAGCCAAGTGCGGTTAAAATATTTAACACACAAAATGCCATAATCAAAACATGTACTTTGAGCTATGAGCATTTTGACAAAGGGTGCTGGCTATAGACCAGCACCCTTTGTTATTGTTGAATATATAGATTACCATTTTTTTAGATCAAATCCAATGTTCAATTGTAGAACGATTGGAAAGAATCCGTTATTCCCAATCATATCAAAATAATATACGGGTCCAACATCAAATAATAAATGAAAATTGCCATAGGATCGTTGAATACCCCAAGTCGGACCAAAAGCAAGATCTATGTCATTTTTTCGTATTATGTTCTCTGAGGTTATGTCCTTAAAATTGGTCAGTAATCTTGCTCCCCAATAATTACCTGAATTTGATGAGATATTTTTTCCTTTACGTACCCTTATATCCCGATTATAAAACTTTTTATACGACAGGTCTAAGAATGGAGCAATGAAATATGTAAAGCCAGAATTGGTATAGCTCAAGTTCATATAGCTGCCACTTACTCCGATTCCTGTATTTGCAGATAACGTAGATTTATTTGATATAGGTAGTTCCATTTCAATACCAGGGCTAACTAAATTTGCTCTGACAATCTTTTGTAAATTATCAGTAGTTTCTTGCGCCCAAGATGTAATACCAATAAAAATAAACAACATATAGAATATCGTTTTCATCGCTTTAATTTTTCATGTTAATCAAAAGTAATTCTAACACCTCTCCATATTCCCCCTCTGCGAGCAGCGCCATACAATATGGAATTTTGCAAAAAAGTATATTTTGCTGTTAAGTTGGTGAAATCTTTAAGGGGATCAGGCCATCCAATCTCATTGTATCCAGTTATATTTATACTTATTGTTCCCCCCGAACTATTCGCAATAATTGTTGTATGCATATCGGTTAAAGTTCTTCCTTCTGAATATGGAGCTAATGAAATTTTTGTTTTAGAGATATCATAATTTCGAACGAAACCATTATTTTCTAATACATATAAACTAGGAATTAATCGAATTGCTTCTAATGAATTAGTTGGATTCTGGAATTTATTGTTCAAAAAACTAACGGTAGACTTGCCAGCTATTTTACTGGCATTCCATAATGCACCAATCTTCTCTTTCTGTGTAAAATCTAACTCTAACCCCAATATGTCAAATGTTTTCCATGTTTTCTTTAAAAACACAGATTGACTATAACCTAAATTTTTTGCAGCCTGAGTTTGAAAATTAAAATCTGGAAGCCCATTCGTAGTGGCGAACGGGCCAAAAAGGCTTCTAGGCCACTTTTCCTCCAAATTTAATATTTCCCATCCATTAATGATTTCGTCACAATCTGCTTTTCTCCAAAGACCAGTCCACCCCTTATATTGAGTTTTTGTTTTAATTCCCATTTCTGAATAAAAAGGAAATCTTTGTGCATAAAACTTTACATCAACTACGTTTCTGCTGTCAAAATGATTCTCTACGCTTTTTGAAAATCCCCAGATTCCATCCCATGCCTTACCAGCTAATGTTCTACCATCATTGACATCAACCCAATCTGATTCTAATGGTAATGTTGCAGATTTAAGAGCTTGTAAATTGACCGTTGGGATTTCTGCAGATGGATCCTTTTTTCGAAAAGTATCGTAAAAGAAGAGATTATTGTAATCTTTCAACTTGTACATGCCATTTGGAAAAGAATAACCTAGCGCATAATTTATCGATTCGGTGTTAACCAATGTTGTATCATTAATATTTAATTCTCTTAACCAAACGTAATTTTCTCTTGGCGTAAAAAAAGTGCCAAGTTCTGATATTTTAAAGAACACATCGCCTATGACAATCTCATAACGCTCGTTAAGTAATTCTTTCAATAATTCACTATAAATTAATGTGTCCGCTAATGTGTCCGTTATTTCTCCTTCAACAGATTTTAAATTTTTCTCTAATCGTACTATATTATCTATCCTTTTTGAAATAAGGCCAGTACTTTTCAGAGATTCAATTGATTCATTAAAATGTTGTTGTGATAAAAAGATTGGTACGTCTGTTATTTTAGTATTTGATAATGATATTTCACTATCAGAAATCAATTGTTTTTTACAGGAACAAAATATAATTATTGAAACTATTAAAAAACATAGAATGAGCATATTTTTTTTATTCATCATATTTGCTTTAATCGTGATTTGTTTTGAGTTTAACCGTATTCTTTATGACTATTGGAAACCAGCCTTTAAAATCCTATTTTTCAGTCATGTAAATGATTTTGGATCTCTGTAAAAAAAGACTTGAACTAATTAAATTTATATCATAGGCATTTAGTTTGTTTATTAATATTGCGAAAGTAAATTTTTTTGCAAAATATTATATACAACACAGACATTCTCTCTATGAATTTACAATTTCATAATACTTGTTATTTAATTTTTATCATCGGGTTATAAAAGGATTTAAATATCATTAATCCCTAATTCGTTATTCTTTCTTTGTTGGTGGCTCCTGTCTTGAAAACGAATACCAAAAGAATCCAAATGTGTTTTAATCACTTGCCTTTCATCGAAAATTCAATTAGTAAATGTGAATTTTGTAATAGATAGATTATAAAAATACTGATGATTCTGTGTTGTGATTAGGCAAATCAAATGCGACAAAAGTAGAATCAGACTTCCTGATCTCCCTATGGTTAGGTAAAACCAATACTTTTGATTTGAAATGAAAAAGGAATAGTTAATCTCGGTGTGAAGGAATCAAATCGAGGTGTAAAGTCAGTATGATGTTTCTGACCCCAACCGATTATTTAATGAATCGAAAGATCTTCATATCAATAATATTGGCAGTCACCATTTGTTCTGGTGGCTGCACCAATTCCCGTTTTTAACCGACTCATTGAGTATTGGCCGACAGCACGATATGCGCAAACACCGCACTGAACGAAACCTTGGCGATGTTTACAAATATTTTGTCTATTCATGTATATCCTGGGCCTCGGATTCGGAAAGTAGCTTTCGCCCAAGAGAACGCAATTTTAAGCTGATTACTTTGAGAAACGAATCAACCGATACGTTGTTTGTTAATATGGTCACAGATGTTGTATGGAAAGAAGCTGGCTACTGCGATGTCATGGGAATAGTACTTCCACCGGCAGCCAAACAAAAATTGCTACTTCCCTATCCTGCCGCCTACAATATTTATTTCCAAACACCTTTTACTGAAGAGGAAAAACTCGAGGTCCGAACCGACAGTAAACTTCGCCGGATCAGACTAAGAGCAGGCATGACGGTATTTGACATCGAATAGGAAGCGCAAAAAACTATCAGATTCCTTATTCAGAATTTAAAAACATACGCAGAACTTATTTACTGAAATAGGTTCTGCGTTTTTAGATAATTATCTATCATGCTGTTATATTGATTCATTATTTCTTTTAGCACCAGCCATTGTGTATTGAACACCTGTTTACCGATTGATCTTACAGGTAAAACTTTTGGTGAAGTTCCGGTTAAAAAAACGGCATCGTATTTATTTATTTCTGATGCCAAAACAGCTTCTTCTATGATTGCAAATCCCAATTCGGTGAGGCATTGTAAAACTTTCTGTCGGGTAACGCCAACCAGTACCTGATAAGCCGGAGCTGTATAAAACCTGTTTCCCTTCACAAAAAAAACATTCGAACGACTTCCTTCGGTGATCAATCCATCGCGATCGACCAGCAAAACTTCATAAAGTTCCTGATCTGCAATCATCTGATTTGCCCGTTCACGAATGACATTTTGGATAATTTTAGCATTCGGATTTTCGCGTTCGGCAAAAAGAAGTTCGGCTTTAACGCCCTGTTCGTAATCATTCGTATCAGGATAACTATGCGAAATAAACGAAAATGACCACTGGTTCACTTTTTTAAATTCAGCAAGAATAAATTTCACATTGCCATTTTTAATTTGGTTAAGTCTCACGAGCTCCAGTATATTATGCCTGAATTCAGGTAAATCCATTTCAAAATTAAAACCGCTCATTTGAACAGAAGAAACTAACCGGGTATAATGATCTTCCAGAAAAAGCGCAATACCGTCAATAATACGAATTACTTCATAAACAGACTGATCGGAGTTCAACAGCGTGGCATTTAATTCAGAATTGAACAAATTTCCATGATTGGTAATAACGTATTTTTTCCTTTTATCAACTGTTTCTTTTCTGGCGTTCATATATGCAATTGTGGTTTACAGTCTTTATTATTCAGGTCATCATGAAAAAACAATGAATTAATCCGATATCTTAGCAAACTAATACAATAACTGTTTTGTTTAGTATATAAAAACCTAAAATGAAAAACAGAATCGCCATAAAAATAACGTTAATATACTTTATTACCGGTTTTCTGTGGATTCTTTTTTCCGATCATCTGCTTCATGATATCTCTGGTTCTTCTGAAACTTTAACTCATCTGCAAACATACAAAGGTTGGTTTTATGTAAGTATAACTGCTTTCTTATTGTTTATTTTAATCAGGAACGAAATAAATAAGAAAAACAAAATCGCAGCTAATTTAATAAAAGCCAAGGAAAAAGCGGAAGAATCAGACCGGCTAAAATCAGCATTTTTAGCAAACATGTCACACGAAATACGAACTCCGTTAAACGGGATTATGGGTTTTTGCGAACTAATGGTTGATGAATCGTACAACAATGAGGACAAGCAAATATTTGCAAAACACATTATCAACAATGGGAATGAGTTGCTTAAGCTCATCAATGATATAATGGATATTTCCAAAATACAGGAAAATCAGTTTGAGATCACAAAAAGTAGTTTCTTTTTAAATTCAATTCTCGAAAATTTTTACAATGAACTTCAGAAATCGGAACTTAGATTAATGCGAAGCCATGTAGAATTCAAACTGATAAAAGGGAATGAAAATGACATTGAATTGTTTACCGATCCGCAAAGACTTACCAGCATATTGCAAAACTTAATCAACAACTCCTTTTTCTTTACGAAAGAAGGTTTTGTACGTTTTGGATACCGGGAACTTGCTTCAGGAATTGAATTCTTTGTAGAAGATTCAGGCAGCGGAATTGAAGATGGAAACAAAGAAATGATTTTCAGGCCATTCTTCAAAGGCAACAATCCTGTAATTGGAAATAAAGGTTTCGGATTAGGATTGGCAATTAGCAAAGGCATGGTAAGTTTACTTGGAGGCGAACTTAAATTCGAATCTACTCCGAATGTTGGCAGCCGTTTTTATTTTGAATTAGACAATGGACATATTCTGGTCAAAAGCATAAAATAAAGTAAGCGATCGCCAATAATAAATCAAATTCAGATCAAATACAAAAAGCCGCCACTTCTATTAAGCGACGGCTTTTTGTAAATATTTAAACTGAAACAGTTTTATTTTGTAGTGGCAATTACACCTCTGAAATATCCGATTGATTCGGCGATACCCATAAAAGGATCGGTCATGTCTTTTTCATGTTCGAGGCTGCAAACGCCGGTATAACCAACCTTTCTCAACATTTTTACAAATGCAGGAAAGTCGATAACTCCGCGACCTATTTCCAGCGAATAACCAAGTTTGGTTGTCCCGGTAACATCTTTAATGTGAATATCGAAAACGCGTGAAATGTATTTTTTCAGGTCTTTCACCGGATCTTTGCCATTTCTGGTATCGTGTCCAATGTCCAGACACATACCGATGCGCGGATCAAGGTCTTTCACATGGTTCCAAACATCTTCGGCATCCGGGTAAAGTTTAATGTCAGGACCATGAAGGTGAATGGCATAATTATAGCCATATTCTTTTACCTTTTTATCGACATAAGGAAGAAGTTCAACGTTTGGTACTCCAACGATAAGTTTCACACCAACCCGTTTGGCATACTCGAAAGCATTGTCTATTTCTGCTTCTGTTTTCATATAAATTGGCCCCACGGCATAACCGGTTACCCCTTTTTCTTTCAATTTGGCATGAAAAGCGGCAATTTCGTCATCGGTACTTTTAAATGGCAAATGGAAATCTTTGATACAGAGATAATGTACATCAGCCTTTTGCAATGTTTCCAGTGTTTTATCCAGATCAAACTTTACAAATGTGTAACCAGCCATTCCAACTTTAAATTTTTCGCCAGTTTCAGGGGCTGGTTGCTGGCCCGGACGTTCCGGCTGTTGTGCATGAACAGAAACACCTGTCATCAACGCAAACATTAGAAAAACAACTATTTTTTTCATCATGGTAAATTATTTTTAATCGATTTAATACTTATTTCAGGATAATTTTCTCGCCTTTTATAACTTTTCCAATGAATGTAGTGGCATTCTTTTCAAAAACTTCGGTGTTCTCTGTAGAGAAATACTTTACATTTCCAGATTTCGAGCATTCCTGGTCCATTTCAGGATGACGAAATAAATACTCCTTCAATTTAACGCTAACCACTTTCCCCTGTTCAAGAATATGAATCCCTTCAGGAACAAATTTTTTAATTACCGGCATTAGCAAAGGATAATGTGTACAACCTAAAATGATAGAATCAATTTCAGGATCGGCATTCATCAAATTGCGGATATTCTTCGCTACAAAGTATTCGGTTCCAGATGAATCAAGTTCATTGTTCTCGACCAAAGGAACCCAAATCGGACAGGCTTCCTGAGTGGTTTTGACCACCTTTCCACCCGCCCATTTTTCAAGCTCAATCGGATATGAGTTGGAAAGTACGGTTCCAACAGTTCCCAAAATTCCGACATGACCATTGCTGGTATAATCGCCTATTGATTCAACTGCCGGGCGGATTACTCCCAAAACCCTTCTGTCAGGAAATAACCGGGGAAGGTCGTTTTGCTGAATGGTACGCAATGCTTTTGCAGAAGCAGTATTGCATGCCAAAATTACCAGCTGACAACCCATTCCGAAGAGTTTCTGCACTGCCTGCAAGGTATATTCGTAAACAACTTCAAACGATCGGGAACCATAAGGAGCACGCGCATTATCGCCTAAATAGACAAAATCGTAATTTGGCATATCCTGAATAAATTCCTTCAGGATGGTCAATCCGCCATATCCTGAATCGAATACTCCGATGGGTTGAAATTTATCTGTCATTTGAATTTGAGTTTTAACAAAAATAAAAAAAGCCACCTTAAAAAGATGGCTTTTATATGCATTAATAATAATATCTACTTGATACCCAATTTTGTTTTTACAAGAGGCAATAAATCAAGACTTTCTTTCGAGTTGTAAAGAATAGTTCTTGAACTCATGTCAAAAACATAAATAAGTCCTTTTTCAGCGCCAACTTCTTTCACCGCTTTATCGGCTTTATCAAACACCGGTTTTAACAGTTCGCCTTGTTTGGTCTGAAGTTGTTGCTGTGCAGTAGTCTGGTATGTTTGAATCCTTTCATTCATGGCATTCAAATCCTCCTCTTTCAGTTTGCGCAAAGTTTCCGACAAAGAATCTCTTTTGGTAGCATATTCCATGTATTTTGTCTGGAACTCTTTCTGCATCATGCCCAAAGCATCTTCCAATTCCTTCTGGTAAGCTACAAATTGTTTTTCTGCAGTGGCTCTTTCAGGCATTACTTCAATCAAAGCCTGTAAGTCAACATGACCAAATTTTGGAGCCTGCGCCTGAACAAAACTTGCTGAAAACAACAATATTCCTAAAACACAAATTTTCAAAACACTTTTCATACTTTTCTAGTTTAAATTTTTTTTGACAAAATTATAATATTAATTTTTATAACCAAGTTTTGCCAAAACCTGATCAGACAGATCAAATTTCGGATTGGTATAGATAAGGGTAATTCCGTTTGCTTTATCAAAGATAACTGCATAATTTCCTTCGTTTGAGATGGTTTGGATTGCATTAAAAACGTCGTCCTGAATGGGCTTTATCAAACCCTGACGCTTTTTAAACAAATCGCCTTCCCTTCCAAAGTATTTACGCTGTAATTCTTTGTATTCCTTTTCTTTGGTAATAATTACATCTTCACGTTTTCTTTTCATCTCGTCAGAAAGCAAAACACTCTCCGATTGAAAATCCTTGTACATCTGCTCAACTTCTGCGTGCATTGATTCGAGTTCCTTCTGATATTGAGCCGAAAGCTGATCCAATTGCTCCTGAGCTGCATTGTATGAAGGAATGTTTTCGAGAATATACTCCGTATCAACGTAGCCAAATTTCTGTGCAAATGTTGTTGCTGCCCCAAGCAATAAAATTCCGGTAATAATAAACAGTTTCCTCATGATGGTATGTTTTAAATTGTTTCTTCGAGTTTTAATCAAATACCAGACCAAATCAAAAAAGATTAAAATTGTTGTCCGATTACAAAATGGAACTGACTTCCGGCAGCATCGCTTTGGTTCGAAACTTTATCAAATCCATAACCCCAGTCGATACCCATTAAACCAAACATTGGCAGGAAGATACGAACACCTGCACCAGCCGAACGATGAAGTTTGAACGGATTGTAATCGCTGAAATTATTCCATGCATTACCGGCTTCAAGGAAACCAAGCACATAAATCGTTGAAGACGGCTTGAGGATTACCGGGTATCTGAGTTCCATAGAAAGCTTGTTATAAATGTTTGATCCGTAGCCGGTACTCAAACTGTAATCCTTGTAACCGCGAAGTGAAACAATATCACTTCCGTATAAATTGTAACCCGACATTCCTGAACCTCCAACACGGAAACCTTCGAATGGTGATTTGCGGTTGACATCGTAGTAACCCAAAAATCCATATTCAAATTTGGTATGAACAACCAAATTCCTGTTTTTCGAAATCGGAGAATACCAGTCGCCCTTGAACATCCATTTATGGTATTCAATCCATTGGTAACGTTCCTGATTTGAAAGGGTTGGATCGCTGTAATCAACACCATTCATTAAAGAATATGGCGGAGTCAACTGAAGCGCAAGTGAAAAACTTGATCCGCTTCTTGTATATAACGGATTATCCAAAGAGTTTCGACCAAAGGCAGTTTTAAAGCTGAAGTTATTAAATCCACCGTTGCCACTGCTGGTTCCATCGTTCAGGAAATAATAATATCCAGCCATATTTTGCAATTTATAGTGTTGAAACGAAAGTTCGTGGTACATGGTGAAATAATCGTCAGGCCAAGACAAACGGTAGCCATAACCCAACGCCGCAGCCGAAGTTACCTGTATTTGGTCGTCAGCCTCGGCCTGATTATCGTAGGTGTAATTTGTTCCATAGTCGTAACCACTGTAGCCGCCATAGCCATAACCACCGTAGCTGCCATAAGGATTATATCCACCTCCATAACTACTACCATATCCACTACCGTAACTGCTGTACGGATCGTTGTACATACTGCTGTATGAGTTATTGGCCGAATAATTCACTTTCGAATGCGACAATGAAAGTGTAAAGGAGTTTGGTTTTTTACCGCCCAACCATGGTTCTGTAAATGTAAGGCTGTACGATTTGTAGAATTTACCACTTGTTTGAGCCCTGATGCTCAGTGTTTGTCCATCGCCGGTTGGCAAAGGCCTCCACGCTTCTTTATTCAGGATATTGCGTACCGAGAAATTGGAAAATTTCAACCCAACTGTTCCTACAAACATTTTCGCGCCCCAACCTCCGGAAAGCTCAATCTGGTCGTTCGCTTTCTCAACAAGTTCGTAATTTATATCCACAGTTCCGTTTTCAGGATGTGGCCGCACATCAGGATTAATTGCTTCAGGATCAAAGTGTCCCAATTGCGACAATTCCCTCACTGTACGTATAATATCAGATTTGCTGAACAAATCGCCGGGCAATGTGCGAAGTTCGCGACGGGCAACATGTTCGTTTGTTTTTGTATTTCCTGAAATAATTATTTTATCGATGGTTGCCTGCCTGCCTTCCTGAATCCTCATTTCAAGATCAATAGAGTCGGCCTCAACCCGCGTTTCCATTGGCGAAAGGTTAAAGAATAAATAACCATGATCGAGATAGACATTGCTTACTGCATCCTCATCGTCGCGGGTACGCTTGTCCAATAATTTCTGATCGAACACATCGCCTTTTTTAATCCCTAAAACGGATGTCAGGTAATCAGCAGGATAAACTGTATTTCCAACCCATTTGATATCACGGAAATAGTATTTATTTCCCTCGTCAATCCAAATATCCAGCCGAACCCGGTCATCTTCCAACTTGGTAATCGAATCTTTTACAATGGTGGCATCTCGGTATCCTTTCTCGTTGTATTTTTTAATCAGGTTAATTTTATCTTCCGAATACTTTTCAGCCAAAAATTTCTTCGAACTGAAAAAATTCATGAGTTTTTTTGATTTGGTTTTCTTCATCGATTTATCAAGAACACCCGGTTTCAGGTTGTCATTTCCGTGATAAACAATTTCACTGATTTTAACCTTTTCCTTCTTATCAACCATGATATCGAGAATAACACTGTTACTCTGAGCGGTATCATCGCGTTGAATAATGTTGACTTCGGTATTTAAAAACCCTTTTTCGAGAAAAATATTTTTGATGGTTTTACTGGCAGAATTCACTTGATTGTCGGTAACCTGACTGCCCTTTAGCAGTAATACCTTTGCAGTGATATCGTCCTTTTCTGATTTACTGACCCCGCTAAAATTAACTTCAGCCAATCTCGGACGTTCCTGCAAATTGATCCTCAGCCAAATGCTGTCGCCAATAATTTTATCCGCAGTAATTTTTACGTCAGAAAACAATCCATGATTCCATAGTTTTTTAATCGAATTGGTAATTTCATCACCCGGAATCATTATTTTATCACCCAAACTCAATCCTGAAATCTGAATAAGTACCTGGGTATCCAGATAACGAATTCCCTGAACTTCCAACCCTGCAATGGTGTAATCATTTGGACTTGAATAATCGATGGAGAAATAAGTGCTGTCGGCTTCCTGAGAAAAGACTTTCGCGCTGATTAACAGCAAAATAATAAACAGTTTTACGCTTTGCATTCTATACGTTATTGGATTAGCTTACTAATTGTTGACTTGTTTTTCCAAACCTTCTTTCTCTGTTCTGAAAGTCAAAAATGGCCTCAAATAAATCTTCTTTTCTAAAATCGGGCCACAATTTAGGTGTAAAATATAATTCGGCATAGGCAATTTGCCACAATAAAAAATTGCTGATGCGACATTCGCCACTGGTACGAATAAGCAATTCAGGATCAGGCATTTCAGAAGTATTCAAATAACAATTCATCAAATCGTAATCAATCTCCGAAGGATCCAGTTTACCCAGTTTTACCTGTTCTGCAATTCGCTTAACGGCTTCAACGATTTCCCATTTTGAACTGTAGCTAAGGGCTAAAACCAATGTCAGACCAGTGCTGCCACTTAATTTATCAATCGACCATGCCAGTTTTTCCTGAACATTATCCGGAAGGCTTTTTACGTCGCCAATAACCTGAAGCCGAACATTGCTTTTTTTCAATTCATCAGTTTCATCCGAAATTGCCTGTACCAAAAGCCCCATCAGGGCATCCACTTCTTCCTTCGGACGCGACCAGTTTTCGGTTGAAAAAGCATAAAGGGTCAGAAAATCGATTCCGATTTCTCCAGCACCTTCAACAACCGATCTAACAGCCTCCACCCCATGCTCGTGGCCAAAGCTGCGCTCATTTCCAAACTGGGCGGCCCATCTGCCATTCCCATCCATAATGATGGCAACATGCTTAGGTATTCTTTCTTTTATCAGTTTGTCTTTAAACATTGTATCCGTTTAAACTATTTTGACACCAGACCAATTTAATCCGGTTCTCAATTCTATTTAATTATTTTCTGTTCTTCGAATTATTTTCAATACCCCAATCCAATATATTTTGTTTCGGTGTTCTCAAAGTCCATTCCTTGTTTCCGTATATCAATTTATAAACCAGATGAACCCCCAAATAAGCAGTCCAATCGTTGTTATGAGTCTGGTCCGTATATTTAACCTGAGTAACCTCCACCACATTGGAAAGATTATCAGTAATCTCATAGGATAAAGGATCATCAAGGTTATCAAGTTTGTCGGAGAAGGTTTTCCTCATGCCAGCTTCAATTCCCAATCCAATCCGTTTGCTCAGATTAAACTTAAAACCTAAACCGAAAGGAATGGTTGGGGTAATTTCAGAACCTGACTGACCTATATACTGAAGGTCGTAACTATACGACTGCATTCCTACACCACCAAAAACATAGGTAGAATAAGGGGTTGCCTTATCACCAACAATGTATTTGAAATAATTAAATTCAAACTGAAGTGAAATATCCAGTACGTTTGTATTGAAACCCGAGTATATTTCTTCAGGATTAACAGGATTCAATGGCCAGGTATCAAATTCTCCGACAGCGCCTATATTGCTATTAAAAACATTAAAACGCAAACCATATCTTGGATTAAAATTAAACCTCATAAATGCTCCATAAGCCGGATTGATTGACTTTTGCCATTCCGTTTTCGTCATATCACCGAAATAAGTGCCTGATCCTCCGAAAAAACCAATATCAACGCTCTGCTGTCCATGGGCTTCAAAAACCATTAATCCTATCAAAAAAACCATTAATAATTGCTTCATTGAAATACAATTTTGAAAGGGTTTTAAACTCTGTAAATCATTCAGGCTCTATCATTTATATTCTGAACATAACACCTTTCAAGTGCTACAAAAGTAATACAATTCTGATATATCCATGCCTGATGCATATTATAAAACCCAAATAGAGGTTAAAAATTGTTAAGCTTGGTCTGAAATTAATTTCGTTTATCAACACCCCACATCAGTTTATTCCTTAAAGTCGAAAAGAAACTGTGGTCTTTTAACCTGACAGTCTTGACATTAAAGGAAGCCTTCCGAATTTTTAACATAACCGAAAAATAAATTGGTTCTGATTGGGAGTCAACCGAAGTTAGGAAATGAAGACCGCGGCCTTCAACCTGCAAAGTAATAGAATGGTGGTCGGGCACAACAATTGGTCGAACGGTCAGATGATGTGCAGCAATCGGACTAATTACAAAATTCCGCGAATCGGGAGTAAGAATCGGGCCTCCAACACTAAGCGAATAGGCAGTCGAACCTGTGGGAGTTGCAATAATCAAACCATCAGCCCAATAGGTATTCAGGTATTCATCATTAATGAAGGTGTTGATACTAATCATCGACGATGAATCGAGCTTGGTAACTGTTATTTCATTCAATGCATATTGGAAATCAGAATGGTTGTTGTGCACAATTTCCAATTCCAGAACCGTTCGTTCGTCAATAATTACATTTCCTGAAATAATATCATCAAGCGCCTGTTCTATTTCAATGCGCGAAATATCTGAAAGGAATCCAAGGCGGCCTGAATTGATACCCACCAATGGGATAGAACTTTTTTGCGCCACCATAAATGATTTTAGCAAGGTTCCATCCCCACCGAGGCTGAAAATATATGACACATCATCGGGCAAATCTTCGCCATTCTCAAATATTCCTGCAAATTCAGGTTTCAGGCAACAATCTTGTTGCATGTATTCCAAAAATGGCCTGTAAATGAAATACTCTACTTGTTTCTCCTTCAACAAGTCTAAAAGTCTGGCAAACTCATCAATAAAATCAGGATTGACAGTAAGGCCGTAAAGTGCTATCTTCATTGGAAATAATAGAGTTGATTGGTTGATTATTTGGCTTGAATCAGATATTCATAAATTTCATCAATTGATCGTACCGGTCGTCATATAAGTTTTGTATGATTGACTCATCCATATAAACCGCTTTAATGTTGTAATCGTACCGCACAAATGTCTGAATTATTGACGACAAATCCACGATATTTATTTTCAGTGTTACATCCATCATTTTCGAATCCTCTTCCTGATTGACATAAAAACTCAGAATCTTTGCATCATTGCCTTCAACTATTTGTGCAATTTGCGACAATGAATAATCGATCGAATTCAATTCCAACACAATAACTCCACCAGGCTCACGTACTGCAACCAAATCAGCAAATTTTTGTGCCAGTTCGAACACTGTAATTACTCCACAATACTCGTGATGAAGGTCGAGTACCGGTACTGCACTTAGTTTAAGTACCGAAATAGCCGAAAAAACTTCATATATATGCTGATTGGTGTGAACATGCGGCGTAAGTAAATGCTCCACATAATCACCAACCGGTTTCTCTGCAATGTTTAAATCGTAAATAATCTTGTCTGAAATCAAACCGATTAGTTCTTTCCCATTAACCACAGGCAAATGCGAAATCCTGAATATCTCCATCCAATTGAGCGCTTTCTGACCGCTGTCAGTAAGGCGCAACGAAGGAACAACTTCAGAAAGGAGGTTTTGTGCTATCATCTTTTTAAGTTTTCATTATCAGCCAATCGGATCAAAAATCGTACCTTGCGCCCATAAAATTCAGATCATGACCAGACTTAGCGTAAATATAAACAAAATAGCAACATTAAGAAATTCAAGGGGCGGAACCACGCCGAGTGTTCTTGAAGCCGCGATTAATTGTCAAAATTTTGGTGCACAAGGAATTACAATTCACCCAAGACCAGATGAACGGCACATTCGAAAGCAAGATGTTTTTGACATTAAACCTTATATTACCACTGAGTTAAATATAGAAGGCTATCCGGGCGAAGATTTTATTCAATTGGTAATAGCTGTAAAGGCAAACCAGGTAACCCTGGTTCCCGACGATCCAAATCAACTCACATCCGATCATGGTTGGGATACTATCAGGCACGCTTCGTTCCTGAAAGAAGTGATTGCACGTTTCAAGGCTGCCGGAATCCGCACTTCAATTTTTGTCGATCCGGATATGGCAATGATCGAAGGCGCGAAAGAAACCGGCACCGACCGGATTGAGCTTTATACCGAACCATTTGCAAAGGTGTATCCCGTCGATCCGATAAAAGCGGTTGCCCCTTTCAAAGAATCTGCCAATCTTGCCCACAAACTTGGTTTGGGAATCAATGCCGGTCACGATCTAAGCCTGAAAAATCTTCGCTTTTTCAGCGACCACGTAGCATATCTCGATGAAGTTTCCATCGGGCATGCATTAATTGCTGATGCACTTTATCTGGGCATGAGAAACACCATTCAGGAATATCTTTCCTGCCTGAAATAAACTATCGATGAAACTCTTTTTCAGAGAAGAAGGCGAAGGCTTTCCAATTGTTATTGTACATGGATTGTATGGATCGTCGGACAACTGGCTGACCGTGGGCAAAAAATTAAGCGCACGTTTCAAGGTATATATGATCGACCAGCGCAATCACGGACGCTCGCCAAATTCAGGGGAACACAGCTACGAATCCTTGAAAAATGATCTGGCAGATTTTTTTGATCAGCATAAAATTGAAAAAGCCATTGTGATGGGACACAGCATGGGCGGGAAAACTGCCATGTGTTTTGCTGCCGATTATCCTGAACGGATCGAAAAGCTGATCGTTGTTGATATTGCCCCAAAAAACTACTTTTTACTGAACGACGAAAGCCAGTATTTCCTGCACAAGAACATACTGCAAGCCATGCTCGAAATCGATTTCAGCAGAATGGAATCGCGAAAAGAAGTAGAAAATTATCTGCTTCAAAAGATTGACAGTGCTCAAATCGTTCAATTTCTATTGAAAAATGTACACCGCAGCAAGGAAACCCACCATTTTGAATGGCGGTTGAATGTAAATGCATTGTTTGACAATCTTGATGAAATCATCAGTGGCGTGAACGAAAGATGGTTTGAAGACCGGCTGCCAATTTTTAATTATCCGGTTCTGTTTATCAAGGGTGCAAAATCGAATTATATACTTCCTGAAGACGAAAAAACAATCAAACGTATTTATCCTGAAGTAATTATCAGCGAAATTCCGAATGCCGGCCACTGGCTTCACGCCGAACAGCCGGAACTGTTTATGGAAGCGGTTCAAAAATTTTTAAAATAGTTCAGCATCCTCCTACCGGTTATACTTCTTCGTTATTTCCCTTAAAAAATGGTGGTGATTTGAACGTACCTGAGGCCAGGCAAAACGCCATGTCCAGTTTCCGGTTGCCGTTCCCGGAGTGTTCATTCGGGCTTCTGTGTCCAGCCCCAACAAATCCTGCATCGGAATCAGCGCCATCATTGCTGATGATGCCCACGCATATTCAGTCATCTGCCGAACCATTTCTTTTCCGTTGCCCTTCAAATACTTGCGGAGCATTTTACGTTCTGATTTTTCTATCGAATTAAACCAACCCAGCGTGGTATCATTGTCATGTGTTCCGGTATAAACCACAAAATTCGAGTCATAATTGTGCGGCAAATTTTCATTCGCTGCATCCGATCCAAAAGCAAACTGAAGGATTTTCATTCCGGGAAATCCAAAATCATCCCGTAATTTTTCCACTTCAGGAGTAATAACACCCAAATCTTCAGCAATAATATTTAGTTTCCCGAACTTTTCCTTTAATTTCCTGAAAAGTTCATGGCCTTTTGCCGGAAGCCACTCTCCCACTACTGCCGTTTTTGCTTCGGCAGCTACCGACCAGAAAGATTCCAATCCGCGAAAATGATCCACCCGAACCTGATCGAACATTCGGAGGTTAAAATGAATGCGTGCCAGCCACCAGTCGAAATCGCGTTCGGCCACCCTTTCCCAATCGAACACGGGATTTCCCCAAAGCTGACCGGTCTCGCTAAAATAATCGGGTGGAACTCCGCCAACCTGGGTGGGTTTTGAATCTGAGTCGAGCAGGAAAATATCCTGATTGGCCCAAACATCGGCGCTATCGAGCGAAACATACAATGGAATATCGCCGATGATCGAAATACCTTTCGTGTTGGCATAGGTTTTCAGTTTAAACCACTGCCTAAAAAAAATGAATTGCAGAAACCGGTGAAAATCAATCTCAACATGCAATTCTTCAAAAGCCTCCTGAAGTGCATGTTTGTCGCGGGTTACCAGTTTTTTCTTCCATGTATTCCAAACGGTTTCGCCATATTTGGATTTTAACGAACGAAACAGTGCATAATCGTCGAGCCACCACGAGTTATGACTCATAAACGCAACATATTCAAATTTGTAGCGGTCAAAATTATTTTTAAAACTGGCAAAGGCTTCGTGAAAAAGGAACATTTTCCATTCCTCAACCCTTTCGAATTCTACTTTTTTGGTTTTAAAAAGCTGATCGGTTACCGAAGCTTTTGAGATCAAACGATCGGCCACCAATTGCTGAATATCAATAAACATCGGATCGCCTGCAAATGCAGAATAACACTGATAGGGAGAATTGCCATAACCGGTCGGGCAGAGCGGCAATATCTGCCACAACTTTTGTTTTGTTTTTGCCAGAAAATCGACAAACAAAAATGCATCTTTACCCAAACTTCCAATTCCATCGCTGCCTGGTAATGAACTGATATGCAACAATATTCCGCTACTTCTTTCCATATACTCTATTTTTAAACCACATAGGCACATAGAAAACATAGTTATTATTTTTCTATGTGAACTATGTGTCTATGTGGTTATAATTTATTTTTTAATTGCCACAAGGAACCCGCCATCCCGAATGCCCGGGATCATTTCTTTGTGTGAGAAATAATTCTAATGGCTCGTTTCATAACTATTGAATTAAATTACGGTAAGCCTTCAGGAAACCGGCTGTTTCCCGGACTATTCGCTGAACAGCCAAACCGTGTTTAAGTTCAGGCACAAAGGCTTTTACATCGTTGCCACCCAAAAAGATATAATGCGCATGAATCATCGACCGCAACCAGCCCGGCGGAACATGGCCGGAAGGAAAACTGGTTAAAGGCAAATAATTGCTTCCAACAACCTGACGAGTCCACTGTCCGGTTTCTTCAAGATAGTATTCGAAGAAATCAACCGAATGCGACGAATACCTCAGCATTCCCTTTTCAGCATAAATTTCGAGCGAAACCAGATCGCCGGTACCCGAACTGATCCGACTGGCCGACATTGTTCCGGCTGCATAATTTTCAGGATGAACCAGCGACAAAGAACTGAATAAATCTGAATCTTCGGGAACATCTTCAAAACGGCCAGCCTGAAAAGCGCTTGTAATTTGCAGGTTTTCGCCCAGAAAAGCCATCAGCAAACTGATTCCGTGCGAACCCAAATCGGCCATTGCACCACCATCGGGAGCAGGAGTTAATCGGGTTACACGTTTTTCGCGGTACGCCTGCTGCAAATAATCGCCATGATAATATTTCAGGTCGAAATGAATCGGTTTTCCAAGTTTTCCGGAGTGCCAGAAAGCCAAAGCCTCACGCACCGAAGCTGTCTGCAAATACTGAAATCCAACCTGAATAACTTTTCCTGATTCAACCGCAATTTTAGCCATTTGCTGCTCTTCCTCCAGATTTGAACAAACCGGCTTTTCAATGTAAATCCGTTTGACAGAAGGCATTTGAAGCGCCAATTTCAGGTGCTCAAAATGAACCTTGTTGGAACCTAAAATCAGCGCTGTATTGATTTCTGAATTGATTTTGAATTCTTCAATGGAAAGCGATTTCTTAAAATTGAACTTTTCAGCGAAAGCATCGCGACTTTCCTTACGGGCCGAACAAACAGCTTCAAACACAATTTCAGGAACTTCAGGATAAAAATACCTGAGCGAATTCAGCGCAAAAGCATGCGCCCGCGCTATTCCGCCAGCCCCTAAAAAACCAATAACCATTTTTTCTGGATTCATAAAATAAGTTCTGCATTTGGAGATTTCAAAATTAAGCGATTTAGTGAGAGTTTTGAAAATTATTTTGAGGGATTGAAAAAGATTGAAGGGATTGAAGGGATTGAAGGGATTGAAGGGATTGAAGGGATTGAGGAAGATTGATGGGATTGATGGGATTGATGGGATTGATGGGATTGAGGGATTGAAAAAGATTGAAGGGATTGAAGGGATTGAAGGGATTGAGGGGATTGAAAAAGATTGATGGGATTGAGGGATTGAAAAAGATTGAAAAAGATTGAAGGGATTGAAGGGATTGAGGAAGATTGATGGGATTGAGGAAGATTGATGGGATTGATGGGATTGATGGGATTGACTGATTGAAACTAAAAATGGCCGGACTGCTTTCACAATTTGGCCATTTTACAATAATCATTTCCGTCGGCTAAAGCCAGACGGCAAAGGATATTTTCTCTATTTACAGATTATTCGAGCTCTAAAACTACTACTGATTTAGAAGGAATACTCACTTCCAACTTGCTGTCAGATAGTTTCTTTGCATTTTTAAATGCAACAGGTTTTACAGCTTCAGGCTTGTCGAATGTATTGACAGCATTGAAGGCGGCAGCAGTTAATACTGTTCCTGAATTGATTTCTGTAAACCCTTTTCCTGAAAGATTGATCTCCAGTTTTATCTCTTTGTTTGGGTTCAGGTTGCTAAGGGTAACATGGATTTTTCCGTTTTTGTCAACCGATGCAGAGCTGCTGATGGCAGGAATCTGATCGTTTCCCAGTTTGTATTGCTCGCAAAACAGGCTCGATGGCAGCAAAGTTGCATCCTGGTGCACATTGTACATTTTGAAAACATGATAAGTTGGTGTAAGCACCATTTTGTTTCCTTCAGTTAAAATCATTGCCTGCAATACATTTACGATCTGCGCAATATTGGCCATTTTTACACGATCGGCATGTTTATTCAGAATATCAAGAGTTGTTGAAGCAATCAAAGCATCGCGCATCGAATTTTGCTGAAAAAGGTGACCGGGAATAGTTCCGGGTTCAACATCAGTCCAGATTCCCCACTCGTCAACAAGCAAATCAACGCGTTTATCTCTGTCGTACTGATCCATAATAGATGAATGTTTACTCACCAACTCATCCATGTACAAACCCTTTTTCAGTCCGTTGAAATACAATTCTTCGCCAAAACCAGTTGCTGCCGATTTATTGTTCCAGCCTTCGCCGGCAATCGTATAATAATGCAGCGACAAACCATCCATGTTGTTACGGCCTTTTTCCATCAGCACTTTGGTCCAGTTAAAATCGCTTCCGTTCGAACCACAACCAATACGGTCGAATTTATCGCCACCATACATTTTTGCATAATTGGAAAACTGCCTCATCAGGTCAGCATAAAACTCAGGAGTCATATCACCACCGCAACCCCAGCTTTCGTTGCCAATACCAAGAAATTTTACATCCCATGGTTTATCGCGGCCATTTTTCCGGCGGAGGTTGGCCATCGGAACATCATCATCCGAAGTCATGTATTCGATCCATTCTACCATTTCAACCACAGTTCCTGAACCAACATTGGCTGAGATGTATGGATCACATTTCAGTAATTCACAAAGATCGAGAAATTCGTTGGTACCAAAACTATTGTCTTCAACGGTTCCTCCCCAGAATACATTTTTAATTTGCGGACGCTGGTTCAGTGGGCCAATACCGTCTTTCCAATGATAAGTATCTGCAAAACAACCTCCCGGCCAGCGAAGTACCGGAACTTTCAATGCCTGAAGCGCTTCAAGTATGTCTTTGCGGTAACCGTTTACATTCGGAATCGGAGAATCTTTACCTACCCAAATTCCATCGTAAATACAACGGCCAAGATGTTCGGCAAACTGACCGTAAATGTTTTTATTGATCTGGGTTTTCCCCCCGGCAACATCAATCGAAAGTACATTGACCTGAGCTTTTACCGTAAAAGCAGCAAGCAGAATAAACAGAAATAAAGAGATCTTCTTCATGTTGAGTAATTTTATTGGTTATATATTAGTTTTCAAGTTCAGAACTCAAAACAACAAAAAAATAATTGTCTTTCAAACACTTTATTTTTTATAACACAAAAAAAGTATCAACATAGGTATTAATTGTTGCTGTTGGTGTATTCATTTAACGCGAATTCTTCAATGGCGGTGAGCAAAAGTCCATTATATGGGGCAAATTTCTCTTTCCTTTTCTGAATAAATGAAAAACTGAACGGTGAGTGATTTTCCATTTCGAATACATACTTTTCAGTATAATAATCTGGATTTTGCGCGATGGCTTCGATGATAAAAAGATCCATACTTTTTCGCATCAACGATTGAAATACATCAATTTGCTGACCTCCAAAAAGTGGCAGGCTTTTCATAACCTGCTCGCCAAACCAGTAAGTTTTGTTTAGCCTGGTATCCAACAACTGATTACTTCCTGAAAAAACCGTTTTCAAACCGGCAGCCTGATCTTCATTAACATCCTGAATATCATCCAATAATTGCAAATATGCGCCGTACCCAAACAGAAAGTGTTCCTGATCTTTACTAAGCCGGCCAGCAACAAGATAACCGTCGGCCAAAACCGATGCACCACCTTTTGCAATACATATCTTTAGAATTTCGGTTTCAGAAAGAGCATCGCCAGAATGAATTAAATACATGCTTTGCGTTTGGGCCTGATGTATTGCAAGTAAACTCTGGTAAACTTCAGGATAACCTGATCGCGGATATTCATCTTCAATCATCGATACCAAACTAAAAATGGTTTGTTCAGCCGAATTGTTCGGCTCCGGATGTTCACCATTCAAACGCAAATAAAAATTATTGCTGAAAATCAACTTGTCAGATGAGCTAATCGTAGGATTATCAATCAGATTGTCGGTATATGGGTACAACAAACTATAAGCAAACATAGACGGGGTTTGCCGGATCGGTAACCCCAAAACAATTTGCAATCCATTCATAATCCACATATTCCGGCAAGCCTGAAAAATATCGTGAAATGTCAAAGTTGGATCGAACCGTCTTGCCTTTCTTACAAATTGCCGTGTAACCTCAGTTAATTCGTCTGAGAACATTACCTGAAGTTGTATTTGGGTAAAGTCGAGCCCATCCCTGAAAAAAGTTCGTGTATTTTCAAAAAACAATCGTTCGTCCTTTTCATTGAAATTCTTCCGGGTTAACTTTCCATTTCTGACGACTTTTACCGACTGAATGTACTTATCAAGAATTTCTTCACGCGATTGCTTCTCGTTATGGTTGAATTTTTGGGCTATAAATGGAAAATCAGATTTGCTGTCTTCCCAAAATACAGCATAATCTTCAAGATACTTTTGAATCATTGCGAACCGGATTTAATTGTTCGGGCAAAAAGAAACATTTATATTCACTGAAGCACAACAAAAACGGCTAATTGCTGAATTCCGCCGATAAACGAACCTGACGGATCTAATCTACATGTCGGGAGAATCAAAGTCTGTATCAAAAATAATTCAAAATAGCACAACAAAACAATCTTCAAATTGATAAATGTTTTTATATTTGCAGCGCTTTAAAAGAAAAGCAAATGCCCGGATGGTGAAATTGGTAGACACGCTAGTTTCAGGGACTAGTGATCGCAAGGTTGTGCAAGTTCGAGTCTTGTTCCGGGCACTTTAAGGAAAATTACAACCGCTGAAGACATTGATCTTCAGCGGTTTTTTTAGCTTATCTCTCACAATATTCATTCATCACAAATAATTACAAATTAGAATTCGGTTTTTCTCCACTTCTAATTCATCTTCTTCCTGCGGCACGATCTTTGACAATGACCATTCATCATAAATTAAATGAGAAGTATGAATTTCAAACAGCCGCTGAAGGTATTTCAATGTTAACTTTATGGCAAATAGAAATCCCGGTTATTATCCACAGAAAGACCTTGTGGTCAGGAGTTCCCTGAAAAAGTATGAATTATGTAATTCATATACATAGCATTGCATTAGTGATTTAAATTATACATCTTTGCAAATATCCAACTAATAAAAAAACAAAATCAATTGAAATTATATATTAAATACATGGTCAGCAACCGTTGCAAAGTCGCGGTAAAAGAAGAGTTGAAAAAACTTGGGCTGCATTACATGCTGGTTGATTTAGGAGAAGTTGAGATCATGGAGAATATCTCTGACGAGGTTCGTGAACAAGTGAAAATTGGATTGCTCAACTCCGGGTTTGAACTAATGGATGACAAACGTTCGGTATTGATTGAAAGGATAAAGAACACGATTATTGAAATGATCCATCATTCGAACGAAGTAATTAAAACAAATTTCTCCATTTTTTTAAGCGAAAAATTAAACTACGATTATACTTATCTGGCCAATTTATTTTCTGAAGTTCAGGGAACCACCATTGAGCAATTCATTATCTCTCACAAAATTGAAAAGATTAAAGAATTGATTATTTACGGAGAACTGAACATTACCGAAATTGCATGGAAAATGAATTACAGCAGCGTAGCCCACCTTTCCAACCAATTTAAAAAAATGACAGGACTCTCCCCTTCTCATTTTAAACAACTGAAAGAAAAAAGACGCAGCCCGATTGACGAGATTGGGAATATTAAATAATTGAAACAAAAGGCATTACAGAAGGACTAAAATGGAAAGAACAATCGCTCACGATTCTCAATATGCCAGCAGTTTAATAGAAGCCAGTCTGGATCCCTTAATTACCATCAGTATCGATGGTAAAATTACGGATATGAACCAGGCTCAGGTAAATATTACCGGTTATTCACGTAAAAACCTAGTCGGCACCAACTTTTACGACTATTTTACTGAACCGCAAAAAGCGCGTGAAGGTTATATGAAAGTCTTTGAAAATGGGTCGCTTACAGACTTTCCTCTTACTTTTATACACAAAGATGGAAAATTAACCGATGTGTTGTTCAACGGATCGGTCTATAAGGACGCCAATGGAATTGTACTTGGTGCCGTGGTAGTGGCGAGAGACATCTCCAGACAAAAATGGGCAATGGAACTGCAGATTGCAAATAAAGAACTTGCATTTCAGAACAAAGAAAAAGAAAAAAGAGCGGCAGAATTAATCATCGCCAACAAAGAACTGGCGTTTCAGAATGATGAAAAAGGAAAACGCGCTGATGAATTGAGTATTGCGAACAAAGAACTTGCATTTCAGAATGATGAAAAGGAGAAGCGAGCCGATGAGCTGATTATTGCCAACAAAGAACTTGCATTTCAGAACAAAGAAAAAGAAAAAAGAGCGGCAGAATTAATCATCGCCAACAAAGAACTGGCGTTTCAGAACGATGAAAAAGGAAAACGCGCTGATGAGTTAATCCTCGCCAACAAAGAACTTATTTTTCAGAACGAAGAAAAAGAAAAACGGGCTGCTGAATTAATTCTTGCAAACGAAGAACTTGTATTTCAAAATAAAGAGAAAGAAAAACGCGCTGCTGAATTAATTCTTGCCAACGAAGAACTTGTATTTCAAAATAAAGAGAAAGAAAAACGGGCAGCTGAATTGATTATTGCTGACAAAGAACTGATTTTTCAAAACGAAGAAAAAGAAAAACGGGCTGCAGAATTAATCATTGCCGACAAAGAATTAGTCTATCAAAACGAAGAGAAAGAAAAACGTTCAGTAGAAAATAAAGAACTTGAAGCATCCAGCTATACTTTAAAATTAGCTTCTCAGTATTCGCTCAGCCTTATTGAAGCAAGTCGTGACCCGTTGGTGGTTATTAGCTCTGCGGGGAAAATAACCGATATGAACGAAGCATTGGTGAAAATAACCGGTGTGTCGCGCGAGGAATTGAAAGATACCGATTTCCTCGATTATTTTACCGAACCGCAAAAAGCACGGAAAGTTTACCAGGAAGTGTTTGCAAACGGATCGGTTTCCGATTCGCCATTGACACTTCGCCATGAAAATGGAAAACTTACCGATGTATTGTTTAACGGATCGGTTTATAAAGATGATCGTGGAAATGTATTGGGCATTGTGATTGTGGCGAGGGATGTTACCGAACAGAAAAGAATTTCGACCGAATTGACCGAAGCAATTGTTTTTGCCGAGCTGGCTGTAGGAATTGCCGAAGAAGCAAAATCGAAAGCTGAAAAAGCAACAATACTTGCTGAAAATGCAGTAAAAGCGAAACAGCAGTTTTTGTCGAATATGAGCCATGAAATCCGAACTCCGATGAATGCGATCATCGGATTTACAAAGGTGATGTTGAAAACCGAATTGAATGCAAAACAAAAAGAATATTTGCATGCCGTCAAATTGAGTGGCGATGCCTTAATTGTCCTCATTAATGACATTCTTGATTTGGCAAAAGTGGATGCTGGTAAAATGATTTTTGAAAAAACACCCTTTAAACTGTCCTTATCTATTGCAGCCATGCTGCACCTGTTTGAGACCAAAATCTGGGAAAAGAATTTGTTGCTGGTTAAAGAATACGACAAAAGAATTCCGGAAGTGCTGGTTGGCGACCCGGTACGTTTGCACCAGATTATTCTGAATTTGGTAAGCAATGCTGTAAAATTTACGAACAAAGGAAAAATCACCGTCAGCATTCGTTTGCTGAAAGAAGATGAAGAGAATGTAACCATTGAATTTGCAGTTACCGATACCGGAATTGGAATTCCAAAGGACAAGATAGCCAATATTTTCGAAAATTTCCAGCAGGCAACAAGCGGCACATCGCGCATATATGGCGGAACCGGCTTGGGTCTTGCAATTGTTAAACAATTGGTAGAATCGCAGGGTGGTAGTATCAAGGTAAATAGCAAAGTGGATGAAGGATCTACTTTCAGCTTGATATTACAATTTCAGAAAACAAAAGAAACGGTTGAAGCAGAACCTGAATTAGCAGAATTAGACAAAAAAATCAGCAATATAAAAGTATTGGTGGCCGAAGACATTGCCCTCAATCAATTACTCATGAGAACACTATTGGACGATTTTGGGTTTGATTGTGACATTGCAGCAAACGGAAGAATAGCAGTCGAAAAACTAAAGGCCAATTCGTACGATATTATTCTGATGGACTTGCAGATGCCCGAAATGAACGGGTTTGAAGCCACCGAATATATTCGGCATGAAATGAAATGTAACATTCCGATCATCGCCCTGACAGCAGATGTTACCACGGTTGATCTGGCAAAATGCAAATACGTTGGAATTGATGATTACATTCCGAAACCTGTCGATGAAAGATTATTGTACAGTAAAATAATCAATTCAGTCAAAAAAACCGCAACTAAAAAAAGAAAATGTATAGTTGAAAATATTGTTACTGAAGAAGAACATGAAAAATTTACGGATCTGGAATACTTAAACCAGCGAACAAAGTCAAATCCTAAACTGATGATGGAAATGATTTCAGCTTACCTGGAACAAACCCCGCCATTGGTTAGCGCCATGAAACAAAGTTACCATGATAAAGATTGGAATTTACTGTATTCGGCAGTACATAAAATGATCCCGTCATTTTCAATCATGGGTATCAGCGAAGATTTTGAAACCATGGCAAAAAAAGTTCAGGAATATGCAAGTACACAGAAACAGACAGATGGAATATCAGATATGGTAGTTCAGCTTGAAAATGTTTGTGAACAGGCCTGTAAAGAATTAGAAATAGAGTTTAATATAATAAAAGATACTAACTAATGAACAAACAAAAAATAAAACTTTTTCTGGTAGATGACGATGCTGTGTATTTAAAATCACTGGAAATTGAGTTCATGGAACTTGGCGATTTTAAAATTGAAACATATCCTACCGGTGAACTTTGCATTGAAAATCTATCCCACAATCCTGATGTAATTATTCTGGATTATGAGCTCAGCGGCATTGATAAAAAAGCAATGAACGGAATAGACGTACTGGATAAAATAAAGGCGTTCAATCCTGAAACTCCGGTAGTGATGCTTTCTTCGCAGGATAAAATAGAGGTGGCAATAAACTGTATGCACCACAAAGCTTTCGACTATGTTGTTAAGAGCGAAACAGCTTTCTTACGATTGAAAAAAATTATCCCTGCCATTTTCCGTTACAAAAAAATGGAAAAACAATTAAGTTGGTACATGGAGCGGATGTAAGCAATTGACAGTAAACATTTACTGATAAAAAAAAGGAGTGTTGTTGGTTTTATTACCGACAACACTCCTTTTTTTTGCGCAATTAGCTAAACATAAAAGCCCATAATCAGTGAATTTTGCAAGTATCGAACAGAACTTTGCAACTTTACCGGCAATAAAGGCCTCACCTTTGAGTCGTGGCAATACTGTCACCAACAAAACAAAAAAAATGAACCTTGTAAAACTAATGCCAATCATGGCTATGCTATTGGTTGGATTAATCACCGGTTGTAGTAAAAGTGCAGATAGCGTTTATGGATTAAACGAAACTTCAGTTTCAAATCAAACTGCCATTTCTTCAGAAAATTCCACCAATCTGAAGTCAGCTGTGATTTTACCACAAGAAGGAAATTTAAAAGGTGTAAATCTGGGAGTTTCAGGCGATTTCGTAATTCTATCGAAAACCGGAGTTACCAGTGTGTATAAATCCAGCATTACCGGAGATATTGGAACAAGTCCGATTACAGGGGCCGCAATGGTTTTCAGTTGTGGTGAAGTGACAGGAAATGTATATTCAGTTGATGCTGCCGGCCCTGCATGTAAAATTACCAGCGCCACCAGATTAGGAATTGCAGTTCTTGATATGCAGGCTGCCTACACTGATGCCGCCGGACGTGTTAACCCTGATTTTCTGAATTTAGGAGCCGGAAATATTGGTGGCAAAACACTTACTCCTGGTTTGTACAAATGGACAAGCGCACTTGTTATCCCAACGGATATTACTATTTCGGGCAGCCCGACTGATGTTTGGATTTTCCAGGTTGCCGGAACCCTAATAATGAGTTCAGCTGTAAGAATTACGCTGGCCGGTGGCGCTCAGGCAAAAAATATTTTCTGGCAGACATCTGGTGCCGTTACTTTAGGAACCACCAGCCACTTTGAAGGTATCATAATAAGCCAGACAGGAATTAATTTGCAGACAGGCGCATCAATAAACGGAAGATTGTTGGCGCAAACTGCTGTAACATTACAAATGAATGCTGTTACACAGCCAAAATAAATTTCTCTTATCACCAAAACACAAAAAGGCGGTTCCGGTGGGATCGCCTTTTTGTGTTTAAGTGTAGGAATGACTGGCCGGATTAAATGTGTGAATATTGCAAATAAATAACGAAATTATGTAACGATATCCCATGCAATGGGTTGCAACTTTACAGCACAAAATTATATTTCAATAATGCCCGTTTGCAAAGGTTATATGAAGGTGAAAATATCTTCATAAGAAACATGCAACATATAAAACAGACCGTGGAAAATGAATAATCTGATTAAAAGCGCAAATCAATGAACAACGAAAAAATTAAAATATTTCTGGTCGATGATGATGCCCTGTATTTAAAATTACTTGAAATTGAATTGTTGGAGCATGAGGATTTCGATATTCAAACTTATTCAACAGGTGAACTTTGCCTGGAAAATCTGAAATATAATCCCGATGTGATCATTTTGGATTATGAACTTAATGGCATTGATAAAAAAGCTATGAACGGATTAGATATTCTTGATAAAATAAAAGCCTACAATCCTTTAATTCCGGTGGTAATGCTTTCGTCGCAGGATAAAATAGAGATTGCAATAAATTGTATGCATCACAAAGCTTTCGACTATGTTGTTAAAAGCGAGACTGCTTACCTTCGGCTGAGAAAAATCATCCCTGCCGTTTTCCGATTCAAAAAAATGGAAAAAGAACTGAACTGGTACATGGAGCGGATGTAATACAATTTTTAAAATGAAATCGAGTATCCGTATGAAACTTATAATACTGGCAGGCATAATTTTGGCCGGCAATGTGTTCATAGGTTTTGCCGTATATATCACCAACCAAAAGCGCATTGAATCGCAACAACTGGTAAAAAAATCTGAGAAAATTATTTCCAATTTAGGCAATATACACTTACTTGGCAAAGACATAGAATCAGCTTCGCGGGGCTTTATTATTACCAACGACAGTTCATTTCTTAAGCCACTATTTACTGCCGAAAAATTGATCTTTAAAAATATTGGCCAACTCCGGCAACAATTTCAAAACAATGCTATCCAGACCCAGCGTGTTGATTCGATTCATTATTATATGGAAAAGCGATTGGCCTTTTCGTTGCATCAGGCCGAATTAAGGAGCAATCAGGGATTAGCGGCTGCAATAGCTTTTGCTTCAACCAATCAGGGCTTACATTATTCCGACAATTTGCGACAGATTATCACTGCAATTGAGCAACACGAGGACACAAATCTCAAACAACTTCAGCAGGCAAACATGTATAGCGTGAAGGCATTCAACTGGATTTCACGAATTATGGTTGTTCTAATTTCCTTAATTACAATTCTATTATTAATTGTTACAGGCAAAAATTTACAGCAAAATGAAAAGAGAGAAAAAAAAGCTGCAGAATTAGTTGTTGCCAACAAGGAACTTGCATTTCAAAATTCAGAGAAAGAAAACCGGGCGGCTGAATTGATCGTTGCCAACAAGGAACTTGCATTTCAGAACAAAGAAAAAGAGAACCGGGCAGCAGAATTGATCCTCGCCAACAAAGAACTCGTATTTCAAAACGAAGAAAAAGGGAAAAGGGCCGCAGAATTAATCATTGCTGATAAAGAACTTGTTTTTCAGAATGAAGAAAAAGAAAAACAGGAAGCTGCCAACAAAGAACTCGAAGCGTTCAGCTATTCTGTGTCGCATGATTTACGCGCCCCATTAAGACATATCGGAGGATTTGTTGACCTGCTGATTAAAAATAGTTCAAATCAGCTCGACGAAAAAGGCACGAGATATTTGAACATCATTTCGGAATCTTCACATGAAATGGGCAACCTGATAGATGCATTACTGACATTTTCCAGATTAAGCCGTACCGAACTTAAGAAAACCAATATCAACTCCCAAAACATAGTAAACCAGGTTTTAAAAAGTTTCGACAAAGAATTGGCAGGGCGCGATGTTGAAATAATTGTTTCTGAATTGCCGGATACAACTGGTGACGAAACATTGATTCACCAGGTATGGGAAAATTTGATCTCCAACGCTTTGAAATATTCAAAGAACAAGCAAACAGCAACCATCGATATTGGATATGAATTACTGGACAACAAAACAGTTTTTCACATCAGGGACAACGGTGCAGGATTTGATATGAAGTATGCTGATAAACTTTTCGGGGTTTTCCAGCGATTGCATAGTGCT
The DNA here is from genome assembly GCA_030698405.1 of Bacteroidota bacterium. Classification (GTDB taxonomy): domain Bacteria; phylum Bacteroidota; class Bacteroidia; order Bacteroidales; family Prolixibacteraceae; genus Aquipluma. The sequence continues at coordinate 35,353 of JAUYMU010000137.1, forward strand.
TCTGATTTTGAAGGAATCGGAATCGGACTGGCCAATGTAAATAGAATTGTGGTGAGGCATGGAGGAACTTGCCGGGCAGAAAGTGAAGTTGGAAATGGAGCCACGTTTTTCTTTAGCATTCCGAACGAGGAAGTGTTCAGTCGCAGTGATCAGTCTCAGAAAAGCTTGCAATAAACAATTTCACAGCTCCAGAGGAGCGGAATATTTGTAGCATAAAAGAATCAAAGAAAAAACAATAAACCACCCAAATTATGAAAGCAGAAGTTAGAAAAATCCTAATTGTTGATGACAGCCATAAAGATGTTGAACTTGCCATTGCGGCCCTTGCCGAAAATAATCTTGCCAACGAAGTTGTTGTTGCCGAAGATGGAGTTGAAGCATTGGATTTTTTGTATAAACGCGGTAAATTCAGCAATGATCATGGCGATCCTGCCGTTATTTTACTGGATATTAAAATGCCGAGAATGAATGGGATTGAAGTACTCAAACACATCCGTTCCGTTGAAAAATTTAAATTAATTCCGGTAATAATGGTTACCTCATCGGGCGAAGAAAAAGATCTGGTGGAGAGCTACAAACTTGGGGCTAATTCGTATGTGGTGAAACCCATTGATGTGGCCCAGTTTCTTGATGCCATTAAAGTTTTGGGACAATACTGGGCAATTATCAACCAACCGCCACCAGTGAATTTTAAGTGATTTAAAATCAGAAACCATTTTGAACTCTAATTTCATGAACAGAAAGATAAAAATACTGCACCTTGAAGACTCTTTCAAAGATTCTGAATTAATTAAATCATTGATTGAAAGTGGTGAAATCGACCATGATTATTTTGTGGCCGAAAACGAAAAAGAATACACCAATATTCTTGAAACCGAAAACATCGATATCATTTTATCTGATTACAGCCTGCCCGATTTTAATGGCAACGAAGCATTAAGAATTGCAAAGGAACAATATCCCAATATCCCATTCCTGTTCGTATCAGGAGCAATGGGTGAAAACAGGGCTATTGACGCAATGTTAAACGGAGCCACGGATTACGTGCTCAAAAACAAACTTGAGCGTCTGGTTCCGGCGATTAAAAGGGCTCTGAACGAACAGAAACTTACCACTGAACGTCAACAAGCCGGGGAGGAGCTAAAAAGCGCCAACAGAGAACTTGTTTTTCAGATAGAAGAAAAAGAAATACGACAGGCTGAATTATTGGTTTTGAACGAGATGCTGATCTGTCAGTATAAAGAGAAGGAAAAACTTGCAATAGAGTTAATAGCGGCCAAGGAGAAAGCAGAAGAAAGCGACCGGTTAAAATCCTCTTTTCTGGCCAATATGAGCCATGAGATCAGAACACCATTGAACGGAATCCTGGGTTTCACTGAACTGCTGAAAGAACCTGATCTTTCATGTAAACAACAAGCGTATTACATCAGCATCATTGAGAAAAGCGGCGCACGTCTGCTCAATATCATCAACGATATCATGTGCATTTCAAAAATCAATTCGGGGCAAATGGGGGTTTCAATTTCTGAAATAAACGTAAATGAGCAAATGAATGAAATATTTTCTTTCTTCAAGCCGGAGGCTGAACAAAAAGGCATTAAGATATCCTGTAAAAACAGCATGAGGTTAAACGAAACTTTCATAAAAACTGATAAAGATAAATTACTGGCCATTCTTTCCAATTTGGTTAACAATGCCATTAAATTCACCAACAAGGGTTCTTTTGGGAAAGGATCGGCCATTTATTTTACCCTGCCATCGATGAACCTGAAGGAAGTAAAAACAGACAACAAAAATATTATCTGGAACGAAACAATAATAAGGGAAATGAATCTATGAACGACAAAATAGGAATTCTGCACCTTGAAGATTCGTTCAAAGATTCCGAAATAATTAACGCCAAAATTGAAAGCGCCAAAATTGAATACAATTATTTTCTGGCCGATTGCGAAAAAGATTTTCTGAATTTTCTTGAAACTGAAAATATCCACCTTATACTATCGGATTACAACCTGCCCGATTACAATGGGAACGAAGCGTTACGAGTGGCCAGGGAAAAATATCCGCATATCCCATTCATTTTCGTTTCAGGAAAAATAATGGAAGGCGTGGCCATTGAAAAAATGTTAAACGGAGCAACCGATTATGTGTTCAAGAACAATCTGGAAAGGCTGGTTCCGGCAATTAGAAGAGCTTTGAATGATTATGAACTTGAGACAAAACGCAAACAGGCAGAGATAAGCCTTCAGGAAAAAAGGGAAATAATTATCGCGCAAAGCGGAAAGTATTTTGAAATCAATAAAGAACTCGACTTTCAAAACGAAGAGAAAGAAAAACGGGCGGCAGAATTAATCATTGCCAATAAGGAACTTGCTTTTCAGAACAGGGAAAAAGAAAAACGGGCCGATGAATTATACATTGCCAACAAAGAACTAATATATCAGAATCAGGAGAAAGAAAACCGGGCTGCTGAATTAATCATTGCGAACAAGGAACTTCTTTATCAAAACGAAGAGAAAGAAAAACGGGCGGCAGAGTTAAGGATTGCCAACAAAGAACTTGCATTTCAAAACCGGGAAAAAGAAAAACGGGCCGATGAATTGTTTATTGCCAACAAAGAACTTGCTTATCAGAATGAAGAAAAAGAAAAACGGGCAGCGGAGTTGATAATTGCGAACAAGGAACTTCTTTATCAAAACGAAGAAAAAGAAAAACGGGCGGCAGAGTTAAGGATTGCCAACAAAGAACTTGCATTTCAAAACCGGGAAAAAGAAAAACGGGCCGATGAGCTGATTATAGCCAATAAAGAACTTGCATATCAGAACAAAGAGAAAGAAAACCGGGCGGCGGAACTAATCATTGCCAACAAAGAACTTCTGTTTCAAAATGAAGAAAAAGAAAATCGGGCGGCAGAACTGATTATTGCAAAAGATAAAGCGGAAGAAAGTGACCGTTTGAAATCGGCATTTCTGGCCAATATGAGCCACGAAATAAGAACGCCCATGAACGGAATCCTTGGTTTTGCCGAGCTGCTAAAAGAACCTGAACTTACCGGCGAATTGCAGCATGAATACATTGACATCATACAGAAAAGTGGCACACGAATGATGAATATCATCAGCGATATCATGAGCATCTCGAAAATTGAATCGGGACACATGGGAATTTCCTTGTCAGAAGTGAATATAAATGAACAAATGAAAGAATTATACACTTTCTTCAAGCCTGAAGTCGAACAGAAAGGATTACAGATTTTCCTGAAAAACAACCTGGAATCAGAAGAAACCATCGTTAAAACCGACCGGGATAAAGTGTATGCCATTTTGACCAACCTGATTAAAAATGCCATTAAATTCACCAACAAAGGTTCGATAGAATTTGGATATGGTTCGACAGGCTCACCATCCGGTTCGGTCAGTGAGCCTGTCGAACTGGAATTTTACGTGAAAGATACAGGCATCGGGATTGATCCTCAAAAAATAGAAACGATTTTTGAAAGGTTCAGGAAGGCAATGAAACACTGAACAAAAAATATGAAGGAGCAGGTCTTGGATTATCCATATCGAAGGCTTTTGTTGAAATGCTTGGCGGAAAAATATGGGTAGAAAAAGATCCTGAACTGTTGGTTACAAGGAACAAACGGGATGGAACAGGCACCACCATTTGTTTTACAATTCCATATCACACTTAGCAAAAAGTAAAAATCAGACAAGGTGTGAATCATGTAACTTTTCGCCGGAATTGTGTAACGCTTATCGAGTTAGCAATGATGATCTTTGTAAGGTGAAAATTAATTCACAAATTAAATTTATCTAAAATGAAAAAATTAACTCTTGGCTTAATGACTGGTTGCATGTTGCTATTATGCAATCCAACCTTATTGAAAGCAGAAACAGAAACTGCAACAACTGCAACAACAGTAACTGCAACAGCTAAATCAGCAGAGATCTCTAAAATGGAAATCAGGTTAAATGAAATCAAGGAGATGGATATGAAAACACTGAATTCGGCAGAAAAGAAAGAATTACGCAAAGAAGTTCGCACAATAAAGAGCGACATCAAGGCAGTAAACAATGGTGGTGGAGTTTATATTTCTGTTGGAGCTGCAATTCTTATCGTTCTTTTATTAATCCTTTTATTATAAGATATCATGGGAAATTTACTTTATGTCATCGCAGTCATATTAATTATTTTATGGCTCATCGGATTTGTTGGGGTTGGATATAGTGGAGGCATCATACATGTGTTGCTGGTAATTGCAATAATTGCAGTAATTCTCAGAGTTATTCAGGGAAGAAGGATACTTTAAAAAATAAAAATGAAAACAATTGGAATTGTCCTTATAGGACTTGGAATCCTTATGATGGTATATACCGGATTCAATTATGTGACCAAGGAGAAGGTGGTTGATTTAGGCCCGATTCAAATCAATGCTGAAAAGAACCACCCAGTACAATGGTCGCCAATAGTTGGTTTGGTGCTTATCGTTGGGGGCATTGTTGTTGTTGCTGTTGATAAGAAAAAGTAGAATTACCATTGAGCTTAACTTTTAAATTAATCTATTATGCCACTATTATCCATTTTAATTGCAATAATTGTCGTAGGTGTTCTTTTATGGATCATCAATACATTCATCCCAATGGACCGCAAGATCAAACAGATCTTCAACATTGTGGTGGTGATCGCTCTAATTATCTGGCTTCTCAAGGTTTTTGGCCTGTTCACTTACCTGACGAATGTTAGCATTTAATTAGGTTTCACTCCACTCAAAAAATTAAAAATTATGAATCTAAAAAGAATCTTTGGGGCAGTACTAACTGTACTCGGAATTGTTGGCCTTATTTATGCCGCAGTATTATTTGTAAATGGTGCAGGTGATACGAAGGATTTTAAGGCGCTGGCTATTTATGGAATACTAGGTTTTGTATTCTTCATAGCAGGTATCAGCCTGGTGCGCACCACAAAAGATGAATCATAGAAGTCTCTGTTTTATTTAGCTTTTATTATCAATCTGATAAAATAATTGCTAAATATTTAAATAGATGCTCTGGTCAATATAAAAGCCGGCTACTTTTTTTGGAGCTGGCTTTTATGTGTTAACATACGAGCCTATTTTGGACCAAAACTCAGAATATTGCAGATAAACCCCCGGTACAACTCCATAAACACTACTTTAGCAGTTCAAATTACAACAGTATAATCAAAAAACTGAAACTCATGCTAGTAACCATTACCAGAAAAAAATATACATTTTCTCCTGATTCCAGCCGGGTAATTGCCCGTTTTCTTTACCTTGACGACGAAAGATCTGCAAACATTATCAGGAAAGTATTGGCCATGCCCGAAAAGGAAGTAAACCTTGCCATGAGCCAGGTACTGAGAGGTTTTTCGCGCCGTCACCGTAATATTTCGAAAATATTTGAAAAACATTTTGACAGGCTTGCCCCTATTTTTGATAAAATAGAAGTGAATGAAGAAGATCTCAGTATGCCTCAGAAATCGTTGATAGGCTCGTATTTCACATTGGAATATTCAATTGAATCGGCTGCTTTCTTTAATCCATCAATTGTTGAACATCCCGATCAGTCAGAATTAAGGTCAGATGAGAAAAGGGTCATTTTCAGTTTTCGGGCAACCGGTGAAGGACATATTTCGTCCGTTGTTTTCCGTTCAGGAATACTCGACAAGCACAATAACCTGACGATAGAACCTGTTGGGAAAATGCTGGCCGAAGCAGATAAAATTATACGCAATACTTACAATAAAAAAAAATTTCGGAAGAAACTGGATGGAATGCAAGACCACGGAACTGTTATTCCACCTGCTGTTGTTGATAATATTGATGAAATACAAGATCCTGAAAATATGATCCCTTCGGGTATCCTTGAAAACCATGAAAAAACGATTGAGAAGGGAAATGTCATTTCTCCGGACTTTATCCTGGATAAGTTAGGTGACAGCTTTACCTATGGTGAATTGATGAAAAACCTTGAAAAAGCAGTAAAGGATCCGGATCTTACCGAGGATCAGATAAAAATTATCAATCAAATGATGTGGCTGGCTTCATCGCACTATGAGATTCATTTCTCTATTGATTCGTCTATTTCAGAAAGGGTTATTTTCCCCATTTCAGCAACCGAGCAAAGAGGGATAGAAGATGCCCGTTTCGTTAAATTTACTGATGACGATGGCGAAATTACTTATTATGCCACCTATACGGCTTTCGATGGAATGACTATTCTTCCGAAGTTAATCAGCACAAAAGACTTTTATGATTTTAAGGTATTGCCGATTAATGGCGAGATTGCCCGGAACAAGGGTATGGCTCTGTTTCCCCGGAAAATAAACGGAAAATACGCCATGCTTTGCCGAATTGACGGCGTAAATAATTACATCGCTTATTCCGACAGTATCAATATCTGGCGCGAAGCAAAAATAATAATGGAACCCAAATACTCCTGGGAACTGGTGCAGGTTGGCAATTCCGGTTCACCAATCGAGACAAAAGACGGCTGGCTGGTTATTACACACGCCGTAGGATCGATGAGAGAATATACTTTGGGCGCGGCATTGTACGAACTTGATAATCCGGAGAAAGAAATTGGAAGGCTGAGTAGTCCGCTGATGGTTCCCAACGAAGAAGAACGTGAAGGTTATGTGCCAAACGTAATTTATTCGTGTGGTTCGATGATCCATAATGACGACCTTATTATCCCTTATGCCATGTCTGATCATGCATCAACTTATGCAACCGTTAATCTTAAGGAACTGCTCGATGTATTAAAAGCCTCCGGAAACAAAAAGGAAGAAGACAATGTGTGAATGATGTAATTAATTTCAAAAATTGTATAAGGTTTTTCTGATGTTAGATCTTCAAATTTGTAGTGGTGAAAATGTTTTCACCACTATAATTTTAACGAGATGAACCAAACTGAAGCAAAAGGAAATCTGACAGAGCAGAAAGGTAAACTCAAACAGAAATTTGCAGGTTTAGTAAATGACGACCGGTTGTTTGCTGAAGGCAAGAATGACGAAGTATTCGGAAAACATCAGGTCGGACTTGGCCAGCTGAAAGAAAAACTGAAGAAAATTACTTCATCACTTTAGTATTCGCCCAACGAAATTCCTGTAATACCTTTCAATCTAAAATCATACTTCAAAGATTATTCAGACTGTAATAAAAGCAGGAATAGGTAAAAAACATAAAGAAAAAGGTGATTCAAACCCTCCATTCTGTGAATGATGTAACTTTTTCCCGGAATTGTGTAACGCTTTTCAGTCAACAGAACCTCACCTTTGTAACGTGAAAATTATTTCACCTCCTGATTTAAATGTTATGACAGATTCCGAAGTAAAGTCAAACTGGAACACAATGAAAACCAAACTGCACCAGAAATTTACTGGTCTAAATAAAAATGAAAAGATGCTACTGAAAGACAAGAAAGATGAAGTGATTACAAGACTGCAGATTAAACTTGGTATTTCAAAAGAAGATTTACAAGAAATTATTGCAGGACTTTAAAAATCAGATAAAACTAATCATTAATAGAATTACTCTTTTTCTCACTTTAACTCAATCAAAATGAAAACATTAAAAATGAATGCCTTTACAAAAAGATTTCTCTTAGGAATTCTTACACTTATGTTGCTGTTTTCTGTTGAATCGCAAGCAAAAAAATACAAATTTTTAACTTCATCGGTCGTACCGGCTGCACGAGGTTTTGCACAAATAACCCGCGACAACAACCGGAATTACGTTATCAAAATGAAGATATCAAATCTGGCAGAAGTACAGCGATTGGATCCCTCAAAACTATCCTATGTTGTCTGGATGGTTACCGACCGTGAAGAAACAAAAAACATCGGGCAGGTAGATAGTTCTACGAAGTTCATGTCGAAAAAATTGAAAGCATCGTTCAAAACAGTATCGTCGTTTACACCAGCACAAATATTTATAACAACGGAAGATGATGCAAGTGTTCGGTATCCAAGCTCACAGGTTGTATTAACCACAAACAGGTTCACAAATTAATTTTAATCATCACATTATAAATCAACATTAAAACAAAAGTTATGAATTCAGGAAAAGTATTGTTAAGTGTATTGGCTGGCGCAGCCGCCGGTGCATTGGTAGGCGTTTTGTTCGCACCACACAGAGGTAAGGTTACCCGCAAAAAAATAGCAAGACAAAGTGGAGCTTACGCTGACTCCGTGAAAGAAAAATTGAGCGAGATAGTTGACAACATCACCGAAAAATTAGAAAAAGTAAAAGGTGAAGTTACCGAATATGCCGATCAAAAAATGCACAAAACAGAAAACCTTAAATAAGGAAATTCAAATTGAAATGTTACGAAAGTAATATTTGCAATGAACCTGCTTCGGAAAATTTTAACGTGAAGATTTTCATCTGTTTATAATTTGATTCTTAATTGTCAGATGGAACTCGCCAATAATCATTCTCTTGTGTCCCGATATATCGGGATGGCTCGTTTCACGTTCATAGTTTCCGGAGCGGATTCAATTTTTCAAAAAAATAAACCCGGCAATATGAAAGATATTTCCTTGAGACCTATATTTTCATTGAGAAAGTTTAACCGATCTCACAAAGGTACTTTGATTGTTATCAACATTTTAACCTCTATTGATTTGGGTAAAAACAGGAAAGTAATTCTTCCGGATCAAATGATCAAATGACATTTAAACAACAGAAGACAATAGCCATGGAAGACAATACAAATTTATTTGAAACACTGTTTGCAAGTGCAACCGATTACAGCAAAACAGGCTTTGAGCTTATAAAACTCAAAGCGCTCGATAAATTTTCAGAGGTGGTTTCTTCTCTGATTTCCCATTATATTGTATTGATTGTAATTGCTTCGTTCACCCTTTTTGTATCGCTGGGACTGGCCTATTGGCTCGGCGAAATCCTCGGAAAAATCTATTTCGGATTCTTTGCGGTTGCAGTTCTTTATGGCATTTCAGGGCTTGTTATAAACTTCCTTTTCCATAAAACAATCAAAAGAATTGTTGCTGATTATCTCATTAAAAAGGTGCTTAAATAAAACAACATGGAAAACATCACAACCTCTGCCGGATTAAAAAATGCAATTCAAAGGCTGAAATTTCAGCAAGTAGAAAACGGCCAGCGTTTGGAAGAAGATTTTTACAATGTTGTGGAGAGCTTAAAACCTGCCAACCTCATCAGAAATGCGATGGGTAACATATCTGCCAATCCCGGATTGATCGACAATATTTTGGGCGGTGCCCTTGGGTTGGTTACAGGCTATCTTTCAAAAAAAATAGCCATAGGTGGTTCCGGCAATATCATCAAAAAACTTTTAGGGACTATTTTACAGTTTGGGGTAACCAGCGTGGTTGCTACACACCCCCGGACTATTCGGGTAGTTGGTCAGTTTATTCTTCAAAAAATACTTCGCAAAAAAGAATATAAAACTGAGATATCGTGACAGCTACCGGTAAAGAACTGCAACTTCCGTTTTATGCCAAGGCATCACTCATTTTAATCGGGTTGTATGTTCTTATCAACATGTTATACATCGCGCAAGACATTATAGTGCCTCTTGTTTTTGCTGTAATTATTTCAATTGTTCTTCATCCGGTAGTAAATTTTTTTGTACGCAAGAAGATAAACCGGATTGTTTCAATTGTAATTACCATATTCCTCACTTTTATAATCATTGGCTCAATTGCCACCCTGCTCATTTCGCAGGCAAGCCAGTTTAGTCAATCATGGCCCATGCTGGTCGAAAAATTTACCGGCATACTCAACCAAACAGTTTCCGCTGCATCCGGCTATACCGATATAAGTCCGGAAGCGATCAATGAATACATTGACAAAGGCAAGGATGAAATGCTCAATGTAGGGAAAGCCGCAATTGGCGAAACACTCATAACCATCGGCGGAATCATATTGGTATTGCTTCTGGTTCCTGTATATGTCTTCATCATATTATTTTACCATTCGCTCCTGATTGAGTTTATTCACAAAGTATTCGGAAGAAGCGATCAAAGTCAGGTAAGCGCAATCGTTTCCGAAACGAAAACTGTTATTCAGCTATACCTTGTTGGTCTCATTATCGAAGCCGCAATAATTGCGGTTCTGAATTCTGTCGCACTGCTGGCACTTGGAATTGAATATGCCATCCTGATTGGAATTATTGGTGCATTGCTCAACGTCATTCCATACATTGGCGGCCTTGTTGCAGTCGCCTTGCCGATGATCGTCGCACTTGCCACCAAATCTTCGGGCATGTATGCCGTTTACGTCTTAATCGTTTATTACATCATACAATTGATTGACAATAACTACATCGTTCCAATCATCGTTTCCTCAAAAGTAAAGATCAATGCACTGTTCTCAATTATTGTGGTTTTTGCCGGAAATGCCTTGTGGGGAATATCCGGCATGTTTCTGTCAATACCACTGCTTGCAATTATAAAACTCATTTTCGACCATATCGAACCGCTAAAACCCTGGGGATTTTTATTGGGTGACACCATGCCATCTTTACTAAAAATGAAACCATTTACCAGAAAAACTAAACTATCATGATAAAAGAAGCCAGTACTGAAATTCTAATTATCACCTCCTATCCGCCCAGGGAATGCGGCATAGCAACTTATTCGCAGGATTTAATCAGATCGTTGAATAATAAATTCAGCAATTCCCTGTCGGTAAAAGTATGTGCGATGGAAGCTGATGAAGTGGATTATGAATATCCCGATGAAGTGAAATACATCCTGAAAACCTCCATCGCCGCCGAATATGAAAAACTGGCAATCACAATAAATAATGACAAAAACATCAAAATTGTGTTGATACAGCACGAGTTTGGTTTTTTTCACGTTCAGGAACAGGCATTCCTGAAATTTCTGACGGAAGTTTCAAAACCCGTTGTGGTTGTTTTTCATACTGTCTTGCCTAATCCTGACGAAAAATTCAAAAAAAACGTACAGCGCATTGCGGCTGCCTGCGAATCAATCATTGTAATGACCAACACTTCCGCCGGACTTTTAACAAGCGATTATGGCGTGCCAACGCAGAAAATTTCTGTAATCGCGCACGGAACACATTTGATTCCACGTTTAAGCAAGAAATCTTTAAAACTGAAATATAAACTAAAAGGCCGCAGGGTGCTGACCACCTTTGGCTTACTAAGTTCAGGAAAAGGAATTGAAACCACCATTGAAGCGATGCCGGCCATTGTTGAAAAATGTCCTGAAGTAATGTTCCTGGTAATTGGAAAAACCCATCCTGAAGTGGTGAAAAACGAAGGCGAAAAGTACCGGGAAATGCTCGTCAAAAGAGTGGAAGAACTTGGGCTTAACAACAATGTACGATTTATCAACAAATATCTGGATTTGCCAGAACTGCTTGAATATTTGCAGCTTACCGACATTTACCTGTTTACGACCAACGATCCGAACCAGGCAGTAAGCGGTACTTTTGTTTACGCAATGAGTTGTGGGTGCCCAATTATTTCGACACCGATACCACATGCAAAAGAAATATTGACGAAGGATACAGGTATTATTTTTGATTTTCGGAATTCACAGCAATTGGCTACTGCTGTAATCAAGCTCCTTCGAAATGATAAATTACGAAGGAGCATCGGCATAAATACCTTGCAGAAAATAGTTTCAACAGCCTGGGAAAATTCTGCAGTTGCCCATGCGATGTTGTTCAGTAAAATTATGGGCGATAAAATTACCATTCGGTACAATTTGCCGCCGATCAACCTGAAGCATTTAAACAACATGACAACCAGTATCGCTATGATCCAGTTTTCAAGAATCAATCAACCGGATATTGGATCAGGATATACCCTCGATGACAATGCCAGGGCACTGGTTGCATCTTGCATGTATCTGGAAACGACGGGCGACAGGAAAATCGTTTACAAGATCAAAAAATACCTCCGCTTTATAAAGTATTGCCAAAAGCCTGATGGCGACTTTTTAAATTATGTTGATAAATATCTTGATTTTACCGGTCAAAACGAAGAGGATAATTTAGATGATTCGAATGGCCGTGCTATTTGGGCTTTGGGCTATCTGACTTCGTTACCAGGCCTTTTGCCCGCCAAACTCATATCAGATGCCGGATCAATGATTGAAAAATCAATGCCGCACATACGAACAGTAAGCTCCACAAGGTCGATGGCATTTGCAGTAAAAGGCTTATATCATTATCAAACCGTGGTAAATTCTCCTGAAATTGTCGAACTTATAAAAACCTTTGCCAATCGGATGGTTCAGATGTACAGGCACGAATCAGGTAAAGGTTGGGAGTGGTTTGAAAGTTACCTCACCTATGGAAACAGCACCTTGCCCGAAGCGATGCTTTACGCATGGTTGCTGACAAAAGATGCGGTTTATAAAGACATTGCCCTTGCTTCGTTCAATTTTTTGCTCAAACAAATTTTCAATGAGAACGGGATTGAAGTAATTTCGAACAAGCACTGGCTGCAAAAAGGACAAAAACCAGGGAAATTTGGAGAACAGCCGATTGACGTTGCTTACACAATAATGACATTGAGTACCTTTTACCATATATTTAACGACGACGATTACCGTATAAAAAAGGAAACCGCTTTTAACTGGTTTCTGGGAAGCAACCGTTTGCACCAGATTGTTTACAATCCATGTACCGGCGGTTGTTACGACGGGCTGGAGGATACGCATGTGAACCTTAACCAGGGCGCTGAATCAACGGTAAGTTACCTGATGGCAAGATTAACTCTGGAGAAGAATGTGGCAATAATGTAACTTTTTTTCGGAATTGTGTAACAAGTCAAAACTTGTTATTTCACAACTTTAGACACACAAATAAATTAAAAAGAAACAATATGAAAAAGACCATTTTTATTGCATTAATGATGATTTTCACATTGGGTGCAACGTCATTTGCAAACAATTCTGATTCGAAAACTGCTCCGGTTGCAACTGAAAACAAATTATCCACTGAAGAAATTACCCGCATGAACAACCGTGTTGAAGAAATTCGCGACATGGACAAATCGGACATGACGGTTGCAGAAAAACGTGAATTAAGAAAAGAAAGCAAGGGAATTAAGGAAAATGTACGCAAAGGTGGCGAAGTGATTTACATCAGCGGTGGTACCATTTTACTGATTATCCTGATCCTTATTTTGATCTAATCAGATAATTCAGGGTAAAGTGATATTGCTGCTATAAATGCAGAATCAATGGATCATAAAATAATATGGTATGATTCCCTTTATATAAATATGCAATACGGCCAGTATTGCATATTTATTTTTTATAAGTATTCGATTGTTTACCCATGTTATCAATTGCATCCCGATTCATCAGCGATTTATTTAATGTAGTTCATTTTAATTAAGCTTTGCAAATTAAATTGATTGACAATGATTTATGAAAATATTTACTAGAATTAAATATGGCCGATGCCTTTTTCGTGAATCTTTGTGGCTTGGTGACTTAGTGGCAGTTTTCTTTAATGCCACAAAGACACCAAGCCACAAAGTAACACTAAGGCCGCCACATTTTATTTTTAATTTATAATTTTATTATCTCATATTCAATAATTTACATTTCATACGACTAAAACAAATAGAGCCTGAAAAATTACTGATGAAAATCGTGGGCAAAGGATATTTTTCATTATTTAACTGTATAGGCACATAACCGGATATTTATTTTTTATAAGCTAAACAATGCAAAAAAACCACTCCTATATCGTTCATCTGAAGCCACTTATCCCCTCCCCGAAAATCATGCAACTCTTGCTTGTTTGCTTCATTTTTATCCTGTCAATTTCCGAAGTTTCGGCTCAGGAATATATTCAGCAGGAAGTCAATTTCAGGATAAATGTTACGCTGAACGATAAATTGCACGAATTAAACGCCTTTGAAACAATCGAATACATCAACAACTCACCCGACGCGCTTCATTCGCTTTATTTTCATTTGTGGCCAAATGCCTATTCAAACAATAAAACCGAATTGGGCAAACAGTTGTTCCTCATCAATGGAAAACAAAAACTTTTTAACGATCCTGAATTGCAGGGATACATCGATTCGCTCGACTTTAAAGTTGACAACCAGCAGGTTCAGTGGAATTTACTGGCAGATCAACCGGATATTTGCAAAATATTCCTGAATGCTCCGCTTAAATCAGGCGACACGATACTGATCACCACACCGTTTCATGTTAAAATACCCAAAGGTGTAACCTCCAGATTGGGACATATCGGCGAATCCTATCAGATTTCGCAATGGTATCCAAAACCGGCTGTTTACGACCGCAACGGCTGGCATCCGATGTCGTATCAGGATCAGGGCGAATTTTATTCCGAATTCGGAAGTTTCGATGTAAGCATTACTTTGCCTGAAAATTACATCGTAGGCGCAACCGGAATACTGCACAATACCGACGAACTTGACATGCTTGACAAACTGGCTGCCGACACTGCATGGATCAAAACAATACCTTCTGAAGAAGCAGCCTTTCCGTCGTCTTCAGAAAAAATGAAAACACTCCGATATACAGAAAGCAACATTCACGATTTTGCATGGTTTGCCGATAAGCGGTTCCATGTTTTGAAAGGTAAAGTGAAACTTCCGAATTCAGGAAAAGAGGTAACCACGTGGGCAATGTTTACAAATCAGCAGGCAGAACTTTGGAAAGATGCCATTCCTTACATAAATAATGCGCTCTGGTATTTTTCGAAATGGAACGGCGATTATCCCTACGAAAGTTTTACCGCCCTGCAAAGCGCACTGAGCGCCGGAAACGGCATGGAATATCCCGGAATTACAGTAATTGGTATGGCAAGTGATGCTTATGCGCTGGATGATGTGATTGCGCACGAAGTAGGGCACACGTGGTTTTACGGCGTATTGGGATCGAACGAACGAAGGTATCCGTTTTTGGACGAAGGCATTACCAGCGCAAACGAAGTCCGGTATATGACTGAAAGATATCCCGACAAAAAACTTTGGGAGGTCATGATCAGAAACACGAAACTGGCCAGATTTTTTAACATCGACCAAATGCCCGTAAAACTAAAGAGCGAACTCGAATGGCTTTCGCATGCCCGCGACAACCTTGAGCAACCCATTGATTTACACGCAAACGATTACACCACTTTAAACTATGGCCTGATAATTTATACCAAAGCCGGAATGGTCTTTAACTATCTGCGCGCTTACCTTGGCGATTCGGTTTACGATTCGGCCATGCACGAATTTTACCGCGAATGGAAATTCAGGCATCCCCAACCCGACGATTTGCGCAAAACATTTGAAACCGTTACCGGCAAAGACCTCGACTGGTTTTTCAGTGATTTGATTGGCATCACCAAAAGACTGGACTATAAAGCGGTTCGTTTTGAGAACCAGAAGCTGCTCGTACAAAACAATGGCGAGTTGGCATCGCCACTGGTTATTGCCGGAATGACCGGTGATTCCGTTTGTTTTGAAAAATGGGTGGATGGTTTTGAGGGACAGCAGTGGATCGAACTTCCGCCGGGAAATTATTCTGAACTGAAAATCGACCCAAAACATGTTTCGCCCGAACTTTTCAGGCTCAACAACAACATTCGCACAACCGGACTTTTTCCAAAGGCTGACCCAATCCGGAAACAGCTTTACTTTACACTTGAAGATCCGGAGAAAAGGTATCTGAGTTATTTCCCCGCATTTAACTGGAACCGCGAAAACGGACTGATGTTTGGAATGGCTGTACACAGCGGTTTTCTGATGCCCAAACCGTTCGAATATTTTGTGATGCCGTTTGTATCGTTCAAAAATGGCGGATTGGCCGGTTTCGGGAAAGTGGCCTACAACTTTACTCCCTTCGAAAACTTCATCCGAAAGGCTACCATTTCGCTGGAAGGAACACAATTCGGCGCTCCCGGCAATCAGAATTATCAAAAGGCAAAAGTTGGATTGGACCTGTACTTCAGGAACTACAAAGCAAACAGTCCTTTGTCGCAAATGGTATTCGGGAACTACATAACAGCATCAAACCTGCATCAGATTCAACTTCAGGAAAAAGCAGCGATGAGTTCTTTTCTGCAATTTGGCTACCAGTTGGAAAAATCGGCCATCATCAACCCGTTCAGGCTACTGGTTTCATCTGAATCCACTCAGTCGTTCCTGAAAACATCCATGGAGTTGAATTACCGGGTAAGTTATTACGGAAAGAAAAAAGGTCTGGATATTCGCTTGTTTGCCGGAACCATGCTGAAAAATAATCCTGAGGTTCCCTTTTATGCGCTTTCGCCGAGCGGCCGGAGCGGATCGGAGCAATATCTGTACGAAGGTACTTTCCCCGATCGTTTCAGCGAATTTCCTTCGACTTTATGGTCGCGACAAATGAGCTTTTCCGAAGGTGGTTTGGTATCGCCGGTGAACGAGCAGCTTGGATACAGCCAATGGCTTGTTTCATTGTCGTTCACAAGCAGTTTGCCCGGAAATGCCAACCGGCTACCTGTAAAACCGTTTGTAAATTTCCTCCTGAACGATCACGGAAACGGATCGGAAAACAATTCGCCCTTATTTTACGAAGCAGGCCTGAAAGCAGGGTTATGGAACTTTTTAGAAATTTACATCCCCATTGTAGTTTCCGAAAACATCGAATCAATTACCGGATCGTTCAAAGATCGGATTCGTTTGGTTTTTAGCCTGAATGCAATCAATCAGGTAAAGTTAAATTCAGGGGTGGGTTTTGAGGTAAGGTAAATATTTCAGAATGTGTGAATAATGCAATTATTATTAAAAAAAATGTAACAGAAGAATGCTCAGATATTCCGATTTTTGCTGTGTGATATTTTATATCCGGCAAATAAGGCTAACAAATTAGAAACACAATTATGACAGTAATTAAAATTGAAAAGAAAAAACCGGTTTGGCCATTGATATTGGGTATTGGCGTTGTTGCCGTGCTTATTTATTTTTTTGCTTTTAATGAAAAAGAAGAAACAGTGCAGGAAGTTCAGTTTACCGAAGATCTGATAAACGTGACTGAATTCAACAGAACAGTTGCTGCCTATGTGAGTTTCATAAATGAGGATACCCTGAAAATGGAGTTTAACGATTCGTTCAGTAAAGAGGCATTTCTGAAATTGGTTGACGCAACAAATGCAATGGCTGAAGAAATTAATATGGACATTCATTCGAATATGGCCAGAGTAGTAAAGTACGTTAACAGAATAAAAGCTGATCCCATTGAAACCGCCCATGCCGACGATTTCCGAAAAGCTGCCGATCTTTTAACCAGCTCAGTTTTGAAAAGTATGCAGCAGTCAAAATATCCTGATTTGGCCAGCGATATTGTGGAACTCGAAAATGCATCCGCCTCCATTGATCCGAATATACTGATACTCGATCAGATATACCAGATTAAAACGTTTTTCAGAGAAGCTTCCGACCTGCTTCTGAAGATGAATTAAACTTTCTAAAATGTGTGAATCTTATAATTTTTCCCAAAAATTGTGTAATACATTTTTTTACCTCCACATTTATCTTTAGGGTATTCTAATAATTATGAGCGATGAATGTATTATTGGTATATCCGCAATACCCCGATTCTTTTTGGAGTTTCAAAAATATAATGAAATTTATCTCAAAGAAAGCGACGGTGCCGCCACTCGGGCTGATAACCGTTTCGGCAATGCTCCCGAAAACATGGAAGAAAAAACTCGTTGACATGAATGTTTCAGCGCTGCTACCGGCTGATCTGATTTGGGTCGATTATGTTTTTATCAGCGCCATGCACATACAGCAGGAATCGGTTGACAAAATTATTGACCTTTGCCTGAAGTATGAAGTTAAAATTATTGCAGGCGGCTCGCTGTTTACCCAGGAATACATGAAATATCCGCAAATTGACCATTTCATACTGAACGAAGCAGAAATTACAATGCCTTTGTTCCTGAAAGATTTAAATGCCGGAAAGACTCCGGAAAAAGTTTACAGAACCGATCATCATGCGGATATCACATTGACTCCCCTGCCCGATTTCAATTTGTTGTCGATGAAAGACTATGTCACTTCCACATTTGTTGGCATCGAAACTCCTGACGAAAAATCACTTCAGGAATGTAACAAGGGGCAAAACAATAACAGGGACCTGCTGCACAGTGTGAAAAAGATACAAAATGCCGGGTTGCAGGTTTCAGGCGGATTTATCGTAGGTTTCGATACGGATACAGCCTCTGTATTTCAGAAACAAATTGATTTTATACAGCAAAGTGGAATTGTATCGGCGATGGTCGGGTTGTTAAATGCCCCAAAGAATACGGTGCTTTACAACCGGCTGAAAGCTGAAAACCGGCTGACATCCGAATCATCGGGAAACAATACCGATACATCCATGAATTTTATCCCGGTGATGAATCGTCAGGAACTTTTAGACGGGTATAAAAGCATCATTCAGAATATTTATGCAACAAAGCCCTATTACAAACGAATCCGCAGGTTCCTGCTAAACTACCGGCAAATTTATAAACAGAAAAAGAAAATGGAATTTTCGTATCTCGTCAGTTTTTTCAAATCGCTTTTTGTCATCGGTATTGTAAGCAAAGGCCGGGGCGAATACTGGAAACTGTTGATTTGGACTCTTTTCAGGAGGCCTGCATTATTAAAAGACGCTCTGACATTTGCTGTATATGGATACCATTTCAGAACTGTTTATGGGATAAGCAACACGAATAGTAATTAAAAATAAACAAACAACACATGAAAACAACAAAACGTTTAGGCATTTGGATGGATCATTCGACCGCCAATTTAATTGAATTTACAGATGACAACACTGAAACAACTGAGGTTGAAGTACAGGTTGGGGAACAGGACGAACCGCTAAATGCACGCGATGAAACCATGATTCAAAATAAAGATCAGAATGAACTCGCTGATTTTTACAAGAGAATAAGCGAAGTTATCAAAGGTTATGATGAAGTACTTCTTTTCGGCCCAACCCATGCAAAAGATGAATTAAACAACATTTTAAAGGATGATCGTCATTTTGATGAAGTGAAAATTGAAATAAAACCGGCAGACAATATGACAGAAAACCAACAGCAGGCTTTTGTCAAAGAACATTTTGATATCAACGGATAGATGTGCAACAACTTTCGAAATTGTACGCCCCATGTAAATGGGCTTAGTTTTTATCGATAAACATTCAAAGAGATGCTTTACTGTAATTCAGTACAGCGTCTCTTTACTTTAATAAATACAATGTCTTAAAAAACCTTATTTTTGAGTCCACTGCGAAAACCCTAAAACAAGGAAATGCCACTAAGTCACCAAGACACAATCCGCCAACTGGCGGACACAAAGCCTTGTTTTTCAATTTTTTAAACTTGGTGTAGCTTAGAGTTTTCGTGCCTTTGTGGCAAAAAAGTACTTTTCGGAGTGAACTCATTTTTAAATAAAAGGCAATCAATGCTATTTGTTTCTTAAATCATGCAACACTATTCACTGTTAAAAGATTCAATTTTGCCAATCACAATCTAAATGAAAATATTGATGGAAAAAAATCAAAAAGACCAACGCATTCAGCAATCTGATGGAAAGTCAAAACAACCTTTAACCGGAAACGAAAGACAAAATCCGGCAAAAAGACCGAGGATTCCACGTCCTGACAAACCAGTGACTCCTCCATCGAAGCCGGAAATAAATCCGGAACCCGCCATCCCTGCACCGGGTATACAGGAACCAGAAATTAACGACCCAACCCGAATAGATGAACCACCTCCGGTTTTTAATCATAAAAATGTGAGAATCATGTAAATATCAACAAGAATTCTGTAATTTTTTCAAGTGTCATCTCAATAAATTTGATGAAAACTTATTAAGGCGAGAGAAAGAAATGTTTGAACAGCAGTAACATAAGCTTGGAATAACAAAATCGGAACTGGCAAGTCATAGAAGTGCTTCAACAAATTAAAATTGGTGGAATGAAAAAATTACTTTCAAAAACAGACATAACAAAGAAAGATTCTCCGGAAGATTTCAGGACACAAGGTACAACTGACAAAAATGAAGATGTACAGCCTGATGAAAAACTGAAAGAATCGGAAATGCGATACCGGCGGTTGTTCGAATCGGCAAAAGACGGAATCCTGATTCTCGATTTCAAAACAGGCGATATAGTTGATGCAAATCCATTTATCGTTAAAATTATTGATTTGCCTTTAGAAGAAGTACTCGGAAAAAAACTTTGGGAAATCGGACTTTTCAGCAATAAAGAAGATTCTGAACTTGCCTTTATCGAGTTGAAAACGAATGGCTATATCCGTTTTGAAGACATGCCAATACAAAGGCGAAATGGGAAAGCTATTCAGGTTGAATTTATAAGCAATGTTTATTTAGAAAACAGAACAAACGTTATTCAATGTAATATCAGGGATATAACAGAACGGGTTAAGCAAGAATTTGCCTTAAAAGAAAGTGATCAGAACCTAAAGAAGCAAAACACAGAATACGCTAATCTTAATAAAGAATACACAGCACTTAATAAAGAATTAAAGAAAAAATTTGATCAAATTCAGCAAATCAACAATGATTTGATTTTGGCAAAAAATAAGGCTGAAGAGTCGGATCAGCTAAAATCTGCATTCCTGTCCAATATGAGCCATGAAATTCGGACACCCATGAACGCAATAACCGGATTTTCAGAATTACTTTTGCATCTGGGATCATCATCGGAAGATAAACTTGAAAAGTACCTTAATATTATTAATGCCAGCAGCAGGCAGCTTTTATCAGTTATAAACGATATAATTGACATTTCAAAAATAGAATCCGGTCAGTTGTCTATTGAATCAGAATCAGTTAACATCAATAAGTTAATGGATGAATTATGCGTTACGTACACTCATTTGGTCGATTTAAAGAAAGTAAAATTAATTTGTCAGCTTGTTAATCCCAATAAACTTATTCAGGTTAAAACAGATGGGAACCGAATCAGACAGGTGATTTGTAATTTATTGAACAATGCCATCAAATTTACGAAAGAAGGTGAAATCAGCTTTGGATATACTGTTCAGGAAAATTTCATTGAGTTTTATGTTAGTGATACCGGTATGGGCATCGCACCTGAAAACCTGTCACTTATTTTTAATCGCTTCAGACAGGTGAAAGCAACCAACAGTCAGGTAAATGAAGGCAATGGATTAGGATTGGCCATTGCAAAAGCTTTGGTTGAAAAGCTTGGCGGAACCATTGGCGTTGATTCGAAACCCGGGATAGGTTCAAATTTTAAATTTACAATTCCCTACGAAAATAAAACAGTTGATACTGTGTCAAAACCTATTGAAACAGACAATTACAATTGGGAAGATAAAACCATTCTAATTGCTGAAGATGAAGCAATTAACCATACATATATTAAAGAAATACTTTCAGATACAAATGCAAAAATACTTCAGGCGTGGGATGGGAAGCAGGCTGTTGATTTTGTAAAAACCGACCCTGAAATTTCATTGGTTTTAATGGATCTGAAAATGCCTGTAATGGATGGGCACGAAGCCTTGCACATAATTAAACAAATTAAGCCGGATCTGCCTGTTATTGCTCAAACGGCTTATGCAAACAGCGACAGCAGGAAAAGTGCCTTGAAAGGTGGTTTTGATAATTATATCACAAAACCCATTGACAGCGCCCTACTCATGGAGGTATTAGACAATTATCTTTCAGAAGATTGAACCTAAATAAGTACCAGATAATTGATGAGTTATTTAATCCATTCAACTATTAATTTCACCCATATTCTACTATAAAATGAAAAACGAGATCCAAGTAACAATCGAAATAAACGGGCAGAATAATCCGGAACAGCATGGTGAAATTGCAGAATTACTTAAAGTAGAATCAGAAGTAAAAATTTCGAATGACAATAAACAAATTTCTACTTCAGATCAGTTAGATACTGAGTTATATAAGCTGATTGAAGAAATTAAAACTGCCGTTCATCAGTTAATTTATCTTTCTGACAAACTTCCGGATCAGAAAACTTCAAACTATATCATTAATAAAGTCAACCGCGAATATTCCTATCTGAACGAACTTTTTATAAGCAATACAGGCATTTCGATTAAAAAGTACATCAATATCCAGAAAATTGAACTCGTTAAAGAAATACTGTTTTACGACGAAACCGATCTGTTTGTAATTGCCCGTAAATTAAATTTTCGAAGTGTATCGAAATTAGAAGACAAGTTTATTAAACAAACCGGTGTATCTGTTGCTTTTTACAAACTACTTCGAAAAACCAGTGCAGGAAAATCCAAAAATGTGTGAATTATGCAATTATTTTCAAAAATTGTGTAAGCCTTTGGTCGGTGCATCGCAGTATATTTATACAGATATAATTTTGTGAGTCTAAATGTAAATCAATAATTTATGAAACCAGTAAACGAAATTCCAGACCAAAACAACGAAGTTGTTGTTACTTTTCTCAATCTTCTGCTGGCTGATGAATATGTACTATATACCAAAACCAGAACTGCACACTGGAACGTTGATGGTTCAAACTACTTCGAACTGAATGTTTTTCTGGAACACCAATATAATTTACTGGACGTGATCATTGATGATCTGGCAGAACAGATCAGATCGCTCGGATATTTTGCATTGGGCTCACTCAAAGATTTCCTGAGTGTTGCACAAATGGGTGAAGATAATCGCAACTATGAAAACTCATCGCAAATTCTCGGTTCGCTTTTACACGATCACGAAGCAATTATCAGTATTATTGAACATGAGATACCACCAATTTCAGATGAACTTAAAAGCATGGAAACTGCCTCTTTTTTAGCCGGAATATTGGACAAACAAAGGAAATCGGCCCGCCAGATCAAGGCATATTTATCAAGTCCTGAATTAAATTCAGACAACCATCTTCGAATTGTTTATAACCAATCAGTCGAACAGCAGTTATAAATTCAAATTGAATTCAAAACCTCAACCATATTACAGGAAACTGGCTGGAGGAAATAATAACCATGAATAAAATATCTGAGCTTAATAAAAAATTATGAGAAAATTTTCAAACAACACCCTGCTCTATGCAGTTGCGATATTGGTTATTATAGTAGCTTTTTTACTACTGGGCGGTGGCTCAATGCTCAAAGGAAACAGATCATTGGGTCTGGAAAATCTTAGATGGTTGCAGATTTTGATTAGTTTAGCGATCGGATTCGGACTGGGCTTGTTATACTCCCGAAGGAGGAGATGGTGGTAGTCCGCAATCTAAAACTATTTTAATCAATTATTCATGATTGCAAACTCAAAATCGGCCAATGTCACAAGATGGACTGGAGCCAAACGAAAAATGAAAAAATTCTTTTTTGGTATTATCTTCCTGATTGTAATTATTTCAGGCCCCTTTATTTACGTGAAGTATTTTTATACTTACAGCGAAGGATACCGTGCCGGACTGTTGCAGAAATTTTCGCGCAAGGGCAATCTGTTCAAAACCTACGAGGGTGAGATGATACTCAGCAGCGTAACAGGAAATCAGAACGTCGCGATTGCATCTGAAAAATTCTTTTTTTCGGTAACCGACAAGAATGTGGCAAATCACCTTGATACGATACAGGGGCAAATGGTGATCGTTCATTACAATCAGAAAAACGGCGCATTGTTCTGGAAGGGCGAATCGGAATACATAGTTGACAGCGTAAAGCCAATACCCTAGCGAATTTTTCGTATCTTTCAGTGAATTTTCAACATAGATAACGGTGAAACAAGTGCAGGATAAATTGACAAAAATGTTAAGAAAAAAACCTTCTGAACCGGAGACCGTTAATTTCCCAATTGTTTGTATTGGGGCGTCTGCCGGAGGTTTGGAGGCCCTGGAACAATTTCTGAGCCATGTTCCCGGGAACAGCGGAATGGCGTATGTTGTTATCCAGCACCTCGATCCGACACAAAAAGGAATGTTGCCCGAATTACTTCAGCGAGTTTCAACCATGGAAGTTTTTCAGGTGAGAGACCGTATGGCAGTTAAGCCGAACAAAGTGTATGTGATTCCGCCCAACAAAAGTATGTCAATATCCCAGGGAATTCTTCATCTGGTCGCTCCGGTCGAAATAAGAGGACTTCGTCTTCCAATCGATTTTTTCATGCTTTCGCTTGCTGACGACCAGCAGGAAAGGGCTGTAGGTGTGGTTCTTTCAGGAATGGGCTCCGACGGCAGCCTGGGACTTGGCGCCATAAAAGAACAAAACGGTATTGTAATGGTACAGGAACCCTCCACTGCAAAATTCGACAGTATGCCGCGCAATGCCATCGCCTCGGTGATTGTAGATATTTTGGCTCCGGCCGAAGAGCTGCCTGAAAGACTGCTTAAACTTCTGAATCATATTCCCGAAATAAAATCAGTTTCTGACACAGAAGTTCAGAACAAAAATTCGCTCGAAAAAATCATTGCCATTCTGCGCAAACAAACCGGAAACGATTTTTCGCTGTATAAGAAAAATACAATGTACCGTCGTATCGAAAGACGAATGGCAGTTCACCAAATCAAAAGAATAACTTCGTATGTCAGTTTTTTGAAAGAAAATCCACAGGAAGTGGAAATTCTTTTCAAGGAGCTGATGATTGGCGTAACCAATTTTTTCCGCGACCCAACTGTTTGGGAAAAGCTGAAAGAGGCTTTTATCCCGGATTTGATTGCCGGTCTTCAGGAAGGTTCTACACTTAGGGCTTGGGTGGCAGGATGTTCAACCGGAGAAGAAGCCTATTCGCTTGCCATCGTGTTTAAAGAAACACTCGAAAAAATAAAACCACACGGAGGTATTTTATTACAGATATTTGCCACCGATCTCGACAATGAAGCTATTGACGCTGCCAGAAAAGGAGTTTTCCCGGCAAATATTACTGCCGATGTATCGCCTGAACGACTGAACCGGTTTTTTATCCTTCAGGATGAGAATTACCGGGTAACCACCGAAATAAGGGAAATGGTTGTGTTTGCGCAACACAATATCATTATGCACCCTCCATTTACAAACCTCGATATTCTTACCTGCCGTAATCTGCTGATTTATATGGATCAGGAACTGCAAAAGAAAATACTTGGGCTGTTTTATTATAGTCTTAATCCTGAAGGAATTATGGTGCTTGGCAGTTCTGAATCACTCGGGACCCAAAGTCATTTGTTCAAGGTGGCAGATAATAAACTGAAGATATACAAACCGTTGGACAAAATTTCAGCAACGCGCGAATTATTCGATTTTCCCTCATCATTTTCCCGGTCTAGATCTACTGATATGGAGAAACAAATTCAAGTTAAATTGCCCCAAAATATTGAATCGCTTGCCGATAAAATGTTGTTGCAGCATTTTTCGCCTCCCGGAGTTTTGGTAACTGAAAAAGGCGACATCGTTTACATTAGCGGACGCACCGGAAAATATCTGGAACCGGCAGTTGGCAAGGCAAACCTGAATATCTTCGCGATGCTTCGCGAAGGTTTGCGCAACGATTTCCCCATCGCGTTCCGTAAAGCCATCCTGACCAAAGAGGCTGTGGTTTTGCACAACATTAAAGTTGGCACAAACGGAGGCACACAAAACATCAATGTTACCCTGAAGTGGATCGATAAACCTGAACCTTTAAACGGGATGGTAATGATTATTTTCAATGATTTGCCAAAGGTTCCGGATGCTGAACTTCAGAAAAAAAAAGGTAATAAAACCATCGTTAATATTACGCAATCGGAGCTTGAGGCAGAGTTGCAGCATACGCGCGAAGAAATGCATTATACGCTCGAAGAAATGCAAACTTCGCAGGAAGAACTTAAATCGACCAACGAAGAATTGCAATCAACCAACGAAGAATTGCAATCGACCAATGAAGAACTTACGAGTTCGAAGGAAGAAATGCAAAGCCTGAACGAAGAATTGCAAACGGTAAACGCCGAATTACAATCGAAGATCGATGATTATTCGAGGGTGAACAATGACATGAGGAACCTGCTCAACAGTACCGATATTGCCACCCTGTTTCTCGACAACAAATTACATATCAGGCAATACACCCCACAGGCAACAAATATTTTTAAACTCATAAAAAGCGATATCGGACGGCCATTCACCGACCTGGTTTCTGACCTGATTTATCCTGAAATGGTTGAAGATACTGTAGAAGTAATAAAGACACTGGTTTTTATAAAAAAACAAATCCCAACAAAGGACGGACGTTGGTTTTCGGTACGAATCATGCCATACCGCACCTTCGAAGACCGGATTGACGGACTGGTTATCACGTTTTTCAACATCACCGATCTAAAACAACTGGAAGCCAAATTATACGAAAACGAACAGGTACACCAGTTGATTTTGAATTCATCGTCTGATGTAATCATTAAATTATCAAAAGATTGCAACATTCTGGAATTTAATCCAGAAGCAGAAATATTTTTTGGAAAGAAACGGAAAGATGCAATCGGCCAGAGTTATATCCGGCAGTTTGTTCCGGAACCACTTCAGAAAAAAACTGAAAAAGACTTCCATAAACTATTGAAAGAAAGGGTGGTTGCCAATTTTAAAATGAAGATGACAGCAGCCGAAGGAAAAGAGTGCGAAGTTGAATGGACGGTAAATATCCTGCTCAACAGCTTACAGGCTGCAACAGAAATAATTTTGATAGCGAAAAAGAAGGGAGACGGGAGTCGGAAGTCAGAATACGGGAGACGGGAGTCGGAAGTTTGAAGACGGAAGACCGAAGACGGAAGACGGAAGTCAGAAGACCGAAGTCAGAAGACCGAAGACGGAAGATTAAAGACAGGAAACCAGTAATGAAAATAAATTTATAAACAGGTAAAAAATAACCACATAGGCAGATAGTTCACATAGAAAAATAATAACTATGTTTTCTATGTGCCTATGTGGTTCAAAATTATAAACACATGAAAGACCAGAAAATACAGTCTTCCTACAAATTTTTAAAACCATGAATTTAAACTATTTTGCCATGAACGAGGAACTGGATTATACAAATGCACAGACGTTACGAAAGAGTGCCGAAGAAAAACTGAAGGTAAGGCAAGATAAAACGAGCACTTCCACAATAGAAACCGATGTGAAAAGGCTCGTCCACGAACTTCAGGTGCACCAGATTGAACTGGAAATGCAGAACGAAGAACTGGTACAGGCAAACGAAAGGGCAGAGTCGTCGCTGAAAAAATACACCATGATGTACGATTTTGCACCCATGGGTTATTTTACCCTCGATCAGAGCGGAATGATATGCGAGTTGAATTTTACCGGCGCAGAATTGCTTGGCGACAGGCGCTTTTCTCTTATCAACAGCAACTTTAAGTTATTCGTTTCAGAAGAGACACTGCCCGTATTCAACAATTTCTTAAACCTGATTTATTTGGGCAGGTCGAAAGAATCGTGCAAAATAATGCTGGGGAGCGACTCCGAAAACCGGTGCCAGGTTTATATGGAAGGCATTGTAACAGGCGACAATGGTAAATGTCTTTTATCGGTAGTAGATATTACGAATTTCTATAAATAGGACAATTTTATATCTTTATCAATTAATTGTATCAAAAGTAACCTTTGCCATTAAAAAGAGGTATAAATCAACAATGTTACTCAGTATGATATGGTAATCAGTCAGTAATACAACGGTTTTTAAAACCGGATAATTAAAGGATATGATTTTTCACTAACATTAGCAGCATGGAGCTCCACATCAAAAATATGGTTAGTAATCGCTGCAAACTGATTTTAAAATCAGAACTTGAAAAACTTGAGATAAATTATACCGACATAAATCTGGGCAGTGCAGAAATTACCGAAGACATCACCCCGGAAAGGAAAAACCTGCTGGACTTCAATCTGAAAAAATTCGGGCTTTCGCTAATTGAAGACAAGAAAGGGATGTTGGTTGAAAAAATAAAAAATATCATCATTGAATTGGTTCATTATTCAGAAAATCAGATCAAGCTAACCTTCTCTGATTATTTAAGCGAAAGACTAAATTACGATTACACCTATCTGGCCAATCTCTTTTCGGAACACCAGGGAATATCCATTGAACACTACTTTCTGAGCCACAAAATTGAACGGGTAAAGGAATTGCTGATTTACGACGAACTCAACATTACCGAAATAGCCTACAGATTGCATTACAGCAGTGTTGCGCATTTGTCGAACCAATTCAAAAAAATCACCGGATTAACCCCGTCCCACTACAAACATCTCAAGTCGAAAAAACGTATTCCACTCGAAAAGGTGTGAATAATGTAACTCCTCTCTGCAATTGTGTAACACTTTCACGTAATTTCAGACCCATCTTTGTTTCAATTAAGAATGAACCTATTTGAAAATTCATTCAATGAGGCCACTCCGAAAAGTCAAAGTGTCAAAAAATAGTCCTGAAAGGACTAAATTTGAATAACCGTCCCGATTTACTATCGGGACGGAAAAACGAAAGATGAACACGCAACACTGAAAGTGCTGAATATTAACACACTAAAAATTCAACCCCTTCAGGGTTGTGGTTTTGATTTCATTTTCTTCCATCCCGATTCTCGGGATGGTTATTCAAATTTTATCCCTTCGGGATAAGTATATTTTCATCAGATCGATAAAACAAACCTTTATGAAAATTTGCACCTTAATTTTCTTTATACTTTTGATTAACACATTGTCAGTTAATGCACAACCATTTGTTAATCCATCCATTAAGCCAAATACCGCGTTCATGGCCGGCGAAAAACTTACCTATCAAATCAGGTATGGTATTATTGTTGGTGGAATTACCACACTCTCACTAACAAATGATATTTACGAAAACAAAGAGGTTTTTCATGCTGTTGCCACCGGTAAGACAACAGGTATGGCCGAAGTTATTTATGGGGTAAATGATGTTTACGAAAGTTGGTTCGACAAGGAAACAAACCTTTCGTACAAACAAATACGCAATATAAAAGAAGGCAGCTACACCAAGTACAACGAAGTTACCTACAACCGCAAAAACAACACTGTAAATTCAAAGCTTTCCGGAGTACATAGCGTTCCTCCGAAAATTCTCGACCTGGCCACATCACTTTATTACATCCGAAGGATCGACTTTTCGAAAGTGAAAGAAAACGAAGTTATTTTTCTGAACATCTATTTTTCCGACGAAATATTCCCATTTTACATACGGTACAAAGGGAAGGAGACCATCAGGACCAAATTCGGGAAGATCAGTTGCCTCAAAATTTCGCCTGTGGTTGAAGTCGGGCGAATGTTTAAAACGCCAAACGATGTCAGCATCTGGATTACTGACGATGGAAACTATATTCCCGCTATGATTGAGATGGATATCCGTATCGTAGGAAAAATACACCTAAAGCTGATAAATTATGAAAATATCGTTCATCCATTAAATATTCAGTAGCAATCTCTTAAACTTTTAATGTGTGAATATTGTAATTTATTTTTAAAGTTGTGTAATACATACTTTGATAACAATATTTAAATTTGCTCTGTCAGTTACCTGACAATTAACTAAAAAAAATATAACAAATGAAAAACATTTTATTTCTAATGCTGATCGCCAGCCTTTTAGGAGGTTGCGCAATGAATATGGTAACAGGACGCAACCAGTTGAGCCTGGTGCAGGAATCTGAATTACAGGTTATGGCCCTGGCTCAGTACAATACATTTTTGACGGAAAATAAACCATTAAGCAACTCCAACAGCAGCGCTGCAATGGTTGACCGGGTTGGTGCACGTATTGCGAACGCAATTACAAAATATTATACCGGCAAGGGTCAGGGAGAGGTGCTTGAGGGATATAAATGGGAATTCAACACCGTTGACAGCAAGGACGTTAATGCCTGGTGTATGCCAGGAGGAAAAGTTGTTGTTTACACAGGTCTGTTGGCTGTAACCCAAAACGAAACAGCGCTTGCCATTGTTATGGGGCACGAAATTGCCCACGCCATTGCCAAACATGGCAGCGAAAGAATGAGCCGCGCGATGGTTCAGCAGTTGGGTGGAACCGCTTTGGAAGTCGCTTTGTCACAAAAACCACAGCAGACAAGAGATTTGTTTATGACTTCGTACGGCATTGGTAGTCAGGTTGGAGCCATGCTGCCATGGTCGCGTCAGCAGGAAACAGAAGCTGACCAGTTTGGGTTGATATTCGCCGCTATGGCCGGATACGATCCCCGTGAAGCCATTCCGTTCTGGCAACGAATGTCGTCAGCTGGCGGAGCAAAACAACCCGAATTTTTAAGCACTCACCCGTCTGATGATACCAGGATGAGAAAGCTGAATCAATTTATGCCTGAAGCATTAAAATATTATACCGGACGCAAATAATAACCGAATCTGGACAACCCAACAGTTTAATTTGTTTTCGATACAATAGAAATGAAGTTAAGTTTAAAGAAGTTTTATTCAGTTCTGAAAAATGCATTTGGCGAATGGTGGGAAAAAGATCCGTTTCGCGAAAGTGCAGTTATTGCCTATTATGCGATTTTTTCGTTGCCCGGATTGCTGGTGGTAATTCTGACCCTTGCCGGATATTTCTTTGGACGCGATGCTGTAAATAATCATGTGGCAGCACAATTCTCTTCCACGATGGGAGTCGATACAGCCGAACAAATTCAGAAAATGATTATAGAGGCAAGTAAAATGAAAAATTCGTTCTGGGCAACCATCATCGGAATTGTTACAATAATTGTTGGCGCAACCGGCGTGTTTGCACAGTTTCAGAAATCATTGAATACCATTTGGGAAGTAAAGACTGATGAAAAAAAATCAGGCATCTGGATTCTGATCCGGATCCGCCTGTTTTCATTTGGGCTGATCGTTTCTATTGCATTTTTGCTGATTGTTTCACTTATAATTTCGGCATTGCTTGCGGCATTTGGCAACTGGATATCAGGTAATTTTTCAGAATCACTGCTGGTGGGTTTAAAAATGGTAAATTTCATGTTATCACTGGTTATACTCGCGGTGTTGTTTGCACTTATGTTTAAATTTTTACCCGATGCCAAAATAAAATGGAGACATGTCTGGATTGGCTCACTGGTCACTGCACTTCTGTTCGATATTGGGAAATTTGCGCTGGGTATGTATTTCGGAAAAGTAAACCCCGGCATTGGATATGGCACTGCAGGTTCAGTTATTTTAATCATGCTTTGGGTTTCATACTCTTCGATGATCGTTTTTTTCGGCGCAGAATTTACACGCGCCTATGCCGATGAGTATTATGGAAAAATAGCGCCAAATGAAGTTGCCAGAAAAGATATTCAAAGCAAATCCAATTAATCAGTTTTAGTTTCAAACCTTAAAACAAAATAAAAATGAACAATCTATTCAGAGGATTAATATCAGGTTACGGAGCTTCAAAATTAGGCGGAGGCTGTTTCGGTACCGTTATAGTATTTGTAATTATCTGGGTTATACTTGGGCAATGTAGTTAGCTTTGTTTAACGCAACCTTCTCAGTATCCAGTCACCCTGAACTTGTTTCAGGGTCTCCTCATAGAATTTCCCCCGCACTTCGTACGGGGTTATTCATATTTAGCCCCTTCAGGACAAATAAAGCTCAAGATAAATATGCTTAATAAAACTTAACAACTTAAAGAAATATATCTTTGCTGTTATTAGTGGTTGCAACAAGTGTAAAAAAACTACACAGCAACATTTAACATACAGATTGCAGAATATATGGCACTAAGTTGGAACGAAATAAAAGACCGCGCATTAAATTTCTCGAAAGAGTGGGCTGGCACTTCAAATGAAGAAGCAGACGCAAAACCATTTTTGGTAGAGTTTTTCAACGTGTTTGGTATTAGCCGTAAACGATTTGCGACTTTTGAGCATCGGGTAAAAAAATTAGATGACAAAGACGGCTACATTGACCTGCTTTGGAAAGGAACAATTTTAATTGAGATGAAAAGTCGGGGCAAAAACCTTGACAAAGCCTACCAGCAAGCCATTGACTACACATACGGACTGAAACCTCACGAATTACCGAAATTCATTCTTATTTCAGACTTTGAGAACTTTCGGCTTTACGATATGGAAGCCTCCCCTAACTCATCAGAAGGAGCGGAACCAATACAGTTCAAGCTAAGTGAATTGGTTAACAATGTGCAGCATTTTGGATACATTTTAGGGTATCAAAAAAAGATTTACAAAGAACAAGACCCCGCAAACATTAAAGCCGCAGAGTTAATGGGTAAACTTCACGACCGGCTGAAAGAAATTGGCTACACTGGTCATTCATTGGAAGTTTATTTGGTTCGTATTCTGTTTTTATTGTTTTCAGAAGACACAACCATTTTTAACAAACAACAATTTCAGGACTATATTGAACAGCGAACAAACGAGGACGGAAGCGATCTGGCATCTAAGCTTCAGGAACTATTTCAAGTATTAAACACTTCAAAAGAAACCCGTTTTAAAAATCTGGATGAACAATTGTCCGACTTTCCTTATATCAACGGGAAACTCTTTGAAGAAAACCTGCCGACTGCAAGTTTCGACACCAAGATGCGGCAAGCCTTGTTAAACTGTTGTTACATCGACTGGAGCAAAATATCGCCTGCTATTTTTGGTTCAATGTTTCAAAGTGTAATGAATCCAACAGAGCGAAGAAATCTGGGGGCGCATTACACCAGCGAAACCAACATCCTGAAACTGATTAAACCGCTTTTTCTCGACGACCTTTGGAAAGAATTTGAAAACGTAAAAGGCAATAAATACAAACTTCCCGAATTTCACGAAAAGCTTAGTACGCTTAAATTCCTCGATCCTGCCTGTGGTTGCGGAAACTTCCTGGTGATTACTTACCGCGAATTGCGTTTGTTGGAACTGGAAATATTAAGGGCACTCAATAAAACCGGACAACGGTTTTTAAATGTAGCTGATATTATTTGGCTCGATGTTGATCAGTTTTATGGCATTGAATATGAAGAATTCCCTGCGAGAATAGCCGAAGTAGCCATGTGGTTGATCGACCACCAGATGAATATGCAAATCAGCAACGAATTTGGTCAGTACTTTGCCCGGTTGCCATTGAAAAAAGCAGCAAGAATAGTTCATGGTGATGCGTTGGAGATAGATTGGGGAACATTGAAGTATAATAATACTGCCTATGTTTACGCCGAGGAATTGAATTATCGTGTGGTAAACGAATCGTTACCGTCTTTCGGTACTTTGAACGTTATTACAAAATCGGCAACCGAAATAAAGGGAAGTCAAACTTTTCCTTATAGCAAACAAAACGACCGGATAAAATACGATTACATTCTTGGAAATCCGCCTTTTATCGGTTCGAAAATAATGAAACAAAATCAGCGTGACCAAATTGTAAAACAGTTCGACAATGCAGACGGTAGCGGCGTTTTAGACTATGTGACAGGTTGGTACATGAAAGCAGCAAAATATATTCAAAACACAAAAATTAAAGTTGCGTTCGTTTCAACAAATTCAATTGTTCAAGGTGAACAAACAAGTATTCTTTGGGGGCAAATGCTCAACAAATACAACATTAAAATTCACTTTGCCCACCGCACCTTTAAATGGAGCAACGAAGCAAAAGGAAATGCTGCTGTTTACTGTGTTATTGTTGGATTTGCCAACTTCGACACCAACAACAAAAGCATTTTTGAATACGAAGATATTAAGGGTTCAGCCCATGAATTGAAGGTGAAAAACATCAATCCGTATTTGGTTGATGCAAAAGATATTCTAATCAGTACAAGAAAAAAACCAATATGTAATGTGCCAGAGATGTCATATGGTAGTATGGCTAATGATGGTGGAAATCTTCTATTAAACGATGAAGAAAAGCAAAAAATAATCGAGGCTAATTTTAAGTCGGAAACCTTTATAAAACCTTTTGTCGGTTCATTTGAGTTTATAAACAACATAAAAAGGTGGTGTATATGGCTAAAAGATGTGTCACCTGATGAATATTCGGATATTAAGGAAATCACCAATAAGGTTAGAGAAGTACAAAGATATAGGTCAAAGAGTACTCGATTAGCTACCCAGAAGTTAGCATCTTATCCATATTTGTTTGGAGAAGTAAGACAGCCTGATTCTAATTATTTGATAGTTCCAGGAGTTTCTTCTGAAAACAGGAAATATATCCCTATTGGCTATATGGATAAAGAAGTTATTGCCAGTGATTTAGTTAGAACAGTTCCAAATTCAAGTTTGTTATTTTTTGGAGTACTAACATCAATGATGCATATGGCTTGGGTTAAAAGTACTTGTGGAAGATTAAAAAGTGATTTTAGATATTCGAGTAGTCTTGTTTATAACAACTTTCCCTGGCCGGAAAATCCAAACGAAAAGCAAGTAAAAGCTATTGAAACAGCAGCCCTAAGAGTATTGGATGCTCGGTTGCAATTTCCAAACAGTTCACTTGCCAACCTTTACTCCCCAACGACAATGCCACCAGCTTTGGTAAAAGCACACAACGAACTCGATAAAGCTGTTGATTTGGCTTACCGCTCGCAACCTTTTACCAGCGAAGCAAACCGAATGGTTTTCTTGTTTGAGCTTTACGAAAAATACACGGCTGACCTTTTCACGACAAGCAAAAAGAAAGTATTCAAAATTCCGAAATATGACGACAGAAAATAAATATCACCAATTCGGTGAGGATGATTTAATCGTCCTTGCATTTCTGAAAAACATAAAACAGTATGCTCCAGACAACTTCGATTATTTGATTTTTTTCGGAGCGTCGGCCCGCGAAATGATTAAATTTCTGGAATACCCCGAAAGATATGGCAATTTTGATTTCGTTTTTGTATGTAGTTTGCTCTCTGCAATACGTAAAACCTTTCAGCATTACATAATTAAACGAACTGAGGTGCCGTCGCAAACAATGGAAGATAAAATAATGGCTTCAATTTTAAAAAAGTCTAAAGATGCTTTTAAGCCTTTGTATGCCAGCGAACGACTTATTAATAAATCCCATTTAATAGCTTACCTACGGCGCGACGAAGTAATAGAGAATTGGAATAGTTGGTTATTATTTGTAGTTCAAGGAACAGTTGAGAAATTAAAAGCTGAAATGCGACTGAAATTCGAAATAACAGGATAAATAAAGCTTTCCCAAAGTTTATTTAAACTTGAAAAAAACTTTGGGAAAGTTTTTCCTTTATTTATCCCTTCTTTGCCGCCTGCTCGCTTTTCTTGTTTCCGGGGTTTTCAAAACACTACTTTTAACTCCCGAAAGAATTGATTTGGCACAATAATTAAAGAGAAATTTTTCAGGATTTCTTTCATAATCAATCACTCCAACCCTCACTTCTTCGCCCGGCATTGGGTTCGAGTTCACTATTTTCATATTGGCTATTACAGAAATCACGCGCTCTTTTACGGCGGTGGTATCATCCGTGCGTTTATTCTTAACGGCAACATTTAATCCATTGTATCGCAGGTTCATCTGGCCGGTAGCTTTGGTATTGTTTGCCGTAAAGCTGAAATTCATTGCATCAATCTTCCCGGCTGTCGCATATACAAAAGCATTTTTCTCCAGCATTGGGTTCAGTTCCATTACTTCCATTCCCGAAAGTGTTCCATTCACTGCAAATGTGTTCTGGTTGTCGAATAATCTTCCTTTCAGCAGCACATTCATTTTAGCCTTCCCCATTAGATAAGCTTCAGCTTTAAAACCAACATAAGCTTTTTCAGTTTTGTAAATAGTATCGTTGGTAATGTTGAAAATCAGCACCTTCAGTCTGTCAAAGCTGATTATTCCCGGCTCGGTTGCTTTCTCAGCATGTTCGGTATAAGTTATGTTTCCGCCTGAAATGCCGATCGAATCAATACTGAGCATACCGGGATAGTTGTAAATCAAATCCTGAAATGTAGCTTTTTTTACATGACTCGATTCTTTGCGTTTATCACGAAAAATGTTCGCATCCACTTCACCTATTTCGATGTAAGAGCTTTTCATTTTTCCGGATTTTATGAAGTCAGTTGCAGAAAAATCGTGAAACGATATCTGGCTGAGCCCGGCTTCGAAACGATCAATTTCAAATGGATGTTTGGCTGTGAATTCGTAATTGCTGTAATTAGGGTGAACAGAGAAACTGTCAATAACCAGTCTGTTTGAAGTTGCCGAATAGTTTATTCCGGAGCTTCTAATGGTGTACATGCTGTCAGCCGAAACAGTTCTTTGTTGCTGCGCATTAAAATCAAATTGCTTAAGTATATCCGTGGAGATAGTGTCAAGTTTGGCAACCTGCAAATCATACACTTTCAAAACTGCATCATTCAGCGAAAATGCCTTTGAAGTCAACCTGTCTTTTATATCCACGGCCAACCGATCAAAAACAAGGTTTTCAATTCTGAAGTTTAATGTCGAAACTTTCGCAGGCCCTGTTTTTTCCTGAAATGGAAACTTTCCTGCAATACGACTGTTGAAAATGTTAACTTCCCTGACATCAATGTCATTTTTGAACAGCGCTTTAAACAGTTTGATCCCCTTGAATTTTACAGATGCAATTTCACCTTTTAAATCAGTCAGGCTGTCATTTTGAGATTTCGGACTCAGTGTGATATTTTTGAGCTCAATTCCTGATTGAAGGATTGCGATATTAACTTTCTCAATTTCCAGATGGTATTTATCGGAGCTTTTATTAAATGCTGCCTGAATTTTTTTCGCAGCCCACGGTTCAAGAAACACCATTATTAAAAGCATGAACAATAGCACAAAAGCAACTATTCCGATTAAAATCTTCACTACTATATTTCGTCTCATAGGATGCCAAAGATGTCAAAACCTGCATTTAAAACCGTTACAGAATTCCGGGAAAGATTTACAACATTCGCACATTTCAATGGTTTGGCTTCTGGCTTTCTGGCTTTCTGGCTTTCTGGCTTCTGGCGTCTGGCGTCTGGCTTCTGGCTCCTGGCTTCTGGCTCCTGGCTTCTGGCTTCTGGCGTCTGGCTCCTGGCTTCTGGCTTTCTGGCTCCTGGCTTTCTGGCTTCTGGCTCCTGGCTTCGGACTTCGGACTTCGGACTCCCGTCTCCCTGCCCCTTGCTCCTCGCCCCCTGCCCCCTGCTCCCTGCCCCTTGCTCCTTGCCCTTTGCTCCCTGCTCTCCGCTCCCTGCCCCCTGCCCCCAAAATGTGTGAATCATGTAATTCTTTCTGAAAGTTCTGTAACAGCCAAACTGCAAATACAGTATAACTTAGTACTCATAAAACACATCATCAATTTTTAAATTAAATCAAGCAATATGAAGACAAATCAGATCAAACATGTACTAATTTCCGTAGATTATGATCCAACGGCTCAAATGGTAGCAGAACAAGGCTTTTCACTGGCAAAATCAATGGGTGCCGAAGTTACTTTGCTGCATGTGATTACAGATCCAACGTATTATTCATCAACCGAATTTTCCCCAATTTTGGGTATCGGCGGTTATATAGAAACCGCCCAGATTCAACTGGATACTGTTGACGGACTCAAAAATGCAGCCCAACATTTTCTCGACAAAACCAAACGACATTTAGAGGACACAAACATTCATACAGTTGTAAATGAAGGAGATATAGCAGATACAATTTTGAAAACTGCCAAAGAACTGAAGGCAGATATTGTTGTTCTGGGTTCGCATAGCCAAAAATGGTTGGAAAACATCCTCGTTGGAAGCGTTACGGAGGAAGTTCTGAAACAAACCCGGATACCGGTATTTCTGATCCCAACAAAAAAAAGAGATTAATCATGAATACGAATGAACTTATTGGCACAGCAAGGTTGATGGTCGATGACCACAAAGGAATTCTTGCAATGGATGAAAGTTTTCCAACTGCCAACAAACGATTTGCAAAATTGGGAATTCCGCAAACTGTGGAAGCCCGCCGTGCCTATCGGGAAATGCTTGTTACTACGCCTAATCTCGGAGAGTTCATTAGCGGAGCCATCCTTTTTGATGAAACCATCCGTCAAAAGACCAAAGACGGTACTCCTATGATTAAAGTTCTCACTAATTCCGGGATTATCCCCGGAATAAAAGTTGACACCGGTACAAAAGATCTGGCCGGACATCCCGGAGAAAAAATAACCGAAGGACTCGATGGATTGAGTGACCGCCTGGCTGAATATTATGAGATGGGTGCTCGGTTTGCCAAGTGGCGGGCGGTGATTGTAATTGGTGATGGCATTCCCACAAAAGCTGCCATTGAAACCAATGCAGTGACTTTGGCTCGTTACGCCGCATTGTGTCAGGAAGCGGGTCTGGTTCCGATTGTTGAGCCTGAAGTACTGATGGACGGCGACCATACCATGGAGCGATGCTTCGAAGTTACAGAAGAAGTGCTTCGGACAGTTTTCAACCAACTGTACCTGCAAGGAGTTTTGCCTGAAGGCATCATCCTAAAACCAAATATGGTTGTACCCGGTTTAAGCTGTTCAATACAGAAATTAAACAACGAAGTGGCTGATGCTACCGTAAAATGCCTGATGCGGTCAGTCCCTGCTGCTGTTCCCGGAATTACTTTTTTATCGGGTGGACAATCGGCAGAATTGGCCTCAGCGCGGTTGAATGCCATGAATATTCATTTCAAATCAAAATTGCCCTGGGAGTTATCATTTTCTTATGGCCGGGCCCTTCAGCAACCAGCTTTGGAAACATGGCTGGGACTGGATGCAAATGTTCAGGAGGCACAAAAAGCACTTTATCACCGGGCCAAATGCAACTATGCTGCGCGCCTTGGAGAATACAATTCCGGGATGGAAACAACTTGATCTTATAATAAAAAATGAAAACGAAGAACTCTGCAAAAGATTTTCCAATTGTATGCGTAGGCGGATCAGCCGGAGGTCTGGATGCTTATATCCGCTTACTGAAAAATCTGCCATCCGATATGGGTGTTGCCATAGTTATTGTGAATCACCTGAGAACGGTGTCCACACTACTACACGAAATTCTTCCGAAATACACCCAGATGCCAGTCAGGCTGATAAAGGAAAAATTAGACATCATTCCCAATCAGGTTTTCATCATTCCTGAAAAGCGCGATTTACACGTTCTTAATGGAGAATTCCGTCTGAAACCCATCTCAAAACCGTGGGGATGGCCCGATGTAATCAATGTTTTCATGCGCTCACTGACTGAAAATTGGGATGGAAAACTTATCGCAGTGATTGTTTCAGGTTATGATGGTGACGGAGCAGACGCGCTTTGTGGCATAAAAGAAGTTGGTGGCATTACCATCGCACAAAAACCAGAGACTGCCGCACACCCTGATATGCCTGAAACTGCAATAGACAGCGGGTGCATCGACTTTATCCTTTCGCCTGAAGATATTGCCAAAGAAATTATACGGATTGCTCACAAGGAAAAAGTGGATGAATAGTCTAATAGAATTTCATGAACGAAGAACGAAAACAAGGAGCTGCAAATGATCATTTGGCAAATGAACGTACCTATCTTGCATGGGTACGCACAAGCATCGGAATAATGGCATTCGGGTTCGTGGTTGTCAAGTTTTCTTTATTTGTAAAACAAATTTCCATACTACTTGGAAATGAAGCCATCATCCATCCAAAAGAGTATTCTTCATTTATGGGTATTGTCCTTGTATTGGTGGGCACAATTACTGCAATTCTTTCATACATACGCTATAAAAGCCGGAATGTGTGAATGTTGCAATTTTTCCATAAAATTCTGTAAAACAATTATGCTTAAAAGTTCCGTACTTAGTACTTTCTATATTCATGAATAACAACAATATGCGAAACAAAGGAACAAATATTAAAATAACCGTTAAAAAACTGACAGTTAGCTACAACGATGAAGGACCAAAAGATGCACCTGTAATCATTTTCATTCATGGATTTCCATTCAACAAATCAATGTGGAACGACCAAACGGAAGTGCTTACAGAGAAATGCCGGGTAATTGCTTACGATGTCCGCGGGTTTGGAAACTCCGAGGCCGGAACCGATGATTTCTCGATTGAACTTTTCGTATCCGATCTCATTAACCTGATGGATGCGCTGAAGATTGAGAAAGCCATGCTTTGTGGTTTGTCGATGGGCGGATACATTGCCTTAAATGCTATTAAAAATTACCCGAAACGATTCAGCGCGTTAATACTGTGCGATACCAATTGT
This sequence comes from Bacteroidota bacterium, assembly GCA_030698405.1. Classification (GTDB taxonomy): domain Bacteria; phylum Bacteroidota; class Bacteroidia; order Bacteroidales; family Prolixibacteraceae; genus Aquipluma. The sequence continues at coordinate 75,480 of JAUYMU010000137.1, forward strand.
GTGGCCGATACACCCGAAGCTGTCGAAAAAAGGATGATGACAATTGAGAAAATCGATAAATATGGGGTAGAACTATACGCAAATGAAAGCATTAAAAATCTTTTTGCGCCTATATCTTTTGTTACAAACCAGGAAAAAATTGCTGTTGTAAAGGAGATGATCATGAAAGCTATTGTACAATCGCTCTCTTCCACGTTGCTTGCATTGACCAGGCGGAAAGAAACATGTAACAATCTGCCCGACATAAAAGTGCCGGTACTGATAATGGTTGGCGAAGACGATAAAATAACTCCACCGGTAGCAGCAAGGCAAATGCACAAAAACATCAAAGGTTCTATCCTGAATGTAATTGAAAATGCCGGTCATTTAAGCAACATCGAAAATTCTTATGAATTCAATATATACCTCGAAAAATTTATTTCATCAGTAAGATTAAAATAAAGCGCCTATTATGAATCGCTGAATTCGATGTTGAGCAAATACAAATTGGAACATCCTAAAGACTCAAAATAAAACATGATCGCGTGGTTCGATCAGATATCATCAATATATTTAAATAATGGTATGCCCTTTGATACTGAGATTTTCTTCTGCGGAAAATATTTAAACAGCTTATCAATTTTAAATTCAATAATTCAAAACACATGAAAGCAAAAATTAATATTATCTATTTGTTGGTAGCAGTATCAATCCTTGTTTTTACAGGATGTAAAGGAAAAGACGGAAACGATGGACTTGATGGCCTCGATACCACAGTATATTATTCTGAATGGATCACTCCATCGGCATGGTTAGGTAATTCGGGCGATTGGTATTTCAATGTTGATGCTCCCGATTTAAAGGCGGATATTGTAGAGAGTGGAGTAATTCTGGCCTATGTTTCCCTGGATGGCGATGTTTATCCGGCTGCAGTGAGGCCTTTACCTGCTTATGCAGTGGGGGCAAACTGGGATTTTTTAATTCCGGATTATGAGATAATAGAGTTTACTTCCGATATGAGTTCAAGGCCGTTTACAACAGGGAATCTCTTTCGGTTCATTGCAATTCCGGGTAACATCAAAACCCTAAAATCAGCATCATTGGAAAACATCAGTGAAAAAGAGCTTCGAAGTATGCCGTACAAAGATGTTTGCAAATTATTCAACATCCCGGAATAACAAAAACCGGTTACTTTTCGAAAATCTTGTCGATGGTTTTGGCCAGATCGAAATCCAGTTGGGTAATTCCTTTGGCTTCGTGATTGGTCAAAGATATGCTCACTTTATTGTATGAATTGCTCCAATCCGGATGATGGTCTAATTTTTCGGCAACCAATGCAATGGCAGTCATAAACGAAAAGGCTTCGACAAATGATTTGAATTTAAATTCCCTGTTAAGGGTATTTTTTTCAAGCGACCAGTCTTTTAGATTTTTAGTCAGAAATTCTTTGACTTCCTGTTCTGTGAATGCTTTCATCGTTTCAGTTTTAAAAGTTTAGAACAATACAAGGCTTCGATAACCTTTCAAACAACGAACAAGCTCAGAGATTAAATTGTTCGGGATAAATGATTTGCAAATACAAAACGTTCTAAAAAAGATAGGTGTACGACAAAATTCCTAAATTGATAATTTCCGTTAGTCAGTTATCAAATGTTATTTGAAATCCTGAAAGGATTTAATGTCAATAGCCCTGGATGGAATCCGGGGTAAAATAATGATAAAGAACAACAACCCTGCAAAGGGTTGAATATAAAAGTGAAAAATTCAACCCTTTACAGGGTTGCAAACCTGTCTTTCCTTTACCCCTGAGTTTCACTCAGGGCTATTCATATTCAACCACTTTGTGGTTATTTTGACAAAAAGGGAATTATGCGTACGAAAAAAGTCATTGCCATATTTTCAGAAAAAAAGTCATGAATTTCAGAATAGAAACTGACACCATGGGCAAGGTTGAAGTACCTGCCGATAAATACTGGGGGGCGCAAACTCAGCGTTCGTTGCAGAATTTCAGAATTGGTCCTGCTGCATCCATGCCCATAGAAATTATTCATGCTTTTGGTTATTTGAAAAAAGCAGCAGCCATTACGAACCATAAACTCGGTTTGTTATCCATCAATAAGATGGTTTTAATCTGCCAGGTGTGCGATGAAATTATTTCTGGAAAACTCGACGATCAGTTTCCATTGGTCATCTGGCAAACAGGCTCCGGAACCCATACCAATATGAATTGCAATGAGGTTATCGCAAACCGGTCGCATGTATTTCTTGGCAACAAATTAGGCGAAGGCGACCGTATGGTTCATCCGAACGATGATGTAAATATGTCGCAATCGTCAAACGATACTTTCCCCACCGCAATGCACATTGCAGCCTACCGTAAAATTGTTGAATATACCATTCCGGCAATAGAAAAACTGAGAAATACGCTGGCTGTAAAATCAATTGTAATGGCCGAAATCGTAAAAATAGGCCGTACTCATTTGATGGATGCAACCCCGATTTCGCTCGGACAGGAATTTTCGGGATATGTGTCTCAACTGGCTCACGGATTAACTGCATTAAAAAACACTTTACCTCATCTTTCGGAATTGGCAATGGGTGGAAGCGCTGTTGGAACAGGGCTGAATACTCCCGAAAGTTATGACCTTGAAGTTGCCGCTACCATTGCCCGGTTAACAAACCTGCCGTTTATTACTGCCGAAAACAAGTTCGAATCGTTGGCTGCAAATGATGCCATTGTTGAAACGCATGGAGCAATCAAGCAACTGGCCGTAAGCCTGATGAAAATTGCAAACGACATCCGAATGCTGGCTTCAGGCCCCCGTTCAGGAATCGGGGAAATAACGATTCCCGCAAACGAACCAGGGTCATCCATCATGCCGGGAAAAGTAAATCCAACGCAAATCGAAGCGCTGACGATGGTTTGTGTTCAGGTGATGGGAAACGACACGACGATTTCCTTTGCTGGTTCATCCGGACACTTCGAGCTGAATGTTTTCAAACCCGTGATGATAAATGCCCTTTTGCAATCGGCTACACTTATTGCCGATGCCTGCAAGTCGTTCAACGATCATTGTGCCATGGGAATAGAACCAAACCAGGAGCGGATTGAAGAAAACCTCCGGAATTCGCTGATGCTTGTTACCGCATTAAACCCTCACATCGGTTATGAAAATGCCGCAAAAATTGCCAAAAAGGCTTATGCCGAAAACACAGGATTGAAAGAAGCTGCATTAAAATTGGGCATTATAACTGAGCAGCAATTTGATGAATGGGTTGTTCCCCGTGATATGATCGGACCCGTAAAATAACACTCTTCAAATCAGGAAATCTACTCTCCGAATCTGTGAATAATGTAACTTTTTACCAAAGTTATGTAACGCTTACCGCAAGCAAACTATTTATCTTTATAAAGTCATTCAAATATTGACATAACTGCTCCGCCAGACGCGGATTTTATATAAATAACTAAGAATGCAGAAAGATAAAATAGAAAAACTGGCTTCCGAGAGAGGCAACCCATGCGTAACAATTTCGATGAATACCCATCGTACACATCCGGATAATCAGCAAGATGTTGTTGAATTAAAGAAACTTATAAAAGAGGCGCATGATCATGTCAAGAACGAATTTGGCCAGCATGAGGTAAATAATTTGCTTTCCAAAATTGACAATCTGGAACAGGAAATAGATGTTAACTACAATTTGGAAAGTATGCATATTTTCCTTTCAGATACAACGACAGAAATAGTAAAATCATCGTGGCCAATTGCCAGAAATGTGGTTTCTGTGGCCGAAAATTTTGTGATCAAACCTTTGATTAAAGACTTTAACCGCATTGAAGAGTACCTTATCCTTGTGCTTTCCCAATCGGATGTTCGGTTGTTGCGCGCCATTAATGACAGTATAGCCGGAGAAATAAAAGGTGAAGATTTCGAATTCGCCGACAACCCATATTTCCTGACCAACCTTGATAAATCGAGCGATGGAAAGCAGGTTGATAACATGGTTCGTGAATTTTTCAATCAGATTGACAAAGCTGTGGTGAAGATTCACAATAAAACCTCCATGAATGTTGTGGTAATTTGTACCGAAAAAAATTGGAGCCGCCTGTTGCAGGTTGCCGACAAACCTTCCATTTATATCGGAAACTTCAACATAAACAGCAACGATTCGGCAAATCATTCGATTGCAGTTGAAGCGTGGCAAATAGTGAATGAACTTCAGGAAAAAGGCAGGGCAAAAGCCATTCAGGAAATGAAAAATGCGGTAGGAGAAGGTAAAGTTATTACCGATTTACTAGATATTTTCCTTGCAGTTCAGGCTGGAAGGGGAGATTTGCTGATTACCCACGATGACTATCATCAGGCTGTAAAAATGAATGGACAGTATTCATTCTATCCGGTTGATGATGTTACCCTGCCTGGTGTGATTGATGACATTACCAGCGAAATTGCCTGGGAAGTCATTTCTAAAAAAGGCCGCGCAATATTTACCGATCAGGAAGAATTCAAAACTTTTGGAAATATTGCATTAAAAGTCAGGTATTAAAGAACTTTCAAATTTGAAGATTATGGAAATGCAAAAATTAATCGAGGTAGAATCGTTTTGTGAAAAAAACGACATTGAAATTTCATTTGTCAATACACTGGAAAAAAACGGATTGATAGAAATCACAAAAATTGAAGAAACCAATTTTTTCAATTTTGATCAATTAATGGAATTGGATAGGTATATTCGGTTTTATTATGAGTTGAATGTAAATCTTGAAGGAATTGATGCCATCAAACATTTATTTTGCCGGGTTAATGAAATGTGCGATAAAATTGCTTCATTTCAAAACAAGCGATACCTTTACTATAACGGTATCTGATTAAGTAAATATGATTAGTGTGAAATCAGTGATCAGGGTAACGATAAAGGCGATCATTTGGATCGCCCTTATCTTTGTGCTTTTATTTCTGACCATTGCCTTACTTATTCAAAAACCTTCCATTCAAACAAAGATCGTTCAGTTTGCCACTTCCTTTATCAGCAACAAAACCAATACAAAGGTTGAGATCGGTAGTGTGAGTATTGCATTTCCAAAAACAGTAGTTATTGAGGGACTTTATCTGGAAGACCTCAATCAGGATACTATGATTTATGCCGGAAAAGCGAAGGTGAACATTGCACTTTACGACCTGTTAAAAAGTAAAATTGCCATCAGTTCGTTCGGTCTGGAAAATGCAACTGTAAAACTTCACAGCACCCTGGCAGACCCGCTGTTCAATTACAACTTTCTGCTTACCGCATTTGGCGACACAACCTCGAAAGCAAAATCAGATACACTTTCAGCATCAAAATGGACATTCAGTCTCGATGAAATTGAGCTTGAAAACATACGGTTTACCTACCACGATGAATATGCTGGAATGAATGTTTTCGCCGGAATAAAAAGTGCAGAAATCGCCGTAGATATTCTTGATCCGGGAAAATCGATTTACCAATTCGACGAAATGGTTGTAAATGGATTGACTGCAATTGTCAGAAGAATTAATTCCGGGAATATTTCAGCAGGCAATCCTGAAAGCGTTTTGCCCAGAATAGTCGCGAATAATATTCAAATCGGCAATTCCACCATCAGCTTTGCCGATTCAATTGGAAATCTGTCGGTGAATGCCATTCTCAGCGAGTCGGAACTGGAAAATTTTTCCATCGACTTGCAAACGGAGCTTTTGAACATTGAATCGATCAACCTTGCGAAAAGTCAAATCCGGTATCACGACTTCAAATCTGAAATCCCATTGGGTTCAGTTGTTGCAACTTCAGAAAACAACTGGCAGGTTTCGGTTAAAAGTATTGAAATGCTCGACAATGTGTTTGTTTATAAAATCGGCAATAATCCTGAAATAAAAGGTTTGTTCGATCCTAAAAATTTAAATTTCAATCATTTGGATCTCGAAGCGACCGATTTCTTTTATTCATCGGTACTGACAAAAGTATCGGTCAAAGAATTCAGTGCAATCGATCAGAATAACTTCGCGTTCACCCATCTTGAAACCGATTTCAGTATGGATGCAAATTCCATTACCACCAACAAGCTGAAATTCACCACTGCCAATTCCAGCATTAACGCTGATTTTAATATCCGGTTTAAGTCTCTGAACACATTGATTGAATCACTGGAATTCATCCACATGGATTTGACACTTCGGAATTTACGCTTCAGAAATTCCGATCTGCTTTATTTTAATCCTGAATTGATTGCACAGCCTTTCTTTAAAAACCGGTCGAACATCACAACCGCTTCAGGAAAAGTAAATGGATCGCTGAAAAATCTGAAGGCGAAAAACCTGACAATAAAAACAGGTGAAAACACCATTTTAAAAACCGATTTCATCATCAAAGGTTTACCTGATTATGAGACTGCATTTTACGATTTCCCTAATCTGAGCCTCATTTCAGGAAAGAAAGATTTGGTAATGATGGCCGGCCCGTACCTTCCCGACAGCATCGGAATTCCTGAAAATATCAGTTTGGATGCGGTCTTCAAAGGCAGAATGAAGGAGTTTGAAACCACCGCGAATATGACCAGCAGTTTTGGTGATGCAAATATTATTGCATCCATTGATCCGGCTGAAAATTTCAGCGGCAAAGTAATCATGAGCAGTCTGGATATTGGCCGGTTTTTAAAAGATACTGTTCTATATGGACCGGTATCGTTAACCGGTGAAGCCGACGGGCAGGGACTGGACATGAATACGATCAAGGCAAAAATCAAGGCTGAGGTAACAGAACTATACCTAAATAACTACACCTATCACAACCTGAACATGGATGGCACGGTGAACGGCAAACAATTCGAGGGGAAAATAAATCTGGACGACGAAAACATGGTATTCGATTTCGACGGTTTGGTGAACTTAAACCCGGATCAGGAACAGTATAAATTTAAGCTGAACGTGCTGGGGGCAGACCTTAAAAAACTAAAATTAACCGAAGCCGATGTGCAGATAAGTTTTATTTCGGCAGCCGATTTAAAAGGCGGATCGGTTGACAAGATGAACGGAACGGCTGGAATCAACAAGATTATAGTTGCCCGCGGAGGAAAAAAATACTTACTCGATTCGTTTTTAACCGCTTCGGTAAACGAACCAAACAAAAGCGAAATCAATGTCAGCAGCTCGCTCATCGACATCAAATATTCAGGCACGGTCTCTCCTATTGCCCTGCCTGCTTTGCTCAATCAATTCATAAACAATTATTTTCCGCTATCCGATTCAATACAGCAAGTAAAGAAAGGCGACCAGTCGAATTTCAATTTCGAGATACAATTTCACAACCATCCCATTCTCTCGAAAGTGCTTTTGCCTGAACTGCTGGAATTCGAACCGGGAATCATTAAGGGAAGTTTCGATAGTCAGAAAAGCGAACTGAAGCTGAATGCATCAATGAAAAAAATTGTTTACGGAACGACAGAAATTAAAGATTTTGTAGTGGATGTAAATTCAGACAACACAGCTCTGAATTACAAATTTTCAAGCGCTGCCATTTCGAACTCACAAATAAGCCTGGACAATTTTTCGCTGGATGGAAAACTTGCAGACAACATACTGTTTGCAAATGTCTCCTCAACCGATGGCAAAAAGAAGAAGCTGCTGATGATGTCGCAGATGACAAAGAACAATGGAAATTACAAGCTGACACTCGATCCGAAAGAATTTTATCTGGTGAACAAGCAATGGAATATTGCTGCTGATAATTCAATTGAATTTGGAAATCAGGGATTCAGGATACACAAATTTTTCTTTGATCATGCCGAAAGTCAAATTAACGTCGCCTCGGTTCACGATCGGTTCAACGATGATCTGATCGTTGAGATCATCAATTTCAGGCTCGACGACATTTCAGGAATAATTGAAAAAGATACCGCCATGGTGAAGGGAACTGTTGACGGAAGTGTAATGCTTAAACGGGTTGCCGAATCGTATGGATTAATCTCGGATATAGAAATCAATAACCTGATTGTGAAAGAAGTTCCAATCGGCAATTTATCGTTACAGGCAGAGCGGTCGGAAGCAAATAAATTCGATATTGACGTGACTTTGTCAGGCCCCGATAACAATCTTACCCTGAGCGGTCATTTCATCCCGGATGGCGTTGCGAATGCGATCAACATAAAAACTGAAATTCAATCGCTTTCGATGAAAACCATTGAAGCTTTTTCGATGGGTCAGATTAGCGAAGCAGACGGAACGCTCACCGGAAATTTTTCAGTTAAAGGTACAACTGCAGCGCCTGAACTTACAGGCGAACTGGTTTTCAACAATGCGTTCATGAAACCTTCTTTCCTGAACAACCGTCTGGAAATTAAAAACGAAACGATTCAACTGAAGAAGGATGGAATCTATTTCGACTCATTCACCATGTTGGATGGCAATCAGAATACGGCGATCATTGATGGTTCTGTTCAGATGAATCAATTTTCGGATTTCGTTTTCGCTTTACAGGTCAATACCAACGATTTTTTGCTGTTCAACACAACGGCAAAAAATAACAAAGAATTCTTTGGGCGGATGGTTGTTGACAGCAAAATAAATGTAACCGGCCCAATGAGCCTTCCGGTTGTAAACGCAAGGGTGACGATGAAAAAAGGCTCGAACTTTACATTTTCAGTTCCTGAAGACAAACTGACCACCGACAAGGGGGAAGGTGTGGTTGAATTTGTAAATAAAATGAAATTCCACCCGATTTTAACCAGAGGCGATAGAAAAGGTGGACAAATCACCGGCACGTCTGGCTATGATATCTCCTCCATTATTTCAATCGACAAGGAAGCAACGCTCCGTTTGTTAATGGATCCGGCTTCCACCGACTCATTGGTAGTCCGGGGCGATGCTGCATTAAGCTTCACCATGGATCAAAGCGGAAAAATGAGCCTTACCGGCGCCTACAATTTAAGTGACGGAAGTTACCTGGTATCGTTGGAGTCGGTCATCAAAAAGAAATTTGCCATTAAAGCGGGAAGCACGATTATCTGGAACGGTGATCCGATGGATGCCAATATATCGATCGATGCAATTTATACCGTTCGGGCTTCGCCAATCGACCTTGTTGCCGATCAAATATCCGGGTTAAGTGATGTTGACAAGGGCGGCTATAAACAGCGATACCCATTTTTGGTTTTGCTGAAACTTCGTGGCGAAATTTTACATCCTCAAATTAGTTTCGAAATACAATTATCGCCCGAAGACAAAGGAATATTGGGTGGCGCTGTGAATCAGAAACTAAACATGCTGAATGTAGATGAATCGGCATTGAACAAACAGGTTTTTGCTTTACTGGTATTGGGTCGGTTTACCCAGGAAAATCCTTTTCAAACCGAATCTGCCGGTGGAACTTCCACCATCATCCGGTCAACTGTAAGTAAATTTTTATCGGCACAATTAAATCAGCTGAGCTCCAAAATGATTCCCGGAGTGGAGTTGAATTTTGACATACAATCGTACGACGATTATCAGACCGGAAGCGCAAAAGGAAGAACGGAAGTGGAGATTGGTGTCAAAAAGCAACTCTTCAACGAGCGATTGTCGGTAGAATTGGGTGGTTCAGTTGATGTTGAAGGAGATCAGGCCAAACAAAATACGGCAAGCGAAATTACCAGTGATGTAACCATCGAATATAAACTGAACAAGGATGGCACTTTCAGGATGAAAGGTTTCAGGCACAATCAGTACGAAGGCGCCATCGAAGGTCAATTGGTCGAAACCGGTGTTGGTTTGGTATATGTACGCGATTTCAATAGCTGGCGGAGATTTTTCAAACCGTACAAAAGACAGCCCCCTAAATCCCCCGAAGGGGGACTTTTAGAGACCCTCCCTGACAAATAAAATGATTGACAAGAAGATGATAAAATTTTCACACATAGAAAAAATGATCATAAAAAAACTGAAAGCGCTGCTTTTCTTAAGCCCCCCTTGGGGGGTTTGGGGGGCCGTTCTCCTTTTGGCATCATGCAGCGGTACACGGCATTTACCCGATGGTGAAAAGCTTTATACCGGTGCAGAAATTAAACTGGAATCAGCTGAACACGTAAATAAAAAACAAATCAAAGCTGCGGCCGCAGGTGCTGTGCGCCCGCTACCGAACAAAGGATTTTTTGGTATTCGACCTAAATTGTGGATGAACAATCTGGCCGGACCCGAGCCCAAAACCAAATTGGAGAAGTGGCTGAAGAAAACAGGCGAACCCCCTGTACTCATGAGTAGCGTTAAACCAAGTGTTACCGCCGAAATAATTGATGCCAGACTTTTTAACATGGGGATATTCAGGAGTTTTACTGAATACAAAACCGAAGATAAAAAGAATAGCGCCAAAGTAATTTACACCAGTCATTTGCACAAACCATACGTGGTTAAAGAGCTGCTTTATAATATTTCAGATGACAGTGTAAGTCGTTTAATTCTGCTGGAAAAAGACAAAACACTGATCAAGCCCGGTGATGATTATAATCTCGACGCCTTGAAAACCGAACGGATGCGAATCGACGCTTTCCTGAAAAACAAGGGCTATTTCTACTTCAATCCCGATCATTTGCTTTTCAAAGCCGATACTTCGAACATCAATCAGGATGTTTCGTTCACATTGACTTTAAAAGACAGTATCCCGGTTGATGCCCTGACTGTTTATCACATCAACAATGTGCATGTCAATCAGAACTATTCCTTGAATGAAAGACGATCACAAAATGCGCAAGACACGATTGTAGTAGGTGATATCGTATTTTTTGGGAGAGAAGAACGAATGGCGATCAAACCAAAGGTACTTTCAAAATCAATTTACCTGCGAAAAAACGATGTCTTTTCAAGGCAAAACCACATCATCACGCTGAACCGTTTGATGTCGATGGGGAATTTCAAACTGGTACAGGTGAACTTTGCCGAAAACAATGATTCAGGGCCGGGATTGCTGGATGTAAATATCCTGATGACACCCATGCCCAAACGAACATTCAGGGCTGAATTTGATCTGGTTTCAAAATCGAATAATTACGCAGGACCGCGAATGAATATGAGTATCCTGAACAGAAATACCTTTGGCGGGGCAGAATTGTTAAATCTCAATCTGGCCGGATCATTTGAAGCACAAATAGGTAACAAGAATGAAAATTTGTATTCCTATTCCTACAATCCACAGGTTGAACTGACATTTCCACGCTTTATTCTTCCGTTTAATATTAAAGGTTCGAGCAGTTTTTACGTTCCAAAAACACGATTATTACTCTCCTACAACTACTTAAAACGAGTTAATTATTTCGACATGCGTACTTTTAAGTTCGTATATGGTTTTAAGTGGAAAGAAAATATCAGGAAAGAACATGAATTGAATCCAATTGACATCAGCTATACCCAAATCGGGAACAAATCAACGACATTCACTGATTTGCTCGAAGCAAACCCTTTTCTGAAAAAAAGCTATGAAGAGCAGTTTATTGCCGGAGGCAGTTATTCGTTTACCTACAATGAGCAAATGCTGACCGGGAAAAAACTGCAATCCTATTTTCAAGGCAACTCAGAGCTTGCCGGTAATGTTTTTTCACTGGCAAACGGTATTTTCGGCAACAAAGTATCGTCAGAAAATCCTTCAAAAGTGGTTGGCTCAATCTATTCGCAATACGCAAAACTCAGCCTCGATGGACGCAGTTATCTCAACTTCAAGGACAAAAACAAACTGGCCATGCGGGTTTTTGCCGGAGTAGCCCAACCATTCGGGAATTCTTCCGTGATGCCTTATATCAAGCAGTTCTTCTCCGGAGGACCAAACAGTATCCGTGCTTTTCAGATTAATTCTGTTGGTCCCGGAACATATTTTCAGGATACAGGCAAAAGAGGCTTTTTGCAAATGGGAGGCGATGTAAAACTGGAAGCAAATGCAGAATACCGCTTTGGCATTTACAGCTTCTTCAAAGGAGCTTTGTTTGTCGATGCCGGAAATGTGTGGTTGCTTAAATCAAATCCGGCCAATACCGGAAGCCCGTTCATGTTTTCCAAATTTATGAACCAGATGGCCGTTGGCGCCGGAGCAGGGATAAGAATCGACGTTTCCTTTTTCATCTTGCGCTTCGATCTGGCCATGCCACTGCGAAAACCCTGGCTCGAAGAAAACAACCGCTGGGTAACCAACGAAATCAACTTCGGAAGCTCTGCCTGGAGAAGCGACAATTTGGTTCTGAATGTGGCGATTGGATATCCTTTTTAATTATTTTTGTCGGAACAATTATATCAATGTCATGAAAGTACTATTAGATATACCCGACAACAAGGCTGCCTCTCTGATGGATGTACTGGGAAGCATTTCATATTTAAAAGCAATGCCAATTACTGAAGCCAAAGCATTGTTATTAGAAGAATTAAAAGAGGCTGTAGAAGAAATGAAGCTGATAAAGGCAGGTAAAAAAACAGCCCGTAACGCTGAAGATTTTTTAAATGAGCTATAACGTAAAGTCTATTGCTGTTTTTGAGCGGCAAGCGAAAAGGCTAATTCGCAAATATGCCTCACTGAAAAATGAGCTTTTGGAACTGGTGCAAAATCTCAAAGAGAATCCGGAACAAGGAATAGCATTGGGAAATCATTGTTTCAAAATCCGAATTGCTGTCGCATCAAAGGGCAAAGGGAAATCAGGCGGAGCAAGAATTATCACGAACTTTGCAGTTTCTAAAAACACGGTTTATCTGCTTTCAATTTACGATAAGTCTGAAAAAGACAATCTTACCGATAGAGAATTGAATGAACTTCTACAATTTATTCCTGAATAAATCTTAACGCTTCAATACAAAATACAAAACAACCATTATCAAAGCATGGGAGGTATTTCATGGAAAAGTTGAAAAATATAAAAATTGAAAAAGTTTGGTTCGATGATGACAACATCTACATCCAAACAAATGATGGAACAGAAAAAAGCCACCCGCTGCGTTGGTTCGACAGGTTGTGGAATGCTACCCCCGAACAACGTGAACAATATGAATTAAGCACTTGGGGTGATTCTATTCATTGGCCGGAACTGGACGAGGACATGAGTCTCGAAGGCTTCTTCACTTACAACAAAGACGAAACAGAAAAAGAGCAAAATGAGGTATCGCGTGTTTTTCGGCAGTTTCCTGCAATAAATATTACACGGTTTGCCGAACAGGTTAAAATAAACCGCAGTCTTTTGGCAAGCTATGTTTGTAACGAAAAAAAAACCATGAATCAAGAATAAAAAACAAATTGAAGAAGCCTTGCACCAGCTTGGGAAAGATTTGTTAGCGGTAAAATTATAGTAACCGATGCACCTCAAAAAAACCTTAGTAACGTAGATCAGCCCCCAAACCTTAACCTTATTAGCCTTATGCTAGAACTTTCCCAAAGTTTTTTAAGTATGAATAAACTTTGGGAAAGTTTTTAACAATAGATTAAAGGGAAACCTGTGAATGATGTAACTCTTTTCAAATGTTGTGTAAGATTTAAAGGTTGCTGACTCATATCTTTATATTTTTGCAAATAATCATACATACCCGGCCTGCCGTGCAACAATCAAAATAATATATGTGGTTTATCAAATCAAACGAAGAAGTTCTCAAAGAACTTGATATAGATTTATTGAAGGGGCTTTCTGAAGAAGAAGCCAAAATCAGGCTGGAGAAATACGGCCCGAATAAATTAACTGCCAAAAAGAAGAAAAACATTCTTCAACTGTTTGTTGCCCAACTTCAGGAATGGCTCATCTATATTTTGTTTGCGGCGGTGGTAATAACCCTGTTCATGGGCGAGTACATCGATTCGGTAATCATTCTGCTCGTAATTATTGTAAATGCAGTATTGGGCGTAGTTCAGGAAGTGAAAGCCGGAAAGGCGATTGAAGCGCTTCAGAAAATGTCGTTTCCAAAGGCGCTCGTCCGCCGAAACGGTGAGGTAAAGGAAGTTGATTCTGAAAATGTTGTTCCCGGTGACATTCTGATCCTCGATGCCGGACGGTTCATTGCCGCCGATATCCGTTTAATCGAATCGGCCAACCTGCAAATAGAGGAATCGGCATTGACCGGAGAATCTGTTCCTTCAGAAAAAAATGCATTACTTGCCTATACCGACCCCAAAACACCGCTGGGCGACCGCGATAATATTGCATTTATGTCAACCCTTGTGACAAACGGCAGAGCTGTTGGAGTGGTGGTTGAAACCGGCATGAATACCGAAGTCGGCAAAATCGCGCACATCATCAACAGCGAAGAAAAGACCAAAACACCGCTGGAAATCCGGCTCGATCAGTTGGGAAAAACACTGGGTAAAATTGCCATCGGAATCTGTGTTTTTATTTTCCTGATTGCTTTAATCCAGGGCCGCGAACTCACAGAAATGTTCCTTATGTCGGTTTCACTGGCTGTAGCTGCTATTCCTGAAGGACTTGCAGCCATCGTGGCAGTGGTTCTTTCAATCGGCGTAACCAGCATGTCGAAGAAAAACGCGATCATCAAAAAATTACCCGCTGTTGAAACGCTCGGATCTGTCAACATTATTTGCTCCGACAAAACCGGAACATTGACGCAGAACAAAATGACTGTTCAGCGCTATTTCAATTTAGAAGGTGAAATAGTTGTTGAGCGGGGCAAGGAAAATGCTGCAACAGAAGATGTCAAACTGCTTGCAAAAGCGATGGTGCTTAGTTCCGACGCAACTTATGAAAACGGAACCGGAACCGGCGACCCAACCGAAATTGCCTTGCTACTCCTGGGCGACGATCTGGCAATTGACCGCAAAACAGTAAATGCCGAAAACAAACGGGTGGATGAGTATTCCTTCGATTCTGACCGCAAGTTAATGTCAACCCTCAACGAAAACAATGGAAAGTTTACGGTTTACACGAAAGGCGCGATTGGCAACCTGGTAAAAATTTCGACACATGTTTTGCTGAATGGGAAAATTGTTCCCTTTACCGATGAGCACAAATCAAAATACAACAACGCTACGGATGGCATGTCGAACAATGCGCTCCGCACGCTGGGCGTGGCTTTCAAAGAGGTAAGTTCTGCTATTCCTGCTGCTGAAATGGAAAAAGATCTGGTACTTATCGGGGTTGTCGGAATGATCGACCCTCCCCGATCGGAAGTAAAGGAATCTATTCAGAAAGCGAAACAAGCCGGAATCACCACCATCATGATTACCGGCGATCACAAAAACACCGCATTTGCCATTGCAAAGGAACTTGGAATTGCCGACAATATTGATCAGGCCATAACCGGTCAGGATATTGAAGATTTTTCGGAAACAGAATTTACTGAAAAAGCGATCGGGTTTCGTGTATTTGCACGCGTATCGCCCGAACACAAAGTACGCATTGTACATGCCCTGAAATCTCACGGAAACATTGTATCGATGACTGGTGACGGAGTGAACGATGCGCCTTCGCTGAATGCCGCCGATATTGGTGTTGCCATGGGAATTACCGGAACCGATGTAGCCAAAGGCGCGTCGGATATGATACTGACGGATGATAATTTTGCCACCATTGTTTCGGCAATTGAGCATGGCCGGAACATTTACAACAACATAAAGAAGTCAGTCATCTTTTTGCTTACCTGTAACCTTGGCGAAGTAGTTACCATGTTCGCAGCAATTCTGATTGGCTGGGAAGCGCCGCTGATTGCCACTCAGCTTCTTTGGATCAACCTGATTACCGATTCGTTTCCGGCAGTTGCACTGGGCATGGATCCCGGAAGTCCGGATGTGATGAAGGAAAAACCTCGCAATTCGAAAGAGAGTTTTTTTGCAGGCGGAGCAGCATTTCATCTGATCCTTGGTGGGTTCTTAATCGGAGCATTGACCATTCTGGCTTTCTGGTTCGGATATTACGAACATGGATACAGCCCGTTTGATCATTCCGTTCCGGCAGAAACAGTAGAATATGCACGTACCATGGCCTTTATGGTTCTGGTAATGTGCCAGTTGTTTTATTCGCTGGCGATGCGGCACAGTTCAAAATCAATTTTCCAGATTGGCGTTTTTACCAATAAATACCTGATTGGTGCCATTGTCGTGGGTGTACTTCTTCAGTTGATCATCATCGGGATTCCGGCCATGCAAACCGCCTTTCATTTGCAAATGCTCGACCTTCAGGGTTGGATAATGGCCATTTTACTGGGTTTGGTTCCGCTGTTCTTCAACGAGATTTTCAAAATATTTATCAGGGCACGCAACCGGGAAACGATAGTTTTGTGATTTCAGAATAATCTGGGTGTTACGACAAAATTTCCTTTTTGTCAAAGTAACCACAAAGTGGTTGAATATGAATAGCCCTTCTGGAAAAAACAATAGAACGCGGATTTACGCGGGTTCAGCGGATAGAAAGCGGATTTATATTCCAATCCCGAGTGCTCGGGATGGAATGGATTCAAAAAAAGACAAATGGGATAATGGATGGTTGATATTTTTATAAGGGTTTCTTTAGAAAATCATCACGACTTGTCGGGATTTTAATCCGCATTAATCCGCTAGATCATATTTAATCCGCGTTCCATTGTTTTTTTTTGTATTGGTATTTCTTTATTATTCGTGGGTACATGGTAGTTGCGGCTGGCAGGCCTTCAGGATTTCAAAAAACATTTGATGACTGATTAACTGAATTATTAATTTAGGAATTTTGTCTTTCACCCGATAATCTCATGCGGTAAGCATTCATGGCAGTTTTTCCCAATTTCCGGATCAGGCGTGAGTTAACCAGAAATCCAACAGGCGCGCCTATGATGGGTATCAGTTGGGCCATCTTTGCAAGGTCGATGTAGTCGCGGTATTCCTGCTGAAAATTTCGCCAGTCAAACTGATGAATATCTTCCGGAAGTTCCCGGCTTTTTTTATCCCAGTCAACCATTTTCAGGTAAACGTTTCTCCTGTGTTCATGACTTGAGAATGCCAGCTCGAAAATATGCAACAGGTAAACCCTTTCCTTGTAATCTTTTACATTGAACCCATACATCGAAGAAATATCAAACAGTAATTTCAGCTTGATGCCAATTAAAAGCGGAAAATCTGCAAATCCCATCAATATGCCGCCTGCACCGGTTATTCCACCCTCAACGGCAGCGGTGGTTCTGTAAGTTTCTATTTTTTGCCGTACGGCCGATTCACATTCCTGAAACGATTTGTACGACAAAGTTTTGGTCGCAGTATGGGTAGCGCCGAATAAAACCCCGCGTATCATTTGTTTGATGGTTGCCGTTATTGCCTGATGGATTTTTTCGGGTATCCATGTATTGATTTTGACCTGTACTTTTTTAGATAGCCAGTTGACAAGCGAAGGCTGCTGAAGCATTTGCTTTTGCCAGACCGTTAATTCTGAAAGTATCTGTTTCTGATAGTCATCCATTGCCGAAGGAGCTAATACTCTTTAATCAGCAGGCTATAAGGTATCTTGGCCTTTTGATGCAGATTTCGAACCATTCGCAAGTTTAATTTTCGTTCCCGGTTCATCACTTTTGACACAATTGCCTTATCGCCGATAATACCTACCAGATCTTTTGCTTTCAATCCTCTCTGCTCTATAAAATACTGAATTACATCTATCGGATCAGCCTCGGGCAGCGGGTAGTTTTCATTTTCGTATTTCTCAACCAGAACCGATAATAATTGCAATTCATCTCCTTCAGGAGTATTTGGCAGTGCGTCCATAATCATCTCAATCCTCGCTAAAATACTTTCGTATTCAGCATCTGTTTTTATAAGACTTTTAATCATTGTTCAATTTTCTAATTCTTCCCGATGCGAAGTTAAAAATTAGTTGACAAAATGACAACCAATATTTAAAGTATTTTCTCTAAGGATCAATATAACCGACGTGCCCGGTACTGAAATACGAAGCACAGTACCCGGATCAGACTTCGCAGGATTACTGAGCGGGTGACTTCTCTCTGGTAGCGGACTGTTCTGAATCTTTAAATCATCCGTCACATAAATGTGACAGCCTGTCCCGATTTTTATCAGCGATTTTAAGAGTATTGCTGGTTTACAAAATAGAGATTTATATGTTTGTATATGAATGATATACAAACATTTTTACTCATTTAGAAAACGGCGGAGTCAAGTGAATTTTTTATTAGGTTGTATATTGATGACAAATAAGGTAATAAGGTTAAAAATCACATACATTAATTTTCTACTAAGGTTAAAGTATTGAAAATAAGGTTTTTCTGTTTTTAATAAACCTTATTTTTTTCATCAAACCTTAGTAGAAAGGGTAAAAGGAGAAAACCAACCTTATTACCTTATTTAATAATGAAGAAAATGCCGTCCTATTTAAATTCATTAAAATCCCGATTAACTAATTCTAAATGTGCAAATTACAAAGTATGAACTAAAATAAAAACCCTTTGGAAAATCGCTGATTTTTATCGGAAGCAAAGGATCAGACATCCAATACCTATGTTTGATTATCAACGCCTAACAGGATAATTGCCGTAAAGTAATAATCCTTACCTTAGCGGTCATGGGACAACTATTACTACCAATATTTCCTGTCGACACCCGAATGATCACTCT
>JAUYMU010000002.1 GCA_030698405.1 Bacteroidota bacterium
GAGTGTCAGAGTGATCATTCGGGTGTCGACAGGAAATATTGGTAGTAATAGTTGTCCCATGACCGCTAAGGTAAGGATTATTACTTTACGGCAATTATCCTGTTAGGCGTTGATAATCAAACATAGGTATTGGATGTCTGACCGTTACACTATCAATTAACTGTCTTTAAGATATTTACATTTTCTGCATCGGAAAGTAACTTTAATAAAAAATCATTGCGCGATTGGAATAATAAGCTTTACTTTGTTCGTTATTTCACGAACAACGAACGATGGATAAACTAATTATTACTGAAGAACAGCAAAAAGCCGCCCGTTACGCCAAGGCAATGGGCCATCCAATCCGGATGTATGTGCTTGATTTATTGTCGAAACAATCGTGCTGCTACAGCGGCGATTTAACTGAATACCTCCCGATTGTCAAATCAACACTTTCGCAACATCTGAAAGAATTAAGAGATGCCGGATTAATACAAGGTGAAATTGAAGCCCCACGCATTAAATATTGCCTGAACAAAGAGAACTGGAAGGAAGCACAGGATTTATTCAGGAAATTTCTGAAGATAGATCAGGAAGAACTCATACAAAAATGCCAATAAAATAGAAATCATGGAAATAAAAATCTTAGGCGCAGGTTGCCCCAAATGTAAAACGCTCGAAAAAGTGACCCGCGAAGTGGTGGAGCAAAATGGCATTGATGCCAGCATCACCAAAGTGGAAGACATCATGGAAATCATGAAATTCGGTGTAATGACCACTCCTGCCCTCGTGGTAAACGAAAAGGTTGAAATAAAAGGACGTGTTCCTTCCGCAGATGAAATCAAACAAGTTTTAACCAAATAAATCAACCAAAATGAAAAAAGTTATTTTTTTAAGTTTTGCCCTGATGTTGTTGATGAGCAGCTTTATTTGTACTGCTCAAACACAAAAAAAAGAAACAACATCCAGCCAGATTGAAGCCTATTATTTTCACAATGCAGCTCGCTGTGTGACCTGCAAAACAGTAGAATCTGAAGCCAAAGCTGACCTGGAAAATCTTTATGGTAGTCAGGTGACATTTAAATCGTTAAACCTTGAAGATGATGCAACCAAGGCAATTGCAAAAAAATTGGAAGTTTCGGGCCAGACACTTTTGGTTGTTAAAGGGAACAAAAAAGTGAACCTCACCAACGAAGGTTTTATGTATGCCCGGACCAATCCTAAAAAATTCAAGTCAATTATTAAGGAAAAAGTTGACAAGCTTTAAATAACTGCCAATGGATTTTTTAACTAATCTTTTAGAAAACAGCACCATGCCGTGGCTTTCGGCATTGGTGCTGGGTTTAATGACCGCCGTTAGTCCATGTCCGCTGGCCACCAATATTACCGCGGTGGGTTTTATCAGCAAGGACATTGAAAATCGCAACCGTGTTTTTATCAACGGATTACTGTATACACTGGGGCGTGCCATTTCGTACACCGCCATTGCCCTTATTATTTATTTCGGAGCCGATCAGTTTAAGTTTTCGGGCTTTTTTCAGCTTTACGGTGAGAAAATATTAGGTCCGCTGCTCATTGTCATCGGCTTGTTTATGCTCGATATAATTAAGATAAAGTTTCCCGGCGTAAGTGGAATGACTTCCAGAATGGAAACCAAAACCAAATGGGGATATTGGGATGCCATTTTGCTTGGAATGATTTTCGCTCTGGCTTTCTGCCCATACAGTGGTGTACTTTATTTTGGGATGCTTGTTCCAATGACGGTTGCAAGTGTGTCAGGATTATATCTCCCCATCGTTTTTGCAATTGCTACGGGTATTCCGGTGATCATTTTTGCCTGGATACTGGCCTTTTCTGTGGGTTCAATCGGAGGCGTTTATAACAAGATGAGGAATTTTGAGGTTTGGTTCAGACGGGTTGTGGCCGTACTGTTTATTATTGTGGGTATCTATTACATTTTCAGGGTATTCTTCTAAAAAAATTTGATTTTAATGTTCGTTGATTTACGAACAACTTTGTGATATAACATGGAAAAAATAAAAAAAATAAAACTTATTGCCTCCGTAGCAGTAGTACTTCCGGCACTAATCGTGCTTTATTATTTCCTTCAGCCTTTGGTCGATTACCTAACTTATGGTCTGATCGGATTAAATGCTGATTCTCACCTTGGAGCAGCAATCAATTTTTTTATTTACGATACCATTAAAATCCTGATTTTGTTGTTTCTCATCAGTTCGCTAATGGGTTTGGTAAATGCTTACTTTCCGGTTGACAGGCTTCGCATTTATTTGACCACAAAAAAGTTATACGGACTTCAGTACTTCTTTGCATCGTTATTTGGCGCTATTACCCCATTTTGCTCCTGCTCATCTATCCCGCTTTTTATCGGTTTCGTGAAAGGTGGAATCCCGCTCGGGGTTACGTTTGCTTTTCTGATCACCTCGCCCTTGGTTAACGAGGTCGCAGTGGCGATGTTCCTTGGTTTATTCGGCATAAAAGCCACGCTAATTTATGCCATTAGCGGAATTTTACTGGGCACAATCGGCGGATTTATCCTTGGTAAATTCAAATTAGACCGGTATTTGTCTGACTGGGTGAAGGAAATTCAGGCCAATTCGGAACGGGAATCGGAGCAATGGGAAATTGACCAAACTCCGTTTATCGACCGGTTGCCTATTATCATCCACGAAGGCTGGGAAATTGTGCGGAAAGTTTTGGTGTACGTGATTATTGGTATTGCCATAGGCGCGGCCATGCACGGTTATGTTCCTGAAAATTTCTTTACCGAATATCTCTCTGCCGATAAATGGTATGCTGTACCGCTTGCTGTAATCCTTGCCGTTCCGATGTATGCCAATGCTGCAGGCATTGTTCCTGTTATTCAGGTATTTGTTGCCAAAGGCGTTCCGCTGGGCACCGCAATCGCATTTATGATGGCTGTCGTAGGCTTATCTCTGCCGGAAGCCACTCTGCTCAAAAAAGTAATGAAATGGAAACTCATCGGAATTTTCTTCGGAACTATCACTGTTTTTATAATTTTACTCGGATATTTATTTAATTTGATTTTATAATGAAGACTACAGATCAACCAATCAGTCAGGATTTTCAGATTGAAGGCGAACCTGAATATAAAATCGGAGACCGGTTTATTAAAGAATAAAAGCATTTATTAACCTCTAATTCAGACTTTTATAAAAACAAAATCACTCGGTTTTATTGGTGGTGGACGAATTACAAAAATTTTCCTTCAGGCTTTTGTAAACAAGAAAGCAATTTTCGATTCGATCAGTGTTTTTGACACCAATTCTGAAACACTCCATCCTGCCAACCAGATTGCAAGATTGATTCCAAATGCGACTTCAGTTATCAATCAAGGCTACAATCCGGTAAGTTTTGCACCCTGGATTTCTGAAATTCAAAAATCATATATCCTGAAAATGCTTAATTTACTGGCCTATACATTCGAAACAGCTGAAGAGAAACTGGAAGCTTATGCCCATATTTCAGCCATGCTTCCCACCTATTTCTGGTTTTAATGGAATGAAGTGGAAGCTCTTGGAACTCAAATGGGACTGACGGAAACGGAAAGCCGCGAAAGCGTTTTCGAAACCATGAGCGCTGCGCTGAATACCATGTACCACTCCGTATGAAACCTTCCGAAGTGATGGATTTGATACCCGTAAAACCAATTGGCGAGCATCAGGCGCAGATTACCGAAATTTACCAAACCAAGTTGATGGGATTATTTGAAAAAATCAAACCATAAATGCTGAAGAAAATTATTCCGTGGGTAGTGTTTGTTTTGTTGTTCGGGCTGATCATAATTGGTTTCGCCATAAAAGACAGTATGAACAATTACCTTTTAAGAATGATGAAAGAACAAGCCGCACACCCTAATTGAATGCCCTCACTCTATGGGCAAAAACAAAACTGGGGTTAACGTGTTAGTATTTTCATTGGTTGACTAAATACTGAACCCATAAATATTAAAGTCTGTTTTGATGGATAAAAAGATAAATAAATACAGCGAAACCATTACGCAGGACGATACCCTTCCTGCAGCTCAGGCCATGCTTTATGCATGGATGAAAACGACCTTAAAAAAGGTCAGGTTGGCATAGTAAGTACAGGTTATCAGGGAAATCCATGCAACATGCACCTTAATGGATTGGCCGATGAAGTGAAAAAAGGAGTAGACGGGCAGGATGGATTATATGGATTAATCTTTCATACAATTGGGGTAAGCGATGGGATTACAAACGGAACTGAAGGCATGAAATATTCGTTGCCCTCAAGGGAGATTATTGCCGATTCAATTGAAACGGTTGTAAGTGCACAATTCTATGATGCTGTGATTCCCATCGTGGTTTGCGACAAAAACATGCCAGGCGCAATGATCGCCCTTGGACGCCTGAACAGGCCTTCGATACTTGTTTATGGAGGCACGGTAAAAAAAGGAACATGGAAAGGTGAAGGCTTGAACATCGTTTCGGCTTTCGAAGCTTATGGAGAAAGAATTAAAGGCAATATTTCAGACGAAGATTACAAAGGCATCATAAAAAATTGCATTCCGGGAGCTGGTGCTTGCGGGGTATGTACACCGCCAATACCATGGCTTCGGGCATCGAATGCATGGGCATGAGTTTGCCCTATTCATCGTCGAGTCCGGCATTGGCAAAAGAAAAAGGACTGGAATGTGGACAAATTTGGCTGGCAATAAAAAAACTTATGTTAGCAGATATTAAACCCAAAGACATCATGACCAAGCAGGCATTTGAAAATGCTATCACCTTGATCATGACACTCGGTGGATCGACAAACGCTGTAATTCATCTTATTGCCATGGCCAAAGCCGTTGATGTAGCATTGAATATCAACGACTTTCAGCGAATCAGCGACAAGACCCCTTTCATTGCCGATTTAAAACCAAGTGGTAAATTTTTATTCGAGGACCTGCATGATGTGGGAGGAATTCCCGGCCTGATGAGATATCTTTTGAAAGAAGGATTTCTGGAAGGCAACTGCCTGACCGTCACAGGAAAAACTTTGGGCGAAAATCTCGAAGAAGTTACGGACCTCGCAAAAGGTCAAAAAATTATTCGTCCCATTGGAGAGCCGATACAAAAACATGGGCATATACAAATTCTGTATGGTAATCTGGCCGAAGAAGGCGCAGTAGCGAAAATTACAGGTAAAGAAGCCGAATTGTTTACCGTGCCGGCCATAGTATTTGAAGATGAATTTGAAGATGAATTTGAAGCTGTTAAAGGAATTCAGTCGAAAGTTTCCAAAGGAGATGTAATTGTGATCAGACATTCAGGCCCAAAAGGTGCTCCGGGAATGCCTGAAATGTTGAAACCTACCAGTGTGGTTATGGGAGCCAAATTGGGTAAAGATGTGGCATTGATTACCGATGGTCGGTTTTCTGGGGGCTCACATGGATTTGTGGTGGGGCTATTACTCCTGAAGCCTCTGAAGGTGGATTGATCGGTTTGCTTCAGGATGGAGATATCATTACCATTGATGCAGTTAACAATCGACTGGATGTTGACCTTAGCGAATCCGAAATTTTAACCAGACGAAAAGCATGGGTAAAACCACCCTATAGAGCCGCCACCGGTATATTGAAAAAATACATTGATACGGTATCCACTGCATCTGAAGGATGCACAACGGTATAATTATTTCGGATTATGAGGAAAAGGTTATAGAGGCGGCTGAAGGTTGCCCGGTTGAAGTGATAAAATACGAATAAGCGGAAGGCCCTAACGCAGATAATCACTTACAGCACGACCAATCCCTTTTTTGACACTTTCCCATGTTTGTTTTTTGAAACTGACAGGAGTTTCACTTTCATCAGCTTCAGCAAAATACGTAATAGCATTTGGAATACTTATGGCCAGCATTTGACTGGGATATTTCTGTTTGTGCCAGTCCATCAACTGTTGCAAAGTGTAATGCTGTAGCAATTCATACAAATCCCAAAAGTCTTTTTTCTTTGCTCTACCGAAGATAGCCTGAATCTTCATAGCAGCAATGTCAGCACTGCTATACATTCTGATATTGTTTACGATTTCAATTGCTGCGATTGGCTGATGAGGAAAGTAAACGATGTCAACCTTTATTTGATTGATATTACAGAATATCCCGAAAGTTTTATGCCCGCTTTCGTAATCGAAACCAGATCCAAATTCGTGAATCAATTCATCTTCAATGCTTGAGTGGTCAAATTTTTCATGATAGAATAAATCCAGATCAATTGAACTTCGATGTCCATAACGTAAAGACAAGGCCGTTCCTCCCACCAAAGAAAAAGGTTGAAGTGATGGAAGTTCCATCAGTTTTTTCAGTAAGGAAAAAGTTCCGGGTTCAACTGTCTTAGTATATAACATCTGAAATCATTAAGTGGTTTGTCAATTACGGCACTTGCAAGATGGATGCGATGTAAGGGCAAATATTTCACTTTCAGCAAGGCTTCGGTCACTTTTTCATCGCCGTAATATCGGCGGCACTGGCGGATATCTTCCACATCGCCGCGCTCGAAAACCCGCTCAATAACGAAGTTGGCTTTGGCATCATAGTCAATCTGCTCAAAGTTCACATCCCAGAAAATGCGCTTTGCGAATATGGGTTTCGGTTTTGATATCATACAGCGAAGATAATAAATGGATGCTGTATCAATTGAAATTACCCCAGAATTCTTAATCAGGATAAATTAATGTCGTAAATATACGTCGTATTAAAATTAAACGTATATTTACGTCGTAATTTGAAATTCAAAAATCATGGTTGTAGCAAAAACGGAACTTTTCAACGAAGTGCTTCAAACAAGGGCTAGTTTATTCAAAGCCCTGGCACATCCCGCGCGATTACAAATTCTTCAGTTTCTGGCTGAAACGAAAACCTGTATTTCAGGTGATATTTCAGATGAACTGCCTTTAAGTCGCACAACAGTTAATCAGCACCTGAAAGAACTAAAGGACGCCGGTTTGATCTGCGGTCATGTGGAAGGTGTAAAAATGAACTATTGCCTCGACTACAACAAGATAGAGGAGATGAAAAGTATATTGAGTGGTTTCCTGGATGAAATACAACTACCTGAGAACTTCACCTGCCAGTAAAAATAATTAATCGGATCAATATGCAAAAAATTTTAGTGCGCGAACACACATTGAAATTGAAATGGAAGATTTTTATACCGAATTTATAATTTTAAAACTAATGAAAGTACTTATTCTTTGTACAGGCAACAGTTGCCGCAGCCAAATGGCACATGGTTTTTTACAGTCGTTCGATCAGGATTTAACGGTTCGTTCAGCAGGTACAGAAGCCTCCGGTAAACTGAACCAGAAAGCAGTTGCCGCCATGAAAGAGATCGGCATTGATATCAGTCACCACACTTCCGATTCGGTCGATTTGTACCTCGATCAGGAATGGGATTACGTGATTACCGTTTGCGGTGGAGCCAATGAAAACTGCCCGGCATTCTTCGGAAAAGTAAAAAACCGCCTGCACATTGGCTTTGACGATCCGTCACACGCTGTTGGAACAGCTGAATTTATCTGGAGCGAATTTATCAGAGTTCGTGATGAGATTAAAGAAGGTTTCTGGAAATTCTACATCGAACAAATCAAGCCACAGCTATGAAAGCAGAAGATTTAAAAATGTTTGTTCAGGAAAAATACGGAGCAATTGCCAACCAAAGCTTATTAATGAACCAATCATCGTGTTGCGGATCATCAAGCTGTTGTGGCGAGTTGGAATTCAGCATGATTGGCGACGAATACCAAAACGTGGAAGGCCACATTGCCGATGCGGATTTGGGTTTGGGTTGTGGAATTCCAACTCAATTTGCTGCAATAAAAGCAGGTGACCATGTACTCGATTTAGGAAGTGGTGCCGGAAATGATTGTTTTGTTGCCCGCGCCATTGTTGGAGAAACAGGCAAAGTTACTGGTCTGGATTTTACCGATGCCATGATCATAAAAGCAATCGAAAATAATAAAAAGCTTGGTTACACCAATGTTGAATTTGTGCAGGGCGACATTGAAGAAATGCCATTGCCGGATAACAACTTTGATGTGATTGTATCAAACTGCGTTTTAAACCTGGTTCCTGACAAAAACAAAGCTTTTGCCCAAATGATGCGCGTATTGAAGCCGGGTGGTCATTTCTGCGTTTCCGACGTGGTCATCAAAGGTGAACTGCCCGAGAAACTGCAAAAAGATGCTGAAATGTATGCCGGTTGTGTTTCAGGAGCAATTGGAATGGACGAATATCTTCAGATCATAGAAAATCATGGTTTTAAAAATACAATCGTTCACAAGCAAAAAGTGATTTCAATTCCTGATAATGTTCTTGAAAACTATCTTTCGAAACCCGAAATCGAAAGTTTTAAAAGTGGGGATACAGGAATATTCAGTATAACAGTTTCAGGTTATACAAATTAAAAAAATGAGCAAAATACAAGGAATGTCCTTTTTCGACAGGTACCTCACTTTATGGGTTGCAATTTGTATTGTAGCCGGAATTGCCTTGGGCAAACTGCTGCCGATTGTGCCCGAAACATTGGGCAAGTACGAATACGCAAACGTATCTATCCCAATTGCCATTCTGATTTGGATCATGATTTTCCCGATGATGCTCAAAATTGATTTTGCGAGCATTGTTGACGCGGTAAAAATGCCAAAAGGATTAACAGTTACGCTGGCAGTCAATTGGTTGATCAAACCGTTCACCATGTTTGGAATTGCCTGGTTGTTTTTCTATATCATTTTCAAGGCCTTCATTCCTGAAGATCTGGCCAAGGAATACCTTGCCGGGGCAGTTCTCTTAGGAGCAGCGCCATGTACGGCCATGGTATTTGTTTGGAGCCACCTCTGCAAAGGAAATCCGGCTTACACATTGGTACAGGTTGCCATTAACGATCTGATTATACTTGTTGCTTTCATCCCAATTGTAACGCTGCTTTTAGGGATAACCGGAATCGCAATACCCTGGAATACACTTATTCTTTCAGTCGTGCTTTTCGTGGTAATCCCTTTGGTTTTGGCCATGTTTACCCGCAGAACAATGATCAGACGAAAAGGATTGGACTATTTTGAAAAGGTATTCCTGAAAAAATTTACCGGCACCACTATTACCGGCTTGTTGTTGACACTTATCATTATCTTTTCGTTTCAGGGCGATAAAATCCTGAAGAGTCCGTTCAATATACTTTTGATCGCAGTTCCACTGATCATTCAAACCTTTTTCATCTTTTTCATTGCTTATGGTTGGGCGAAAAAGTGGAAACTGCCGCACAACATCGCTGCACCGGCAGCAATGATCGGTGCCAGCAACTTTTTTGAGCTTTCAGTCGCAGTTGCAATCGTCCTGTTTGGAATGAATTCAGGAGCAACACTGGTAACGGTTGTAGGCGTTTTGGTAGAAGTACCGGTTATGCTCACCCTGGTAAAAATCGCGAATGGAACAAGGGATAAGTTTGTATCTTAAGGAAAAGTTAAAATAAATCCAAAACTTATATTTGTGCCCTGCTATCATGTGAAAATATAGGTATTAATTTGTTGATTATTAAGCGTTATCATAGCATCATTGACCATCAGAAAAATGCCGTTGGTTTTATCGATAAATATGGAAACCCATATACCTGCTCGCAGATCCAACCGCCAATATCAGCGATCGATTTAAAAGGCAATTCATTGAATGAATTACTGAATAGCGCTGACGATATTAGCTACCAGTCGGCGCCTTCAGTCAGGGATGATGGGAAACATTCATGCCTGCCCATTCTGTCAGGGAACGACAGGAAACTGTCTTGGAAATGACATGTTTGGACTAATTAAACGGTTAAAAGCTAGAGGATGCCATGAATTTCCGAAAGTCTTAATAACTTAAAAATGTACATGCCGGTTATATAGAGTTTGATTTTTCAGTTTCCCAATTCGAAGCGACTGCGAAATCTGGCGTGGTTTGATGTGCGGCTTCCGGAGAAAAGTAAGAAACGGATCATGTGGTTTTTCAGGGCATGCATCCAAAAGCATTTGTTTGTTTATGGAAAAGGAAGAACTTATCTCTCTAAAAGTCCTTGTCACACACCAAAAATTGAATCGCTGAAAATTGCTTTTCCCGATAGCCGTTTTATATGCACTTTCAGGCATCCTGAACGGGCAATCCCCTCAGCCCTGAGTTTATTTGTCCGCTACTTTAAAATATTTCACAACCATGTTGAAATCAACAGCGCAACCAGCCAGACCTTGCAAATGGCCGATCACTGGTATGGCTATCCACTGAAGGTTTTTAGTGACTGCCCTTCCGAAGATTATTTGCTGCTCAATTACAATTACCTTGTCGATGCTCCTGAAACAATCATTTTCGAAATTTATCGCCATTTTGGATTGAATCTATCTGATGATTTCAGGCAAAAACTGGTTACCGAAAACCAGAGAAGCAAAACCTACAAAAGCAGTCATATTTATTCGGTTTCTGAATTTGGGATAACTTAGGACGAAATTCAGGAAAGATACGGGCAACTGTATAAACAAATACCTAAAAAGTTCACATGATGGCAATCGAGAGAAAAGAGCTGTACCCCGCTATCATCGAAGTGGTTGCCTACATTTCTTCACTGAAAATTAAACCCATCATTTTTTCAAACGGTGAAAGACTGACTCCTGAATTGCTTCTGAAACTAAAAAAAGCGGGGCTTGCCAAAATGCACTTGCACATCGACAGCCACTAAGAGAGAAAAGGATGGATTGGAAAGAATGAAAGCGAACAGAACCAGCTTCGGCAGTATTTTGCCGACCTTTTGTGGAAAAATGGAAGGATTCAGTGCGGGTTTCACGTTACAGTATTCAGGTCGAATCTTGCCGAAATTGCTGAAGTTGCAAGGTGGGCAATGCGCAACCTTCAAAAGGTGCAACATGTTTCATTTATTGCTTATCGTTCTGTTCCGCAAAACGGAAAACTATCTTTCTATGCGGATGGAAAGAAGATTGATCCCGGAAATTTTCAGATGATTCCAACTGATGTCGAAGATATGTCCATCACAACAGAGGAGATGTTTGGGGTAATTCACAATCAATTTCCGCAGTTAAAACCGTGTGCATGGCTGAATGGAACGACTGTTTATGAGACCTTTAAATTCCTGATTATCGTAAATTTGGGAACTAAAAAACAACTGTACGGAAACATGGGGAAAACGACCATTGAAATGGCGCAAATGTTTTACCATCTTTTCTTCAGAAGATATTTTGCTTTTCTGAAGAGCCCAAAAACCGGTTCCAAAATATTTTTGCTGCTGTTTTTCGATCCGCAAATCCGCAAATCTTTCATCGTTTTCCTGAAGCCTTTGCTGAAAAATCCACTTTCTCTCTTCAACCGTATAATTGTTAAAACAGAATAAAATGCAGGAGACTCCTGACAGAAAAAAAATGTACAAGATTCCCTGGTCGATTTTCGATAATCAGGGAGGCTGGATCGAAGTTACACACCGGTGCAACCTGAATTGCAATGGCTGTTGCCGAAACAGGATTGAAGGCGACCGCTCATTTGAAATAATTTGCGCGGAGATCATTGAATGTCAGGCGAAAACCCATTGCGATGTGATGGTGGTTGCCAGGCGGTCGAACCTCGGACAAATCAATGACATTGTTAGTTGGTTTCGCAACAACATACACAAGGCCAATCACTTGTCGCTGGTTACTTACAGGGGAATACCCGATGATGAATCTTTGGAAATGCAGGTGAACGGGCGAAAAATAAATCCAAAATTGCTGACCGGAAACATTCGTTCTGAACATGAAATAAAAAGTACAGTCAAATCCACATATCAGAAAGGTAAATTTCAGGACAGACAGAGATATGGAAAGTTATATTTTACCAGTTATGAAACTGTTCAATGAAACTTTTTCAGGAATAAGCGGCTATTCGCAACTCGATGAAGAAGAGACGAAAAGGCTCGCACAACATTACCTTCCGGCATTGGATCACCCACCGGTTTGTAAAAGTGGTTGAATATGATGGCGAAGTGGCCGGCTTTATTATTGCCATGCCGAATATTTCAAAGGGGATTATCGCTTCGGGCGGACGACTTTTCCTTTTTGGCTTTTTAAAGATCATTCAGGCTCAAAAACAAAGCAAACAATTTGATTTACTGATTGGTGGAATACGCGAGAAATACCGCGGTCTCGGCATTGATGTTCTGATGGGTTTGGATACAATTGCATCGGCACGGGAAGCTGGCTTCGAATTTACTGACAGCCATTTGGAGCTCGAATCGAATGTAAAAGTCAGGGTGGAAATGGAGAAACAGGGCGGCAACATTTATAAGCGCTACCGTATTTTTCAGAAAGATCTTCTTAACGTTAGCTGATTTTGCCGCTTATTTAATGCATTGATTCCTTTTTTATCCTTCTTTAAAGTCTAAAATTTTTCCATATCTGATAATACCGTTATTTTTGGCTATCTTTGCCGATTATAAATTTTTTTTAATCGAAAGGTAACATTGTATGTACGAAAAGAAACCAAATAGCTATACTTCGCCTGATTTAAGCAAAATGCAGGCAGTTGTAATTGATATCAAGACAATAATTTACATCGCACTCGACGCTGATCCTAAGTTGGCCAAAAGCAATTACTTATCTCGTATTGGATTAAAAAAATTATAAGTCTGGGTCTTGATTGATAAGAATTAGCAGAAGTAATTTAGCAGCCAGAAATTCTGATTATGTCGTTAATAACTCCGGAAAATCATCTGGTACTTTTCGCAGTGATTGTTGCTGCAGCTGCACTTGGAATTTGGTCGGAACATAAAAAATGGCTGGGAAAGGTATCCGGAATTCTGGTTACTATGATTCTGATGTCAATTTTATCAATGACAGGAATTGTTCCGGTGGCTTCCAACCCAAAATTGAAAATCGAAGTTTATGACCTGATCTTCAGTTATTTCATCCCACTTTCAATACCTTTAATGTTGATGGGATCAAATGTCATGAGGATCATCCGCGAAGGTGGAAAACTGCTCGTTGCATTTCTGATTGGTGCTTTGGGAGTAGTTCTGGGGAGTTTTATTGCGACTTATTTTATTAATCTGGGAGCAGATTCAGGAAATGCTGCCGGTGTAATTGCGGCAACATTAATTGGTGGCAGCATGAACTTTATCGCAACCGGCGAAATTCTGAATTTCAGCACACATCCGCTATTTTCGGCAACCATTGCAGTTGACAACTTTGCAGCCAATGCTTATATCCTGATGCTTTTTGCCATTCCATCATTTAAATTTTTGGCCCGCTTTTTTATGAAACCAAAAATTGAAAATCTGGAAACTACTACAAAAAATCAGAATGAAGAATCCTACCCAATTACCCTTGAACGAATAGCTCTTTCAATGCTTATTGCAGCGCTAATAGCTGGCGTAGGAAGCTTAATATCACCAGCTATTCAATATTTATTTTCTTCTAAAATGAGTATGAATATCCTGATTATAACCATCCTTTCGGTATTGATAGCCAATATTCTACCAAAAAAACTTAAAAAACTGGAAGACACTGCATTTGCAATCGGGCTGTGGATGATGTATATTTTTCTGGCAGCCATTGGAGCATCAACCAACCTGAGCGATATGTTGCAAGTGGGGCCTGCGGTATTGGGTTTTTACCTGATCATCTTATTTTTCCATCTGATATTTATGATTTCTCTGGCAAAATTCTTCAAATTAGATGTTTATGAAATCATAATTGCTTCAGCAGCCAATATTATGGGACCATCAGTTGCTGCCCCAATGGCTGCTTCTTTGGGACAGAAAAAACTGATCACCCCCGGAATCCTTGTCGGGATACTGGGGTATGTGATCGGTACGTTCATCGGTGTTTCAATTGCAATGGCTTTAAGCTGAAATTACTGAAAAGTGATAAATGAACTTGAACTTAAATTGATTTTGTAAGATTTACCTGGATAAAAAGTTTTGATATTATCGACCCAAACACCAGTTTTTCTTGAAGCTTCAATCGTATTTCCCAGTTCGTCCTGAACCTTTATTAGCTTTTTCTGATCAATTAAAGGCTGGATAATTTTCATAGCATCAACTGCAACTGTTTGTGGAATTGATATAAAATTCCAGCCTGTTTTTAATGGAATACTGAGCGGAAGTTCAATAAATTTCCCCTTAATCTGAAAGCTGATTGCAGAACTAAGACTAATCAAATAACCTTCGGTTTTTTCAATTGAACCAATCGTGTTGGTCCAAACTTTGGTTTTAGTTGAATAGGAATACGACTTTCCGGATTCATCCTCCATTTTAAGCAAGAATCCGCTGTCACAAAGTGATTTCATCACAACACTTACATCTGTATTTGTTGGAATTAAATAGGTCGAGAAAAGATTACTCCCTTTGATAAATTGGACGGTTTGGGTAATTTCAGTATTATGAACAATATCAACAACGGAGGTAGCACCAGCACTGAAGGTTCCGCTAGTGAGCCAAATAGAAATGTCATTTCTGTAAGAAACAGATTGAACCACTATTTCCAACTGATTTGAATCGTCCCAGATTTTAAAAATAATCGGGTCATTTTCAACAAAACCATTGTTTACTCCATCGCCTTTTGATGCCAGGATAGTAACAAATGTAGTGTTGTCCAACGGATTGATATCTTTGGTTAATTTACTGGCTCCGACACAGATCGACCCGCTGAACACAGCTATTTCATCGTTGGCCGAAAGTGCCTGTTTTTCGAGAATTGCCGACACGACCAAAATATTCATGTGATCCTGTCCATTTTCGCCTTGCCATGCTGTAATAAAATGTGTTGTTGCATTTTCAATCACCTGATTTCTGTCTGCATAGCTGTACGATGTAATGAATACAAGGATTAAAGCTATGAAATTAATTTTACTTATCATTTTGTTTATATTTTTCATTGTTTGAAGTATTAAAAATCCCCGGACCGATCAAATCCGGGGACAATTGCAATAAACCAACTCTATTTTTGAATTACTAATTTCTGAATTGTTTCAGAGGTCATTAACTTCGATTTTACCAGATATATCCCGGCAGGTTGACCTTCCAAATTGAAAACTTCGGAAGTTCCGGATATAAGCCTTGAAGCGATTATTTTTCCTGAAATATCCAAGATATCAATACTGCTGCCTGCTTCAGGTAATTGAGAAAAACGAACGGTTACTTTGCCAACGCCTGGATTTGGAAATACATCAATTCGAGTCAAATCATTCATGCCTTTTGCAACTGTTGTCAATGATTTCATTTTTACCAGAACGCTGCCACTATTTTCGAAGACCATTTGTCCTTTTATTATTTCTGATTGAACAATTGATTCATTTCCCGAAAGATTGTTCCATGCATAAAGCTGGATCAAATCACCATCTTTAAATCCAATCTGATCGTCAGTTGAAGACATGGCAATTATACTTGCACCTGTTGCTAAATGGGTTTCATTAATTTTAAGCGTACCAACACAAATTTTTCCATTAAAAGCAGCCAGTTCATCTCCGACCGAAAGACCTGCCACTTTCAAGTCAACAATATTGATATTCATTTGGTCAGTTCCGTTGCCTTCAATCCTTGTCGAAAAGTAGTCTGTTTTTAAAGATTCAGGCTGAATAATGGCTGATTTGAGATAATTTTCCTGAATGGTGAGGGTTGCATTTGCATTCATTTTAACTTTGTATGCTTTGCCGGGCAGGAAGTTCCCAATATTATTTTTCCAGCCGCCAAATATTCCCCAGTCCTCAATTGAGTTTCCGGCTTCATCCTGAACTTTAACCAGTTTATTCTGATCAATTAAGGGCTGAATAACACTCAACGCATTAACAATATTTGAATTTGGAAATGAAATGATGTTCCACCCTGTAATTAACGGAATATCAAGAGGCAATACGATTGGCCGGCCAGTTACCTGTAGAGTACAATTATTGGCAACTTTTATTTTATACCCTTC
Organism: Bacteroidota bacterium; assembly: GCA_030698405.1. Taxonomy (GTDB): domain Bacteria; phylum Bacteroidota; class Bacteroidia; order Bacteroidales; family Prolixibacteraceae; genus Aquipluma. The sequence goes on from JAUYMU010000002.1 coordinate 15,939, forward strand.
GGTTTTAGCAATTGATCCCAAATTATTGACCCATCCGCCAAAAACGCCCCAGTTTTCAAATGAATTTCCGGCTTCATCCTGAACCTTAACAAGGGTACCCGCATCAGTCAATGATTTTGTTACTATACTCACATCTGCATTTTGAGGTGTCACATTGGTAGAAATAATATTGTAACCCTTCATAAGAGCAATACTTTGCGTTAACTCCTGGTAAGATACAATTTCAACAACAGACGTTGCCCCTGCGACAAATTTTCCATTGGTCTGCCAGGAGGATAAATCATCCAGGTAGATAACAGCTTTTGCCACCATCTCCTTTTGGTTCTTATTATCCCAAATTTTTAAAATCACCGTATCGTTATCGGTAAAGCCATTGTTAAAACCATCATCCTGCGATGCAGGAATGTTTATATAAGTCGCATTATCTGAGGGATTTATGGCTCTTGATAATTTCATAGCTCCAACACATTTTGAACCGCTGAATACAGCTATTTCGTCATTGGCCGAAAGAGCCAGATCTTCCAGAATAGCTGAAACAACCATAAAATTCATGTGATTTTGTCCATTCTCGCCTTGCCATACAGTAGTAAAATGTGTCAAAGCCATTTCTTCCTGTTGATAGTTGCCTGAATAACCCGTATATGCTAATAGAATCAGGATTATTGATAACAACATACTTTTTCTGCTTGTCGTGTAAAATTTGTTCATCATTTTCATTTTAAATAATAATTACTGAATAAAACCTCTCTCTCTCTCTCTCTTCAAATCTTCCCTGCTTAATTTATTCATTAAATTATTGATCCAAAAAACCAACATTTAATTTACAAATCTTATGCTTAATCAATATATTTTCATCCTATCAAAAAAATCTCTCCCGCGCAGCATCAAATCCATCTCTTCAATTAATATTTTCAACTGATTATAAAAATCAACGTTTTGCAAAATTCAAATGCAATACCAAAGTTCTCAACTACAACAAAAGAAATCATTTGCAACGAACTTAAATTGCTGAATAACTGTCACTTAAATAAGATAATAAAAGATTTATTTTTAAGTACTATTAAAGATACGCCTGATAGCATACCAATATCAATACAAATTATCGCACAGTTGTGCAGCAATGTTGGAGATTTAGATTTCCGAGCTACAGAAAATCGAACTGCGGACTTTTGCGTGAAGTTTCGTTTTTGTATTTCACTTTTGGGTAACCACTATTGATTTTCTATTATTTGTTTCAACCCATGAATTTCTTCAGTCAATATTTTTAACTGCATAGCCACCTGGCTGCCACTCAAAGGTGTTTCAGGCACTTCCCTACTGATACAATGCACAAATTTCCAGACTTCACGAATTTCTATTGCACCTAATTGATAAGGTTGGTAGGCCGGATTGAGTGAAATTAACTGCAAATGTCCGTGTTCGGCCAGTTCATTTCTCAGTTGCTTGAAAACCAAACCTTCATTTAAGGTCAGAATTACATACAATTCGCCGGATTTTATTTCGTTCCAGTCCTGAACAAATTCTCCGGTAATCCACGCTCCGTCAGGAATTGGCAGCATCGAATCGCCATTGATCTGAAAGGTGCGGTACTTTCGTTCTGCCGATAAAAACGGAAGCTGAAAAACCGGTAGTTCCGAAATAAATTCCGGATCGGAAAATCCATTGGTGTAACCGGCTTTGGCTTTTTCGGAAACCAGCTCAATATTGTCGCGGTTCTGCCGGTCTACTGTGGTGGCCATCACACGCAGATTGCTGCCTTTCAGGAAAATATCCTGCCCGTGTTCAAGTTCGTAAAGCTGACTTTCGCGAAGATTGGCCAGATCGACCCGTAGCAAAGTATCGATGGCCACATGAAAATAGTCGGACAATAAAACCAGCGACTGAATGCTCGGTCCCGAAATACCATTTTCGTAATTGTTCAGGGTTGACCGGTTAATTCCCAAAGCGATAGAAAGCTGACCCTGTGTAAGTTTCTTACGGCCTCTCAAAAATTTAATGTTTGAATCGAAGTACATGTTAGGTGGTTTAAATTACTATCAGTTAAAATGCGATCATCAGAAATGATTAAAAAGCAATCTAAAATATGGATTTAGTTCTGAATGACAAAAACTTAATTGATAAAATAATTTACTTTTATAAGTTATAAACGCTTACAACTATGAACCGATTGATTATTTTACTCATTCCTGCTTTTTTTGGTTTCGTTTCCGTCTATTCGCAAAAAGTGAATCCAGTTGATACCAAAGCAACAAAAGAAACCCGCGCACTCTTCCAAAATATGAAGAAACTTTCGAAAGAACATACGCTTTTCGGGCATCAACATGCCACCGAATACGGTCATGGCTGGTCGAATGAAGAAAACCGGTCGGATGTAAAATCTGTTTGTGGATCTCATCCTGCAGTTATTGGGGTTGATCTCAGTGGCTTTTCAGGCAGAAATCCAAATGCCATCGAACAAGCAAAAAGCAGCTTGCGCAAAAATGTAGTTGACACTTATAACCGCGGCGGCGTAACAACGGCAGCCTGGCATTTTTCGAACCCGGTTTCAGGAGGAGGCTTCTATTGGCGCGATTCAGTCTCGCTTCCAGCTGTGCGATACATTATTCCAGGCGGTGAAGCCCACGGGAAATACAAATTGATTCTTAATGACATTGGCGAATGGGCGAAAAGTCTGAAAGGCAATGATGGAAAACTTGTACCGGTCATATTCAGGCCATTCCACGAATTCGATGGTGGCTGGTTTTGGTGGGGAAAACCGCATTGCACGCGCGAAGAGTTTATTTCGCTCTGGAAATTTACAGTTTCATACCTTCGCGACAGCCTTGACGTTCACAATTTCCTTTATGCTTTTTCGCCCGACAATCAGTTTAATTCGGAAGAAGAGTTTCTGGAAAGGTATCCTGGTGATGAATGGGCTGATATGGTTGGTATGGATAACTATGGCGATATGGGGCGCGACCGGTATGACCTTGCGACAGCTTCGCGGAAATTGAAAATCGTGTCGGATTATGCGATTAAAAAAGGAAAACTGGCTGCCTTTACTGAAACCGGACTTGAATCGATTCCGAATGAAAAATGGTGGACAGAGACATTGTTGAAAGTGATGAAAAAAGATCAGATGCAGCTATCGTATGTATTGGTTTGGCGAAACGATACCCGAAGTCCAACGCATTATTATGCACCATTCCCTGGTCAGGTGAGTGTTCCTGATTTCATTAAATTTTACAACGACCCATACACCCTTTTCGAGAATGATTTAAAACGTATTTATAAAAGATAAAACGAAGTCACTGAAGTTGTTTTCTCTTTTTTTTTCGAAATGATTTAATCTTTTAATTATGGGTTCAATCTTTTATCAATCTTTTATCTTTAATTTGCAAAAAAAACGATAAGCTCTTTTTAATCAACTGGGATTCATTTTTTGCCTAATGAAGCAATGATTTTATCGCATATTAATTCAATTTATGGTGAATGTTGCAAATAATCTGAGAACTATAATCATACAAACTGTTGATTATTTCTATGCTCCGTTTCAGCATTTGATTCCACTTGAAACATATAGGTATGCGGCAACCGGAGGTTTTAATACAGTGCTTGATATTTCACTATACTTTGTTTTTTATAATTTCATTCTCGACAAGCAAGTCATTGATTTGTATATTGTTTCAATCAGTCCGCACATTGCAGCGTTTTTGATCGTATTTCCGATGACATTTTTTACCGGTTTTCTTTTTGCCCGGTACATCACTTTTACCAGTTCCGAAATTCGCGGACGTATTCAATTGATCCGTTACATGTTATCGGTTTCAGGATCACTTTTCCTGAATTATGTATGTCTCAAATTTCTGGTCGAATTCGGTGGATTGTGGCCAACACTTTCCAAAATAATCACTACCGTTATCGTGGTAATTTACAGTTATTTTGTTCAGAAATTTTATACTTTTAAAACTTCGCGGTTGGTTGCCCTATAACTTTTATATTATAGTAAGATTAATTCTTTGCCAAATATTTCTGCGTAATTTTATCTGAAAATTTGTTTGGTAATTTGATTTTGCCTTATCTTAGCCGCCGAATTGGTGATACTTTTAAACGAGTATCAAGAGGGAATCCGGTTAAAATCCGGAGCTGTACCCGCAGCTGTAAACTCTGTTGAATTTTTGCAACTCACGCCACTGACCTGATTAAAACGGGATGGGAAGGCCGCAAAAATAGAGTGAGCCAGAAGACCTGCCATTTCGTGATACAATATTCAAAGCTTTCGGGAGAAAAAGCTTGGAGTAACCAAAAAAGATAGTAAAAAAGGTTATTTCAGCAGTTTTGCGTATTGTAATTGTTTTGAAACCATTCAAAATTATTACATAATGAAACACATCTACATGATGGCATTAATTGCCACTTCTTTAGTATTAAATTCAGTGGCACAAACAGTTGCCAGGTTCGATGAACTAAATCTTGCTCCGAAAAGTTACTGGAACGGATCCGACCTTTCCGGAAGTTTTAAGAGTGCAGACTTCACGTTTTACAATTCGCATAACAAAAATTGGGGAAGTTGGAGCGGTTTTGCGTATTCGAACATGACCGATATTGTTACTGCCGGTTATGGAAATCAGTACAGCGCGATTGCCGGTAGCGGAAATGCCGGAAGTGCCAATTACGCGGTTTGCTTTCCTTCTGCGGAAGTAAAATTGACAGCAGCGGGCAAAGTCAGCGGTTTCTATGTTACGAATTCTACTTACGCTTATTGGTCGATGATCAGGGGCGATGCGTTCTCCAAAAAATTTGGCGGTGAATCAGGCAACGATCCCGATTTTTTCAAATTAACAATTGAGGCACTTGATGCCGAAGGAAATTTGACAGACAATCTTGATGTTTATCTGGCTGACTTTCGTTTTGCCGATAATTCGAAAGATTATATCCTGAACCAATGGACTTGGGTTGATTTGAGCGAACTGAAAGAAGCGAATATGCTTCGGTTTAAGCTGAGCTCAAGCGACAACGGCAACTGGGGAATGAATACTCCGGGATATTTCTGCATGGACGACTTTAATGGCGAAAAACCATACGATTATCAACCGGTAACTTTTGCAGGTTTCGAAAATTTAAATCTCGGAACTCAGGGCTATTTTAATGGAAGCGACCTGAAAGGTAGTTTTACCAGCGGAAACTTCAGGTTTTTGAATGATTACAATGCCGATTGGGGAAGCTGGTCGGGTTTCGCAGCATCAAACCAAACCGATACAAAAACTCCGGGCTGGGAAAATCAATACAGCGCTATTACCGGAAAAGGTGCAGCCGGAACTCCAAACTATGCCGTTGTATATCCTACCCCTGTTTCGACAATATTATTTAAAGATACCATCGTTTCAGGATTGTATGTTACAAACAGCACCTACGCTTATCATTCAATGAAAAACGGGGATGATTTCTCGAAAAAATTTGGAGGCGAAACCGGAAACGACGAAGATTACCTGATTTTAACCATCGAAGGATTTAATTCCAATAACCAGTCTTCAGGAAAAGTTGAATTCTTCCTGGCCGATTTCATGTACAGCATCAATTCAAACGATTACATTCTGGATACCTGGAAATGGGTGAACCTTTCGAAGTTTGGCCGGATTTCGAAGCTTGAATTTTCTTTGCGATCATCCGATAACGGGAACTGGGGAATGAACACTCCGGGATATTTCTGTATCGACAACCTGAACCACGAAGTTTTAACTTCATCGCCCAACATACAGCAGTTGCAGGCTTCGGGGTACCCAAATCCATTCAGCGACCGTATTACCATTTCAGGAATAAAAACGAATGCAAGGGTTGTCATTTCTGATGTTGCCGGAAGAATCGTAAATGAATATGCCAATGTTTCGAATAATCAGGTGATTAATGGTCTGGATAATTTAAAATCAGGCGTTTATTTTATGGAAATTATTGAAGGAAAAAATCGGCTTACTGCCAAGTTGATGAAAAAATAGAAAAACCCTTCAATAATTAGGAATCATTAATAAACCAAAGCAGGTTTCTGATGTTATCCTTAACAATCAGAAATGAATAGGCTGATACTTTTTATATTACCAGCGAATTTTATTTCTTTGTACCATTATTTAAAATTTAAAACAAAAACAGAAAGCTATGAAAATAGGTAAAAACAAAATGGTTTCACTGACATACGATCTTCATTACGATGATTTTAAGGGAGATATGATTGAGCAGGCGACCAGCGAGAAACCATTGAGTTTTGTCTTTGGTGCAGGTTTGATGCTCCCAAAATTCGAATCATTGCTGGAAGGTTACGAAGCAGGCAACCCTTTCGAGATTAGTTTGGCAGATGTTGATGCCTACGGAGAATTGGACGAAAATGCAATTGTTGATCTTCCAAAGCATCTTTTCATTATTGACGGTGAATTTGACAATGAGGTCGTGGCTATCGGAAGTACAGTTCCAATGATGAGTACCAGCGGACAACGCTTGAATGGTCTGGTAATGGAAATTACCGATGACATTGTAAAAATGGACTTTAACCATCCGTTGGCCGGAGAAAATTTATTCTTTAAAGGCGAAATCCTTGAAGTAAGAGAAGCAACCGATGAAGAAATTGCTGCTACTTTAGGTGGTGGTGGTTGTGGTTGCGGAAGCGGCGGATGTGGTGATGGCGGTTGCGGCGACGAAGAATGTGCCGATGGCAGTTGCGGAACCGAAAGCAAAGGCGGTTGCGGATGCGGTTGCTAATCAGCCCAATCAGATAATTTTAAAATGTTGTTTCAGAACTTCGTGTTTTGAAACAACATTTTTAGTTTTTACGAATTATGTAGTTGCATTTCTGACCTAAAAGCACATTCAACTATTCCATTTAAGTCCATATTTTAAATTTTGGGCGACTTTAACTTTAGACTTTTAACTTTAGATTTTTAACTTGCCTTATGAACAGTTTTGGACAAATTTTCAGGTTAACATCTTTTGGCGAATCGCACGGAAGAGCCATTGGTGGGGTTATTGACGGTTGCCCGGCAGGATTGGAAATCGATTTGGATTTCATCCAGAACGAATTGGATCGCCGCAAACCCGGACAATCAAAAATTACCACTCAACGTGATGAAAACGATCAGGTTGAATTTTTGTCCGGAATTTTTGAAGGCAAAACACAGGGTACTCCCATCGGTTTCATTGTGAGGAACAAAGACCAGCATTCGGCCGATTACAACGATCTGAAAGATGTTTTCAGGCCTTCACATGCCGATTATACTTATATTCAGAAATACGGAACACGCGACCATCGTGGCGGCGGCCGTTCGTCAGCCCGCGAAACCATTGCAAGGGTTGTGGCTGGCGCTGTTGCCAAGCTGCTCCTGAAAAAAGCAGGAGTTTCCATTCAGGCTTTTGTTTCGCGCGTTGGAAATATTGAACTTGACAAGCCATATACAGAACTCGATTTAAGCCAAACTGAAACCAATATTGTGCGTTGTCCGGATGCAGAAACTGCCGAACGAATGATTGCACGCATTGAGGAAGCCGGCAATGATCACGATACTGTTGGCGGTGTTGTAACCGGAGTTATTCAAGGCGTTCCTGCCGGCTGGGGCGAACCTGTTTTCAATAAATTACATGCCGATTTGGGTTTTGCCATGCTGGGAATAAATGCCGTGAAAGGTTTTGAATATGGTTCAGGATTCGAAGGAACGCGTTTGTCAGGTTCTGAGCACAACGATATATTTATTAAGACAGAAAATGGTGTGCGCACCAAAACAAACAATTCAGGAGGAATACAAGGTGGAATTTCAAATGGCGAAGATATTTACTTTAATGTCGCATTTAAACCCATCGCAACCTTGCTGAAAGAACAAAATACAGTCGATCGGGCTGAAAATGAAGTGGTAATAAATCCCAAAGGCCGTCATGATCCGTGCGTACTTCCAAGAGCAGTTCCAATTGTTGAATCAATGGCTGCCATTGTTTTAGCCGATCATTATTTATTGCATAATATCAACCATATTTGAAAAATAAAAGTTGAATTGTTCCCGTTTATCTTTTTTATCTTTGTATTGATAGAATAATCTTCCCAAATAAAATCAGCACAATAAAAAACAACCTCATGCAACTCACATACAAAATATTACTGCACAAGGAACCGGAAGGTTCTTATACCGTTTCGGTTCCGGCATTGAATGGATGTGTTACTTTTGGTGAGACCGTTGAAGATTCTATTCAAATGGCAAAAGAAGCAATCGAGCTTTATATTGAGGAACTTCAAGATCGTGGTGAAGATATTCCTGATGATACAGGTACTTTGGAGTATTCTTTAACCTTTCAAACTACATGAACTATTCAGCTAAAAACCTGATCGCCATACTGGAGAAAAAAGGCTACTTCTTTAAACGTGCCAATGGCAGTCATCAATTGTATTACAATCAGAAAACAGGGAAAACGGTTATTGTTCCGGTACATGGAAGGAAAGACCTTGCGAAAGGTACATTCTTTACTATTCTTAAACAGGCCGGCATTGATAAAAATGACATTTAAAGCGAATACAATTGAACAGGATAAATCCCCTTTGAAATCCCAGCTCAAACATTCAGAGTCTCCCCTTCTGATTTGGCAATGATTACTGCAACACAAGTATCGCCCCAAACATTCACAGTTGTGCGCGACATATCCAGAATGCGATCGACTGCCAGTATCAATCCAATTCCTTCAAGTGGAAGATTAACCGCAGTAAGTACAATTGTCATCATTACCAGACCGGCCATAGGAATTCCGGCAGAACCAATGGCTGCTAAAAGTGCAGTTAGAACAACAATTGCCTGTTGTCCTACAGTCAGATCAACTCCATAAGCCTGAGCGATAAAAATAACTGCGACACACTCGTAAAGAGCGGTTCCATCCATATTAATTGTTGCACCCAGCGGCAAAGTAAAACTCGTAATTTTGCCTGAAACGCCATCGTTATGCTCAACGGCTTCCATTGTCAGTGGTAATGCAGCGCTTGATGATGAAGTTGAAAAGGCTGTTAGAAGTGGGGTTGCCATATTCCTGAAATGCAGGTATGGTTTGGATTTACCCAATAACTTAACAGCCAGAGGCAATGTTATTCCGGCGTGTATTATCAATGCCAACAATACGGTTAGCATATAAATCCCGAGGCTGCCGGCTATATTCGATAACGATCCTGAATTTCTTGCTACCTCTTTGGATACAATGGCAAAAATTCCCAATGGCGTAAACCGGATAATGAACATGGTTATTTTCATCATCACCTCGAAGATCGAATTAAAGAATTTTGTCAGGATTTCCTGTTTTTCGGTTTGAACCTGGGTGATAAAAAAGCCAAACAGAATGGCAAAAAAGATCACCGGAAGAATTTGTCCCCGTGCCATGGCATCAACAATATTGTCAGGAATCGTTCGCATTAAAATTTCTGATACCGAAGTACCTGCTGTTGGCAATGACTGAATTGTTTCGGCAGTTCCAAGGTTTGCCCCAACTCCGGGTTGTAACAGATTGACGAGAAATAATCCGGTTAAAATGGCAATTAAACTGGTGGAAAGATACAATGAAATGGTTTTTATGCCAATCCTTCCCAAATTTGATCCACCACCAATGCTGGCTACACCACTAATTATTGAACTGAAAACCAATGGAATGACAATCATGCTTAAACCGCGAAGAAACACATCTCCCATCCACGAAACGTAGGGGATCAAATCGGGCAGATAATAACCAAAAGCAACAGCAAGAATCAGGGCAATAAGTATCTGCCAGTGAAGTTTAATTTTTGAAAGCATACAACAGAATAATTTGGGAAAAACAAATGTAATAAAAGCTTTCAAACCCAACCATGGCTGTACTTTTATAACCGCATTATTTTCTTTCTATACACTCTGAAAAGATGTTCTTCATCATCTCCTTTTTCAATTCCATTTAACAACAATTCGAGTAACGCAGGTATTTCATCGTCAACAAATCCTGATTTTATTGCAATCACCGATGCTAACCGCATTTGGTTACTGTCTATGTTCCCGTCGGCTAAAACCATTTTGATTATACTATAAAGCTGGTCAAATCGTTTCGTTAATTCGTAGGGTGGATTGTATGCCACGTTATTAGCAGTTGCCAGCAAATCATCAATTTCGGGGTCGGTAAACCCCATGTTTTTGCCTAGCCTGTGCAGCATTGCCATTTCGCTATCCCGAATTATCCCATCAGCCAAAGCAATTTGAATGAGATGTTTAAAATGTTCCTTATCCTGTCTCTTTTCCGGGTGGTCAAAGTGTTCCAATAGTTTCATAATTTCGTTTTTTATAGTGTGAATGTCAAAATCATTCAATAAAGAAACGATTAATTCTTCTTTTTTGGAGCATTTCCGAATAACTTATTGTATTCTTCTTCAGAAATAAGATTGGCTGCATAACCATTCTTTTTAATTCCTTTGGCAATATTTTCAGGAGTATTTTTCCCTGATTTATAAACTACCTTGATTGTATTTGAAACCAGATCAACCTTCAACGATTTCAACCCTTTTTCGAATTTTAGGTAATTTGTAAGAGTTAACTCACAGTCCATGCAATCCATATTCGACTTAATGTAAACTGTTGATAATTCGCCTTCCTTGTTTTGGGCTATGGCTGTTGAAATAAATAACAACAAAACAAATCCTGACATAATTAACCTGACAATATTTTTCATAGTGTTTTTGATTTATGATTTAATGTAATTCGAATTCCTGCATAAAACTTACGGCCCATCACCGGGCCCCAGATTCGGGTTGCATCAAAATCCGATCCAAAAGGTAGATCGGCTCCCAATACCGGGTGATCCTGCACATAGTTCAATAAATTTTCAGCCCCGGCGTAAAGGTTCCAGTAACGGAAATATTTGGTTATCTGTGCATTCATTTGAGTAAATGCGGGGAACTCATTTGGTAAATTTGCAGGTGAACCTGCAACAACAGGCAATCGCCCTCCTCCGTTAAACTGGACCGTATAATCGAACATCCATTTTTTCAGTTGGTCGGAATAATTCATTGTAATTAAGCCCTTGTATTTGCCTGACAAAGGTTTTCGCACCAACTGATTACCGATGGTCTGTTTTACATCGTTTACACGCCATGCAGCCAAAATATCCAGTCGGGGAAACAATTCGTAATTTAATTCCAGCTGATAGCTGTTTGCGTACGATTTACCATCGAGTGGAGCGAGTAAAATAAACTCCGAAGAACTCTCACGGTCAACCACCAGCTGATTGATGAAATCTGTTCTGAAATACTCAGCACCAATGTTTAATGAACGCTCGAACAGGTGAACTTCTTGAGTGACGCTGATGCCATAATTCCAGGCTTCTTCAAGAATCTCGCTTTTTGTAAACTTTAGAGGTCTAAAATTTGCCAGTAAGAAGCTATTTTCGGCCACAATTCGGGGAGTGCGGTAACCCTTTCCAGCTGAAACACGCATGTTTAAATGCTCATTTGGGCTGTACCTAAGGTGAAAACGTGGGGTTATAAATGTCCCGAATGTATTGTGAAAATCAGAGCGGATGCCCGCCATTGCCGTAATTTTAGTATTTGGCTTGAATGTATATTCACTGAAAATTCCCGGAACCACTTCATTCACATTGATAATGGTTTGGTTGAGCAATTCATCGGTATGATTATAGACCATGCTGATTCCCGAATTTAAGGTGTGAACGCCCGGCTGATCAATCGAAAATGTATGGATCAGATTTCCATACCCTGTAAATTCATCTCCGGAGTAGTTATTCAATCCATAATACGAATTCATTTTGTGTTTGGTGAAATTGGAAATCAAAGCAATACTGTGTTGCAAACCATCAAAATCGTAACCGGCTTTTACGTATGCTTCAACCCGTTCATTGCCAACATTTACACCATAAGGATTTAATGCAGTCCGTTCCATATTTTTCCTGAAATCAGTTTGCCCTCCGGTACGGTCTTCGTTCAGGTAATGAAATCCTGAATGTATCATAAAACCCTTTCCATCAAAGTACTTCCATTGATTGAATAAATGAATCTGTTTCACTAACGGCTCATCCAGAAAACCATCTGAGTTATGGTCGATTCGGTTTTGAAAATTCTCGCCATGAACAAAAAAGGCAGTCGATGTTTTTTCTGAAAGTTTTGCCGATAAGTTTGAATTTATCTCCGACTTTCCTTCAGCAGAACCAAACAAGTTGAAATGAAAAACTTCAGCTGCATCCGGTTTTTTAAAGTTGGCATTTATTTGTCCGGTAATCGACTCATAACCATTTACAACCGAGGCCGCGCCTTTCGAAACCTGGATCGATTCGAGCCATGGGCCAGGAATATAAGTTAGGCCATAATTGGTTGCAAGCCCACGCAGATTTGGAAAATTCTCGGTCTGCAACTGCGAATAAGTACCATCAAGCCCCAATAATTTGATCTGTTTGGCGCCGGTGATTGCATCGTTGTATGAAACATCAACCGAAGGATTGGTTACAAAACTTTCAGAAAGATTGCAACAGGCGGCTTTGTGCAACTCCGCCCCATTAATGTGTGTTGTGTGAATCGGGTTGATGCTGGAAATATATGCTCCTTTATTTTTCTGAACAACAGTAACTTCCTCAATTTCCAAATTCTTTTCCAGTACAGCATCAATCACTTCTTCCCCACCCCATTTAACGGTATCTGTTTTGAAACCAACAAAACTGAATACCAGCAAATTGTTATCCTGAATGGATTGGATACTGTACTCGCCATGCATGTTGGCAATTGTTCCAAAATTGGTACCGGCCCAATAAATATTGGCACCGGGCAAAATACTCCTCACACTGTTTTCAAGTCCCAAAACTCTCCCTTTAATTGGATTTGGGTAACCATATACAGATGAGAATATTAAAAGTAAAACAAGAACTCTTTTCATTTCAATAGTATTGAAATATTTATAATCTGATTGTAAACAAAAACTGTTAAAACCGGATTATGTGAGCGGAGCTATCTTGCTTTGATGTATGAAGTAAATCAAGTCGCGACCAACCTTTTTATTATTGGGTGGCGTGTAATAAGTGAAGTGAGCAACAGATCTATCCGGAAGTATTTCCTCAACCGTTTCAATAACAGCAACATTCAGCAGACTGATAATTTTTGCAATCGGATATTCAAAATTCGAACCTTCGTCGAAATGTTCCGTTAATTTCAGGTAAGAAACAACTGGTGATTCACATCCACAGGAATGATTTATAGTTTCCAGCTGATTGTCATTGCAATTTGATTCAGTCGAACAGCAATCGTCTTCGGTAATTGTATCGCTGCATGAATCAGCGGCAACAAACAATGAAACACTGGTACTTCCCAAACATTCACAATGTGTTTGAAAAAGCATTACTCCGATTGATAGAAACAGATACAAAACCGAAAATACAAGCACCAATATTTTATTGATAGTTTTCACACCATAAAAGTAAGGCTCTATTTTGAATTATAATGTGTGTTTAAAAATATTAACAAACAGAAACCCCAAAATGATTGCTCAATCCGGGGTTTATATTTTATAAAATTTGCTTTTCCTGATTGCTATTTTACCGCTATTGTTTCAATTTCGATCAGTACGCCCATCGGAAGATCTTTTACCGCAAAAGCGGCTCGTGCCGGGGCATTTTCAGGATAATACTTCGAGTAAACTTCGTTCATCGCTTTGAAATTGGCCATATCGCTTAACAGACAAGTTGATTTTACAACATCACCGTAACGGTAACCGGCTGCCTCTAAAATAGCGCCAATATTCATTAAAACCTGTTCTGTTTGCTCCTGAATTCCACCTTCTACAATTTTCATGGTTTCAGGAACGATTGGAATCTGCCCTGAAACATAAAGTGTTCCACCCGCTTCAACAGCCTGACTGTATGGTCCGATAGCTGCTGGAGCTTTTGATGTTTGAATTATTCGTTTCATATCTGTCATCAATGTTTTTCCGATAAATATCTTTCAGCATCAATGGCCGCCATACAACCTGTGCCTGCTGCGGTAACTGCCTGACGGTATATTGAATCCTGAACATCTCCACATGCAAAAACACCGGGGACATTGGTTTTCGAACTTCCGGGAATGGTTTTAATGTAACCGACTTCGTCTGTATCAAGGAAATCTTTTACAAAATCGGAGTTGGGTTTGTGACCAATTGCCAGGAAAAATCCGTCAATTTTAATGTTGACGATTTCTTCTTCCGGAGTACCCTTCTTTTTCCATAGTACAGCGCCTTCCACTACCCCATCGCCTGTTAAACCTTTGGTCTGGTGTTCCCACAACACTTCAATGTTCTTTATTTTTAATACGCGTTCCTGCATTACTTTCGATGCGCGCAATTCATTTCTTCTGACGATCAGGTAAACCTTGTTGACAATGCCCGACAGATAGATTGCTTCTTCGGCAGCAGTGTCGCCACCGCCTACTACGGCAACATCTTTTCCACGATAAAAGAACCCGTCGCAGGTTGCACAGGCAGAAACGCCGCCGCCGGCATATTTTTTCTCATCGTCGATACCAAGATATTTGGCGGTAGCACCTGTTGCTAAGATTACTGTTTCAGCTTCGATCAGCTTTTTTTCGTCAATCCATACTTTGTGAACAGATCCGGAAAAATCGACTTTGGTGGCATAGCCGGAACGAATATCTGTACCAAAACGCTGAGCCTGCGCTTTCAATTCTTCCATCATTACCGGACCGGTAACTCCTTCAGGATAACCAGGAAAGTTTTCCACTTCGGTTGTGGTTGTCAATTGTCCACCTGGCTCAAGACCTTCGTACATTACCGGACTAAGATTGGCACGCGCAGCATAAATTGCTGCAGTATATCCGGCTGGACCCGAACCGATTATCAAACATCTTACTTTTTCAATATCGGTAATCTGTTCTGGTTTATTACTTTTATTATCGTCAAGATTCATTGCTTTAAACATGTTTTTGTTTTAAAAAATTTGTGCATCAAAGTTAAAAAACATGAATGAACGTGCAACATTAACAATATCAATAATAATGATCCCGTTATAGACAAAACCAAAAGTAATACACAACAAAAATGTTGATTGCATAGGCTTATTATGAAAATATTAATTGATCAACACAAATAAATGAAATACAAAATTGTCTGAATATAAAAACGATACAAAAAATACATATTGTATTAACTACTAGAAGTATATAAGTGATATTTTATGAATCTTTAACATGAAAAAAGAAACATTTATCATGTTTTCAAAGTAAAAAAGTTTGAGTAAAAATCTTTATCATGAGAAAAAGAGACAGGTTAATTAGCATCAGGAAACAATCAAGTGAAAGGATTCCAAAGGAAAATTTATGGTTCATCAATGAAGAGACTCAATTTAATCAATCTCCGGTTCATTCAAATAAAATTGGGAAAGATGATCGATTTGGAGGAATCAGAGAAGATTACGATCCGTTTATGACAAAGACTTCCGAAAAAAATAGATTGAGTAAGGAATGCCTGTTCGTTGTTGATTGGCAATTGACTGATGCTTAAAATTTAACATGGTTACTGATTTTGGGCATCGCAAAAACAACTATTTATTCACATAAATGTGATAATTGCTTCATGCAACCAACTTGTCGTGGGAAGGAGAAATTTGATTATCCACCAAAATTTACCTGAACATGAATGTACTGATGCTAGGTTGGGAATTTCCGCCCAATATTTCAGGAGGTTTAGGTACCGCCTGCGAGGGAATTGTTAAAGGCCTCTCAGCCTATAACGATATACATGTACTTTTTGTGGTTCCGAAATCCTCCGGAAACGAAAGCACCCCCAACTTCAAATTAATTGATGCAGAAAAGGTTGCAAAAACTGGCAAGGTAATATTCACGGAACATCTTTCTCACGAATTCACAACGATAGAAATACCTTCGGGATTACTTCCGTATGATAGCCCTGAAGATTTCAGTAAACTGAAACATTTCTCAAATGAAATTACAGCATCTAATGTTGAGATAGAACAATCCGGATCAACTGCACAAACCCGGGAATTTCATTTTACCGGCAAATATGGCCCCAACCTTTTTGAAGAGATCGACAATTACGCTGCAATAGCCAGGCTGATTGCAGAGAATAGTCAATTTGAACTTATTCATGTTCACGATTGGCTGACTTTTCCGGCTGGCATCGCAGCAAAGCAGGTTTCGTGCAAACCACTTGTGGCACATGTACATTCAACCGATTTCGACCGAAGCGGCGGAAAAGTTAACCCTTCTATTTATGCCGTTGAAAAGCAGGGATTTGAACAAGCCGATAAAATCATTGCAGTTAGTAACCGGATAAAAAAGAGACTTGTTGCAGATTATGGCATTTCAGCAGAAAAAATCACCACGGTATATAATGCCATCAGCCCAAAATCCGGCAAAGATAATCCGAAGGTGGCTAACAAATTTAGTGATAAAGTAGTCACTTTTTTGGGGCGGATAACCATACAAAAAGGGCCGGAATACTTTGTGGAAGTGGCTAAATTGGTACTTCAGCGAATGAAAAATGTTCGTTTTGTAATGGCTGGAAACGGCGAACTGATGTCAAAAATGGTGGATTTAAGTGCCAGATATGGCATAAGCAATAAGTTTCACTTTACAGGATTCCTGAAAGGAAATGAAATAAAAGAGATGCTTGATATGAGCGACGTATTCATTATGCCATCTGTTTCAGAGCCGTTTGGCATAGTTCCTTTAGAAGCCATGCAAGCGAAAGTACCTGTAATCATATCCTTTCAATCGGGAGTGTCCGAGTTAATCAGGAATGTAATTAAAACTGATTTTTGGGATATTAATGCAATGGCCGATGCCATTCACGCAATCATCAGCCACAATCCGCTTTCAAAAGTACTTGCCGATGAAGGAAACCGGGAAGTAAACCAATTAAACTGGGAAAATTCAGCCGGGGATATCAGAAATATTTATTTGAATACTGTTTCTGTTTAACTGTAAAAATTACCGATATGAAAAGTATTTCACTTTGCTTTCAGATCCACCACCCGTTTCATTTTCAGACATTCCGATTTTTAGATATTGGAACTAAAAAATCATATTACGACGATCTTCGAATTGAAAGGGAAATCAATGAAGCTGCAACGAATTTCTATTTGCCTGCAAACGAATTTCTATTAAAGCTCATCAATAAACATAAAGGAAAGTTAAAGTTGGCCTTTTACATTTCAGGAACTGCTATCGACCAGTTTCTAATGTACGAACCCGAAGTGTTGACAAGTTTCAGGCAATTGGCTGATACCGGGCAGGTGGAATTTTTGGGAGGTACTTCATCACATTCGCTGATATCACTAACCAACCAGAAAGATGAATTGGTAAATCAGTTAAAAGATCACCAATCGAGAATAGCATATCTGTTTGGAAAGAAACCTGCGGTATTTGTTAACTCCGACCTGATTTATTCCGACCTCATTGGAAATGATGTAGCCGATTCGGGCTATCAGGCAATGATAACAAACGGATCGAGAAAAGCACTGATCTGGCGAAGCTCCAATTATGTTTATTCAAATTTCATCCAGCCAAAGATGCATGTTTATTTCCGTAATGAAATGATTAGCGATGAGCTCACCGGCATTCTCAACAGCCTTAATTCGGATGTGCAGGATATCAATGCGAATAACTTTACATCGCTATTAAAAAACCTGAACCCTATTGAGCCACTTTTAAATATTTATATCGATTACAAGGCTTTGGGTGGCTTTGGAATAGAGAAGAAAGAAAAATTTGTTCAGTCATTTGTTTCTCAAATAGGCCGAATGCCCAAAGTAAGTTTTGTGTTACCATCGGAAATAGCCGAAATCTTTGGACCCGTTGCCGAAATTAATTCAAACGAACCTATTTGTTGGCTAAATAACTTTAATTCATACTATTACCCCGGAAATGAACTTCAAATCGAAGCCATTAAACAGCTTTATCTGTTAAATGAAATGGTTGTCAATATTGATGACATAAACCTACAAAAGGACTGGCAATACCTGCAAACAAGCGATCATATTCATTTGATGGATGATCAGCATCCGGCCTATTTCAGTAACAATATTTCTAACTGCATTTATAAATCAAAATACGACGCCTTTATCAATTTCATGAATATTCTGGATGATTTCAGATTAAAAATTCTGGAAGAGGCAAAGTCAAAAGAGAAAAAGGCAGCCAGTTCGCCGAGAAAAGGGAAAAGCAGAAAACAAAATAATCCACAACATTTGTCAAATAAGTTACACACCGGTGAGTAAAAAGCAAAGGTTTTCTTTGCATAAGTTAAGAAGATGGCTATTTTTGCACGCACAAAAGTTCGGGGTGTAGCGCAGCCTGGTAGCGTATCCGTCTGGGGGGCGGGGGGTCGCAAGTTCAAATCTTGTCACCCCGACAAAATGGGATTCCAAACCCAATCAAAAAGCCACAAATCATTGATTTTGTGGCTTTTGTGTTTTTTATCATATCGAAATAAACCAATATAAATCAGTTGGTATGTGAACTATCCGGTGACCTTTTTTAATTTTTATATTTGGTTCACGAATGTCGATGTAACTATATGCAATACAGTATTTTACAGACATTTTGTTTGATCAATTTTGACTCGTTTTGACTCATTTTGAGATCAAATCAATTCAAAATAGGTGAACCTTTTTAGAGTATAAAAATTTTAAATTAAATCATCATGAAAAAAGTAACATTAGAAATTCATTTTGTGCTTCGTACGAACAAGATTATGAATGGATTAGCACCAATTTATGCACGTATTACTGTAAATTCAAAACGATGCGAAGTCTCAATTAAGCGAAAAATTTCTATCGATAGTTGGAACTCCGGGAAAGGGATGGCTAAACCTTCAACAAATGAGAATAAGCAATTAAACTCTTACCTGGAACAAATTCGAAAGATGGTGGTCGAATCTTACCAGGACCTTGTGCTGAGCAAGCAAGTCATCACAACGGAAGCTATAAAAAATAAGTTTCTGGGTCTGGATATTTCTGATATGACCCTATGTAAACTGATCGATTATCACAATACAAACGGTAAAGAATCCCTAAGGTGGGGAACGCTAAAAAACTATTTTACAACTCAGAAATATATAATACTTTTCCTCAAAGAAAAGTACAAGACTTCCGATATTTATCTTAAAAGTCTGAATTACAAATTTTTGGTTGATTTTGAATATTTTCTTAGAAAACATTCACCTGTTGACCATCAGCGGCCTATGGAGAACAATACTGTAATGAAACACATTGAACGTCTTAGAAAGATGATCAAATTGGCTATAAGATATGAATGGCTGGAAAAGGATCCATTCATCGCTTTCAAACAAAAGTTTCATCGATTTGAAAGAGGTTACCTTTCTGAAGGAGAACTAAAAATTATTGAAGAAAAAGAATTCTCGATTGCCCGACTACAGCATGTTAAAGATCTATTTATCTTTAGCTGCTACACCGGATTATCTTACATTGATCTGATACATTTATCACCAGAAAACATCCAAATTGGTATTGATAAGAAGTTTTGGTTATTTACAAGCAGGGAAAAAACTGACAATCCAGTTAGAATTCCCATTCTGCCAGTTGCAATGGATATTATCAGTAAATACAAAACTGATCCGAAAGCATTAGTTTATAATCGACTTTTTCCTCCTATCTCAAACCAAAAACTAAACAGCTATTTAAAAGAAATTGCAGATATATGCCAAATCACCAAAAATTTTACTTTTCATTTAGCCCGACATACTTTTGCTACAACCGTAACTCTAACGAATGGTGTTCCGATTGAGTCAGTAAGCAAGATGCTTGGTCATTCAAAAATATCGACAACTCAAATCTATGCAAAAGTAGTTGAGAAGAAACTTGGCGAGGATATGGAGAAATTAAAGGAAAGATTGAACGAAAAACGAGTGGTTTAATTTGGATAGTCCCTGAATATTAACAATAGGTCTCGATTTAGTCTCTTTAAGTTTCATATGTTTGCAAAATTTGGTTTCCTTCAGCTATTTCAATACCACCTGAATAATAAAATATTAGTGGTGTTAGAGCGAAGCTAGAAAATCTGTAATATCATTTTTCGCTCATGAAGCGAGTTTAAAAATGAAAATTTCAGAATCGTGAAATGCTACGTTAAACGTGTTCCCAAGTATTACCTAATCCTTCTCAAAATGCCTGGATTGCTATTCTTGCTTCAACCTTTATAATACCGTATTGAAAGCTTGTTGATTTTAGTTGGAAAACATTTTTAATTGTTTAATGTCGCTATTTTATACCAATAGAAAAATGCTTCAGGGTTTGTTCTTTTCAGCCTGTTAAGTTTCATATTCATTGGTTCTTCAATGACCCAGGCTTTCATTTGCAATGGATTGCTGAATTTTTCAATACTAACGGAATCATTTTTTATTAGAGTAGCAAGATAAGCTGCTTTTGATGCATGGACAATAGCTTTGTCTAAATGATAGCTTTCTGAGAATATAAACCTCGTAACCCGTTGTATGCCTTGTTGCAACAGATTGAAATCGCCTTTGCCATCAGTGCCGCGTGTTACGATGCACAGTGCAGTTTGATAAATATCCTCCAGTACATGTTCTACTGACAGTGAATTTTGTCCTTTGTAAGAAAGTTCGGTAAGGGCAAACTCACGAAATGTAGATTTTATAATTTCAACATCCATTACACTGTCAGCCAGATTCCCTATATCGTATAGTTGCTTGATAATTTCCATACTCATGCTATCCTCCCTTTTGTAGTATGGAATTCCGGTAGTGTTCGGAGCAAAAGCAGTTAGCTTATCTCCAGTAATATCTTCAATACAAGGCGCATTTACAGTTAATGGAACGCCAGTTTCTGGTACAAAAGAAGACTGGATATTGAGTTGAACAATGTTTTTATAATGAACTTCTTCAAAAAGAACGTCGAGCAAAACATATTCTTCGTCTTTGCTGGTCTTATGAATTGGCGGATAGAAAAATTTATAATGCGCTTTATCAATTTTTGAGTCAGCATTCCTCTGTTGCAGTTCTTTTCTCAGGAATCCCTGTTCAAGGGCTACCATATCAAGTCTCGCTTCAAAATCTTCAGGCTTCTCTGAAACAATAATATCGATGTCAATCGACAGTCTCTTCGCTGAGTTTAGATGAAGCATTAATGCCGTTCCACCTTTAAAAACAAATGGCAGCTCTCGTTTTACAAGTCCTTCCAACAATAAAAGGGCACGAATAACCTTTTCAACCAATATTTTATCTGCATTCCGGTTTACTTTGGATACTTTTTCTATCCAATTCAATGTAATTTTTCCCTGATCAATCATATTCTAAAAATTGGCAGCAAATTAGCTTTGCTGCCGTTAATTTGATATTGAATCTAAATAATTTCGAAAACTTTCTTTCTTTCTCTTTCTGTCAGCGTAGCGTAACATACGATTCTCGTTCACTGAGTATTTGCTCATTGCCTCCTGAAAAATTATTCTCATCTCAGATCCTTGCTGGGCAGAAAATATTAATTCATCGGAAAAAATATCAACCAGCATCTTTTCAATTGTTACTGTGTTTAATCCGGCAATCTTTTGCAAGGGCGCTTCCGTAACCAATGATTTTACAATCAGGTTCTCCTTTTCTTCCGAAAGATATTTTGCAAAGATATCTTCTGTTGGATCTACAAAAACCGGATACTTTTCTTCTTTTAAGAAGAAAAAAACCGATTGGGTTGCTTCCTTCTCGACTTCAATGAGAATATAAAACCGGCCTGGCTGATGTATCATGAATTCATTGAATGAAGATGTATTCCAAATACAAAATTCCAGATAAGGAAACTCTCTTTTTAATTTTGAATGGATTGATTTTATTTTAGATGAAATTTCAGGTAAATATATTTTACCTTCCCCTAAAGCAAGCTTGCCTCTTCCAACACGGTTTAAAACACCCTTTTGGACTAAATGATATATTCTCCAGTTGACCGTTGCGATTTTAATTTGCGGTTCATCCATCTCATAAAATCTGACAATATCATTGGACTCAAAGGTTTCTTTGCCTCTGAAATTTTCTTTTAACCGGTCGATATGTAGTTTATCTGTTGCGATCATAAAATGTACTTGAATGCAAAGATAATTAATTTCTATAAATTGGCAGCAAAATACGAATGCTGCCGAAATTTTGATCAAAACTTTAGGTGCTAAACTTGCCGTCATGAAACAAGCCTATACTTTTCTGAAGAAGTTTTCTATACCTCTAATTTCGCCACTATAACTTTCTTTTGGCCCTGTTTTTCTGTTTCTTCAGCTTATATCTTTTGTTTCTGAAACCCGATCCATCATCAAATTGAGTTTTTACCTGCCGGATCAATTCTTTCAAAACCAACGATTTTAAAACTCCACTACTTTGCTCAATTAGGTCAAATTGGGGGTGCTTTTCAAAATGTTGACTCAAGGTCTTCTGTTCAGGTAAATAATACCTCGGTCTTTCCTCAAAATCTGACATTTTAATCGGATGCCGAACCGGATTTCCGTTTCCATCAGTTACAAATACCAGATGCCCTTTCTGAACTTGCCTGATTTCTATATGAAACAGCTTCAAAGCATCATCGTACATTTGTTTGCTGCTGATAAAATCCATCCGATTGAGTTCGGTGAATAGGTTGTCAAGGTTTTGTTTCAGGTTCTTGCTGTATGCCGTAAATTTCA
Organism: Bacteroidota bacterium; assembly: GCA_030698405.1. Taxonomy (GTDB): domain Bacteria; phylum Bacteroidota; class Bacteroidia; order Bacteroidales; family Prolixibacteraceae; genus Aquipluma. The sequence goes on from JAUYMU010000002.1 coordinate 38,593, forward strand.
GATTGATCTTTTCATTTGGCTCATCATTCTTTAACTGATAGGTTTGTTCCAACTCCTTGATGAACTTCTGTACTTTATCCTTTTCAAAATTGTCTTTGATCTTCTTGCCGCTTTGCTTGTCAATCCGGGTGGAAACAATATGAAAATGCACCCTGTCAATATCAGCATGTCGGTAAACCAGGTAGGGTTGGCTACCATAACCCAATTGTTTCATCAGGTTGTCAAGTTCGGTTCGAATACCCTTTTCTCCCATTCGGATCATGTCATTCATGGTTGGGTTAAAGGAGATGTGAAGTCCTTTATTTTTAACCCTGGTATTTGAATCTTCAATTCTCTTAAAAATCTGGTGGCGATGCTGAGCAGAGTAAATAAATGGATTCACCGAAGGTGTATTCCGGCTATGGTAAAAGGTGGCTTTACCTTCTTTGGCTTTCCGCTCATTGTAAAAAAAAGCATTCGCGGTGCTTGATGCCTGATGTGATTAATGGGAATTATTCTGGGCTCCATACTTGTGATTTATTAAGATTGTGGAGCAAATGTAAAGAGTGACTACGCCAATATATGACGTGGGTGAGTAATATTATAAAAGAATGAGGATTATGGGTTCGTTTGACTCGTTCTATTCTCAGACTTTATTCACTTCTTCTTCTTCTTATTATTATTTGAGTTTTTGAGTTTCTTTTTCAAAGTGATACCACTTGCAGTTAAACGGTAACGTTGATTTGGATGATTTGGACTGTCAGGAAAAGTCATTTCAATAAATCCCGATTCAAGTGCTGGAAGCAGATAGTTATCTCTGAAGTACTCACGATGTTTTAACTGGAGAATATTTTGTATTTCAGCACTTCGCAATTCATTTTCTGTTACAAGTATAACTCTTTTCACTTCCTCACTTACTTGTCCAGTAACTTGTCCAGTAACTTGTCCGGTAACTTGACCGGTATCACCTTTATTAACTTCTTCATTATCTACATTTTCAGCATGTTCGGTAAGTTCGGTAGGTTCACCGGTAACTTCCCCACCAGCTTCCCCGGCAGTTTTTAAGGTACGCCAAATAATTGTTTTAAAATCTTCTTCCTCAATAAACTCCGGTTCTTTCAATCCTGCTTCATTACACAAACGAATAATGTCACCGGTACCGGTTCCCATACGCTCAATATATCCTGCCAAATACATCGGCTCTGCCAATAAAGGATTTTCCGGGATGGACCGGTGCGGTTTACGGAGTTTAGCCGGACTCAATCCCAATGGCAAAGTTCCCGGATTCCATATTTCGAGACGGTCTTTAAACAGCATCACCTGGACACTTCCGTTACTGGTATAATCGCGGTGGGCCACTGCATTTACGATGGCTTCAGAAACGGCAGCACGCGGAAGTTCATATTGGATGGGTACCTGATTGCTAACTTCCCGGGTTCCAACCGACACATCCACTTTCGACAATACAAAATCGACGGCCTGATTCACCCGTTGAAATACATCGCCTTTATAAACCTGGTAGGCCGGAATGGGCTTTACTACATGGAAGCCATGAAAATGAGCACATCTAACTTCTGAAGTAATAAAAAAGCGCTGTGGTAGTTTGCCGAACAACAAAATGGAAGCATTACTTACACGGTTGTTCTCCAATAAGTTCAGATGAGTTAAAATGGTTTCCAGAGTAGATTCAACCGGCAAAGGAAAACCTCTTTTTGCTCTCGCTATGTGTACAAATTCCCGGATTTTATCATGATCCAGATCCTCCATGGTTGCTCTATCGTTCAGGGCAGCATCAAAAGGACCGGTACGAATAATTTCCTTTTCCTTGAGGTAATTAACCAGCGAGGCATAAACCCCTGAATTAAGGTCATCGCCCGAATTAAAGCGTTTTCGCACAAGGTCGATCCCTATCTTTTGAATGAGTTGGTTCATTTTCGCATGGCGTTGCAAGCCCGATCCGTTGCTGGGGCTTTTTTTCGAGCCATTTTTATTCGAGAACTTACCTGCTTCCGACCAGAGGGCTGATTCGGTTTACATTAACGAAGTTGCTAAATGTGATATTTATCTTGGACTGTTTGGTACCAAATACGGTTTTGAAGATGGCGATGGTATTTCGCCTACAGAACGGGAATTTGACGAAGCAACCCGGCAACACAAAACCCGGCTTATTTATGTGTTAGGTGAATCGCTGTGCAAATAAACGAAGAGGTTTTGCCTCTCACTGGCAAACTCTGTTTGTACGCTGCTAATAAAGACTTTCAGTTTCCTCATACCAATAATCGTTTTATCTTTTCATCCGATGTCACAAATGTAATGCTTTCAATTTGTTCAATATTACTTTCTTTTTAAGAAAGTGCATCCCATAGCTTTACACAGGAAAGATTGTTTCACCTATACAAAAATGAACTTCTCATTCGAGAGCTCTTTTTCTCCATCAAAACGGTAAGCAGCCAAAACCCCATTTCTGGCGACACTGTAATCAAGGCAGCAGATGTTTCCTCTTAATAATTCAGGATGTCCATTCATCCAGTAGTGTCCAAAAAAGACTGGCTTTTCCTTTTCAGAATAGTAATTTGAGGAATGCATCATAGAAATGTCAAACGGTTCTTTAGGAAGGCTTTCAAGTGGAATAACACTCATTTCACGGTAGCTGTATTGCTTTGGATCCTGCCACCATTTTATCCTGATTTCATTTCGTTCTGTTGCATCTTTGTCGAAAAAAGAAAGACCTGTGGGCATCCGGACTTCTTTGCCCTTCAGCGTTTCATCAATTGTACGGTATAGTTCTGTTCCTTTCTTAACCGATTGATGAAGAGCAGTCTCATTCAACCTGTCATTATTTAATGCTGAACGTAGAAAAGTGATGTTATCATTATCCCAGCAAGCATGTACGGCACGGAAACTATCCGTTTCATAATGGAGTGGCAAAGTCTTGAACCATTCAAGGTAATCTTCGTATTCTTCCTGCTTGTTTTGAAATTGATGAAGCGTCGCTAGTGCTGAATAATGTTCTTGATCAAATGCTTCCTCAAATGGCCTCCTTCGCGTTCCTCGTAATGAAAACACAAAGCATTGTATTCATGGTTTCCCATCAGGGCTATGGCATTTCCGCTTTCGACCATTTGCCGGACTATTCTCAGGGTTTTTCTGATCCGGGGTCCTCGATCAATGTAATCTCCAATGAACAAAACTTTCCGTGTAGGATGGCTATATACCCCATTATAAGCCGAGTAGCCAAGCTTTTCCAGTAACTCTATAATCTTATCCGCATATCCATGTATGTCACCAATAAAATCGATCATTGGGTTTTTTAAAAATTTGATTTAAGCTTGAAGTAGGACATTCCATTTGAATTAATTCTCATCAAACCCGTTAAAAGGAATATCATCATCCGGATCATGGTCGAACGGACCGACACCCGGAGGATTGAAAAGGCCCCAGCGATCAATGATGTAATCCCACTTGTCAAATCCGGCTACCCAATCAATGAATAGCAATCGATACTCTTCAATAAAATCCCTGACGATCTGATAATATTCCACATGCTCAAAACCAAACATTTCGAGTGAGTGGTTTTGAATCATCAGTTCGCGGGCTGCTTTTCGGATAATGGCTGCGCACTCCATTTTAATATCATACAATTGGCCTCCGGTCGCCCCGGCCACCTTTACGGTTAACAGCATGGCATCTTCCAGCATCACACCTTTCACATGACCCAACATTTCATCATCATCCGGAATGAGTTCACAAATATGATGAACCACTTCGAAAATTTCCATTCCCTTTTTATAAATGGGTAGTTCTTTGGGATCTATCTTATCGTTTTCGTCGTCAAACATTTTCTTCCATTTTTTCCATGTGAATAACTACTTTAAATGATCAAATCAGAACTGTTGTTTCCTGAATTAAATTGTACATCTGCCAGAAGGCTTCCCATTGACCTTTGTCTAATGTCTTGATAATCGGATCAGTTGAAATTGTGGATTTCATTTCCAAATTATCAACTTTTATCGCGAGTTTAATGATCGCAAAATCAGAGATAGCTGCTAGTTCTGGAAATATAAAAAATTTACCAGCTGCCTTATTTGAAGCAATCACGCTTTCATCAATAACTTTATTCTGATCGTTTAATAACAGATTTATATCTTCCTGATCAACAGATGGAGTTCCAAATTTAGCTTGCCTCAAAGAAAGTCTGAGCGCAATTTTTTCAAGAATATTACTTTCGGGTAATGGATGAGTCAGAATCCATAACAATCGGTCAAACGAATTTTTAGATTCGGCCAAATCACTTCTATATGTATTCCAGTAGGGTATTTTCTTGTAAATTTCAATTGTCTGCTTGTACTTATTCGCATCAAGATATAAAGAATCTCCTTTTGATTCTTTTGAAGCGTGATCGCCTTGAACTTCCTTGGCATCAAACCTTTCTATGTCAGACCATGTGAGTGTCCAACTCATGATATCACCCGATTCAACAATAGCCATACGTTTTTTCAAGTCATCAAAAAACCGGCAATTTTCTTCTGTTGCATGGTAGGTATATCCATCGAGATAAATGGCTATTTTCTTGACCGATGAAATAATAACTTCATCGGTTATTGCTATTCCGTCTTTCTCCACTGAAGAGAGTGAAATATAAAAATCGGAACGCGTATTGAACCGGACTCCATTGCCCGGTCCCAGTTCATATTGGGGACGAATAACATAGAAGTAGGAATAACTTCCTTCAGAAATTTTGAAACGGTAATTCACAATTCCGTTTTCAATAAAATCTTCGAACTGATAGTTTGGATCATTTTTACTTTCCAGGTGATTCCGGAGACTCCGGATAAACCTTTCCTCCAACTCGCTTTCTTCTATCTGACCATTACTCGTCAATGCACCAAGCCCGGTAGTAAATGTTTCCCATGCATCAGACTTATCGACAATCTTCTTAAATAATATTTCAGCTTTGGCTCTGCTAAGTTCACCTTGAATGTATTGATTGGAATAAGTGAAAATGCAACGATAACAGCCATCTTTTCCTTTGTCTTTGCACCCGCAGGATTTAATGGCATCATAAGCTCTGGAAATGACCGTGGTAAATTCTGCCGGGCTAAACAGTTTTTCCAGGTATCCCGTTCCTCCGGGTATATTGTCATACATTACGAGATACTTATCAAAGCGACTGTTTTTCGCATTGTATTCCGAATAGTTGGTAATGCTTAAATGTTGCGGATTTCCCTTATAGTATTTTTTCAACCCCAGCTCCAACCCAGCTTTGAACATATTAATAGTGGCTTCGCTTTCAAATTCCTGTACTGGTAATAAAACCTTTAACGCTTCTGTTTTAATTTCTCTGAATAAATAGACCTCTTCAAAAACTTCATCGCCTTTGCCATTATATTCGCGCTCCTTGTGTTTGCAGTATCCATAATGTGATTTGAAATCTCGCTGGTTTAATTTAGATGTACTTTTGCCACAATGCTTGCAGGTAACAAAGCCATGATAAGGAACATCTTCATGTTGGTTAATGGTGATTTTATTGGCATTTACTGCCGATGACAATCCCATATTTATCTCAGCAATATCCACATTCTTCACATACTCGATACCAAATGGAATTTCTTTCATACCCCATGCTCCCTGAAATGAATGGGTATCAAATTTTAAGTGTCTTGAAATTCGATAGAGAATTGAATCTCTTTCATCGCTACTGTCGTCTAAGGTTGACTTATCGCGGAAGTTAACCGATTTAACACCATTGAGTTTCACAAAAACATGCTGATTTTTATCTGATGCCCAGGATGCATCGCCACATTTGGGGCAATGAGCCTCTGTTGAAGTTACTTTTTCGGCAATATCGTCGCAGTTTGAACAGAACCTTTTGACAAGCAAGGTACCTGCATCCTTCCAATCATAAGTATTCAACCCTGATATCGCAAATTTGAACCCTTGTGAATAGAACTGATTATCCGGAGCAAATTCTCTAATAGCTGATTTTGAAGACCTGACAATTTCAAACTGTTTGTCTGTTGGAATATTATCACTTGCTTTTGCCTTATTCGACATTACCCGGGCATTTAATGTTACACCCGTTTCAGGAAAAGCATAATTGGGCAACAAACCAATATTGGTTAAATGTTCGAGTATAGATCGCTTATCCAGCAGACGTTTCAAGCCCCAAAGAGCCTTTTTTTCTGCTTCCAAAACTCTTCGTTCTTCATCATTGGGAAGTGTTTTGATCGCTGCATCAATTCCTTTTATGGTTTCAATAATGTGCCGGTATTCCTCTTTTAGCTTTACAAAAACGCTTTTAAAGCCCAGATAAAAACCTTCTTCCAACAGATATGATTTCAGATTATCTAACGGTTTTGAATCATCTAAATCAGGTTTGTAAAACTCTGAAAAATCGGTCAGCAAAACATGTTCTTTTGCTTTTATGAACGAGATTATCCGGTTTGCAAAGAATTCAGGAGCTGAAAGATTTGCTTTGGATAGCTGCAACAATAGGATAACTCCCGGAATGCTATTATTTTTTGGATCTGCTTTGGCCCAACAATCCAGACAATAAGCGAAAAAATGCCGATAGAGAATATCTTTGGCTTCCAGATAGCAACCGGGTGTTGCTATTTCACCTTCCATCAGATCCTTTGGCTCTTCGTAATAGAACAAATCATGTGCTTTACTTTGGGCAAAATTTGTGATTAGCGCTGAGCCTGACGAACGTCCTGCCCTCCCCACACGCTGTAAAAAGTTTGATGTAAGTGGTGGTATTGAATTATTAATGGCCGAATTCAGCGTACCAATATCAATACCCATCTCAAGTGTTGAAGTGGCAACAATAGTATTGAGCGAATTGTATCTTGGCCGGTCTTTGAAGTCAATTTCTTTGTTTTCCCGGTCTCTGCGTTCTAACAAGCCCGTATGTTCAGTTGCATAAATCCTCGGTGACTGATTCCGGTTATAGACCAATTGATAATAATTAGGCTTCAACTTTTCGATCTGGCTATAAGTGCCTGAACAGGTATAATCAAGACATTTGGTCTTGGAAGAAATATCGTCGGACTTGGCTACAAATAACTTTGAACCGCAGGTATCGCAAATATGTGTCGAAACTTTATTTTCAACCAGTATAATGGAAGGTTCCATAGCCAGATTTTCATTCTCTCCTGTACTCTTTTTATTCATAATACCCATGGAGACGAACACTTCAGTCAGTTTGGAGTAAAAATCATTTACCTGAGCATGATAGTTTGGAGCCATAGGAAACGACTTGATAAAATAACTTCGATACCAGTTGTTGGTGTTGGTAAAAGTAGAGTCAAGCAATCCCCGGCCATGGGACTGAATTGTCAATAACCTGGGAAATCTTGAACGGGAACCGAACATCTTGTTTAAAAAATGACGGTTGTCTCTCATCCAGTTTAAATCCCATAATTGCAAAGATTCGTTTCTGAACTTGCCCAGATATTCATGATCAATGCCTCCCCGTGTTCTCACCCGGTGCAAAATTCCATTTACAAACGGGAGCAATTCTTGTTCCTGAATAATTGAAAGTCCGTTTTGTTCCAACCACTCTTTTAGTGCCTGGAAAACTGCTTTTAATTTTTCTTCATCAAATTTTACGGCTGAAGCTCCTGATTTTTCGAGCGTTCGACCGATCATGGCATTGTACCCAAATTCAGAAAGGATTTCCCAATACATTCTGCTGTCAAATTCGGTTTTGAAAGACGTGATAAATTTTTTTGCAGCATCCCGATAATCGCTGTCAATATCCACTTTGCCATGATAATCGGCAGGGAAAAACCGATAGTAATAGGCATCTTCCTGATTTTTACCAGTTGAATCTGACTCTTGTTTCCAATACGCGACAAACTGTTTTTGCAAATTGTCAATACTGACCGCATTCGTATTTTGGTTGATCACTTTTTGCAACGATGCCCTAAACGTGAAACGATAATTTCGGGCTTCGACAAAACCTGCCTGATGGGCAGCATCCTGCACACTGTTCGTAAAAGCAAGTATTTTTCTGAACTTTTCCGGCCTTGGGTCAAGATCGGATGCTAATATTTGGCTTACCGTTATTGACGATAGCGTTGCTACCCTGGTTCCAATGATACCTATGGAATTTTCGGTATTACATTCCGGACAAATATGACGTGCCCATGTATTTTTCAGTTTTCTAACTGCATTTATTTTTAGCGTGTGGTCGCTTTCGTTCTCATGTAAACTCAAATCTACCACATGGATGTAATCATTAATCTGATTGTTGGGTTCATATTCATCAATGTGTTTGTGTTTGGCCGTATTGATGAAGTAGATGTTTTTGTGATTACTGAAGAAGTATTCGTAAACCTGCTTAGGGTCTGAGAAAAAATGATTTTTATTATCATCCTTAACGCCCAGCCATCCGCTTGCCCCACACTCTCTGCAATAATAGGAGGGTAATGCTTTGGGTTCATATTTATCGCCAACTTTATCTTTCCATGTAAATTTGGGCTTTTCATTGATCTCTCTCAACACCCCGCTTAATTCCCGAATCCACAATTGAATTTGCATAAAGAGGAAAGGAAATTTTTTGCCTGTTCCGATTCGTGCCTCGCTAATTAAAGCTAAAAGGGAGTTGATTACTTCTTCCCGTGGATTTAGTTCATTCACGCCATCCCATTCGGGCAACCGTTTGAAATCAGGATTGGTATCGGCCAGATGATTCAATAAAACATCCAAATGAACGATCTCTTTGCTGGTAAACGAAACCAGGTCTTTTACCAGTTGCAGTTTTTTCAATTCTTCGCCCAATTGTACAATATCAATGCTCTCCGGTATTTGCCACAATCTTTTCTGACGGGTAATGTAGTTCGAATAGGTTTCATTTTCCCGCAATCTGCTTTCAAGTAAGCCAATCTGTCGTGGAATATATTTTTCAAGTTCATTATCCGGTAATTCAAAGAAATCATTCACTTCCATGCGGTTTTCAGTGATAATGGCATCCTTGCCGAAGGTTTCACCAAATACCTTTTCTGCGTACTCTGTGAGTAACTTTACCGAATCTTCCCCTGAACCCATTGTTGCCGAAGTTCCTATTGCACATACCTGGCCTCTTTGAATTTCCAATTTCAGTTTCAACCGTCGAATCAGGTTGGCAACATCGGTTCCTTGTGCGCCATCGTAGGTATGCAATTCGTCCAATACCAAAAATTGCAGTAATGATGAATCTTCCAGATTATAGCTCCATAAATTATGAAATTGATTACGCAGCAAGGCATAATCAAGCATCTTGAAGTTGGTCAATAAAATATCCGGTGGATTTTCGATAATCGTATTCCTGTTTTCGATGATATGGTTTTCACCCATGGTATCCGGGAACTTTTTCTTATCCTTTCCTTCTCCAATAAACAGCCCGGCAGTTATTTTCCCTTTAATCCGTTCATCATTCCAAATGGTTTCGGCTAAACGTTTTGCCTGGTCAGTTGCCAGGGCATTCATTGGATAAAGAATGATAACCTTGATGCCTTTCCGATCCTGATTTTTATAACAATAGTCTAAGATGGGGTATAAAAAACATTCCGTTTTACCCGAAGATGTACCTGTTGTAACAAGTGTTGATTGCGGTTTATGCCCATCTTGTGTGGTTAATCGCTGGAATGATTTCAACTGATGGTCATAAGGTGGAAAGTTGGGCGCAATCTCCAGAGGAATAATTTCATCATCTGTTGCTTTTACAAAAGGTAATTTCAATGAAACGTATGGCCCTTTGAAAATTCCTTCTTCCGGATGTGTGACAAACCGATAAAATGCCTTGTGAACAGCTTTGTCTTTAAAGCTAAAAGTAGCTTTAAGATACTCTAAAATGGAGTGTTTTACTTCGTAGGCTTGCTGGAGTGGGAGCATGGATTAGTTTTTAGTTTTTTAGCTTGTTAATCCTTAGGTTGAGTTCCTTTATCCGGTCCATTAACTCATTGAAGGGAAGTGACGGATTGTAAAACATATTAACCTGCATGATTTTGTAATCCTTTTCCCATTCTTCAATTACTTCATCCGGGGGTATCAGGTTAATTCTTTCGGGTCTGTGATTTGAATAGTCGATTCCCCGCACAGGAGTTAATTTTTCACGGTGCAAAACAATGGTATCATACAATTTTTTGTCTTTTAACGCCGATTCTGCATATTCTGTATCCATCAATTTTTCCAAATCGTAAAAGTGGCGGCTTCTGCGTTCAACATCTTTCTTTTCAGTACCCAACTGAAAGATTTCATGTAATAGAAATATTTTCTCCAAAAAGGTTCTTTCGGGTACGACAGAAGGAATTGTAATGTTTTCGTCGCTAAACGGATAACCTGTAAATTGTTCACCAACTGACGATTTAAAACACTTGTCTGTTTGAGGTTCCATTAATGAACGGCTGCCAATTTCAATCTTTACCTGAGGTAAAATGTAATCAATTTTTTCAGTCAAAGTAGGATAAAACACCAAGATGTTCAAAGGGTCGTCGTCAGGGTTTTTAATTTCATCTAATTTGATTTCAAGGTTGTTAAAGCCAGCTTCGATAAACCTGTTTTTTATTTCGGGAAAAAAGTTTTCAGTTACAAATTTCAATGACTTTCTCCTTAATTTGCTCACCTGTGAATTAGTCATTTCTATATCTTCCCTGTTGAAACCCAGAAAGCGGCGGTCGAGCGCCAAATCGATATCTTCTGAAAAGCGGTCAATTACACTCCATGCTTTACTCAACGATGTACCCCCCTTAAAAACTGTATGTGGGGCAATGGTCGATTCAAAGACAAGTTCGAGGGTGCGCATCACCCACCAGTCTTTTTCAATTGCCGCTGCATTGGGCAGTCCAACCCGGTTGGCGGTTTCTTCAAAAATATTTCGTTTGGTACGGTCGGGTAATTCCAACCACGCTTCTATAGCTTTGGTGTTACTCACGGTTTTGGTTTAAAACGGGTTTTATAATTTGTCGAATCCACTCGGGAGCCAAACGATAATCGTGTTGCAGGTGTGTTGGTTTTTCCTTTTGAAGCAGTTCTTGTATTTTGCTGATTTCATCGCTGCTTGCCTTATCTTTTCCAATGGTCCGCAGTGCCTGAATAGCCAGTGTACTGATTTCTCCAATGGTTGCCACATTCTTTGGACTTGCCTTTTTAAATGTAATGCTACGTTTGCCAATTTTAACTTTACGGGCTGCACCGTCGGTAAGGTAAACCACGTTTAACGGTACTTGTGTTGATAATCCCAAGCGGTTTAAGGCATACACCCCGGTGGGGATAATGCGGGCTTTATCGCGTTTTGCAATGGCTTTGGCAATTTCGTCGATTCCGGGTGTAACAGCTCCAATTACAGGGTCGATTTCGGGGCGCACATAAATACCAGTGGCAATACGGATTAATTCACCCTTTTTTACTAATCGCTGCAATGCTTTTCGTACGCCTTCAAAATTTTCTTTTGACAAAAAACTATCACTAAAAAAAAGCGCACCCCTCTTGGCTTTTTTTATTTTATTAAAAACTTGTATTTCAATTCTTTCAGCCATATATTTAGTTGTCATTTGTCCCAAATTTAGTAAATATTTGGGACAAAACACCTTCTTTTTAAAATTCTCCAAACACCCCCTCAAACCACTCCCACGCCACCTTATAATCCTCCACCCGGTCGCATTTATCGAACGGGGCATGGTAGGTTATTTTTTTGCCCAGATAGAGTTCGCTTTTGGTGATGGTGTGCTCATAGGTTTGGCCGGCTTGCAAGTTGCGTATTTGCTCCCATTCTTTGCGGTCTAAACCTACGCCGGTAAGGCCTTTGCTACATGTGAACACGATATTGCCGGTGGTATCGTACCAGGTATCGTCTTCGTTTTGTTGTAGTACCGGAAACTGTACATTGTAAATCAAAATCAGCTCATCTAAAGTTAAGCCCAGCGCCATGGCAGTTATTACATCAATCTCAACCAATGCCTGGCGGCGCTCGAACCAGTTGCGCAGTGGTGTACTCCATTGCCATTCGGGAGTAAGCGTATCGAAGGGTTTTAAGCGTGTATCAGGTTTGCTCCATTGGTCTTGAGCAAAGGCTTCCTGCCAGCTTTCTTCCCAAAGTGGGGCGTAGTATTTATTTAAACAATTGAGTTGAAGGGTACGGCTGAAGAGTGGCGATTTGTAATTTTCTTCAACTCCAAGAGGAAATGAATTTATCCTACCATCATAAAGATTAGAAGCACCAACAGTCTTAATGAAAAAATCTAATATTATTGAAGATACTAATCCTTCAAACTCAACTAAAGTTTTAACGTCTTTGAATATAACCGAAATAACTCCATTCGTATGACTTACAAAGGGTGCAATTATTGCACTGGTCACGGTTCGTTCACCTGCCTGACTCAGCATTTTCCGAAATCCAACCTTATAATAATCAACCCATCGATCATAAAGTTCATGACCATTTTCATCTTTTTCTCCAGTTTTAAAACCTTTAATTAAATTTGGGAAGATTTGGGTATTTTGATTAGGAACATAGTTTGTACGCGCTACAAAATTTTCAGTTATTTGATTGTGGTTAATGATGTCGTAATCAGAATTCAATTTACAAACTGTAGTGGGTGTTTTATATAATGGGTTGGAAACAAAAATATGCGGTCCGCTGAAAATCATTTCATATTTCTCAATATTAGGAAATTGAGTAGATCGCTTGATTGTTTCATTATTTACATCATTGGTTTCATCCAGACATACTGTAATTTTGTTTTCGAAATTTTCCACAGATGTTTTAAATCCACTTAATTTTTCCAATACAATTATTACAGAGGCTGAATGAACTGTAACTAATTTAGCTGTTTCCCAATCTTTTGAATTTTCAAAAGTTGATGCTAAAATTTTCAATTCCTTTTCGCTAAAATGTACTACCCTGTCTGAATGCGGTTTGATATTCCAAACGTATTTGCCGGAACTTTCTTCCTTTCCTTTAATACCACCTGTTACACCACTTTGATTAGGTATAAATGAAGCGTCAATAGTTGAAGGATGGAATAGATTTGAAATAGAAAAGAATGAAACTGCGGATTTATTTCCTGAATAAACTTGAGTACCATATACGGTATTGTGGTGTACCTCCGTGAAAAGGGAAAACTCGTTTGTATATTGAAAATGATACTTCAGTCTTTGATAAATCTCCTTACGTAATGGTTGTCCATTGGGATCGTCATAAACACTTTCTGGATGAAGTAAACCCATAAACCCACGTTTCCCGAGTAAACTAAAGCCATTTTCCAGTACACACTTATAAAGATTGGTTTGTTGCCCCACTAAAAGTGGGTAGTTTTGACTGGCATTTAGGAATACGGAAGTACACTCGGTGCCCAATATCTCTTCTATATACATCTTCTTTAATCTAGGGTCAGCAAAAAATTCAGCTTGCATGGCTCGTACTTTGGGGGCAGATTCTTTTCGTATTTCAACTTCAGGAAATTTTTCGGATATGAGGCCACTCTCCTCAAAAGTGACTTTCAACCAAGGTGGATTTCCTGCAATTAGATCAAAACCACCACGTTCCCAAAAAACATCCAAGAACTCCAATTGCGGATGGAAAAAGTGGTATTGTTGCGCCAGTTGGCTTACCAATCCGATGCGTTGGTTGTTGTCGAAAAAACCGGTTCTGGTAATGCTATCGGTAACCGCCTCGGCAAATAGATCTCGTTTTTCAGGTGCCGGTTCCATAGCAAAACTAAGTTGTACTCCAGCTTCAAACAATTTTTGTTGCCCACGGCGCTCAATAATTCCTTCAAGCGCTTTGTTTGTATCCAGTTCCAAAATGGCAGCAATGTCCTGCCAGTATTGCTGGCGATTTGGGATTTCTCCTGCCTGGCGTACATCCCAAAACCAGAGGCTGCACCAATAGTCCATCACCATTTTCAGTTTAAAGTAGGGCGCGTTTTGGCGGTTACGCTGGTCGGCCAGGCGTTCTTTTTCGTCGTAGGTTTGCAGGTTAGCTACCCTTTGCGAAACCGTCACTCCAAAAATATCCTGTTTGCTTGCCGTTTGTTGGTTAATGGAACGCTGGAATCGGTAATATTCGGCCAGTAGTTCGTCAACCTTGTTGCAAATGCGTTTTAACTGCTCCAATTCAGTTAAACCAATGGGTTTGCACCACTCTTTTTTCCAATTGGTAACCGCTTTCGCCTCGGTATCGTATTCGGTTTTCAGCATTTTAATTCCGGAGGACGGAACCATATTTTTATCGGGCAACAGGAAATGGTAAATCTCATCGGATTTTCGACCGTGTTTAATTTTATCGAAATCGGTAGTAGGTTTAAAATCCAATTGTCGGGGAGCTTTTTCCCACCACTCTTTTTTTGTTTGAAGCTTTGTTGTTTTCTTCTGAGCATCGGTATCTACACAAATCTCTTTCGCCGGATACACCTTTAACCAGGCGCCCACCACGGCATTTCCCACTGCCAGCCGGTTGCTGAAGAATGGGGTTTCCATGTCCTTGTGTATCACATTGAGCCAGAGCGAAAGTTTGCCCAGCTCGATGGCCGTTGGGTTTAAGTCAACGCCATACGTATTGTTGGTAGCAATATAAGCTTTTACCTTTTGAAGCTCTTCTTTGAATTTGTCGGGCTGCACTCTCCATTCTATTCGTCCGGCATCGCGCAATTCCTTTTGCCGGTAATTGAGATAAGCTTCGGCCAACTGGTTGATCATTTCGTTGTGAAAAGCCGCAGCGCCCATGGCCGGTTCCAGTAACTTCAATTCCAGCAGTTCACTGGCTTTCATTTCGCTTTTGTCAAGCTTTTCCAGAATGGGCTTCAGTGTATATTTCACTGTGCATCGGGTCAATACTTCCGGAGTGTAATACGAGGCCGATTTCTGGCGGTCGCGGCCACTCAAACGATAAACAAAGGTTCCCTTTTTAATGATCGCATCGTGACGGTTTTCGTCTTTCAGGATTTCGTTTTCCTGAAAATCATCTCTTCTCATTCGGGGCACCAGGTAAGTACCTTCGTTGGGTTCATTGGCCTTGTGAACTTCGATGTAATCCTGTTCGGCATAAAATCCTCGGTAAGCCAGTAAACTTTCGTAAACACTGCCCAATTGGTTGATTCCCAGATTGGCATAACTGATTCGTCCACGCGCCCGGTTTCGTTGCTGCTTGCTCAACGAGAGGCGGCAAATAATGTCCTGCCACACCTTGTTGCGGAATTTCACCTTGTGCAGATGGTGCAGCTTTTGGTTGTTAAAAAGCGGCGAATCAATGTGCCTGACTTTAAAGCTTTTGTTGTTCCCATTTTCCTGTTCGCGGTAACCGGAACTCAACAGTTCAAACAACTTCGACAACGATTCGTGAAAGAAATAGCCATTCAAACTGGCATCGGAATAAAGCGGCACCTGTTCCAGATCACGAAGCATTTCCAATGAATAACCTTTGTTGTAAACCGGATCATTTGCTGGCAGAATGTCCAGATCTTCACGGCTTTCGGCATAAAAGATAAAGAGCATCCGGTAAATAAAAGTCAGGCAGTCGTCTTTAATTTCCGATTCAAACGTATCGTCGGTTTCGTCGAATACTTCATTCAGAATATTCTTTTGATAAAACAGCGCTTCGTTGGCCAAAGCTTCCACCGCATGAATGATTCCCTCCTTCAGGTCCTTGGTGACTTCGTAGGCGCTTTTGTGACTATCCTCGTCCAATTGGTCGAGCAATACCATATTACTGTCAGGTGTCAGCGTTTCTTTTCCCAGCAGAAAATAAAACAGGGCATAGTAGTTGGCATTCCGGTTGGCTGTTGCTTCCGAAAACAGCTCTTCCAAATCGATTTGCAGGTAACTTCCCCTGAACCATTTTTCCTGTTCGAGCAGAAAAACGACATTTCCGGCCAGTAGTAAGATGTATTTGGGGCGCAAATGCTGCTCCAATAAAAAGAGTGTCGATATGGCTTTGTTGATAATAACCGGAGAGATTTTTACATCAACCGGGACCGTAAAAACCCTTTCCCATTGCGAGCGGTGGTAGCGTTGCGGCGGATTGGTCTGGCTTTCATCATCCACATTGTATCGTTGTTCGAACAATCCATCCGGGTCAATATCATCTTCCTTGATGAGCGATTGCATTTCCATCACCATCAAATGAGGCTGGTCGCCCCGGTAAAGGATGTGTCGCCCCGGAATAACCTCATGCTCGGTTAAATGAAACAAATGATTGTATTCGGGATGTGAACCATCGTAACCCAGGGAATTCAAAACTTCGGTATGAAACTGATGGCTCTCGAAAATCTGATCTTTTACTCTGAGTTTTCCTTCAATGATTAGCTGTTTATATCGGAAGTAGCGGTCTTTGAGTGGCGAAATCCGTTTATTAAATTCTTTCACATCTTCAGCAGCATAGCCGGTTTTGGCAATTACTTTGGCCGTGAAATCCTCATCGAAGTAATTGGATGAAAAGTAGTCGCCTATATTTTGAATGAATTTGAGCATGTTCTGATTATTATTAATCTGGTTTCATTACAATTTCTTTCAGCCCACCTCTGACTGACGTTTACACCGAACTTTACACCGAACTTTACACCGAACTTTACACCGAACTTTACACCGAACTTTACACCGAACTTTATACCGAACTTTATACCGAACTTTATACCGAACTTTATACCGACATTTTTCTCAAACAGGGTTTGGCAAAATTCGCCAGTGACCACTTTTACGAGATCCAATTCGTTCAATTTTATTTTCTTTCTGCAATTTATCTATCTGTTTTTCAATAGCTCTAGTCGTTAATCCAATCATTTTTGCAAGCTCTGAAATTGTTATAGAATTATTTTCATTAATAAGACCAAGAATTTTCTCCATACTTTTCTCCATACTTTTCTCCATACTTTCTTCCACAGTTCCTTCCTTTAAAATGTCGGAAATAATCCGCCAATGACCACCTTTGTCAGAACCAACACGATCAATTGCACCCTTTGTTTTTAGATTATTTATGTGATACTCAACACTACCACGTCCAAGATTAGTTTCTTTTTCAATTTCTTTGGTGGTAATAAAAGGGTTTTGCCTGATAAGACTCAATATCTTTTCTTCCACAGTTTCTTCCACAGTTTCTTCCACAGTGGCATCAACTGGTCGTTTAAAAATAACGGTAAACATGCCCTCCTTTTGGTAAACGGGAGCAGGAAGATTGTTGCCAAGCATCAGTTCTTCCATTCGAAGTATGCCTGAACCAACTTTTTCAACCAAATGAATCCGTTGGAAAAGACCAAAAATCAATGGATTACGTGATATGCTTTTGTGACCGAAATCTTTGCCAACAGCCGCCAACAGTTCTCCTGGATTTGATATTTCAACACGATCGTCGAACAATTCGATGGTTGTAACAGCGCCTTTTTCGTAGTAATCGCGGTGCGAAAGGGCATTGACAATGGCCTCTTTAAATACTGTTTCGGGAATCTCCCAAACTTCTTTTCTGGGACCGCCACCTTGCCCCTCAATATCATAAGCCACATTTAGCTTGCCGCGCAGCCATTCCATCGCACTCATATACTGATGGAAAAGTGGACCACCATACGTTTTATCATCCGAAATGAAACGCTTATTCGTACCCCTGAATGCCACACAACGAATGATGGCTTGCTCGTAAAAAGCCTCGGGATGCGCCCCAAAAAATAGCACGGCACCACGTTTAAAATATCCGTCGGAGGTAAATAAATGAAGATTTTGGCGTATCTGATTGTCCGATATGGAAGGAAGAAATCCAGCTTCAACCCTGAAATTGATGAAATTGCCTTCATCAATTTGATTTTCAGCATCAAAGGTATTACAAGTTGCTTCGTCGAAGTAAAGCTTGTCGGCTTGTTGGAAAAAATCACGCATCTGCTCCGATGTTGTAAGCTTTTGACTGTTAGGGCCGACACGCACATAAATGGCCCCGGAATATACATAAGGTTTATTGGTGCCAGCCGGAACTTCAATTACTGCTACATCAAGTCCTTCAACATTTACGATTTCAAAAGAACAATTCAGTTGCGGGGATATTTCGGATATCGAATTTTGAATCGAAGAACGTTTTGAATTATCAATAGTTACGCCTTTTATTTCGTTCGCATCGTTCACACCTATCAATAATACACCACCTGATGCGTTGGCAAACGCACAAATTTCTTCGGTAAGTTCACTTGCTTTTGATGGCACACTAACTTTGAATTCAGCATGATAGCCTTCTCCCAATGCTACAATCGATTTTATTTGGTCAGCGTTCATCATGGTTAAGAATTATAAAATACAGCTAAAACTTTTAAATAGGCATCTCCCTGCAACGAAGTAAGATCCTTGTAATATTGGCTCGAAGTGCTTAGTATCGTTTCGATTTCACGTTGTTTGGAGTCTTTTATGCGTGCCCTGAAGCTACCGGTAGATTGTTCACTAAAATCCAGTTCCAATTGTTCGAGTGCTGCCGATCTCCAGGTTTCAATTTTCTTTTTGTAGTCATTCAATTTCTCTTCCATCTTAATTTCCAACTCTATTTGATCAATCTGCATGTGTTCGGTGGTATGTGCTACCGCATTTTCCAGAATGTTCTGTACGATCGAAAGTTCCGTTTCAGGTATTGATTCGGTGTAAAGCTTGTCTGTTAACTTGTATTCCTGAATGAATTCATTGAGATGGATGGGATTCCTGAACAGACTGCCATCAGGATTTAGCCCAATAACGATAAAGTCAGAAATTACCGGTTGTCCTAAATTGTTGGAGACCTGGGCATGAAAAATAAACCAAGCTGAATTTTTAGGAACCTTGCTTGTTTTTGCCACCAGAGCAACCTCTTTATCAACACTGGCTTCCAGTTTGGTCATGTAGTATTTGATCACCGGATGCAATTCATACAAAACCTGAAATTCGGCCCATTCGCCCTTTTTCTTTCGTGCATCTTCAATTGATTTCTGCACCAGATCCTTGTCCAGAGTCAACTTGTAGAGTTGGCCTAATTTGGGTTTTGACTCCGGAGGCAGATCGAATAAAATCTGATTGAGTTCTTTGGTATTCAGTATTTCCAGATAGCCATCCTTTATTTCAGCAATGTCTTCCTGATTCATTTGTTTGGATGCAATTAGCTGCTCAAACAGTTCTGTATAGAACTTAGCTTCATTGGGGTAAATCGTGAGATTTGTTTCGAATGGTTCGTCAGTAATTGTAACGGCGGTAGAATCATCCTGTCCGGAAAAGAGAGTTGAAAAATCAAAACCTGCCATTTGTTCTTCCAGATGATCCAGAAAATCTTCGTTCTGGGTCAGGATAGCTTGCTCGACAAATTGCTCTTCTTTGTTGGCATCATATAATTTCATCACCGATCCTGCATCGCCCAAGGTTTTATAAACTACCTCCTCTTTTCGGGTAAGCCGTTCAACAATATGCAGATCGGTTTTAAGTCCTTCAATATCCGATTCGGCAATGATGTAATGAATGTATGGAGTTTTCTTTTGTCCATACCGGTCAATACGACCATTGCGTTGTTCCAGGGTGATTAACGACCACGGAATATCATAATTGAACATGCGGTTACAATAGAAATGAAGGTTGACCCCTTGGGCACCGGCATCAGAGCAAAGTAACAATCGTACATCACTATCTTGCTTGCCAAAATCTTCCACAATATCTTGCTGTTCTTTATCCGATAGTCCACCATGAAAGAATTGAATGGCATCTGCAGAGATTTTGAAATCAGCTTTCAACTTTTGTTCGAGATAAGTTAATGAGCTGATTCTTTCTGCAAAAATTACATAGCGGTCATCCTGTTTCCTTCCGGTCCAACCCAATTTAATGAGTGTTCCTTTCAGTGTTTTGTACTTGGTATCCGAATCAAAATGAATGATAGTTTCAAGTTTGACTCTGAGAGCATTTAATACTTCGACGTTCTCCGCAATTGCCTCAGGATTTGATTTACTGCATTTAACCTTTTCAATTCGATTATTAATGCTTGACAAAGCTGCTGCAGGAGATGACATAAAAGCTTTGAAAATGCCAATTGAAAAGAGGAAATCATCTTTTGATTTTCCATTTTTGAAAGCCGAAATAGCCTTAAATTTTATTTCCTGTTGGAATTGGAGGAAATCTGATTCAGCACTACTTAGTTTGGCCGATACCCTTAAAACCTGCCGCTCCTGAAAATTTGCACGGACAGTTTCATCGGTGATGTCATTCTTGAATCTTCTTACGTAATACGGCTCAACGTGCGATTTGTCGTAATCTCCATCCCGGGGGATTGCTGTCGGCTCAATCATGTGAATGAGGTTGGCAAAATTCTCTTTCCGCCCATTGTGTGGCGTTGCAGAGGTGAGGATCAGCGATTCGCACTTTTTGGCAATAAACTGCGCCAAATCGCCCCGATCACTCTTGTCGTTGGCTACGGTGTGGCATTCGTCAATCGCGACTACATCCCATCTTGATTTCTCGAGATAATGCCTGAATTTGGCGTTATTCTTCAGTGTATCAATGGATATGATGATTTTATCGTAGAATTCAAATGGATTTTTGTTGGACGGAAGCTGTGATTTTATTTTGGCAATTCCTTCAGAATCCAGTCGGACCAATGGAATAGCGAAACGATGCCATAACTCCTGCTGAAACTGAGCCAGTATTGATTTAGGTGCCAGCACCATGATCCGTTTGCCTTTTCCACGTTTGATTAATTCAGCGAGGAAGATCCCAACTTCAATGGTTTTTCCCAATCCTACTCCATCAGCTATCAGCAGTCGGGGACGAGGTAATTGTAAAGCTTTCAGGGTTGGTGTCAGCTGATAGTCCGCAGCATTGATAGCAGCCTTGTGCCCGATTGTAATCTTATCAGAAAATACAGCAGCATTTTTAATCTGAGTCTCCAAAAATAATTTCGTTTTCCGATAGCCGGTATCATTGTCAGCCATTAACCGCGTTTGTCGTGGATCAATCGGCTTGATGTCTGTATCAATTTTTGAATCGAAGGAGAATCTTTTGCCTTTCACCAACTCACTAATGCCTTCAGCATCAATAAGCCATGTGCCATCGTGATTAATGTTTGAATTGGTAATTATAAAGTCTTCACCTCTCGTAGATATGCGATGTCCTATAGTCAGATTCATGCTAGGTTCAATGGTTTTTCAGTTAGATTCCAGACGTCACTGGGTGGCAATACTGGTCTTGCAAGATAAAGAAACTAAATTAATAAATCATAATTGTTAAAAATGTTTTCAGAAAAAGATTTCACAAAGGGGAAATCGGATTGCACCTTCTCTTAAGATATACATATTCTCCTTAAGTGTGCTTTGAATTTTCCTAATCAAATTCAGTATTGGCAGAATTGGCATCCCGCTTCTCCGTTAATATTCGGTTGATCTCCATGAAAGCAGAATTATACTTTGTTTTTGATAAAGCATTTGTTTTGAAAGCATTGTATAATTTTTTGAAATATTTAAATACAAGTTTGTTTGAAGGCGAAGGATTTAGAATTGCGTTCCATTCATTTTTAGTTAATGAATCCAAATCCCTTTCTCCGGACAAAATTTTTGAAAGTATTTCTCTGCTACTGGTCACAACAATAAACCGCTCATCCCAATGAGGCTCACCCTGTATTTGATAGATTGCGATCACATTGTCCTTATTTTCAAGTTCGATATCCGCATCTGTTATTGAAATCTCGGTTAATCTTTGACGTAATTTGATCTGGCAGACCTTTCTTTGGCAAACATGATATTCATATCAGCCTCATTTTTTTTAAAAGTCATTGTATTTGTTATCGAAATTGAAAAAGCAAATTTCTCAACATCGTGGTCGGCCCCAATGTATGTAAATGTCCAGTTGTTTAATTTTAGCTCCTCAATTAATTTCTTAATGGATTCACCAGTGTATTCTCGTGAAGCATTCTCTTCACCATCAGTTAGAATAGTAACCAAGACATTGTAGTTTGTTGTATTTTCTAAAACCTGTTTCAACTTAACCAAGCCGAACCCCATTGCGTCGAATAAAGGTGTCGAAGCCTCTGGTCTATATCTCTTTTCATCAATTTGTTCAAGCTTACTTGCAGGATCAATGAAATGAAGCAATTTATGTCCAAGACCATTAAAAGTGATCAATGAAATGAAATGCTCCTGTTCCGGAAATTCCTTTTCAATTCCCTTTACTGTTTGAACAATTTCGTTAAAGCCATGGATAATGGTTTTCTTTATTGATTCCATTGAACCACTTTCGTCCAGAATAATGAGGTTGTGAACTTGATGTTTGATTTCCATGATTTAGTTTTGAAGGTTTGGAATAGTTGTTGGAATTGTAAAATAGAATGTACTTCCTTTTTCTACTTCACTTTTGACCCATATTTTACCGCCGTGTTTCTCGACGAATTCTTTGCAGAGCAACAGCCCAAGTCCAGTGCAGGGTTCGCCTTCAGTTCCTTTTCTACTGGGTTTCATATCAGCCCGAAATAAATTGTCAAGGATTATCTGATCCATTCCAATACCATTGTCTTTTACGGATATTTCAACATTTTTGCTAACGGTGTTTTTTGCCGAGATATTAACTTTTCCTCCCTTGTCAGTATATTTTACGGCATTATACATAAGGTTCCTGATGATTGTTTGAAGTAGGTTACTGTCGGCAAAAACCGTTAGATCATCAGAAATATCAGTTGTTATTTCAATTCCTTTATTTTTTGCAGGTTCAACAACCATGGCTATACTTTCAGTTAGAATTTGATTCACAGGAATGACTTCAGGGTTAAAAGAAAGAGCGCCTTTTTGTATTTGTGACCATTGCAAAAGGTTTTCAAGCAAACGGTATAGATTTGTTGCAGATTTATTCATTGAGACTGCCATCTCTTGTGCCTGAGACATGGTAACCCCGTTCAATCCAACCATTATGCCATCAGCATTATAGTGGATATTTGAGTTTACTTCTGCCCAAATCCAGCTGTCATCCCTGCATTTTAGTTCCAGCTCAAATCGGATTGTGCCGGTTTTGATTCCTTTTTGCTCATCTTCCAAAAGCTTGACAGTAACTTTGCGGGCGTGTTCTATGCCTTCCGGCTTAAGCAGACTCCAGATAGGTGTTCCAATGACTTCTTCCTTTTTAAAGCCTCGCATACGCTCATCTGCAGGACTGACATAATCAAAGCAGTAGTTAGAATTCCTCCATTAAAAACCCAAATGGCAGAAATACCCACTATTGAGATGACAATAACGGGGAAAATATAAGGTTCATGTATTCTTTTAAACCTTACGAAATAGTAAAGAATGAATAATATTACTGATAATAGAAGTGGAATAATTGCTGCAAATACAGATGTGTTGAGAACCAGATTTATGACTGATCCAAACAGACTGGTAAATATTCCAATAATAATTGCAGATAAAAACACCCGATTTTCTAACGTCAAATCCTCATCATCAGCAAAAATGAAATTGATAGCGTTTTTAATTTTTCCCATGAATGAAATGTGTATTATTATTTGGCAATGAGAAAGAAAATGTACTTCTTTTTCCAACTTCGCTTTCCAGCCTTATTTTCCACCAAGCACTTTCATGATTGTTCATTCCACTTTTCCGAATTTTCCACTTTAAAGCTAAGAATATAACACCTTCTGGAATATAATTATGTATGTTTTACTTCAAAAATGCATGAACCTATATGTTTTGTATGGCGAAAGGGTTATTTCAACTGTCGAATGGTAAAAATCATTTTCTGAATTGCTTTATATATTCTAATATAGACTGTTTTTTATTTGGGAATTCGTGTTGATTTGATTCTGAAAAAGATGAAAACCCTAAATTCAGATTACTTTATTTCACAGAATGCAATTTTGATAGATGTGTCAAATTGTGTCAAAACAGGGCTCTGAAAATTTAGGGACATAGCGGATACCTGAATTTTCAGATCCCGAGTACTCGGGAGATGGCGCAAGGACTTTTCGAGTGTACTTTAATATTTAACTTAGAATTTAACCCATAGGTTTCTTTGGAAGTTGTTCTAAATTTTTAATGTATCTCTTCTCATTAAATGGCATTTTATATTTTATGACATTAAAAATCTCAATAGCAACACATTGCCCAATAAGTTGATTTGTTTCAAAATCGTCATATCCCAAATCCATAAGCCTTTTATAAGTTAAATTGGTCTCCGGAGGATCATTACTACTTATCTGATTCTTGATTATTTCGAAAATCTGTTCCCGTACTATTTCATTAGATTCCATAATGTAAATTTTTAAGCGGTACTCAAACTTATAGAAGCAAATGTAGCACTTTTCACTAAATCCATAAAACGTTCCAAACAATCAATCCATACAATTTACAAAATACTGATTTGCAACAACATCGTATTGGTGTTGATTTTGAAGTGGAAACTGCGACCACAAAAAAAGCCCCGAGTCCTCGGGGCTTTTTTTGTTCGTGTTAGAACGGAAGATCATCCCCCGGTTTCGGCGGGCTGTTTTTTCGATTTCTTTTTGTCAGCCTTTTTAGCTTGCTGTGGTTCCTGATCTTTCGGTTCCCCGGTGTAGTTTTTGGTCTGGAAATAGCAGGTGTGGGTACGACCGAATTTGTCGGGTTCTTTCAGTTTTGCGATTTCGAACGAAAGGTATTTTACGCCTTCTTTTTCAAAAACTGCGGCTTCGAGGCCAGCTACCGGTAATGTAACTCTTACGATTTCAAGGCCGTTTACCTGTTTGCCTTTTCCGATGTAATGCTTTTCAAAAGTTGTCATGATGTTGAATTTTAAGTTATTAAAAAAATTATACAGGGTGAAATGTTACGTTTCAGGATGGCAATGAGGAAACTGGAATACCGCGGTTCGAAAAGCTCACCGAACGGTGAGCAAGAACAAGGATATGCCGGGAAAACTCATTGTCAGGTCTCTTGAAAAAGGAACAAACCTTTGTATATATTTTTGACGAATAACTTCAACATCACTGACAACCGTAGAAAAGCTACGTTCAGGAAAAGGCTAAAAAAGGTTCGGCAATGGAACGTTTAGAGTAACAACGGTAGCTGGTTCCCAACAGTTTTGAAATAAGATGTGTAAAATCCCCCTCGAAATTGCCTGAAGGAACCCAGCCGGTAGTTCCACAACTTACCAAACCAAACCCGAGTCCGAATGGAACAGCAGAAAGCAGGCGGGCAAACGGAAAAAAGCAGCCTCTGGATGACTCCATTAACAGGAACACAGACGAAAGGCTTTTGGGGAGTGAGGTTCGATACGCTCGGTTCGATACACTTCGCTACTCACCGACCGTTGCACTCTCCTACCGTTTCATATTTGGAAAACAAGTGAGTTTGCGAGCAAAAAAAGGGGAGGCGAAGCCTCCCCTCTCAATCACAGGTTGATTTGTGATTCGACATCGCGGATTTTGATATCCAGCGTGCGTTTCATTTCATCAATCACAGACGTGACAACGGCTGAGTTTGAAGTTTTGAACTCGTTCCCGTTGGCATCGCGCAATGCGACAACCGAACTCAGCGAATCGGCTCCGATCTGAAAGGTTTGCAACTTGCGCCTGGAATCGTTCAGTGTCTTCCACCGTTCGATCAGCATCGACAGGTCTTCGACCTTCTGTATGCGTTCTTCGAGGGTGAGTTTGCGGGCTGCCTCTTCAACCTGTTCTTCGCGAACTACCGTCATAGTTGTAGCCACCGGGCTAACTTCTTCAACTTCAGCAACTGGTACTGTTTTTTCTGCAACGTTTGATTTACCCATCATAATTTGTCCATACCCTTGGAACTTATTTTGGCATCCGCCAGTAGGCGGACTGGTCTGGCACGCCGGTTAAAATTAAATTACGGGTAATACACATTGAGCCAGGCGGATTCTAGTCAAGGGCGAATGTCAGTTTGACCTTCCACTCACTTCGACAAGCTCAGTGACCGGAAGGCCAAAGTGACCGAGCGCGAAGCGGTGTTTATGTCAGGAAAGTTATGAGAAGCACAACCCCTTGACTTTTCCGGCTGGCGATCAATAACTTCGCGGCAAAATTGTAGGAGAGAGAGAATTCTATAATTCTTGTTCTATGCTATTCTTAACAAATTATTTTTCGTGAGAATATCATTCAATTAATCGACAAAGTGTACATGATTATATACATCTGCACCCAAAAAGAATAGCCATTTTTTGGAATTGGCACATCGAGAAAAAAATAACGATTAGAACCCAAAATATTTTCTGCATTTAATCCCGGAATCCTAAATTTTGATTATAATTGCATCAATATGTGAGTGTTAACTCGTCGTTCTTCCATTTGTTAACCATTAGGTGACCTTGATAAAAACATCAAGCATAAACTACTGATTCAATGATATTTGCGGCATAAAATTATAATCTTGTCACCCCGACAAGTTGAAAATCAAAGGGTTAGACAGCAATGTTTAACCCTGTTTTTTTTGTATAGGTGCCGGATTCTATCGGTAAAAGGTTTATGCTATAAATGAGTATCAGAATGCATAGAATTTTCCGGTCAATAAATTACTGCAAATAAGTGCACAATAGTATTGTTTTTATGGATAAATACCATAAATTTAGATTTTCCATAATCAAAAACAAACTGACCAAAATATGCTTCGAATTCTTCACCCAATTCAATTCTTTTCAAATAGAAAATTATAAAATCGTATCGTTATGAGATTTAAAATTACCCTTAACCGCACCGGAAAACAACGAATGCTTCCAATGGACTACCAATATTACCTGAGCGCCTGGATTTATAAAGTAATTGGCAAAGCCGATCCTGAATTTTCCAACTTTCTTCACACCGAAGGATATACCGCTGGAAGCAAACGGTTCAAGCTTTTCAATTACTCGCCGTTAAACTTTGGCCGACCTACGCTTTGGAAAGAAAAGACCTTGTTCGAAATTCATACCGATCAACTTTTTCTGTCGGTTTCCTTTCATTTGGCCGAAACTGCCGAGAAATTCATCATCGGGCTGTTCAATAATCAGGAGGTTTATGTTGGCGACCAGTTTAACGGATTGGATCTGGTTGTTTCTCAGGTTGAGCGCATGCCTGATGCGGAATTGAAAAGCACCATGAATTACAGAGCTGTTTCGCCGGTGGTCGTCAGTCTGAAAGACGAAAAGACGAAATATGCACAGTACCTATCCCCTACCGACCATGAATACAATGAACTGCTTATGCAAAACCTCCGGAATAAGTACCTTTCCATTCCCAATGCCGGCAACCTTCCCGATGGTTTCGACTTTCAGTTTACGCCGAACGACAAACCAAAATCGAAGCTGGTAACCGTAAAACCTTATACTCCTGAACAAAGCAAAGTGCGCGGTTTTGTGTTTGATTTCACGCTGACTTGCCCCGCTAATATCCACCGATTGATACTTGCAACCGGGATCGGAGAAAAGAATTCGATGGGGTTTGGATGGGTTGAAGGGGATTGAGGGGATTGAGGGGATTGAAAAGATTGAGGGGATTGAAAAGATTGAGGGGATTGAGGGGATTGAAAAGATTGAGGGGATTGAAAAGATTGAGGAGATTGAAAAGATTGAGGGGATTGAGGGGATTGAAAAGATTGAGGGGATTGAAAAGATTGAGGAGATTGAAAAGATTGAGGGGATTGAAAAGATTGAGGAGATTGAAAAGATTGAGGGGATTGAAAAGATTGAGGAGATTGAAAGAGATTGAAAAATAAAACCACTAAAAAACAGAATTATGGCATACCAATTTAAAATTCAATTAAAAAACGCGACAAAACCACCAGTTTGGCGACGGGTTATTGTTTCAGAAAAGTTAACTTTTCACGATTTGCACGAGGTGATACAGCGAGTATTTGGCTGGGACAATTACCACCTATACCAATTTAGCCCGGGTGGTTATGGCTCCTACCCGGTTATTTCAATCCCCTCAAAGGATGATTGGGAACAACCGCAAATGAATTCCATTAAGACCAAACTCAACAAGGTTTTTACCCTCGAAAATAAGACCTTTATCTACATCTACGATTTTGGCGATAGCTGGATCCACAAAATTACTCTTGAAAAATTGGTGCCCGATAATTTCAAAAGTCCGGTTTGTCTGGCCGGAAAAGGTACTTGCCCGCCGGAAGATTGCGGTGGTGTGTGGGGTTACGAAAACCTGAAAATTATTCTGGCTGATCCGGAGCACGAAGAACACGCAGGTATGAAAGAATGGCTGGGCATGGACGAGGACGAAGATTGGGATGCCGACAAATTTGATCTCGAAGAAGTAAACGAAGCGCTGACAAGGTTTAAATAATCGCATAGACCTGACAGGTTTCGAAAACCTGTCAGGGCTGAAAAACAAAACAAAATAAAATTAAACGATATGAAAAATAATGTATGGATTAAAGGCAATCCAAAACCGCAAAAGTTGGATAACCTAAAGAAAATGACAATTATAAAAGAAGTGATGTCTTTTATCAAAAATTCACAAAAATTATCGGAAAGTATCAATCGTTTTGAGCTAAAAGCAGGGCGCGTTTACTTTTTTCAGCTCGTTGAACAGTTTGGATGGAATGATCCGAATGCCAGTTTCATTGTGCCCCTTATTGATGGCCGGTATGCTGAATTCAAATACGCCCGGATCACAATTTATCCCTACGAATGCTCACTCGATTGGCAGCGCCACAACGACCAATGGATGACTGTTTTTAGCGGGACTTTTACAGAATGCCTTCAACACATGGACGAAACAAATGATTTTTTTCAATGACATAGAACCCCTGACCTTCCGGTGTGCGAAGCTCCCGGAAGTGTCAGAAAAACGAAAAAAGCAATGCAGAAACTCGAACCATTGACCTACGGAAATTATTTTCACATCTATAACCATGGAGTTGGTGAACGCTATCTGTTTCGAAAGCCAGAGAATTATGAGTATTTCCTGAGTTTATATGACGAATACATTTCTCCGGTAGCCGAAACATATGCATGGTGCCTGATGCCAAACCACTTTCATTTGTTGGTAAGAATTAAGGATCAGGCGGAGGTGGTTGCTACTTTAAACCTGACAGGTTTCGAAAACCTGTCAGGTTTAAAGCCACTTCACCAACATTTTTCCAACTTATTTAACGCTTACACCAAAGCTTATAACATCCGTTTAGGAATCCGGGGCGCTTTGTTCGAGCGGCCATTCAAACGTAAACGGATTGACAATGATTATTACCTGAGGGAGGTTGTACGGTACATCCACAATAACCCCGTCCATCACAAATTTTGTGAGCATCCGAGGGAATATCCATGGAGTAGCTATTTATCCTGCATTTCTATAAAACCAACCAAACTAAACCGTGAAACAGTAATGGGGTGGTTCGACAGCGATGCCAATTTTAAAACACTGCACGATGGAAAAATTGATATTGTGGGAATTGAAAGATGGCTGGAATTGTAACTTCGATACATTACACCTTACAGGTTTCGAAAACCTGTAAGGTGTAAAAAACAAGTTATACAACATAAACAACCGGTAACAATTAAACAAAACAAATACCTTAACTTGCTTGAAATTTATCAAAATAGAGTATTACGAAAACAAATGATACAATCTCCATCCATTCAACGATTCCAATCCGGTTAAAACAAGCGCTTTAAAATATGATTCGCACCCTTTGGGAATTCATTTATTAAAAAAAATCAAAAAATGGCTATTAAATTTAAAGTTATTGAACGCGGCGAACCCGGAGTTGTTGGCGGCGGTACGAAAAAGTTTTATGCCAGTCCGGTAATGGATGGCGAAATTAACCTCAACGACTTAACCAAAGCCATTGAGAAAATCTGTACAGTAAGTGGCGCCGACATTCGCGCGGTATTGTATGCCTTGGTCGATGTATCGATCGATAACCTGGGCAATGGTACCATCGTTCGTTGGGGCGACCTCGGCAGTTTACGTGTTAGCCTGAGTTCCGAAGGAAAAGCTACCGCCGACGAAGTGAAAGCCTCTGCGATCAAAAGCACCAGCGTGATTTTTACGCCGGGTACGCGGATCAAGGAAGTGCTTGGTGCCGCCAAATTCCAGAAAGAGTAAGCTTTTGATTTTCCTGCGCAGGGGATTTTTTTCTTTGCGCAGGAAAATTTAATCGGATGCGCAGGAAAACTTAATCGGGTGCGCATCGGATTGGAAACGGATGCGCAGGGGATTGCTTTGATCCTGACAGGTCTCAAAAACCGGTCATGATTGAAAAACAAAGAACAAATCGAAAACCAAATAAGAAGATGAAACAAACCTACCAAACGATTGACTACGAATGGCTGTAAGGCCAACAGAAAAAGTTAAAACTAATACCATAAAATATGATTAAAGAAATCTGTCAATTTGTAGAAACACTGGAAGAGCAAGTTCCTGACCTATTTGAAGATGGAGCCAAACTCAAAGAGGGAATTTATGTTGCTCTTGATATTGGTTTGGAGGATGGTAAATACATTCTTAAAAACAATGATGAATATGGTAATATCTTGAAGGAGGATATTGGTCTATATACCAAGAAGGAGGACATTACTCCGTTTTTCAATCAATGTCGCATGATTTTACAAGCATCGAAACCGGTATCCGCTGCAAAAATATTTAATCCAAACAAGAAAATTTTCAATGTAACCTGTTCTCCGTTTGCGGTTGGCTGCACAAAGATAATAATAGATAAAAACCTTGGCAGTATTGGCAAAGGTGGTATACTTAATGAACTAACTAAACAGTATTTCAATAAAGCTGAAGGGTTCGTTGAAGAAGGACAGCAGAAAATTTGGTTTGAGGGCTTCAAAAGTTATTTAACGGATAATTTTTGGGATTTATTGGAGATGATAGAATACCAGAAATTAAAAGATGCTTTCGCTATCGTATTCTATTTAAAATCACTTTCAATTGAAGAATATAAGAATCCTTACCAAAAGTATCTTGGTCAAAATGTTTTTAACAAAGCTGATTATAATACTTCATTTCAAGACGTTGCGTTTGGGATTAGTGATAGTTTGAGTTCATTTAATGACAAAAAACGTTTTTTACAACATCAATCGGCTAGTTTTAAATACAACTATCGCATTCATGGAGAGGACGCTCAATTAGTTTGGAAGTTCTACCAATTGAGCAAAAACAAACAATTGCCCAATCCCCTTCCTATTTTTGTAGATAAAGACGAGGCTAACTTGAATGCCGATGTTGTCAAACTATTTAATAATGATGGGACTTCTGGATATTCTGAGATAATTAGATCGCTTTTGAATCTTCGAAGCAGTAATCTCCAAAACTTTTATCTCTTTTTTGTTCAGAAAGGACAAATCATTGACTTGGATTTTGTACCTGTTTTTAAGTATATGCTAAAAGATAAGGAAGAAAATGATTTTGTTATTAAAGATATCTTCGGGATAGAACCAACTGCTTATTTCAACAGCAAAGATCACAACGTATTTAGTTTCTTATTTCAGATTGTCAATCCAATTTTTAACAAACAGCTAGTTCGAGAAGATTCTACATTTAATAATTTCTTTGAAGATCTAAAAGTAAACCCCAAATATGGACTTACTGATGCAATTCTGAATTTACTTCTGAAATACCGAAAAGCTTGGTTCGATTTCATTTACAAATCAAAGCAACAAGAGATCACTATGGGTATGGTAAATGAAATGTTTCGGGATTCCATTTTCGACGACCTCAGACATGATGAAGAACTGAAAAAGACAACACAAATACGAAAAAAATTAAGCATATGGTTCGGCTTACAACCACTTTTTGATAATAACCCTAAAACTAATAGTATGGCAAACAAAACTGTTGAATTACAAACAAATCTTCGGCAAATTGCACAAACAGAATCGTTTCACATAGAAACTGATGACGAATTCGCTTTTGCAGCAGGGCAGATCATTTGGAAACTATTGATTCAAAGTGAATCTGCAAACCGTTCGCACGCATTACTTGAACCTTTTTTGCAAAAAACCGAACCTACCCTCTTTAAACAAGCAATTGCAAGTACGTTCAATTTGTATAAATACAAGTTCGCCTTATATCCGAATAAATATGAATTCGATAAGCTTTTCAGTGAAGTAATGGGATTTATTCCAGTCATTACGAATATGAAAGAACATTTGCCAATGATTCTAGCTGGATATTTTTCGGAATCAATATTCAAAAAACAATAACCTTAAAAACTAATAAAATGACTTATTCAAAAAGAATTTTTGGAGCTGCAATAGTAAAAGCTGTGAATGCAAATTATAATGCTGACTTTTCAGGACAACCCCGGACTTTACCCAATGGAGTAGTTTATGCAACCGATAAGGCATTAAAATATGCCGTTAAAAATTTCCTCAAAGAGAATTATCGTTCAGAAAAGGTTTTCTACTTCAAGCGATTCAATGAGGATTTTATTCCTTATAGCTTAGATGACGCTTTTGCGGTAGCTTTCCCAGAGCATAAGGAAGAAAAAGACAAAAAGATTATTGCTAAAGATCTTCTGAGCTGTATTGATATTCGTTTGTTCGGAGCAACATTTGCAAAAAAATCAAAGACAAATAATGTCGCCATTTCTGTACATGGTCCAGTTCAGATTACTCATGGGGTAAATATCTGGCACGAAAACAATTTCTATTCAGAGCAAATAATGTCGCCGTTCAGAAACCCGAATGAAGCAAGCGAAGATAACTCTGCTACAACGCTTGGACACCAAAGCCGTTTACACGAAGGTCATTACCTGCATCATTTTTCGGTTAATCCTAAAAACTTGGAAGAAATAGTTAGCTTAGCTGGAAAAGATGCTAATGATCTATCTGCAGATGATATTAGCAAATTGAAAGAAGCTTTGCAAAAAGGTGTGACCTATTACGATTCGGCTGCCAAAGCTGGTTGTGAAAATGAATTATTGGTTTGGGTTACGTTAAAACCGGAGTCTAAGCTTGTTCTTCCAAATTTCACCCAATTGATGAAAATGGAAAAAGAAAAGGTTGATGGTAAGGTGCAACTTGATTTAATTGAATTGAAAACAGTTGTTGACACAAATACCGCAGATATTGAATCCATTGAAATCTATTTAAACCAAGCATCAATTGAGGTAAAAAACGCACCTCAAAACACATCAATTAAAAGTTTATAGATTCATCTAAACCTGACAGGTTTTCTGAAACCTGTCAGGTTTAAACAACCTAAATATGGAAAAATTAGTTTCAATTAATATTAAATCTGATTTTGGTTTTTTGAAGAAACCAGATACAAATGATCCGATTTATCTGACCTTCAATATGCTTCACAAACCCTCATTACTGGGAATCCTTGGGGCAATTATTGGTGAAAAAGGGTTTCAAAAGCATGGAGAAATGCCTGAATATTACAAAAAATTAAAGGACTTAAAAGTTTCAATTGCTCCATTGGAAGAGAATGGAAAAACCTATCATGAGAATGGAAATTTTTCCAAAACCATTATCAAATACAACAATACAACGGGATTAGCAAGTGAAGAGGAAGGTGGGAACCTAATGATAACAGAACAAGCGTTGGTAGCTCCGGCTTTTAAATGTTGGATTATGCTTGACATTGAGAACGAGACAGAGGCTAAACTCTATGACTTTCTTAAAGAAAATAAAGCAGAATATCTCCCTTACTTGGGGAAAAATGAATTCTCGTTGTGGTGGGATAATTTCAAGGAATATGAATATGAGCTATTATCTCCCGAAGGAGTTTTCCAGATAAATAGCCTGTTTATCAAAGAAGAAACAGTGAAAGATGGGAAGTATAATGCTCGTTTTCGTCCAGGAGTTTTATCAATGAGTGGAAGTAAATACATGTATTTTGAGCGATTGCCAGTAGGCTATATCGAATCACCTTTATTTCAATATGAATACAAAGATTTTGCATTCACAAACTGGGAGTTAAAACAAGATTATATGCTACCAGAATCTTATCCACTGTATAAGTTGTCAAATAATGAGATCATTCAATTGTTCTAAGGATTGTATAAATAGCCTTCTGCCAATTTTCGAAGAGCTTCACAATACTTACTATGCCCATTTGTCTAGTGATAAATCGGTAAAAGAATCGCTTTTTGAACACTCCGAGTTAGTGTCCTCATATTGTTTGAGATTAATAGAATCTCATGGAGTTGAAAACATTATAGATTCTTTAATTGAAAAACTCATAGTACTTATGCCAATTAGAAATGAAACGGAATGGGGTAATCAATTAAAAGAAGTATTTCTTGCAGCCATTGTGTACCATGATTTGGGTAAGGCGAACCCGAATTTCCAAGTGCTTAAAATGGAAAATACTTTATTCGAACAGGATAAAAAGCTCACATTTCAATCCAATCATTCTCTGCTTGGAGCATATCTCTTTTCAAATATCTTTTTCAAAAAAGTCTTTGAAAACAAAAAGCTTGATGAGGATGAAAAGCTTATACTATATTTTTCGATTCTACTGTTTTCAGGAGCTATCATAAAGCATCACAATCCAACAATTGATCTTACTTTAGAATTTGACAACCAACAAATCGATGATTGTTATTCGTTTCTAGAAATTTATCACATCTTTTTAGATGAAAATTTTTGTTCAAGCTTCTATCAAAGTGCGAAGGATATCTTTGGAGAATTTAGAGATTTGGTTGATAAACCTGAAGCCTACTTTAATCTGTTTGCAACCACCAAACTACTCTATTCCTTATTGACTGCTTCTGATTTTTACGCAACCAACGAATTCATGACAAAAATAAAAGTCAACGAATTCGGCACTCTATCCAATGAGGAAAAGAAAAAATTGATAGAACGTTTCAAAACAGTAAAGCCTTATAACAAGGACTTATATTCGAATTTAGAACATTACCATTCTTTCCCTTTCGAAAAGCTAAGTGAACGGAACAACCAAAACTTGAATTTTCTGAGGCAAAAGCTTACTGCCGAAATGATTTCGAATCTAAGAGAGCATTCTGAAAGCAGATGTTTTTATCTTGAAGCCCCAACCGGAGCAGGAAAGACAAATTTATCACTGGCCTTCGCAACCGAACTAATGAATATCGATTCTTCATTAAGTAAAGTTTTCTACGTTTTTCCATTTACAACTTTAATCACCCAAACATTTAAATCGATAAAAGAAACACTAGAAATTGATAACAATACCATTATTCAACTTCATTCAAAGGCAGGATTTCATGAAAAGGCGGATGGTGCTTACGGAAATGAAAAGCGGTTATTTCTTGACAACTTGTTTGTGAATTACCCAATTTCTCTAATGTCGCATGTGCGTTTTTTCGATATTTTAAAGGGGAATGAAAAAGAGAGTAATTATCTGCTCCATCGGCTGTGCAATTCGGTTGTAATCATTGACGAAATTCAAACCTATAATCCAGAGCATTGGGATAAAATTGTTTATTTTCTTGCCAACTACGCACAACTTTTTAATATTCGGGTTTTAATCATGTCGGCAACTCTTCCGAAAATAGATGCATTGCATGAAAACCTTAAAGGAACTTTCGTTTCACTAATTTCCAATCGGGAGAAGTATTTCACTAACCTCAATTTTGCGGGTCGGGTTACATTTGACTTTACTTTGGCCGATAAGAACAGACCTCAGAATGGCGAAGAAAAAGAAAACTATCTTTCCGAACTGTCTGATTTCATGATTGAAAAGGCGGAACAATATGCATCTATAAATAATAACTGTATAAAAGTACTGATCGAATTTATTACAAAAAAAACAGCGACAGCTTTCTTTAGCATTATCAATAGTGACAACCGTTTTTGCGACTTTAAGATTCTTTTACTTTCCGGCGACATCTTGGAATTCAGAAGGAAGCAAATTATTGATTCAATAAAAAAAGAAGAGTATCCCAAAATCGTTGTTGTATCAACTCAGGTTGTTGAGGCTGGTGTTGACATTGATATGGATTTAGGATTTAAGGATCGTTCACTTATCGACAGTGATGAACAATTGGCTGGTCGTATCAATCGTAATGCATCCAAAGAAAAATGCATCGTCTACATGTTTGACTGTGACAAAACAAGCACCATTTATGGTTCAGATTCTCGTTACAAGGTTCAGCAAACTGACAAAGAGATTTTCGCCGATTACAAAGAGATATTGGTAAAGAAGCAATTTCATGCTTTATATGAAAAAGTCTTTGAAGAAAAACGCAAAAAGATGAATAGCAATCTTTTTGCGGCAGGTCATTATTACCAGTATTTCAAAGATTTTAATTTTTCAAAACTTCACGATGAGTTTAAACTAATTGAGAATAATGATAGTCAGCAATTATTTATACCCATTTCCATTCCGGTTACCTTTTTTGAGAATCATTCTGATCTTGAGCGGATAGGAGTTCTCTCCGAAGATAAAGAAAATGTTGACGGCCCTAAATTGTTCGATTTTTACGAACACCTAATTAGTTGTAAAATTGACGATTTTGTTTTATCGCAAATAGAAATAAAGAAGGTGGGAAGTTTCATGTCACAATTTTGTATTTCGGTTTATAAAAAACAATTAGATTCAATTGCAACCTTTCTCGATCCTGGAAAAGATAAACTGGGATTCAAGTATTTATTAAATTGGAAGATGTGTTATTCACCAGAATACGGATTTGATTCAGAGAAAATTGACACGAGTATATTTCTTTAACCCCACACCTGACAGGTTTCCAAAACCTGTCAGGTGTAAACAAAACAACAATAACACCACCACCATGTCGAAAACCGCATTAAAAAAACATCTGTTATCGCTCACCAAAGAACAGGTTATTGAGCAGGTACTTGGGCTGTACGATACATGCAAACCGGCAAAGGAGTATTTCGAGTATTTCCTTAACCCCGATGAACAGGGAAAGTTCGGGAAATACAAGGATGTCATTGTCAACGAATTTTTTACGAATACTTTAATTGGAATCGGCAAATTACGTTTCTCGGAGGCTAAAAAAGCCATCGCCGATTTCCGGAGTTTAAACCCTTCGCCCGAATTGCTTGGCGATTTGATGGTAACACTGCCCGAAATGGCCTGTAAATTTACCAACGAGTATGGCGATATGTCGGAACAATTTTACACGAGCACGGCAAACAATTACGAGCTGGCATTAAAATTTTTGAAAAAGCGAGGATTATTGGAGCATTTCAAACTCCGCTGTCAGGATTGCGTAAAGTATGCTGAACCATGTGGTTATGGTTTTGCTGACGAAATAAGATTTTTGTATAAAGATTATTACGAATAAATTGCAACAATAACTTAAGCGAAATGAAAAACGATGAATTGCTCAACCAAATCCTTCCGATTCTTCACTCGGTGAAAGATGACGAAGAAAAGCTTCAGCAGATTTTGAATTTTCTGCTCGAAGAAATTTACGAAGAACCTGATGATGTAGTTGAAATTCCGGAGAA
The DNA here is from genome assembly GCA_030698405.1 of Bacteroidota bacterium. Taxonomy (GTDB): domain Bacteria; phylum Bacteroidota; class Bacteroidia; order Bacteroidales; family Prolixibacteraceae; genus Aquipluma. The sequence continues at coordinate 75,850 of JAUYMU010000002.1, forward strand.
ATACCGCGAATTGGTGCGCAAAACAGCCGAAGCCATCGACTGCGGATCTATATGCTTCATCAACCCCGCTACCCTCGAAATGGAAGACGTGCCCAAGTCGTTGCTGGAAGAACGATTCTTCACTGAAGATGATGAGGAAGAGGAGGACGACGAATTTGATCTTCAACACAAAAATTGGGAAAAGTGCATCAGCGTTGATCCGCCCGAATCACATGAATCCTTTGAGATTATGGAGAATTTTGTTCAGGAAGTTGATGATAAAAGACTGCAAAAGCAACTGATCAATGCACTGGAGCGCCGGCATCCTTTCGCCAATTTCAAAAACACGATCGAAAACTCTGACTGCCGTGAACAGTGGTTCGCATTTAAACAAAAAGAGCTGGAGAAATACGTTTGGCAGAACATTGAATTCGAGATTAATCCTGAAAAATAAAACCATGCAACGCTACATCGAACAATTGATTGAGGACCTGGATTGGGCGGCAGAGAACCCGCCTGATCCGGAATATTTTGAAGTTCCGCCACATCTTGATGATAATCCTGAAATCGCCGAACTGGCGCTGGTGCCTTTTAAACCGATCTCGGAGTGGACTGGGATTGGGTCGGAGGTTTTCCCAAACGTGATTGATTTGTCGTGGGAGGAGTGGGAAAAAGTAAATGAAGCGATTTTTAGGGTTTTTGAATCGTTGCATATCGACCTGATAGATGCCCCGGAAGACCTGCCGCCGGAAATGTTATACGAAGTACTCACAACAAATTGGGACTTCGATGTTCAATACCTTCCTTCGTCTGGAATGGATCTCGAACTATGCACCGGCGACCCCATGACCTGCCCTTACGGCGAGTACTGCGACTGCGACGAAGAACCCGATTTTTCGGCAGATGAACCTCCGGCAAACATTGACACGGATGAAGATGGTGAATTGCCATTCTGATAAAGTGATGTTAATAAACGTGATAATCATTAGAAACGGAGATGATGAATTTAAACAACTTTAAGGAAAAGATACCCCGAACCATCTTTGAGCGAGGAAATGATTATTCGGACTTTGACGAAACTGAAAGTATGGTAAAATACCGGGAAATGATTACAGAGAGACTGAACGCTGTATCTGACCGTCGTGGCTATATTGACTGCGACCATGCTCCTGTCGCCATGTCGCCTGTTTACGATTTATTGTACAGGGCCGAAGGATACATCGGAAAAGGTTTCCTGCGCGAGGCTTTTAATGTGGCAGCGGCTGTAGCGCCAGCGGGTATCAATGCCATACAAAATATGGACGACTCGGGCGGTGAATGCGGAGGGGCTATTCTCTGGGCTTTCACGATTATGGGCAAAATCCTCGACGCGTCCGATGACATAGACTTCAGGACAAAAGTTTTTGACTGGCTCTTACAGCAAATGAACAACCCAGATTATGATGGTTACGGATGTGCTGACGGACTGGAATCCCTGATTTTTGCTGAAGCCAAAAGCGGCAGTGAATTAAAAAAGGCCTATGTGCTGATTGATAGATTACTAGAAAATGCCAGCCGGAAAAATGGCTGGTCGAAAGAATACCAAACAAAAAAATACCTGCAATACAAAGCCCGGCTTTTTCAGAAAGAAGGAAAAGACACCGAAGCCAATAGGATTATTGATGACAACCTGTATCTTAGCGACTTCCGTGAAATACGGGTAAACAAATATCTTGATGAAAGGAATTTCAACGAAGCTATCCGGCTTGTAAAGGAAGGGATTATTATAGCTGCCAATAATAATCAACCCGATACCGGAAAAAGGTGGAAAGTTAAGTTACTTAAAATCTGTGAACAGATCAATCATGTTGAAGAAGAAAAAAAAATAGCCTTGGAGTTGTTTTTCGGGTACAACCATGAAATTCAGTTTTACAGAAAGCTTAAAAGTATTTTTTCACCTGATGAATGGTTCATTGAGCGTGAGAACATCATTAAAAAACTAATCGACGAAAAAAGGAACGAGACATATTTCACGGAGAACTTTAATCAACCTTTGGCCACAGTTTTTATTGAGGAAAAGTTATGGGACAGGCTTTTTGACATGGTAAAACAGAATCCCCAAATCGATACCTTGGTAGACTATGCCGGATACCTCAAATCAAATTATTCGGATGAATTGATTGGATTTTATAAAACCGCTATTTTAGATTTTGGTGATTCCAATACAGGCAGGCCGGCCTACCGCGAACTGGCACAGTATCTGGAAGAAATGGCTAAACTGGATCATGGGTTTCCATCGACAAATGAGTTAAGATCAGTGCTTTTGGTCCGTCACCCTTACCGTTCAGCCATGAGAGAGGAATTGAATAAATTATGGAAAGCAAAAAAATATCATGCCAAATACAAATAACCCCTTGAAAATTACTGAAGTCAGACAACTGGTAAAAGAACATAAGCGGGAACACCTGGAACATATTGTGGACGAACTGTATAAAATGCTCAGCAAAACCCAGAAACTGGACAATGATGTAGCTAATTTGCTAAGGAATCCCGGTACAACTGCAACATCCGCGACCGGGAAGCAAAAGCAATCAGTTCGATCTTTTGATGAAGTTAAAAAGGAAACTGAATTTTTCATCACCAATGCCTACGAACAAAAAAACTAAAAATAGTACTTAGACCGACATTGGTTTCACTCAAAAAATACATCATTGAGAAAGATTCTTTACCTGAATATCTTTAAAAAAGATTGAAGGAGATTGAGGAGATTGATACTTCGACAAGCTCAGTAACAGATTGATAGGATTGAGGAAAAAGATTGGAAAAGAAAAAGATTGAAAGGATTGAGGGAGATTGGAAAGATTGAGGTTGAGGTTGAGGTTGAGGGGATTGACACTTCGACAAGCTCAGTAACCGATTGAAGGAGATTGAGGGAAAAAGATTGAAAGAATTGACATTTAAAAACTTAAAACAAAATACAATGGAAAATCGAGATTGGTTAAGTTATAAGATTGAAGTCAGAAACAGATTGAAGTTATTTGCACTGAATATTCTGAAACTTTCAGAAATGATACCAGAATCGACAAGAGGGAAAGTAATTAATTACCAACTTACAAAATCGGGCACTTCGGTGTATGCCAATTTCCGGGCTGCCATGCGTGGCCGATCGAAAGCTGAGTTATTTAGTAAACTCTCAATAACCGTTGAAGAAGCCGACGAAACCGAGATGTGGATTGACTTATTAATCTGTTCAGGCATTCAGAGTAATTATTTCACACAAAACTTGCATAAAGAAAGCTATGAACTGCTTAAAATCTTATCGAGCATGCGCAAAAATGTATCAACCTAATCCACCAATCTTCTTTCAATCTTTTTCAATCTAATTCAATTCAATCTCTATCAATCTCATCAATCTTTTCAATCCCCTCAAACCATGCTCACCACCGGAACCCACTTCAACTATTACCTCATCTGTCACCGTAAACTCTGGCTTTTTGCCAACGGCATTAACATGGAATCGACATCGGAACTGGTGTACGAAGGGAAGTTACTGCATGAAACCTCCTACCCTCGCCGCAGCGAAAAATACCAGGAAATTTCACTCGACGGTATCAAAATCGACTTTTACGATCCGAAGAATAAAGTGGTGCACGAAATCAAGAAATCGGACAAGCACGAGGAAGCCCACGAATGGCAGGTTAAATATTACCTGTATGTGCTTGAACAAAATGGCATTGAAGGCGCTACCGGACTGCTCGAATATCCGAAACTGCACAAAACCGACGAGGTGATGCTCACCACTCCCGACAGGGAAGCCATCAGGGAGATGATTGAAAAAATTGAAAAGATTATTCAGGATGAACATTGCCCGGAAAGAATTCCAAAGACGAAATGCCGGAATTGCAGCTATTTTGATTTCTGCTGGAGTGGGGAGTGAGGAGAAAAAGATTGAGGGGATTGGAAAAAGAGATTGAGAGGATTGAGGGAGGAAAGATTGAAAAGAAGATTGAAAAGAAGATTGAAAAGAAAAAGATTGGGGAAATGAGATTGAAAAGATTGAAAGGATTGAGGGAGATTGATACTTCGACAAGCTCAGTAACCGATTGAAAGGATTGATAGAAAAAGAGTGAGGGAAAGTGAGGGAGATTGAATAAGAAAAAGATTGAAAAAAAAGATTGAGGGAGATTGACACTTCGACAAGCTCAGTAACCGATTAAAAAAGATTGAAAGGATTGACATTTAAAAACTTAAACATAATACAATGGAAAATCATGATTGGATAGGTCATAAGATTCAAGTTCGGGACAGATTGAAGTTATTTGCACTGAATATTTTGAAACTTTCAGAAATGATACCAGAATCGACAAGAGGGAAAGTAATTAATTACCAGTTGACTAAGTCAGGCACATCGGTGTATGCCAATTTCCGGGCTGCCATGCGTGGCCGATCGAAAGCTGAGTTTTTTAGTAAACTCTCAATAACCGTTGAAGAAGCCGACGAAACGGAACTTTGGCTCGACCTTCTGATCTGCTCAGGACTACTTGGTAAGGAATTTGCACAAAATTTACATGCTGAAAGTTTCGAACGTATTAAAATCCTGTCAAGCATGCGTAAAAAACTATCAACCTAACCAATCGGTTACTGAGCCTGTCGAAGTACGGTTACTGAGCCTGTCGAAGTACCAATCTCCTCAATCTCATTCAATCTAAATCAATCTTTTCAATCTCATCAATCTTTTCAAACCATGAAAAAAACCTACTACCTGTTCAACCCCGGACGTTTGCAACGAAAGGACAATACCCTGAAATTTACTCCTTACGATGAAGATGGAAATGAAGAAAAACCGCGTTTCCTTCCGGTTGAAAACGTGAGCGAATTGTATTGTTTCGGTAACCTTGATGCCAACTCGGCCATGTATAACTTCCTTGGACAGGAACAAATACCGGTTCATTTCTTCGATTATTACGAGAATTACACCGGTTCGTTTATGCCCCGCGAAGCTTTGATTTCAGGAAAGATGTTGATTGCACAGACCAAAATGCAACTAAATAAAAAGAAGCGCATTGATGTGGCTCAGCGGATTCTGGACGGCGCCAGCTACAACATGGTCAAAAACCTGAAATACTACAACAGCCGCGGGAAAGATCTTGAACCAATCATCGGGATTGTTGAGGATTTGAGGATTAAAATTCCGGAGACAACGGCTATTGACGAGTTGATGGGCATTGAAGGAAACATCCGAAAAAACTATTACGAAGCGTTTGAGCTGATCATCAACGATTTCAGCATGAGCGGACGAAGTTACCGGCCACCTCAAAATGAAGTGAACGCATTGATTTCGTTCGGGAACATGATGTGTTACAGCCAGTGTTTGCGAGCCATTCATCAAACGCAACTCAACCCGACCATCAGCTTTTTGCACGAACCGGGCGAACGGAGGTTTTCGTTGTCGCTTGATTTGGCCGAAGTATTTAAACCGCTGCTGGTTGACCGTGTTATTTTCAAGGTGATGAACAAGAAGATGATCCAAACCGATCATTTTGAAGCTAACCTAAACCGCGTAATCCTGAAAGCAAATGGTAAAAAAACCTTTGTTCAGGCATTTGAAGACCGGCTGGAAGAAACCATTGCACACCGCACGCTGAACAGATCGGTAAGCTACAAGCACCTGATCAAACTGGAATGCTACAAGTTGCAAAAGCATTTGCTTGATATTGAAGAATATAAGCCGTTTAAAATGTGGTGGTAGGGATTGAAAAGATTGAGGAGATTGATACTTTGACAAGCTCTGTAACCGTACTTCGACAGCTCTGTAACCGATTGAAAAGGATTGATAATAAAAAGATTGAAGAGATTGACAATAAGAAGATTGAAGAGATTGACAATAAGGAGATTGATAATGAGATGTAAACTTTAAAATACATAAAATGGAAAATCAAGATTGGTTAAGTTATAAGATTGAAGTCAGAAACAGGATGAAACGGTTTGCTCTTGATATTTTGAAGCTTTCGGAAATGAAGATAATGAATACAATCGATCTAACTCGGTCCCTATCAATCTTCCTCAATCCCTATCAATTCAATCAATCTTTTCCTTTCAATCTATTTTTTCAATCTAACTCAATCTAATCAATCTTTTTCTTTTCAATCTAACTCAATCCCTATCAATTCAATCAATCTTTTCCTTTCAATCTATTTTTTCAATCTAACTCAATCTTAACAGCGTAAAAAGTAACACATGATCGACATTAAAGAATTCAAAAAAATGGTTGAACCTGCAATTTGGAAGCGGGGAAAATCGTATTTCGAAGATGGAGCTGTTGGCGACCTGGAAGACGAGGGCAACGGCCATTGGGAAGCCATTGTTTCGGGAAACGATGATTATGAAGTTTCAGTTGAAATCCAATTCGGCCATGTTCAGGAATGGAATTGCGACTGTCCTTATGATGGCGAAATCTGCAAACATGTGGTGGCTACGGTATTGGCCATTCAGGATAAAAAGGAAATTATTACTGAAAATGTTCAGGAGAATGAGCCCAAAACAAAAACCTTTGAACAATTGATAGCAGTGGTTTCTGCCGACGAACTGCGCAGTTTCGTGAAACAATATGCCGGTTCGGACAAGAACTTCAAGCGGGCATTTCAGGTGAGTTTTGCCGAAAAAAATCCAGCGGGAGGAAAGGCACAATACACCAAACTGATTGCTCAATCGCTGCGTTCGGCAATGGGACAGTACGGTTTTATCGATTATTCACATGCAGGCAAAGCTTTTCGTACGGTGTTTAATTTACTCGATAAGGCAACCGAACTTCTGAACCGGACTAACTTTAACGAAACCTGGCTGATTGCTTCGGCTGTTGTTGAACAGGTAAGCGAAGTAACCGGAGACATCGACGATTCGGATGGAATGATAGGTGATTCGTTTGAAGGGGCGTTTAACCTTATTACTGAACTGGCAGATAACGCTTTAGTACCCATGCCGCTGAAAGAGCAGATGTTTGGCTGGCACAAAACCGAGTACCCGAAAGACAAGTACGAAAACTATGGGAACGACCTGATACTTGATTCGATGGTTGATCTGGCCGAAGTTACCGGTCGCACCAACGAAATATTTCCATTGCTCGATTCGGCCATCAGGAAAACAACCAGCGATTATGAATTGGTAAGCCTCCTTCAGCAAAAGGCATGGTTACTAAAATCTTTGGGTCGAATGACCGAATATGCTGGCCTGATAAACGAAAACCTTCAGCATTCCGAATTCAGGAAAATGAAATTGGACGAATTGCTGGAGCTAAAGCATTACAACGAAGCAGAAAAGCTGATTGAGGAAGGCATTCGGATTTCGGAGGAACAAAACCACAGCGGAACAACCCGTGAATGGAAAGAACAATTGCTGGAAATCTACCTGAAAACCAATCAGAAAGATAAATACCTGATATTGTTGCGCGAACTGTTTTACGCCAGGAACCAACAATATTACCCACTACTGAAGCAAACCATTGGCCCTGAAAAATGGCCTGCAGAACTTGCAAGGATAATCGCAACCCTGAAAAAGAGCCGCATGAACTGGAATTTCCTTTACGAATTGTATGCTGCTGAGCTGATGTTGCCTGAATTGCTTCAACTGATTACGCAAAATGCGGAGTTCCGATTGATAAAAACCTACGAGACTTATCTTTTACCTAAGTTTTCGGCGGAAATTACAAAACTTTACGAACTGGTCTGCGAAAACTTTGCGGCTATGTCCAATAGTCGTGGCGATTACCATGAGTTGGCCTCGATGCTTAAACATGTTCAAAAGCTGGAGGAAGGAAAACCGCTTGTGACGAAGCTGCTGACTTCTTTCAGGGAAATATATAAACGACGCCCTGCTATGATGGACGAACTTAAAAACCTGCATTAAAAACCAAACCAAATAGCTATGTATGTAATTGCAGTTTACGATGTTGGCCAGAAACAATGTGGCAAGATGCTGAAACTTTGCCGGAGATACCTGAACTGGATTCAGAATTCGGTATTCGAAGGCGAAATTTCGGAGGTGAAGTTGCTTGAATTAAAACATCAGGCCATGCTGATTATGGACGAAGAAACCGACAGCCTGATTGTATTTAAAACCCGACAGGAAAAATGGTTAGACAAGGAAATAGTTGGGCACGAACGCCAAAACCTCGGCAATTTTCTATGATTGAAGTTGTCGGTTGCAGTGACGAACAAAAATAATGCAGCTAATTTTACTGAAAACAAAAAGTTCAGTTCTTTGACATACTGAAAATAAGATACATAAGTTATATTGTCGATCTCCCGGGGAAAATACCCTTTGGGCGATCGACAATATTTAGAGATAAAAACACTACGTTTGCAAAAGTTAATCGGCTAAGGATGAACTTATTTTTTTGAGTCGTCGCACGGCTACCAATCGCACCATACTGGAATTGAAACGTGGTTATGCGGTCAGGATGCTTTTTCAGCATCCGTCTACCAATCGCACCATACTGGAATTGAAACAACCAAATTTGGCCGTAATAAGGGAAAGAAAGTTTCTACCAATCGCACCATACTGGAATTGAAACTTGACAATGAAGGAGCAAAAACCGGTCAATAAAACTACCAATCGCACCATACTGGAATTGAAACGAATTAAAAACGCTGCCGGAGCCTGTTCCGATGGCGCCTACCAATCGCACCATACTGGAATTGAAACTGCGCAGCGGGTTGCAGAAATACTTACCTTATTTCTACCAATCGCACCATACTGGAATTGAAACTGCCGATACTGAAGGGCACAATTTCCGGCAGGCATTATCTACCAATCGCACCATACTGGAATTGAAACTCGTTAATGGTGTAGATACTTATTCGCTGACTAACGGCTACCAATCGCACCATACTGGAATTGAAACTACCAACAAACACATTATGAGTATAGCCAACAATCTACCAATCGCACCATACTGGAATTGAAACGTTGAAATTACAGCTTTTTGGAGATGCCGCTTATCTACCAATCGCACCATACTGGAATTGAAACGGCATTGAGAATGCAACGCGGAGCAAACGTGGAATCAACTACCAATCGCACCATACTGGAATTGAAACATTTATGGGAAAGGGTAATGAAATCCCCCTTTATTAACTACCAATCGCACCATACTGGAATTGAAACAGAAAGGAACTTTTGTTTTGATTGTGTCAGAAAACTACCAATCGCACCATACTGGAATTGAAACAGAGATTCAATTATTTTGTTACCACTCAAACCGATCTACCAATCGCACCATACTGGAATTGAAACTATAGTGAGGATGTTTTCAAACTCGAAAATGACGGTTCCTACCAATCGCACCATACTGGAATTGAAACAAACTTCAGGAATAGCGATATAATTAACCGCAGTCTACCAATCGCACCATACTGGAATTGAAACTCGGCAAAAGTGCTACAAACAAAATTTTAAATTTCCTACCAATCGCACCATACTGGAATTGAAACTTCGTTTTTTGGGTTAATCCCGATATGCTTAAAAGCTACCAATCGCACCATACTGGAATTGAAACAATAATGCGGAATTCATCCGCAATATTGAGGGCTTTGACTACCAATCGCACCATACTGGAATTGAAACAAGTCAATGCGAAGAGGTAATAAACCCATCTGAGCTACCAATCGCACCATACTGGAATTGAAACTGCCGACCGCTCGCTGTTTGGTGGCTCGCACTATTCTACCAATCGCACCATACTGGAATTGAAACTAACATTTTATCGCCGCCTGTTGGTTGCAGGTTGCGCTACCAATCGCACCATACTGGAATTGAAACTGGAACCAGGTTTCGGCTACTGGCCGCGCTTTGGCTACCAATCGCACCATACTGGAATTGAAACCAGTTAGCCAGTGCCGCCACCTACCTTATTTTTTCTACCAATCGCACCATACTGGAATTGAAACACCTTAACCGGTCAGTACATTTACATGAACGAAAACTACCAATCGCACCATACTGGAATTGAAACCGAGGCGGCAATCAGGGTTTCCAGTTCGCGTTCGCTACCAATCGCACCATACTGGAATTGAAACCCGTATATGGAGTGATTGATCATATCGCACAGCCCTACCAATCGCACCATACTGGAATTGAAACTGCTTCTCCTCCTGAGAGAATAAAAGATCCACCAGCTACCAATCGCACCATACTGGAATTGAAACTCGCAAAATCTGCTCTGTTCTCTAACCTCACTGCCCTACCAATCGCACCATACTGGAATTGAAACTGAAACACCATAACTGCCAGTTGTAAATATAGAAGATCTACCAATCGCACCATACTGGAATTGAAACTCGAACATTGGGAACATTATATGTTATGGGCAAACTACCAATCGCACCATACTGGAATTGAAACCAGTTAGCCAGTGCCGCCACCTACCTT
>JAUYMU010000003.1 GCA_030698405.1 Bacteroidota bacterium
TCGCTTTCTTTTCAAGTCCTGCCTTGGTAACAGCATTTGTCATTACCTGCTGCACGGTTCGAACGCTTAGTGCTTCGCCCTTGTATTGTCCGGCAAAAACCCATTCATCACTCGGGTAAAGGTTCCGGTAATCCTTCAACAAAACAACAATCGAATAGGGCAACATCACGATGCGGTCTTTGTTCCCCTTACTTTGTTTCACATGGATTTTATGCTCTTCAAAAAGTATGTCGGCCCATTTTAGCGTCACAATTTCGCTTCGCCGCAATCCGGCTCCATAACCTATCAGCAGCAATAATTTGTGTTTCGGATTTTCAACAAAACTAAAAATACTGAAACATTCTTCCATCGTCAGTACAATAGGTAAATGATGTTCTTTTCGTGGCCTTGGCATCCTGATTTCAAAAGTATCCCGTTTAAGTACCGTTCTGAAATAATATAGCAATGCATTTACCAGCATATTCAAACTCGATGGCGAAAGCCCTTTTTCGGTCATCCCTGCCAAATGCTTCACAATCTGCATTTCAGTTAAAGTATCGGGGTTTTGGTATTCATTAATCCGAAGGAAAAGATTGAACGATTTCACATAGTTCCGAATTGTATTGGCACTGTAATTTTGTGCCATCAGGTAATCAAGCATAGCCAGGGTATAAGTTTGTGCCATCAACGGTACTTGTTGCAGCAAACTCTCCCGCAAATTTTTTAATTGCGATTCCTTTTTATTCATGGCCTTATACTTGCTCAGGTATTTAGCAGGCAACTTGTTGTGAATAGAAATATTCAGTTCCCCGGCTATTTTTTGCAAGTTTTCGAGCATTGCGGGTGTGGCAGTCAAAAGGTATGCTTTATTGGCGTTGCTGAAGCGGCTCCCTTCCCATCGTTTTACCTGTTCAATCAAATACGGCACTGGCGGACATGTCAGTATCATCCACTTTTTGTCAAGTTTATATTCATTCAGTTCAATAAAAGTATTCGGGTTCGATACAACAGTCTCCAGGTTATAATATTCAGGAGGGAATATTTCACCAATACCCAGCAAAGCTTCTACCTTAATTTTTACATTGATGTGCCTCAATACAAAAAAAGCCTTTTGTCGTTTGTTCCAGTATACACCTTTAATGTCCATCAGTTTGGGCATGATGCCTTTCCGGTAAGGAACTTTTACAATCCAGTATTTACCGGTACTTCCTGCAAAAACAATTTTGCCGGCCATTTCAGGGATTTCACCCTTATGTTCTGCCTCTATGGTGAGCCGAATTTCGCTGATAGTCTCAGCTATGTGAACAATTTCTTGCTTTATTAAAGCAGGTTCAGTTTGCCGCTTGTCGTTTTTATCTTTGATGATTTCAATTGAATTAAAATTAAGCTTTATTAGCTTGTAGTTTTCCTTATTATTCAACATGTACCAGCATTTATGCGTCTGGCTCCAGCGGGCGCCAATGTTTCTGGCTTTGTTCTTTAATTCCTGGTCAAATCCAAAGTAGATCCCAATCTGGTCATTTCCATTGTGAAATAGTTTCCTGAGTTGTACCATGTTTGAATGATTAGTTTTTAATCAAAATAGAATTACCTAATTTATGAAATAAAAACCACATTAATACCAAAATAAATTATCAAATTTTAGCATTGTAATTTTGCTCCATTACCGGGAATTATTGCCGAAAAAGATTAGAACCTGCCGGGAATCTAAAAATAGCTTGGCTCGCTGTATTATTCAGTTTCAACCGGGTTTGCTTCTAAAACATTCATTAATAGTCGTAAACTTTGGGCAATCTGCCCTTTGAAAAATTTCAAAAACCCCAACCTGACCAATTTCAACCTTCTGAAATTTTTCCGAAACCCCAACTGCTTCCATTTTACCTTCTGAAATTTTTCCAGAGCACCTTCCTGTCTTATTTCGCCTTCTGAAATTTTTCCGAAGCTCTGCGAAGGCATTTTTTACGCCTGTGAAAATTTGAATACGCTATTTTCAATGCTAATTTCGTCCTGAAAATAAAGGTGATATTCTGCCGGACGTACGCTTCTGATGAACAATAATAAATTTCTAAACTAATTTAACAAATAATTATCAGAAACAATAGTAAACTGCAAAATATTTATGGAGCTGTAATGTTAATAATTTACAAGGCTAAAGCCGGGTTATATTGTGTTCACCTATCCGTTGCCTAAAGGCAAACAGCCTGTCCCGATTTTTCTATCGGGAGCAATGGATAGCGCTACGAATAAGCAGTTTAGACGATCAGAGCAATATCCTTTGCCGTCACATTCATGTGACGGAGGAAGATCATACCATTTTTTGGGCTTTAGCCCCATTTAATTAAAGACTGGACCCGGATCCTATTGAATTCTCCTGTCCCTTTGCCTGAAGGAAAACAGCCCTTAAACGATGAAAATTGGGGACAAAGAATAGCGCTAGGTATTTACACAAGAGCCTTGAAAAACATAGAAACACAACCTTCTCACTTATTCGAATGACAATCGTTTTCCCAGCGATAACTGAATAAAATCAGTTCCGTTTGCTATTCTTAAATCGTTGTGCCGCAAACTCGTAAATTGCGTGGAACGAATAAATGACGCTCTTGCGAAATATCTATTAAAACGGTAACCAACGCCCAATCTTCCGGTGTGATTGAAGCTCAACCTCCAGTTGTTAACTTCAGGTTGGGTCGTTTTATCATACTTGTTATCCTGAATACCCGTTCCAACGATATACGACATTGTTACGATTCCATTTCGCAAAAAAACAAGCGAATAGGCATAGCCGCCATTTACATTGAATGCCAAAACATCTGATTTATTGACATCCCTTGATTTCAGGAAAAACTTTTCGTCGAATCCACTTGGAACAAATGCCGAATCGGCTTTGGTGCGGTACGAAAGAATACTTCCACCGGCAATGAATGAGCCTGCATTTCTTTTTTGTCGCTCCGTATCGCTGAATGCCGCCTTGTAGGAAAATTTTTGGTTGTTAAAAATGTAATTTACACTCAAACCAATGTTGGTCGAAGAAATATCAGGCCGTTGATATTCCTTGACTTTTGTAAACGAATTCAAGTGCTGAAATGAGTTTTTTAAATAATAACCTTTTGAATTTGAAGAAAATAAATCGACCGAATATTTATTGGTATAAATATAACTCTGAATTCCGAACCGCTTCGTTTCTCCAAATTTAGATTCATTGTTCTGTAAAAAAGGAACTTTTGTGGCCATACTCAAACCAAAAGACCGAAAGTTAACTCCCACACCCATGTTAAAATGTCCGTTTGGCAGATACTGAAGACGGTAGGGATTACTTATATCGCTCAATTCGAGCGAATGTGTTTTTTCTACTGAATAAAGGTTTACAATGAAATCCTTAAAATAACTTTCAATATAACTTGAGTCCTTTTTCGCTTTCAGAAATCCAGTGAGTGGTTTTCCGGAAGCAGAAACAGTAAATACGAAAAAAATCAGAAACAGAAGAATTACTCTCATCGTTTAAAAATCAATATCAACCAATACCGGACAATGATCGGAATGCACAACAGCAGGCAAAATCCTGGCATCCAGAATTTTATCCTCCATCTCTTTGGTAACCATGTGGTAATCGATGCGCCAACCCTTATTATTTCCCCGGGAGCCGGCACGATAACTCCACCACGAATACTGATGCGGTTCCAAATTTATTTTCCTGAAACTGTCAACATAACCATCTTCAACAAATCGGGCAAACCAATCGCGCTCTTCAGGCAAAAAACCGGATGTATTTTGCTGCTGTGCCGGATTGTGTATGTCGATCCACAAGCGACAAATGTTATAATCGCCGGAAATAACCAGATTTTTCCTGACTTGCCGTAACTCATTCAGGTAGGCTTGAAAATCGACCAGAAAATCCATTTTTACGGCCTGTCGCAGCTCTCCCATTGTTCCAGAAGGGAAATACACATTTATAACCGAAAGATCGCCAAAATCAGCCCTAATCACCCTGCCTTCAAAATCGTATTTAGAATGATTCATCCCGTATTCAACATGATCAGGAATTTGCTTGCAAAAGATGGCAACTCCACTGTATCCCTTTTTAATTGCTGAATGAGCATAACAATGGTAACCCAGAGCCGCAAATTCAGCTTCGTGCATTTGCCCAGGTTGCGCCTTGGTTTCCTGAATACATAAAACATCCGGATTAACTTCCGGCAGCCAGCTGAGCAATCCTTTGCTTATAGCCGAACGAATTCCATTTACATTGTAGCTTAAAATCCTTTTCACAATTTTTGTTACTTTTGATTCTTGTTAAAGAGTTGAGTCCACTCCGTCAGTCATAAAGTCAAAAAATAGTCCTGAAAGGACTGAATTTGAATAACCGTGGGAGAAACCCACGGGAGAATGAAAGACGAACACGCAACCCTGAAAGGGTTGAATATTAGCACACTAAAAGTTCAACCCTTTCAGGGTTGCGATTTTGGTTTCATCTCTTTCCATCCCGAGATCTCGGGATGGTTATTCAAATTTTATCCCTTTGGGATAACCAATCAACTTTTCGGAGTGTACTAGGAGTTGCAAAGGTATTAGTAATTAATTTAAACTGGATTAACAATTGAAAAAAGGTATTGTAATAAAATCGACCGGAAGTTGGTACACTGTAAAAACCGACGATGGAAATTCAATAGAATGCAGGATAAAAGGTAATTTCAGGTTAAAAGGAATCCGTAGCACCAACCCCATTGCTGTTGGAGATCACGTTGAAATAACTGAACAAAAGGAAGATAACAATTCCGAAGGGGCTGTTATCGGGCTAATAACAAACATAATTGAAAGAAAAAATTACATCATCCGGAAATCGCCCAACCTTTCAAAGGAATCGCACATTATAGCAGCCAACATCGATCAGGCATTTCTGATTGTTACCATAAAACATCCGGTTACCACCACCACTTTCATCGATCGCTTCCTGGTTTCGGCCGAAGCTTACCGCATTCCCTGCCGCATCATCTTCAATAAAATTGATCTTTACAACGAAGCACAAACTTCGCTGATGAATTTCCTGATTGACGTTTATGAAAAGGTGGGTTATCCCTGTTTGAAAATTTCAGCAAAAAAGGACATTGGCATGGAGGAACTGAAAATGATGATGCAAAATAAAACCAATGTTTTCTCCGGACATTCAGGAGTCGGTAAATCAACCATCATCAATTTCATTCAACCCGGATCAATGTTGAAAACGGGCATTATTTCTGATTCGCATCATTCGGGCAAACACACGACCACTTATTCAGAAATGATTGATCTCGACTTTGGCGGATTTATAATTGATACACCAGGCATAAAAGGTTTTGGTTTGCTTGAAATGGAAAAAGAGGAAATCTCACATTATTTTCCTGAAATGTTCGAACTCCTGAACAATTGTCAGTACTATAATTGCACCCACACGCACGAACCTGAGTGCGCGGTAAAAAAAGCTGTGACCGATGGCCAAATTGCAGAAAGCAGGTACGATACCTACCTCGGTTTACTAAATACGGAAGACAAGTACAGAAACTGATCTGGTTCACTCAAAAAAACAAACCTAAAAATGCCTAAACTTTACCTGTTTAAGCATTTTTATTTCAATAGGTTAGCTTGTAAAAATCGAAGATTATACGTGCTTTAGAATCGCCTATTTCATCGGCAACCACACGGTAGCCCTGTTTTTTTAGATTCTCGACGCTCTTAAAACGCTTTAAAACCGCAGTTATCGTCTTCTCTCCTATTCCTGAAATATTTTCGAGTTCCGATTTAATAAATTCGCCCGATCTTTTATTGCGGTGAAATGTAATTCCAAAACGGTGGGCTTCGTCGCGCAACTGCTGAATAATTTTAAGCGTCTCCGAATTTTTATCCAGATACAATGGAACCGAATCTCCGGGGAAATAAATTTCTTCCAGTCTTTTCGCAATTCCGATAATTGCAATCTTTCCGCGAAGCTCCAATTTTTCAAGTGCATTTAATGCAGCGCCAAGTTGTCCCTTGCCTCCGTCAACAACAATTAATTGTGGCAACGATTTTTCTTCGTCAATCAAACGCCGGTATCTTCGGAAAACAATTTCTTCCATCGAAGCAAAATCGTCGGGGCCTACAACCGTTTTTACATTGTAGTGGCGATAGTCTTTTTTAGAGGGTCGTGTATCTCTGAAAACCACACATGAAGCCACCGGATTTGTTCCCTGTAAATTACTGTTGTCAAAACACTCGATGTGATCTGGCTGAGATTTTAACTGCAGATCCTTTTGCATGGTTTCCAAAATACGCGCAGCATTCCTTTCGGTCTTCGGCATCGACATGTGTTTTTGCTTTTCTATGCGGTAATATTTTGCATTTCGCTCAGATAAATCAAGCAATTTTTTCTTATCACCCTGTTTGGGAACCTGAAATTTCACTCCTTCCAATTCAAAATCCAGCTTAAAGGGCACCAGAATTTCTTTTGCATTGCTGAATATCTTTTGCCGAATATCCACGATTGCAAGTTCTAATAATTCGTTGGGCGATTCATCCAACACTTTTTTAAGTTCCAAAGTATAGGTTTGCATGATGGCGCCCTGAATAATTTTCAGGTAATTGATGTAGGCAAAATCTTCGTCCTGATCGATTGTAAAAACATCGACATCGCTGATAGAATTGCTCGCGACTGTAGATTTTGATTGAAATTTTTCGAGCAAGTCAAGCTTGTCTTTTATTAAAGCAGCTTCTTCAAACTTGTATTCCGAAGAAAATTGATTCATCAAATCCTTGAGATATTTGATCACGCCGGAAATATTTCCTTTCAATATCTCCTTAATTTGATCGATACTTTTCATGTATTGATCGTGCTCTAATTTCCCGACACATGGCCCCATGCAATTTCCGATATGAAATTCGAGGCAGACTTTAAACTTTTTCAGGCGGATATTCTCTTCCGAAAGATTCAATTTGCAATTGCGAAGCTTGTAGGTTTTACGGAAAAATTCAAGCAACATGCGAACGGTGAAAATGGAAGTGTACGGACCAAAATAAGTTGATCCATCTCTGATGACATTTCGGGTTTGAAATACTCTGGGAAACCGTTCGTTTTTGATGACAATCCACGGGTAAGTTTTGTCGTCTTTTAGCCGGATGTTGTATCGGGGCTGATACTTTTTGATCAGATTATTTTCGAGCAAAAGAGCATCCTGTTCGGTTTCAACCACCATGTGTTTGATGTCTGAAATGCTCCTTACAAGAAGCTCTGTCTTCCTGTTCTGATGATTTTTTACAAAATAAGAAGTAACCCTTTTCTTTAAATTCTTCGCTTTTCCTACATAAATTATCTTGCCGCTTACATCAAAATACTGATATATTCCAGGTTGATCAGGAAGAACCGAAACCAGGGATTTTATATATTCAGCATTTTTAATTGCCATCAGAAGGGCTTTTGGGGGAAGATAAATTAATACTGAATAACAGAATGAGTTTCGTAATTGGCCAACTCAACTTTCTTTTCAGTATCAATAAAAGTAAGGTCAATGATAAAAGAAAAGTAGATTTTTTTCACATTCATTTGCTTCACCAAATTGAGCGCTGCAAGGGCAGTTCCACCGGTTGCCAACAAATCATCATGAATCAAAACAACATCATCTTCGGTTAAAGCATCAGTATGTATTTCGATTGAATCAACACCATATTCCAATTCATACGACTCGCTAAGAACAGATGAAGGCAATTTTCCTTTTTTTCGAATTGGTACAAATCCTGCATTGATACAATAAGCAACCGCTCCCCCAACTATAAATCCTCGCGATTCGAGCGATACAATTTTGGTAATTCCCTTGTCTTTAAACCGGTTTGAAATTTCATCAACCACCTGTTTAAATGCGGTTGGTTCTTTCAATAAGGTGGTAATATCTTTAAAACTTATACCCTCAATAGGATAATTTTCAATCGAACGAACACAATTTTTAAGCTCCATTTTAAAATTTTAAAAGTTCCACGTGGAACATTAACGTCCTAAGAGGACAAGTAAAACATTAATATCGGACGGACTCACACCAGAAATACGACTAGCCTGACCAATAGTTTCAGGCTGAATTTCCGTAAGTTTTTGTCTCGCCTCGGTACTAATTGTATGCATACTGCTGTAATCAAATCTTCCGGTAATGGTAATATTTTCCAATCTCCGGTATTTATCAGCCACCAACTTTTCCCGATCAATATAGCCCGCATATTTAATTGCAATCTCTGCTGATTCCAAAATTTCAGTAAAACGTTCCTCTGGCAAAAACTTCAGGAATGATTTAAACGGTGCAATATCTTCAGTCAAATCAAATATTGAAATCTGAGGACGAAGAATAACATCAATTAATTTAACTCCCTGCTTTAATGCAGAAGAGCCTTTTGCTTCTAAAATTGCATCAATAAATTGAGGTTTAATTGAGAACCCGGACACAAATTCGATGATTTTATCAACTGCAATTTTTTTCTCCTGAAACAAATCAAACCGTTCCTTTTTGGCCAAACCCAATTCATAAGCACGTTGTGTAAGTCTGAAATCAGCATTGTCTTGACGCAATAAAATGCGGTATTCGGCTCTTGAAGTAAACATCCGGTATGGCTCGTCAACTCCTTTTGTGACCAAATCATCCACCAAAACGCCAATATAAGCTTCGTCGCGTTTCAGAATAAAAGGCTCAAGTCCGTTCACTTTTTGGTGTGCATTTATTCCGGCAACCAAACCCTGAGCAGCCGCTTCTTCATAACCGGTAGTCCCGTTTATCTGTCCGGCAAAAAATAAGTTTTTAACCAGCTTTGTTTCGAGCGAATGTACCAACTGAGTTGGATCAAAATAATCATATTCAATTGCGTAACCAGGCCTGAAAATGCGAACATTTTCCAAACCCGGAACCTTTTTCAAAGCACGTAACTGAACATCCCAGGGCAATGAAGATGAAAAACCATTCAGATAATATTCGATGGTATCCTCTCCTTCCGGCTCCAAAAAAAGCTGATGGGAAGTCCGCTCGGCAAAAGTCACAATTTTAGATTCGATGCTCGGACAATAACGCGGTCCTGTTCCAAGAATGGTACCATTATACATCGGAGAATCAGCAAAACCTTCTTCAAGGATACTGTGAACTTCTGCGTTGGTATAAGTAATCCAGCAACTTTTTTGCTTTAAACTTGATTTTATTTCAGGCAGAAATGAAAAATTATGAATTACATCATCACCACCCTGTTCCTCAAGTTTTGAAAAATCAACCGATCTTCCATCAATTCTAACAGGTGTGCCAGTCTTTAACCGACCTGTTTTAAAACCTGCATTTAATAGTTGTTCTGAAATATGATAGGATGCGCTCTCTCCAATCCTACCGCCTTCCATCTGAGCTTTGCCAATATGCATCAAACCATTCAAAAAAGTACCATTGGTCAACACAACCGACTTTGAATAAAAATCAACGCCTATCTTCGTTTTGACTCCGGTGACAACATTATCATTTATATGCAATGAAATAACAGCGTCCTGCCATAAATCCAGATTTTCAGTTTTCTCCAATACATGCCGCCATAATTCAGTAAAACGAACCCGGTCACACTGCGAACGTGGACTCCACATTGCAGGCCCTTTCGATTGATTCAACATCCTAAACTGAATACTTGACTTGTCGGTAACTATTCCGGAGAAACCACCCAAAGCGTCAATTTCACGTACAATCTGACCTTTTGCTATTCCACCCATTGCCGGATTGCACGACATTTGTGCATATTTGGTCATGTCCATTGTAATCAACAATGTTTTCGAACCCAAATTTGCAGCCGCAACAGCAGCTTCGCAACCCGCATGGCCTCCCCCAACTACAATAACATCGTAAAACGGTAACATCTCTTTTATTTATTTATTAATCAACTATTTGATAATAGCGCAAGGTAAAAATCTTCCTTTTGAGTCATCAATAGTTTATCCTTTTTAACTTTATCCTTATATCCCAACAAATGTAAAACCCCATGAATAATTATTCGTGACAATTCATTTTCAAATGTTTTATCAAACTCTTTTGCATTATCTTTCACTCTGTCACAACTTATAAAAATGTCGCCTGAAACAATATCGTTTTCAACGTAATCGAACGTGATGATATCGGTGAAATAATCGTGATTCAGATACTTCTTATTAACTTCCAATAAATAATTATCGGAACAAAAAATAAACGAAATTTCGCCGGATTTTTTACCTTCCGAATGAATAGTTTCCTTAATCCAGCTGGTAATTTTTCGTTTCTGCAACTTCGGAGCAGTAACATCTTCGTTACAATAATGAATACTCATTCCTATAAAGTAAATAACATATAAAGTTTTCTTCCGTCCTCCTTAAAAACCAATTCATCGGCAATTTGACGTATGATATAAATTCCACGTCCGTTTTCGCATTTTATATTTTCAGGCAAGGTGGGATCAAATAATAAAGTATCGCAAAATCCATCGCCTTCATCCTCCACTTCAACATGTAATTGATTACCGTATAAATTCAGTTTAATAAATACACTCTTTTCAGCATTTAATTGATTTCCGTGTAAAATTGCATTGCAAACGGCTTCGCTAATTCCCAGAAAAACATGATTAAAAGAATTCCTGCTTAAAGAAAATTCTTCAAAATATTTCTCCAGAAAAATTCTGACTTTATTTATGTTCGTCAGATGTGAAGATATGACTAAAGAGCGTTCCAAATTTAATTCTTAATCTGGTTTAAAAAGTTGTTGTATTTCTGGTCATAAAAATTACGCAGCTGATAGTTGCTCCTTTTTAACAGTTCATTCTCATTTTTGGTTTTATTGTTAAACTCAAAATAACCTTCAGGGTTGGCTTTCTTTATGTCATTGGCTGTTTTCGATTCCCGTTCATCCTCAAAATCACGTTCAATTTCAGATTTTTCGGCTTCAAGTAACTTTGATAAAATCTGGTTCTGGCGATTTATTAACTCATTGCTAATGTTACGGTTAATCAAATCTTTCCTCGATTGTTCCAACAACTGATCAATTGCCTGCAACTGGCCTTTTGCTTCTTTTCCAACCGTTGTACCATTGAGCATATCACGAATCAACTGCTGCATAATCTCTTGCTGCGCAATGGTTTGGCCAATACTTTTACCCATTTTGCCCATATCGCCGCTTTTCATCTGATCAATCATTTTCTGCAACTGCTCTTTTATTGAATTTTGACTCTCTTTAAGCGCACCCATACTTGGTTTTGAACCCTTTCCGCCTGGTTTCTCACAATCTCCTTCGCCACTACCGTCAGCTTCTTCCTGTTTTTTAATGTTATCAAGCGCTTCGCTCAAAAACAAGGTTAAATTATTGGCCGCAGTAATTCCGTATTGCTGATACATTCTTGATCCACCGATATTTCCTGATTCAAGATTATCGAATGAATAACCAACATTGCTTTCCAACGACAACAATTCTTTATTGATGATTGAACTGATTTCAGGCGTACGTTTAGACAACGCATAAAGCGAATCCTTCACAAATTCAACCTGACGCTGCATATTCTTTTGCTTTACTTTCAACTCATTTATAAGCGGATTATTATAATCAATTTTAGAAAGTGTTTTCAGTAAATTTTCCTGTTCAAAAGAAACCAAAATCAAATTATCAAGAATTTGTTTTATATCCTCAATATTTACTTTGTTCTCTTTCTTCTTATTACTCTTCAACATTTGATCGATTGAAAAAGCCAACTCTTCCAAACTTTTTGCATTCTCCCCTATCCCATCCGACGCTTTTTTGCGGTTTTTCTTTTCAACTTCTTTTAAAATTTCCTGATAGTTTTCCTTAATATCTTTGAATTCGTTGGCGAGATCAAATAAATTCATCGGCTTTTCCAGGGTCTTATTAAAATCAAGCGCACCCTTATAATCCTTCTCAATTTCGTCTAAATGATTAAAATTTTTCTTTTCTGATTCCCCAGACTCAATTAAATTATCCTTGTCTTTTATATCTTCCTGAATTTGTTTTTCTGAAACCACCAATTTTTTCAACTCATCCAAAACCCTTTCAACTTTCTGTTCCACCTTCAATTTTTTAAGCAACTGCATATTTTTATCCAATTGTTTTGAAAGATCGTCCAACCCGGTATTCATCTCCTTCGATAACTGATCAAACTTTTTCGGATCAAATTGTTTGGCCAGTTCATTAAATTCCTCG
>JAUYMU010000113.1 GCA_030698405.1 Bacteroidota bacterium
ATTTTCTCATAAGCACCTCTTTGGGCAAGGACTTCAACCGCTTTCTTGATTGTTTCGTCTTCGGCATTCATGATTTGAAAATAATGACTCATCGAGAAAAGATCGCGGGCAATCAGGCCTTTCATTTGTCGTTTCATTAACGGACGGGCAAATTCAACACTCTTATCCTCTTTTTTAACCCCTTCTTTTTCGCCGGCATCCATAATTTTGTTGACCATTTCGTCGGTTACTTCAAACTTATCGACGTATGTTTTGAAATCGGAATACTTTTGTTTGAAGCCATCGCGGCTTTCGTCCATTATGTCGAGAACCCCGGTGTAAACGACGTTCTTACGAACCAGATTGTTATAATACGCGTAATATTTCGAAGTATCGAGCGGGATAAATAAATCAGGCATCACACCACCACCTCCGTAAACATTGCGTTTGCTGACCTTGGTCGAAAACATCAGCGCTTCGTTCTGCACAATGCTGTCTTTCGTGAACAACTCACCATGCTCGATTCGTCTCAGGTAATCTTTCTGGTATTCATCAGCGCCTTCTTCATAAGGTTTCTGAATATTCCGGCCACTCGGCGTGTAATAATGAGCGGTAGTTAAACGAATCATTGAACCGTCGGTGAGCGGGAAAGGCTGTTGTACCAAGCCTTTGCCAAACGAACGCCGTCCGATCAGCACACCGCGATCCCAATCCTGAACAGCGCCTGCTACAATTTCGCTTGCCGAAGCCGAACCTTCATCAATCAGCACAATCAGCTTGCCCTGCTCCAGTTCGCCGAGTGCAGTTGCAGTATATTCTTTCTTTTGGGTATTTTTTCCCTGGGTATAAACAATCAGTTTGTAGGCAGTAAGGAACTGATCGGCCAATTCAGTGGCTGCGGTAAGGTATCCACCGCCATTGCCGCGCAAATCGAGTACGAGATTGTTCAACTTTGCACCGGCTTTTAAGGCTTGAATTGCCTCCATAAATTCGCTGGTAGTAGTTGCCGAAAATTTGTTCAGCTTGATGTAACCTGTATTTTCGTTGATCATGTAGGACGCATCGAGACTGTTGATCGGGATTTTATCGCGGATAACCAGAAAATCGAGTAAATTTTCTTCGCCTTTGCGTTTCACTTTCAATTCAACCTTGGTGCCTTTTTTACCGCGCAGATAATCAAATACATCGACATTTTTTATACCAACACTGGCAATGTTTTTCGAATCGACTGCCACAATCCTGTCGCCAGCCCTGATACCGACTTTTTCGGAAGGACCACCCGGAACGGTTGTTACCACCATCAAAGTATCGCGGTAAACGTTGAACGAAATACCAACTCCTTCGAAGTTTCCCTGAAGCGGTTCATTCATTTTTTCAACTTCGGCTTTCGATATGTAAACAGAATGAGGATCAAGACCACGAAGTACCTCAACAATAGCCTTTTCGGTTAAATCATCCACATTGGTCGTATCTACATAGTAACTGTCGATTAACCGCAGCAAACGTCCGTATTTCATGGTACTGTTTTGAACGTCCTGGGCTTTCAATTCAATTCCTCCTGCAAACAGCGCCAACCCCAGCAAAATTGAAAAACCTGTATTTCTGTATTTGAAATTCATAATTGTATTTTTTATAATCGGATGGACGTTTCTTCAAATATCATGCAAATGTCGAATCCGGGAAATTTATTGATCGCACAAAAATAGTTTATAAAAACCGGCAAATGGCAAAAACAGTCTTAATATAAGTTAACATTCGTATTGGCTTCGTGTTCATAAGTGCGAATTTGATGCGAAAAGTTACAGGCCAAAGAAAGTAATGGCATTATAAAAAAGAATTGAAATAAACATGCTTAATATAATTGACAGATCAGAAAAGTATTTTACATTTGATGATGTTTACAAGATAACAAACCGTTAAATACAATATGGCCTACAATCCGAAAATACACCACCGGCGGTCGATCCGGTTAAAGGGATACGATTATTCGCAGGCCGGTTTGTATTTTATTACCATTTGCGTACAAAACCGGGTTTGTATGTTTGGTGAAATCGTTGACGGAGAACAGATCGATTCGCCCCAGGAAATGATATTAAACGATGCGGGAAAAATGGTTGAAAATTGGTACCATGAATTGGAAAATAAATATCCCGATATCAAATGTCATGAATATGTGGTGATGCCAAACCATTTTCATTGTATCATCGAAAACAACGGAAACGGAAATCAAAACATCAAAAAAAAATCATCATCAACAGACAACACAACAATGAAAATGGGCGAAAACGTAGGGGCAGACCTGCGTGTCTGCCCTGATGATGCGGGCAATACGGGTTTGGGTGGTACGGATAAAACGGGTTCGGGCGAAACACACGAAACGGGTTCGGGCGAAAATGTATCGGATGAAACACACGAAACGGGCAAAACATACGGATTGGGCGAACACATAGGTTCGCCCCTACATAATGTCGTTCAATGGTTTAAAACAATGTCGACAAACGAATACATACGTGGGGTAAAAACGTTTGGATGGCCGCGGTTTTACAAAAAATTATGGCAACGCGATTATTGGGAACACATTATCCGCGATGAACGATCGTATCAAAACATTGCAAATTACATTATCAACAATCCTTCCAAATGGAAAAACGATAAATTTTATAAAGGATGATACGACCAGGAAACAACAACTATAATAACATGATAAAAAAAATACTGACTTTTCTCCTTGTTCTGATTTCAGCACAGATATTTGCCAAAGTTGGAACAAATAGTGACTATTGGATTTTATCTCAAAATGAATACAACTCCAGAGTTTCAAAAGGGAAAGATGTAACATTGAGAAGGTATATTATTATTCCTGATCTTGATAAAAAGTATAAAGACATTTTGGAAACCACTGATGAAAAATCATTGCTGGCTAAATTTTCGTTTATGCTTAAAAGAAACAAAAGCGCTTTGATTGAGAAGTATATTTTGAGTTGCGACAATTCATCAGACATTCATCATTTAATCAACGGCTTGTATTGCATTTCAAAAAACCAATATTCCAAAGCAATTGACCATCTGAAAAAATTTGAGAATGACGAATACACATTTCTAAAATCATTATTGATTGCTGATTGCAAATACGAATTACTTCGGGATAAGAAAAACTTTCAGTTAATCATTGGCGAATATCAAACTGCAATGGACAATGCCGACAACGAACAAAAAAAATCAATCATCAATAACCGCATTAAGTACATTAAATACCGCTAAAACCATGAACGACTTTACCAAATCTATTTTTCTACTGGCAGGATTGACCCTGATCGTAAGTTGCACATCAACAAAAAAGATTCAGAAAAGCATGAATTCCAAAAGCTATTCAATGGCCTATATAATGGATTCGAAGATTTCTGATACGAAAAGCAATATCGCAGTTGGTGTTGATACCATTGTCTTCAATTCAAACACAATTGGTGATACGACCAGCATTAAAAAAGAAAAAGGCTGGTTTTTACCACTCGTTTTTGTTTACATCTGGAATTCACAAAACCAATGTATTCAGGGAAAATCAATGATAGAAGAAGATATTCCCACATTTCTGAAATCGTCGCTGATAAGTGAAATCAACAGATCGGGTAATTTGAATGTGGATACCTTGAATAATTCAGAATATAAAATTGAATTGTCGATTGATGAAATTAAAACAGAAGGATCATACATCAGTAGCGGATTCTTTTATTTTGCATTGTATGTTTATGGCTACTCTTATTCAGACAAGGCAGGCCCGGCAATTTCAAATTTGCGGGTTTCCTATAAATTAAAAAAGAACGATCAGGTCGTTCACAGCAATTCATTCAATTCAGAAAGGTTTACCGAACAAATAAACAAAAGATACACCAATACAAATATATTGCAACAAGACTATGCGATAAGTATGGTGGAAGCTGCTTCTTTCAATTTCAAAAATGTAATTGAGTTGATTGTGAAAGATTTAAACACCTTTTTCAATAAGCAAAGTTGAGGAATAACAACTTAGCAGATTTTCATATATTTGGAAAAATAAAAGAAACTGAAATCGCCTGTAATTTCCTTAAAACCCATCAGATATGAAAGACCGCGAACCGGAAGAATTTGAAGACGAACTAGAACGTTTGAAGCAGGAAAATGAGATTAAACGGATGAAACTAAGGCTCGAATATGGAGCTGATTTCTCCATCGAATCAACAAATCCTGATTTGCCCCCCGATGTGGAAAGCCAGTTTCTGGACAATGTTTTAAATTTCGAAAAGGCATTTCATGATTCGGAGCGTGTAATGATATACGATTTCATCGGCAAACCGGACTTCAAAAAAAGCGAAGACATTCCTGATTCTGAAATCAGTTCGGCGTTGGAACAAATGATGCAACTGCTAAATGAGTATCAAATCCATTTGGATACGCTTTGCGAAGTTGACGAACGCGAATTATACCGGTTTATCACCGAAGAACTGTTTTTGACTGAAACTGACAATATAAAAATGGAAGGGTGGATCAGCCATTTTACTTATGAAGAATTCCATCCGAACCATGAGTACGACCTAACAAACGGTTGTACCGATTTTTTTGATTCGTTTCTGGATCATGAGTCTGACTACTATGCCAACAACCTAACCAAGGAGGCAGAATCGAACAAGTGGTTTGAAAATTTCCGGCAGTCATTCAAATCTTTCAAGCTCAGCAATCTTGAAATTACTGACATTCAATTTGATGAATCAAACGCAGAAGTGCAATTCTACGTCCGTTTTTCCGGAGTAATAGAAGGCAGCAACCAAACAGAAAACTTTTCAGGTCCGGGGAAAATGAATTTTCTGCATCAATGGGGCTACTGGTATATTAATGAGGTAACTTTGCCAGTGAATCAGAAATGAGAAATTGGCAGGAGATAGAAGTCGGAAGACCGAAGAAACAACCGCCAAACGACACCTTGTATTTCGAATAGAAACAGTTTCCACAAATAACCTAAAAAGACAAAATGAACCAACAAACAAAATTCAGCAGGTCATTTATCCTGATGACCTTTTTCGCACTGGTATTTACGTTTTCGGCGATTGCCGCTTCAAGAGATTATTACCAGATTCAGGTTTTCCGCTTAACTGGGAAAGTCCAGCAGCAGAAAGTGGAGAATTTCCTAAAAAGCGCCTATTTGCCAGCGCTTCACAAGGCAGGAATTCAAAAGGTGGGTGTATTTAAACCCATCGAAAGCGATACTACTTCCGGGAAACGGATTTATGTCTGGATACCTTTCAAATCGCTTGACCAATTCGCTAAAATTCTGGAAGCACTTGAAAGAGATCAGGAATACCAGACAAAGGGAATTGATTTTTTAGGAGCTCCGTTTGATAATAAACCTTTCATACGCAAAGAATCCATTCTTCTGAAAGCATTTTCTGATGCGCCAAATTTCTTCATTCCAAAGCACCAAACAGCACCTTCCGAAAGGATTTATGAACTGAGAAGTTACGAAGGCCCGACCGAAAACCTTTTCAGGAAAAAAGTAAAAATGTTTAACGAAGGCGGCGAGATAAAACTTTTTAAAAAGCTGGACTTCAATGCAGTTTTTTATGCTGAAGTTATCTCGGGCAGCACAATGCCCAACCTGATGTACCTCACCACTTTTGCAGATGCAGCCACCCATGCCGACCGCTGGGCAGCTTTCCGCGCACATCCGGAATGGAAAACCCTTTCGGCTCTCGAAGAATATAAAAACACGGTTTCCAATTCAGTAAAAATACTGCTGCACCCAACCGATTATTCTGATTTTTAAGATACCTGATTTTCGTTCGTTTAAAACGTAAAACAGCCAGCCGACGGAATGTTGGCTGGCTGTTTTGTATTTATTCGCTTGGCGCAGGGCGGGATTTAACCGATGAATTTCTGCAAAGAATTCTGCACCAGCGTGGGTTTTCTCCTTTATGAAGTTAACAACCTGATACCGGTTAAATCCGCTTTCCCGTTTTTCAGGAATTCGTAGGTCATCCGATCTGCCTGACAGTCAATAAATAGCATCCCTTTTAAACTCTTGTTTTTAAAGAAAGTGTTGGTGAGCATTGCATTCCGGAATGTCACCGTTTTAAAGACGCAGTTTTCAAAATAGCAGTCATCCAATGCACCGGTGAAAACGATATCCGCAATCTGTGAATCAATAAAAGAAGTGCGGTTCCACACAGCATTGGCGATTGCATTTTTCTCTAAGTCACCGGATTTGGCCACCACGCCGGTAAAACCACCCGATTTAATCACCATTCCTGTAAAGTTGGCGCCATTGAAATCACAGCCGTAGAGATAACTTTCTGAAAATTTGGTTCCTGTAAAATCGGCGCCGGTGAAATCGCAAACGTGAATATGACTTCTTGAAAATTCAGCGTCTTTCAGTGTACACTCCTTAAATATATTTTTGTTTAAGTGAGAAAGCTGAATGCGGCTGTTACTGATATCGGAGCCTGAAAAGTCACAACTGTCAACATTATTGGTTTTTAGAAGAAGGCCCGACAAGTCGGAACCGATAAACTTGCAGCGCTGCATGTTGGAGGAACTGAATTTTTCATGCAGGTCTTTCAACCCTGAAAAGTCAGCGTCCACCCAGTTTCCGCGTGACATATCCCAACTCAGCTTTTTCCCTGCCTTGCCGGATGGCAATTCAGCCGATTGCTTGACTAAAGGCTCAACGGGCGCAATTTCAGTGGCCGCAGATTGGAAGTTTTCTGAGAAATAGTTAAGGTCAACACCCATAATTTCTGCCAGACGATTTAAAGTAATGATGTCGGGCATTGATTCTCCGCGTTCCCATTTCCCAACAGCCTGTGGACTGATGAATAGACGCTCGGCAAGCTGAGCCTGAGAAATGGTTGCTTTCTTTCGTGCTTCGGCAATTTTATTGCCAATCAATTTTGTTTCCATATTTTCCATCGTTTTGTTTTAAATTTTTCGACACAGCAAAGATATGCCGATGCATCTCAGGAATCAGAAAAATAAAAACACTTATGGTTGTTATTACGCTATTTATGGTTGTTATTCAACAACCAGCAGTTGTATGTGTAGAGATTTATAATAGTGAGGGCTTCACTTTCGAGTGAAACCCTCACTATTTACACGAAAAAAGGAGGCTCAACGAACCTCCTTTTTCACTTCGACAAGCTCAGTGACCGTTTCGACAAGCTCAGTGCCGCGCTTTTTACTGTAAACTGTGACTGACCACGGAAAACTTAAAACTGACCACTGTTTTATTCCCACTCGATGGTTGCCGGTGGTTTTGAGCTGATATCGTAAACAATGCGGTTGATTCCGCGAACTTTGTTGATGATTTCGTTCGACATTTTGGCAAGGAATTCATACGGAAGATGCACCCAGTCGGCAGTCATTCCATCAGTGGAAGCCACGGCGCGCAAGGCAACCACATTTTCGTAGGTACGCTCATCGCCCATCACACCAACCGATTGAACAGGCAGCAGCATTGCTCCGGCCTGCCAGACCTTGTCGTACAAACCCCATTCTTTCAGGCCATTGATGAATATAGCATCAGCCTCCTGAAGCATGAGAACTTTTTCGGGAGTCACATCGCTCAGAATACGGATACCCAATCCCGGTCCCGGAAAAGGATGACGACCCAACAATTCCTGCTTAATTCCCAAAGCCTTCCCCACCCTGCGAACTTCGTCCTTGAACAACAAATTCAGTGGTTCAACAACTTTCAGGTTCATTTTAGCCGGAAGTCCACCCACGTTGTGGTGCGATTTGATGGTCGCCGACGGTCCGTTTACCGAAACAGATTCAATCACATCAGGATAAATCGTTCCCTGCGCCAGCCATTTAACATCTTTTATTTTGTGCGCTTCCACATCAAATACTTCGATGAAGTCGCGGCCAATCGTTTTACGTTTTGTTTCAGGATCGGTAATTCCGGCCAGATCGTCCCAGAATTTCTGCCGGGCATCAACGCCGATCACATTCAGACCCATGTGCTGGTACGAATCGAGCACTTGCTGAAATTCATTTTTGCGCAACAGACCGTTGTCAACAAAAATGCAGGTCAGGTTTTTACCGATCGCACGGTGCAAAAGCACTCCGGCAACCGACGAATCAACTCCTCCGGAAAGTCCTAGCACCACTTTGTCGTCGCCAAGCTTGTCCTGAAGTTCCTTTATGGTTGTTTCAATGAACGAATCCGGTGTCCAGTCCTGTTTGCAACCGCAAATATCCACCACAAAATTATGCAACAACTGGGTTCCTTCGGTGGTATGGTAAACTTCAGGATGAAACTGGATGCCAAAAGTTTGTTCACCTTCAATATGAAAAGCTGCCTTGTCAACGTCGGCAGTACTTGCAATTACTTTGTAATTCTCCGGAAGGCGTTCGATGGTATCGCCATGCGACATCCAAACCTGGGTATGTTCGCTTATATTTTTAAACAACACATTTGCAGAATCTACAAAACCGAGCTTGGCGCGTCCGTATTCACGCGAATCGGAAGGCATTACTTCGCCGCCAAAATAATGCGCCAGGTATTGCGCGCCATAGCAAACTCCCAGTAAAGGCAATTTCCCTTTAATAAACGACAAATCAGGTTTCGGTGCATTGGCATCTCTTACTGAAGATGGGCTTCCGGATAAAATTACGCCCTTTACGGTTTCGTCAATCGCGGGAAAATGATTAAACGGGTAGATTTCGCAATAAACGTTCAACTCCCTAACGCGCCGGCCAATCAACTGTGTGTATTGTGAACCAAAATCGAGGATAAGAATTTTTTCCTGCATCAGACTTTTTTTATGAATTGGCGCAAAGATAACCAAAAAACATTCCCTGAAATCGGCTAGCACTTCAGGAGAAATAGAAGTAAGGAAATGGTAAAGTTGTAAAAAGGAAGTGGTCAGTCGCAGTAGCCAGATTTTCTATAGTGTCAGTTTTTCGGGAGTCATACAACAGGGGATATTCAGCACCAGAGGTGCGAAATATTTGTAGAAAATGAAAAAAGCAGATGAAAAACGTCCGATGGATAAAGCAGAACAAGGCTATGACCTCTTTTCGGACGAAATAGAATTGTGCAGCGCACCGCAATACTTAAAATAACATATGCTTATATTTCGGTGCTCCGCACCTTTTGAGTGCATAACATCATAATACACCAAATATCAACGGTGCTCTGCACCTAAAAATGCTTGCTTCATTTTACCTATACTAAACGTCATAGAGCAAAAAGATCAAACAGATTTTAAGGCCTTTTCACAACTTTTGCTGTAAATAATATGCGATTGTTTTGGTTGATCCTTAAAATATAGATGCCTGGAATCAAAGATTTATTTCCAGAAAAATCAAGCTGTATCTGCCCGTTTTGAATATCAATGTTTTGTTTTCTTATCAAGATTCCACCAGAACTGAATATTTCAGCAGTTCCTTTATCATTAAAAATTGAGGCAATCTGAACAGTTAACCGGTCGTTAAACGGGTTTGGAAATATGGAAATTGACTGATCTGCAAGTTGATTTTCGTTGCTGGTAAATTCATACGGCCACTGCTGATCCAAAAATGCAAGGCGGCTGGTTATCCAGTTTTTCATCCAACTGACTTCAGATGCGTAGTTATTCCCAACGTAATAATTCGGCCAGACTTTTACACCCAAAATTGGCCATCGCTGATAATTGCGGTCTTTAGCTTCAGCAATTAAACTGGTCAGGCTGTCAATCACAAAGGTTATTCGTTGATCCGACAACTCTTTTTTCCGGAGCGTTGTCCACCGCTTTTTTAATTTATTGACATAGGCCGGATCTCGCATTAACTTGTTCCACCAAAACGGATTTTGCCAGTAATCGGCTCCTAAATACGCCTGATATTGAAAACCGAAAGTTGACCATCCATTGTAATAATCAGCATTCCCGTAAGTGAGGTTAAAATCCCAGATGGGGCCGCAGTTTATCCGGTCATTTTTACCTTTGTACAAGTATGAACTCAACCGGTAACCATCAACATTTTTGGCCAATTCGTTAATGATCATGAAATCTATAAAAGAGGAATCGTTCAGGTATTCATGATAATTACCCGGAAAATTAAAAACTTCCTGGTATAGCGCATTTTCCATCAGGCGAATATATGTCTGGATATAACTTTTCTGGACTGTAGTAATCTCCTTCGACTTTGGATAATCGTACTGATAAAAAGTCCGTCCAACAATATTGCTGTAATTAGAACTCCATCCCTCGCCACCACCACCTGTTGTTTTATCAATTTTAACAATGTACCCTCCGGTCAAGGCTTCACCTGCATTGTCGGTTGTGGTAAGTTTGGCAATGTCAACCCGGTTTTTGTTGCGCTTGATTTTTTCCATCAGTACATAAACACCTTCATAACTGCCATTCAAAAATAATTCGACAAAACGGCACCTTGGCGACCAATGTCCCAGCGATGCATCCAGAGTATATGTCAACACATCGCGGATCATTGTTTTATCGGTATAAGGAGCATAAAGTATCCAATCGTTTTCCTCGGGCATGCCCAATAATGAAACGTCAATATCCACAAGGCTGTTAGACTTGGTTTCAAAACCATAACTTTTCTTCGGGAAAAAATACTGTGATGAAGATCCCCGAATCTCGATGCCGACTTTTCCGGCGTAATTATTTTTCGGATCGCTCAATGTATTTCTCTTTCCGGGACCATTCCAGATAATTCCCATATCGACAGTAACTTTCGGATCATCTTTTATCGTCTGTCCATTGGTGTTGATAGTAACCAAAGGGAGATTGGAGGAAGTAAAAGTTTGGGCAATGGTACTGAATAAAAGGACTAAAATCAGAAATAAAACGGAGAAAAATTTCAGGTTTGACGACATCGTTTGAACTTAGGCTTAGCTAAAAAAAGCAAAGCTTCCTTTTTAAAGAAAGCTTTGCCTGTTATATTATTACAATTCGCGAATCCAGATATTGCGGTAACTCACCGGATTACCATGATCCTGAAGTGAAATTGGTCCTGCTCCGTGAGGTTTTACGAAATACTCCGGAATACCAATGTATGGAGTTGGACCACGCAACGCAACATGATTTTGCACCAAAACACCATTGTGTAAAACGGTTACGGTTGGCGGTGTAAAATAGGTGCCATTTGGATTAAATCGGGGAGCGGTGTAAATAATATCATACACCTGCCATACACCCGGGGCTTTACAGGCATTTACCAGTGGGGGATGTTGTTTATACAAACTTCCGGCCTGTCCATTGCGGTAAGTTCGGTTATTGTAGTTATCCAATACCTGAACTTCGTAAATTCCCTGAAGAAAAACACCGCTGTTTCCGCGTCCCTGACTTTCACCAACAACTTCAGAAGGCGACCGCCATTCGATGTGAAGCTGAAAATCATTGAACACACGCTTGGTTTTTATCGTCCCTTTACCTTTCGCGACAGTTACACAACCATCGGCCACAGTCCAACCGGGTTCCGCACCGGCATCATTGGTCCATTCAGTACCCAGGTTTACTCCATCGAAAAGTACGATGGCATCCGATGGGGCATCAACAACTGTTTCTCCGGGAGTAATCACGGTGACTTCAGGATCCCAGATTTCAGTCATTTCAGGTTTCATCGGAAAATCAGTTCTTCCCTGAGCGAAAATTGCAGTAAAAGCCAGAACTCCTGCTGCTGAAAATAATACACGTTTCATTTGAGTTGGTTTTTGGTTATTATTATTATTTGTCATTATTATTATTTGTCATTGATAGTCATTCAATTGTCATTAGTTTCACGTCATTAATTGTCATTCACTTCGTGTCATTTGTGGTCATTGATCCTCATTGTATTAAGGATGAACAACGATTTTTAACTTGAAACTTGCGTCAAGTCCGAGAAGTCAGAAAGTTAAAAGATAGTCCTGAAAGGACTGAATTTGAATAACCGCCCCGATTTACTCTCGGGACGGATGAATGAAAGACGAACACGCAACCCTGAAGGGGTTGAATATAAACACACTAAAAGTTCAACCCTATCAGGGTTGCGATTTTGACTTCATTTCTTTTCCACCGGTTTCACCGGCGGTTATTCAAATTTTATCCCTTCGGGATATCCAATCGACTTTTCGGAGTGGACGCAAACTTGGAACCTGAAACCTACCGATCAAGTTCTTTCAAAATAGCTTCAATTTTCTCGTCAGCCTTTGCTGCAACTGCATCGTAGTCTGCCCGACTGGCAAGTTCACCGGCCACCTCGCAATAAAATTTTATTTTAGGTTCAGTTCCTGAAGGGCGCACAGAGATTTTTGTTCCGTCTTCGGTGAAGAACTGTAATACATTCGAGGTAGTTTTCTGATCGATCGCCGTTTCTTCTCCTGAAAGGACATTCTTTGCAATCAGGGTTTCGTAATCTTTCACGATTTTCAGTTTCGATCCGCCCAAAACTTTCGGCGGATTGGTACGGAAATTAACCATCATTTGCTGAATTTCTTCGGCTCCCGCTTTTCCTTTGCGCACAACAGATTTCAATTTTTCGCGAGAGAAACCGTATTGCACATAGATATCGAGTAACATTTCATACAACGATTTTCCCTGATCTTTCGCCCAGGCCACAATTTCGGCCATCAAAGCACACGATGAAACAGCATCTTTATCGCGCACAAAATCGGCAGGCATAAATCCGAAACTTTCTTCGCCACCGCCAATGTAAACTTTCTGGCCTTCCAAATCGCGGATTACTTCGGCGATGTATTTGAAACCTGTAAATACATCGTAAAAATCAACTCCGTTTTGCTCTGCAATTTTTGCAATCAGCTCGGTGGTCACAATGGTTTTCACGACAAATTCGTTGCCCGCCAATTTGCCACTTTCCTTGCGTTTGCTGATGATGTAATAAATAAACACCAAAGCTGTTTGGTTACCGTTCAGGATAACGAATTTACCTTTATCGTTTTTAACGGCAACCCCAAGACGGTCGCCATCAGGATCAGTAGCCAGAACCAAATCTGCATCAACTTCAACAGCTTTGGCAATCGCCATTTCCAGCGCTGCAGTTTCTTCAGGATTGGGCGAAACAACAGTTGGAAAATTTCCATCCACAACATCCTGTTCAGGAACATTAAATATGTTTGTGAAACCAAATGCGCGCAAAGCAGCAGGAACCATTCGAACTCCGGTTCCATGAATTGGCGTGAATACTATTTTTAAATCTTTGTGTTTTTGAACAACTTCAGGAGAAATGGAAACGGTTTTCACTTTTTCGAGGAAAAGATTGTCCATTTCGGCTCCCAATATGGTAATTAAACTTTTATCGCCTTTGAATTTGATGTCGGCAACTTTTACTTTCAGCACCTCGTCAATAATATTCTCATCGTGCGGGGCAACAATCTGCGAACCATCGTCCCAATAAGCTTTGTAGCCGTTGTATTCTTTCGGGTTGTGAGAAGCTGTAAGTATAATTCCGCTTTGGCAGCCCAGTTCGCGCACAGCAAATGAAATTTCAGGAGTGGGGCGCAAATCGTCGAACAGATAGGCTTTTATACCGTTTGCCGCAAAAATCTCGGCGCTCGATTCAGAAAACAAACGACTGTTATTGCGGCAATCGTGACCAATTACAACCTTAATTTCAGGAAGATGGGCAAATACTTTTTTCAAATAATTACTTAATCCCTGAGTAGCGGCGCCTGCCGTATAAATGTTCATTCGGTTGGTTCCAACACCCATGATGCCTCGCAAGCCGCCTGTTCCAAATTCGAGGTCGCGGTAAAACGAGTCGATCAATTCTGTCGGATCTTCATTGTCCAAAAGCCTTTGAACGTCAGCACGGGTATTGGCATCATATAATTCGCCTAACCATTCTGCTGCCTTGGTTCTTACCATGTTTAAAACATCGCTATTTGCTGTCATATCTATAGTTTTTTGATTTCATTGATACATTTTTCCAGACTTTTACGCCAGTATGGAATTTCAATTCCAAAAATACTTTTAATTTTTGATTTATTTAAAACGCTGTAAGGCGGTCGCACTACTACTGAAGGATAATCTTTTGACTCGATGGCGCTGACTTCACAATTAATTCCATAAATCTGATGGATTGCAATGGCAAAATCGTACCAGCTGCAGACACCTTCGTTTGAATAATGGTAAGTTCCGGCAATAAATTTACTTTCTCCGGATTCGGTTTTTCGTATGATTTCCAATATCGCCATTGCCAGATCGCCTGCATAAGTTGGAGTTCCTATCTGATCAAAAATAACATCGAGATGAGCACGTTCTTTACCAAATTTGATCATGCTTTTCACAAAGTTGCCGCCAAACGATGAGTATAACCAGGAGGTGCGGATAACCAGCGATTCCGGATTGTTTGTCAGGCTGATCAACTCACCTTCCAGCTTTGTACTGCCGTAAACCGAAGTCGGACAAACCTCATCATCCTCAACATAAGGTCGGTAGTTTTTCCCATCAAAAACATAGTCGGTTGAAATTTGAACAAAGCGGCAACCAACCGCCTTTGTTTTTTCGGCCAGAATTGCTGGTGCAACTGCATTGATCAGCCAGGCAGTTTCTTCTTCAGTTTCGGCTTTATCAACGGCTGTATAAGCAGCGCAATTGATCAGCCACTGAGGTTTTTCGTCGGCCAGCATTGCTTCAACAGCCGATGGACTGGTGATATCCAGTTCGTTCAAATCGGTAAACACAAAACTGAAATCCGAAAACAAATCACTTGATTTCCTGATTTCGGAGCCAAGTTGACCATTGGCGCCGGTGATTAATATTTTAGTCATATTACTCGAATTTAAAATTCATTTCAGCATTGGCAAATAATGGCAGAATAGTATCCTTGCCTGAAACAATTGCTTCGGAAGGGTCAATTCCCCAATCAATTTTCAGGGCAGGGTCATTGTACAAAATTCCTCGTTCAACAGCCGGATTGTATAGGGAATCGCATTTATAGGAGAAAACTGCTGTTTCGCTTAAAACAGAAAAACCGTGGGCAAATCCTTTCGGGATGAAAAACTGCAATTTATTTTCTTCACTAAGTTCCAGCCCATAAGATTGGCCAAAAGTGGGTGATCCTTTTCTACAATCAACAGCCACATCATAAACACTGCCCTGAATAACACGCACGAGTTTGGTCTGCGAATAAGGTTCAAGCTGGTAGTGCAGGCCGCGAATCACTCCCCTCCCCGATTTTGATTCATTATCCTGAACAAAAACGGTGAATATGCCAGCCTCCTCAAACTTTTGCTGGTTGTAACTTTCGATAAAATATCCCCGCTGATCAGCAAAAACCCGGGGCTCTATGATCAGAAGTCCCGGTATTGGTGTTTTAATTATCTTCATTATAAATTTCGATTAAAACGATACAACTTTCCGGTTGGCCAATTTGATTAAATACTCACCATATTGATTTTTCTTAAGCGGCTCAGCAAGCTTTAGCAACTGTTCTTTATTGATATAACCGCACAAAAAGGCAATTTCCTCGATGCACGATACTTTTAATCCCTGCCGCTCTTCGATCGTATGAATGAAATTTGAGGCCTGCATCAGACTTTCATGCGTACCGGTATCGAGCCATGCAAAACCACGTCCGAGTAGCTTCATGTTTAACCGGCCTTCATCCAGATAGATTTTATTTAAATCGGTAATTTCAAGTTCACCCCTTTTTGAAGGTTTCAAACTTATTGCTTTTTTCACCACATCATTTCCGTAGAAATACAATCCGGTAACTGCGTAGTTTGATTTCGGATGTTCCGGTTTTTCTTCAATCGACAAAACTTTGCCGGTATCATCAAACTCCGCAACACCGTACCTGTCGGGATCGTTCACATAGTAACCGAATACAATTGCACCATCTTTCAGGGCGGCAGCTTCTTCCAGAATTGATCTGAAATTATATCCGTAGAAAATATTGTCGCCTAAAACCAGGCAAACTGAATCGTTTCCAATAAATTCTTCACCAATAATAAATGCCTGAGCCAATCCATCGGGTGATGGCTGGATTGCATATTCCAGTTTTATACCGAGCTGACTTCCGTCCTCCAACAAATCCTGATACAGATGAATGTCTTTTGGAGTTGAGATGATCAAAATTTCGCGGATTCCGGCCAACATTAAAACCGACAATGGATAATAAATCATTGGCTTATCGTAGATCGGAATAATTTGTTTCGAAATACTTTTCGTAATCGGATACAGGCGTGTACCGGATCCACCGGCAAGAATAATTCCTTTCATATTCACAAATATTAAAATTTACAATTCGATACAATCAAAAATACGGATTATTAGTAAGCAGAATTTCACAAAGCACAAAAATCAGAATATAAATTGAAAGTACTCTAAAAACATTCAGTAAAAAAAATGAAAGTATTAAATAACGCCTCTGAAATGCCGAATTGGACGAAATATACCTGAAAATCTTTTTTTTATAGCGGAATAGTCTTAATTTTGCCGCGCATTTATTTAATATACAGTCTAACTCATTAATTAATTGATTATTAAATGGTAGAAAACAACACAGAAAACCTTGATCCTAAGGTAGAAATCGAACAACAGGAAACTGTTGAAACACCAACAGCAGTAGTTGAAGAAACTGTTGCACAAGAAGAAGCAGTAACTGAAGAAATTGCCGAAACACCAGCCGAAGTGGTTGAAGAAGTTATTGCTCCTGTAGAAGCTACAACTGAAGAAGTTGTTGCTCAGGCAGAAGAAAAAGCAGCAGAATTTGCTGAACCTGTAGTTATTCCGGTTGTAAAAAAAGCAAAAGCACCTAAAACTGTTGTTGCTGAATCGGCTGATTTTGACTGGGATGCTTTGGTAGAAGCAGACAAAGGTTTCAGCGGAAGAGCCAAAAATGATCTTGAAACTCTTTATGAGAAAACATTGACGACTGTTCAGGAAAAAGAAGTCGTTGAAGGAAAGGTTATTTCGATGAACAAACGCGAAGTCGTAATTGACATCGGGTACAAATCAGATGGTATTGTCAGCTTGAACGAATTTCGTTACAATCCTGAATTAAAACCAAAAGATTTGGTTGAGGTTTACATTGAAAGCCTGGAAGATTTAAAAGGACAAATGATCCTTTCTCACAAAAAAGCAAGGGCATTGCGTTCATGGGATCGCGTAAACGAAGCTCTTGACAAAGATGAAGTAATCAAAGGATACATCAAATGCCGTACGAAAGGCGGTATGATCGTTGACGTATTTGGAATTGAGGCATTCCTGCCAGGTTCGCAGATTGATGTGAAACCTATTCGCGATTACGACATTTATGTTGGCAAAACAATGGAATTCAAAGTGGTTAAAATCAACCATGAATTCCGTAACGTGGTAGTTTCTCACAAAGCATTGATCGAAGCAGAACTCGAATTGCAGAAAAAAGAAATTATCTCGAAACTCGAAAAAGGACAGGTACTTGAAGGTACTGTTAAGAATGTTACTTCTTACGGAGTATTCATTGACCTTGGCGGTGTTGACGGACTTATTCACATTACCGACCTTTCATGGGGACGTATTTCTCACCCGAACGAAATTGTTGAACTTGATCAGAAACTGAACGTCGTAATTCTCGACTTCGATGACGACAAGAAACGCATCGCATTGGGTCTGAAACAATTGACTCCTCACCCATGGGATAGCCTTGGCGGCGAGCTGAAAGTTGGCGACTCTGTTAAAGGAAAAGTGGTAGTTATGGCTGATTACGGTGCATTTGTTGAAATTGCTGCCGGTGTTGAAGGTCTGATCCACGTTTCTGAAATGTCTTGGTCACAGCATCTTCGCAGCGCTCAGGACTTCCTGAAAGTTGGCGACGAAGTTGAAGCTCAGATTTTAACCCTCGACCGCGATGAACGCAAAATGTCATTGGGTATCAAACAGCTTAAAACTGATCCTTGGCAAGACATCGATACTGTATTTGGTGTTGGAACAAAACACAAAGCTACAGTTCGTAACTTCACCAACTTCGGTGTATTCGTTGAAATTCAGGAAGGTGTTGACGGCCTGATCCACATTTCGGATCTTAGCTGGACGAAAAAAATCAAACATCCTTCAGAATTTACAGCTATCGGATCTGAAATCGAAGTTACTGTTCTTGACATCGATAAGGAAAACCGTCGTTTAAGCCTCGGACACAAACAATTGGAAGAAAATCCATGGGATGTATTCGAAACTATTTTCTCTGTTGATTCAGTTCATGAAGGAACCCTGGTTGAATTGTTCGACAAAGGTGCAACTGTTGCCCTTCCATACGGTGTTGAAGGTTTTGCGACCCCACGCCATTTGGTAAAAGAAGACGGAACCCAGGCACAGCTGGAAGAAAAACTCGAATTCAAAGTTATTGAGTTCTCTAAAGCTGCCAAAAGGATCATCTTATCTCATTCAAGAGTATTCGAAGATGAGAAAAAAGCTGAAGAAACAGCAAAAAGAAAAACTCAGGTAAAAGCTACCAGCAAAGCCGTAAAACAAGTGAAAGAAACAAATAGCGCTGAAAAGACTACACTTGGAGATATTTCTGAACTGGCTGCTCTTAGGACCCAAATGGAGGCCGACGAACAGAAAGAAAATTAATTTAGGTTATTATAAATCCATTTGAATTTCATAAATTGCGTCTATGGATTTTGATATAATTAAATTAGAAGGCTATACACTTGTTAAAGTTTTGACTGACAGACTGGACACCAACAATGCTCCGGATTTAAAATCAGAACTTGTAGTGATAAATGCTAACGGTGAAAAGAACATCGTTCTGGATCTCAGTGATTGTGAATACTGTGACTCGTCAGGTTTAAGCGCCATTTTGGTTGCCAACCGTTTATGCGAAGATTCAACAGGCACATTTGTATTGACCGGACTCCAGCCCGATGTTGAGCAGATCATCAGGATTTCGATGCTTCATACTGTTTTAATGATTACTAAAACAGTAACAGAAGCCGAGAACATCCAGAATGAAAAGAGAATTAATATAATCTGACTTTGTCAGACCAAACAATGTCTTTTCAACTGACCATACTCGGAACAAGTTCAGCATTGCCTACATCAAACAGATATCCAACCGCCCAGGTACTCAATGTACTTGGGCGGTTTTTTTTGATCGATTGCGGCGAAGGAACTCAAACGCAAATGAGAAAGTTCAAGATCGGATTTTCAAAAATTGATCATATCTTCATTACCCATCTTCATGGTGACCATATTTTCGGATTGATAGGGCTGATTTCGACCATGGTTTTGCTTGGACGTGAAAAAGACCTTCATATTTATTCGCATTCTGAATTACAGAAATTTATTACTGCACAATTGAATTTCCTGTATGCTGACGAAATTCCGATGAAGATCGTTTTTCATCCCTTGAATTTCAAGCGGGAACAGTTGATTTACGAAGACGCTAAAGTCTCCATCCATTCATTTCCGCTGTCGCACCGCATACCAACCTGTGGTTTCAGATTCGATGAAAAACCGCCCTTGCCAAATTTACTGGCAAAAAAAATTGAAGAATACCAGATTCCCATCTGCGAAAGACAAAGGATCAAAGAAGGAGGTGACTTTTTAACGACTGACGGACAATTAATCCCACATTCACAACTAACTGTAAAGAAATTCAAAGCACGTTCGTTCGCATTTTGCAGCGATACCAGATTCGACGAATCGTACATCGAATCAATCAAAAATGTTGATTTGCTTTACCACGAAGCAACTTTTGCCGAGGATAACCGAAAATTGGCAAATACAACTTTTCACTCAACCGGAAAAGAAGCTGCTGAAGTTGCCTTGAAAGCTCAGGCCGGGCAACTGCTGATCGGACATTTTTCGGCCAGGTACAAAGACCACACTCCCATTCTGGAAGAAGCAAAGGCAATTTTCCCAAATACAAAAGCCATTTCCGAAGGCGATGTGATTAATGTTCAAAAAACTGCTTATTGAAATTCACCAGGTACAACCTTTCTGTCGGGCGGGTGAATGCAGTATAAAGCCATCTCAGAAATTCCTTGTTCAGCATCTCTTCGGTTAAATAGCCCTGATCGACAAAAACGGCGTTCCATTGACCACCCTGCGCCTTGTGGCAGGTAACGGCATATGCAAATTTCACCTGAAGTGCATTAAAATAAGGATTCTCGCGAATCTTTTCCCAGCGTTTCTTT
Organism: Bacteroidota bacterium; assembly: GCA_030698405.1. Classification (GTDB taxonomy): domain Bacteria; phylum Bacteroidota; class Bacteroidia; order Bacteroidales; family Prolixibacteraceae; genus Aquipluma. The sequence continues at coordinate 20,075 of JAUYMU010000113.1, forward strand.
TTACTTCGGATGTCCTGATAATCTTCAGCTACAGCATCAAACAGTTTTCGGTTTTGCTCGCTGTTTAAGGCAGCTGATTCAATACTTAAAGTATCAAGGATAATCTTGCAGTCAAATTCAATATCCGGATAATCGAGCAAACGAAGACTGATATTTGCAAACCTGAAACCATACAACTCTTCATGTTTGTATATGGCAATAATTTCAGCAATATCGCCATTGGCAATAAAATCAATTTTTTCGTTTGCTTCGAGCCAGAAATAATTGTTTTTTACAATCATTATCAGATCGCCAACCGATATATCGGCCTCTTTGTACAGAATGGTGCTTCTGATGCCTTCGTTGAACTTATTGGCACGTTTGTTCGACCTTGTGACCACAATCGTTTCAATCAGCCCAAACCGGTCGTAACAGGTCGATATTTCCTCAATCAGGTCTGCTCCTGAAATTCTGCGGACATCATCGAATTGTTTGCATTCCAGGTGAAAGTATCCGGAGGTATAACTTCCTTCAGTAATCAGGTTCCGAATAAAAGTTGCATTGAATAATATTCCTGAATGCTGATCCTGCCTTACTACTTCTGTCAGTTCGTATTCAAAAACATTACGGTCGTAAAAATCCAGGTCTTTTTTCGATAAAGCCGGGCTTACATCCAAACCAACCGGTGGAAGCTGGGCAGTATCGCCCACCAGAAAAAGGCGGCAATTTGTGCCTGAATAAACATATTCTATCAAATCTTCAAGCAAACGTCCCGAACCGAAAATCGAAGTTTCAGCATTCGAATTGGAAATCATGGATGCTTCATCAACAATAAAAAAAGTGTCTTTGAAAAGGTTTTTATTCAGCACAAATCTGCCTGATCCATCACTGGAAGATTGTTGCCGGTATATGTTTTTATGAATAGTATATGCGTTTTGACCGGTATAACTTGACAAAACTTTTGCTGCACGACCGGTTGGAGCCAGTAAAACCGATCGGAATTTGAATTTAGTGAACGTTTTGACCAGCGAACTCAACATTGTAGTTTTGCCGGTACCTGCATATCCTTTCAGTAAAAAAATTGCATCAAGCTCCGATTCTGCAACAAAATCAGCTAGTTTAAGCGAAAGTTCCTCCTGACCGGAAGTGGGTAATTTCCCCAGATTATTGATTATTTCAGATTGAATGTGTTTTTTTATCATACACGGCTAAAATAAAACAAAACCAAAGATTCTAAATTATTTTTTTTTATAAATTTGCAACCAATCAAAAACTAATCTTAAAACTCGTAAGATGAAAACAGTAATACAAGTCGTTCTGGTTGCAGTTGCAATAATTCTCGCTTATTTATTGTACACAAGTGTCGAAAGACCTCTGGACTTTGAAAAAGCAAAGAAGGAAAGATATGACGCAACCATTGAACGTCTGAAAGATATCCGTAAAGCAGAAATTGCATACAAAGATATACACGGCAAATTTACCGGAAGTTGGGATACTTTGATCAATTTTGTTAAAACAGGTGAATTACCCCTGGTTCGTAAAATTGGGATGTTAACCGACAGTATGCTTGAAGCCGGTTGGAATGAAAAACGGGCTTTAAAAGAAGGTAAGATCATCCGTGATACCATCTATGTGAATGTTTTAGATACTATCTTCGGTAAAGGCTATAAAATTGATGACATTAAATTCATTCCGGTTAAGGACACTGTTGCAATGTTCCAATTGGGTGCAGGAATTATTACTACCGGATCAGGAATTAAAGTACCTGTTTTTGAAGCAAAAGCACACAACAACACAATCCTTAATGGACTCGACAGACAGTTGGTAATTAATCTTAATGAATCAAGAAGAACAAACGACAAATATCCGGGATTAAAAGTTGGATCATTGGAAGAAACAATTAACAATGCCGGTAACTGGGAATAACTTTTCCTTATGCATGAATTAAATTTTGTTGACAACACATTCGATTTAAAACTAGCATCAGAATATAATCTATCCATCCAGGTTGGCCTGGATGGATTTTCTTTTTCTATCCTTGACGTTATCCGAAAGAAATACATCGTTTTAAGGCATATTCCTTTAATCGTTGGCAAATTGCAATTTCTTGCAAAAAAAATTGAAGCCATATTTGATCAGGAAGAAAAATTAAATGCTTCTTATCAATCAGTTTCAATTATTTATTCAACCCATAAAGCAAGCCTGCTTCCAAAAGCATATTCCGGTTTTGAACTTGCTGAAAAAGTTGCAGGACTGACCAACGACATAAGCAAAAATGAAGATATTGCGGTAAACGATTTGCCGGGATTCAATCAGCAATTGATATTCAGTTATCCCAAAGAATTAATAACCTTGTTCAACCGCAAGTTTACTGAATTCAATTTGAAACACAAATCAGTGCCTATGCTGGCCGCTGCCGTCAATCAGCGCAACGAAAAGAAAAATTCGCTGCTGATCAACTTTGAAAAGAAATATATCAGGATGATTGCCATAAAAGACATGCAAATTGCTCTGTTTAACAGCTTTTATTTCAAAAATGAATCCGATTTTCTGTATTACACCTTAAATATCTGTCATACTTTGCAAATTGATCCAGAACGCGACGAACTATTAATCGGAGGTTATGTCGCTGATGATTCGGGTTATATCCGCCAGCTGAAAAAGTATGTCAGCAATGTTTATTTTATGAAACCTCCGGCAAATTTTAATTACAGCAGCACTTTTGACAAAGTTCAAAAACACCAGTTTATAAGCCTTTTAAATACATATCAATGCGAATAGTCGGAGGAAAATACAAAGGCAGGGTTTTTAGTCCCGGCAAATCGTTTAAAGCCCGGCCAACCACCGACATGGCTAAAGAAAGCTTGTTCAATATACTTCAGAATTCAATTGATTTTGAGGGTATCAGGGCGCTTGATCTGTTTTCAGGAACAGGCAGTATCAGTTACGAACTGGTATCCCGTGGTTGTCCGGATGTGACAGCAGTTGAAATCAATGTGGCACATATTCAATTCATCAAAGAAGTGATCGAAAAACTGGGAGAAAAAAATATCAGGGTGGTAAAATCGAATGTTTTTGTTTTTGCAGCCAGAATTAAAGAGCAGTTTGATTTGATTTTTGCAGATCCGCCGTACGACCACCCCAAGTTTTCGGAGGTTGCCGACCTGATTTTCAAAAACAACTTATTAAAGCCTGGGGGAATTTTCATTCTGGAGCATTCCGGACAGTTTGATTACTCAGCACATCCAAATTTTCAGAATTTGCGCAGATATGGCAGTGTTCATTTCAGCATTTTTAGTAGCCTCCCCTAAATCCACTCCTAGGAGGGGACTTAAAAACTAGCGTACCGAAGATTTTTACTGAAAAGCTTTTGTATACTTGTAATAATTGTTGGGCGAATCCAACTCATTAAATTGTAAATTGTAAATTGTTTAATGGTAAATACTTATCATGGAATTATTTCAGGCAAACAATATTGTAAAAGAATATGCCGGACATGTGGCTTTAAGCTCGGTCAGCATTTCGGTAAAAGAAGCTTCTGTTTTTGGTCTGCTTGGCCCTAATGGCGCCGGAAAAACAACACTCATCAGAATTATCAACCAAATTACTGCACCCGACAGTGGTGAATTGTTTTTTGATGGCCGGCGTTTAAAGGCCGATGACATTTCACAAATTGGCTACCTGCCCGAGGAACGCGGTTTGTATAAAAAAATGAAAGTGGGCGAACAGGCGCTGTACCTTGCCCAACTGAAGGGAATGTCGAAAAATGATGCCCTGAAAAGTCTGAAATACTGGTTCGAGAAGTTTGAAATTCAGGCATGGTGGGGCAAAAAGGTTGAGGAGCTTTCGAAAGGAATGGCTCAGAAAGTCCAGTTCATTACCACAGTGATCCACAAACCAAAACTGCTGATATTTGACGAACCTTTTACAGGTTTCGACCCCATCAATACCAACCTGATCAAGAATGAAATCCTCGAACTAAAAAAACAGGGAACAACTATCATTTTCTCTACCCACAACATGTCGTCGGTTGAAGAAATCTGTGATCACATTGCGCTGATCAACCAATCGAAAAAGATTCTGGACGGCCAGATCGACACGGTAAAAGAAAAATTCAAGACCAACACTTTTGAAGTTGTTTACCGGGGCGAAACTCCTGATTTGCACCACCGTCTGGGTCATGGATTCAACATACTTGAACAGGTGCGAACTGCCCACCTGAATCAGATGAAGATTCAATTCAATAATGGTCAATCAAACAATGAGTTATTGAAGTTGCTGATGAACCAGTTCGAGATTGTATCGTTCAAGGAAATAATTCCAAGCATGAACGAAGTTTTCATACATGTAGTTGAACAATCAAACCGCGAAAACAAGTTATAGAAAGTGTTCAGTCGCAGTCTCAGTTTTCAGTTTTTACTGCACACTGAACACTTCGACAAGCTCAGTGCGGCGCTGAACACTGAGACTTTTTAAATCGACTATTAAAAGACAAAACATACCAACATGAATAAATCACTCCTTATTCTCAAACGCGAATACCTTACACGGGTAAAGAAAAAATCGTTCATTATCATGACATTGCTGGTTCCGGTAATAATGGCTGCATTGACAATTCTGCCTGCATATCTGGCTACAATGGATGATTCTGAAGAACGCACCATTGCCGTTTACGATCCTACAAGTCTTATTCTGAACAAAATAGAAAGCACCGAATTCACCAAGTTCCATTATATTCCGGAGCAGGAGTACAATGAATTAAACAAAAATTTCAAATCGGGAAAGTTCTATGCTTTGCTTTTTGTCCCGACGAATATCCTGACTACCAATCAGGCTGAGTTGATTTCTGACAAACAGATCACTTTCGATATTAAAAACCTGATTTCAGACCGGATAGAAAATATCATCGAAAGCGAAAAGCGGCAACAGGTAATCAACGAAACCGGAGTGCCTGATCTGGAAAAGAAACTGGCTGCAACACGAACACGGATCAAACTGAATACCATCAAATTGGGCGATAAAGGCGAAGCAGTGAAAAGCTCGACAGAAATGGCAATGGCCATTGGCTATGCAGCCGGATTTCTGATTTACATGTTTGTCTTCATCTACGGAACAATGGTGATGAAGGGAGTTATGGAAGAAAAATCGAGCAGGATTGTGGAAGTCATCATTTCATCGGTAAAACCATTTCAACTTTTATTCGGTAAAATTATCGGAATTGGTCTGGTTGGATTGACGCAAATTGCTATCTGGATTGTGCTTGGAACAGCAATTATAACTGGAGTTGCAGCTTATATGGGTCAAGGATCGGCTGAAACGGCTATTCAGGCTCAGAATATAATGTCGGGTAGTCAGGCAATGGAACAAATGGGTGCTGCCAGTCCGGTGAAAGAAAATATGGTATTGGATATTATCCAAATGGTCGGCAACCTGAATATTCCGCTGATTATATTTGCTTTGTTCTTCTATTTCATCGGAGGGTTCCTACTTTATGCTTCACTGATGGGGGCTATCGGATCGGCCGTTGACAGCGATGAAGATGCCCAGCAAATGATGCTTCCGGTAACAATGCCACTGATTTTTTCAATCATCATTCTGTTTGCAGTTGCTAAAAATCCGGAAGGGCCGCTTGCTTTCTGGGCATCAATGATACCATTTACATCGCCTGTAACCATGATGGTTCGGATTCCCTACGGTATTCCGGCATGGGAGATCCTTTTATCGATGAGCATTCTGGTTGGAACCATTTTAGGTACAATATGGGTAGCAGGAAAAATCTATCGTACCGGAATCCTGATGTACGGAAAAAAGGTCACTCTTAAAGAAATTGGAAAGTGGTTATTTTATAAAAATTAAATTGGGGCCTTCCGAACATCGGGAGGTTTTTTTTGTTTAAAACACTAAAAAAGGACAACATCATGAAAGTAAATAACATTTTGGAAACCATTGGCAATAGTCCACTGGTAAGAGTTAACAATTTGTATCCCGCAGGATTTGAAGTATATGTAAAACTTGAAAAAACCAATCCGGGAGGCAGTATCAAAGACAGGATTGCGCTTTCGATGGTTGAAGATGCGGAGGCAAAAGGAATTTTAAAGCCCGGCAGTGTATTGATTGAACCTACTTCAGGAAATACAGGAATTGGTTTGGCACTTGTTGCAGCAGTAAAAAAATACAAACTGATTTTGGTAATGCCCGAATCGATGAGTGTTGAACGCAGAAGAATCCTGACTGCCTACGGCGCTGAACTTGTATTAACTCCGCGCGAACTGGGAATGAAAGGCGCGATTGCCAAAGCAGTTGAACTTGCAGCAGAAACGCCCGACTCATGGATTCCTTCGCAATTTGACAATGAAGCCAACATTACTGCTCACAGAGAAAAAACTGCACAGGAAATTCTTGCCGATTTTCCTGAAGGTTTTGATTACCTGATCACAGGCGTTGGTACCGGCGGGCACATTTCAGGAGTTTCCGAGGTATTAAAACAGAAATTTCCAAACCTAAAAACGTTTGCTGTCGAGCCTGAACTTTCGCCTGTAATCAGCGGCGGATCTCCCGGCCCACATCCGATTCAGGGAATTGGTGCAGGATTTATTCCGGTCAATCTTAAAACAGAATTTCTGGATGGCGTAATAAAGGTTTCGAAAGACGAAGCATTTGATTATGCCCGCCGCGCAGCCAAAGAAGAAGGCTTATTTGTGGGTATTTCGTCAGGAGCTTCGTTTGCAGCTGTTGCCAAAAAGATTTCAGAATTGCCTGTAGGTTCAAAAATACTCACCTTTTCTTACGATACCGGTGAAAGATATTTATCCATCGAAGGGTTATTTTAATTGAACGTATCACTTTTACACAATAGAAAGGCTGGTTATACCGGCCTTTTTGCTGTTTCATCCTAAAAATTAGAAAGTACGTGTTATCTTTGTGATTAAAGTAAAATAATGCTTTTGCCCGAAAACATAATTTATAACAACAACAATATATGGATCTGGACTTTTTACTGGATTATAACCCGGTTCTATTGGCACTTTTTGCTACTTTATTCACCTGGGGTTTTACAGCACTTGGATCTTCCCTGGTTTTTTTCTTTAAATCAATCAATCAAAAAGTTTTAAATTCAATGCTGGGTTTTGCAGCAGGTGTAATGATTGCCGCTAGTTTTTGGTCGCTTCTAAAACCTGCAATTGAAATGGCTGAAGTAAATGGTTCTATTCCATGGGTTCCTGCTGTGGTTGGGTTTTTATGTGGCGGGGCATTTTTACTGCTCGTTGATAAGATATTGCCTCACTTACACATGGGGCTCTCAACCGACAAAGCAGAAGGTATTAAAACTTCCTGGCAACGAAGTGTACTGCTTGTTCTTGCCATAACGCTTCACAATATACCCGAAGGTCTTGCAATTGGCGTTGCTTTTGGTGCACTTGCAAACAACCCGGATGCGGGCATGCTTGCTGGTGCAGTTGCTTTGGCCATTGGTATTGGATTACAGAATTTTCCAGAAGGTGCAGCTGTATCTATCCCTTTGCGACGTGAAGGGTTTTCCCGGTTAAAAGCTTTTAATTATGGACAATTATCGGGGATGGTAGAACCAATATCAGGAGTAATTGGCGCATACCTTGTATTGTCAATAACTCCTCTGCTTCCTTATGCTTTATCATTTGCGGCAGGTGCGATGATTTTTGTAGTTGTTGAAGAATTAATTCCAGAATCACAATCCGGAAATGAAACAGACTTCTCTACCATTGGAGCTATGCTTGGCTTTGCTACGATGATGATGCTTGATGTCTCACTTGGCTAAATTTACAGGATTAAAAAAATCAGGACAAACACAAAAAACAAGCATCAGAAAAATAGAACAAAAGCATTGATTCACAACACATTTCATGTATAATCGAATTGCAATCATCGACCTCGGAACCAATACCTGCAACCTTCTGATTGCTGAACATGACAATTCTAATTATCACATTCTGTATCAGGGAAAAGAAGTTGTAAAACTTGGAAAAAACGGAATCGATAAAAATCAGCTGACACCAGACGGTTTGGAAAGGGCGATTCAGGCAATTCGGAAACATCAGGAAAGAATTGAAAAATACAATGTTTCAGAAGTTGTGACCATCGCCACATCTGCCATCAGAGAGGCAACAAACAAAGACTGGTTTCAGGAAGAAATAAAAACACGCACAGGGCTTGAATTGCAGATAATTTCAGGAGACAAAGAAGCCAACCTGATTTTTAAAGGCGTAAAACTGGCTTTTAGCGAAATTGAAGATCATTCCCTCATTCTTGACATTGGCGGAGGTAGCAATGAATTTATTCTGACCGACGCGGGTCAGTCAATCTGGAAAGAAAGTTTCCCACTCGGAATGGCCCGAATCATTGAAGAAATACCTCCCTCCGACCCTATTACTCCGGAAGAAATCACAAAAATAAACAACTGGTTTGAAAGCCGGCTTGAACCATTGTGGAATCGGCTGCAAAATGTAAGTGTAGGAATGATGATTGGCTGTTCTGGCGCTTTCGACACTTTGGCCGACCTGATTGACCAAACCGATGCCGGAACCAAAACCCGCATCAGGCAGGAAATTGCAATAAATGACTTTTACCTCAGTTATGAAAAACTAATTGCATCAACAACTTCCGACCGGATGAAAATGAAAGGCATGGAATCCATTCGTATTGAGATGATTGTTCCTTCTGTGATTTTCATAAAAATGGTAATCGAAAGGTTAAAAATTCACAAAATCTTTCAAACTGACTTTGCCCTGCGGGAAGGTGTTTTATACGAGCATATTTTCAACTAAATTTGACCATTCATTTTAAGGATTAAAATTACGCGCATGTCGAAAATATTAGTGATTGATGACGAACGGAGCATTCGGAATACTTTAAAAGATATTTTAGAATTCGAAAAATACCAGGTCGAACTGGCCGAAGATGGGTTTAAAGCCATTGAACTGTTGAAAACAACTGATTTTGACGTCGTACTGTGTGATATAAAAATGCCGGGAATGGATGGCATTGAAGTACTGCAAAAGATCGAAGAAATTAAACCGGATACTCCGGTGGTGATGATTTCGGGTCACGGAAACATCGACACAGCTGTTGAATCGATTAAAAAAGGGGCATTCGATTTCATTGAAAAACCGCTCGATTTGAACCGGCTTCTGATCACCCTGCGCAACGCCATGGACAAATCGACCCTGATTACCGAAACAAAGGTATTGCGTAAAAAAGCCAGTAAACGTTTCGATATTGTTGGGAATTCGGCTTCCATTCAAAAAGTAATCGACATGGTTGACCGTGTTGCACCTACCGATGCACGTGTTTTAATTACAGGATCGAACGGAACCGGGAAAGAACTGGTTGCCCGCCGTTTACACGAAAAGAGCAACCGGTCTGAAGCATCGTTTATAGAAGTTAATTGCGCGGCCATTCCTTCAGAACTTATTGAAAGCGAATTGTTTGGCCATGAAAAAGGGGCTTTTACTTCCGCAATAAAACAACGCAAGGGAAAGTTTGAACAGGCGACCGGAGGGACTATTTTTCTGGATGAAATAGGCGACATGAGTCTGTCGGCCCAAGCCAAAGTATTGCGTGTTTTGCAGGAAAGCATTATCACACGGGTGGGTGGCGACGCCCAGATTAAAGTGGATGTTCGCGTAATTGCAGCCACCAACAAGAATCTGGCACACGAAATTGAGAAGAATAACTTCAGGGAAGACTTGTACCACCGCTTGAGTGTTATCCTGATTCATGTGCCTGATTTAAACGACAGGGTGGAAGATATTCCAATCCTGTGCAATTATTTCATCGATTTAATTTGTGTGGAATACGGAATGCCACAGAAAACAATTGAAGATGCCGCAATTGCCGAACTTCAAAAAATAAAGTGGACTGGCAATATCCGCGAATTCAGGAACGTAATTGAGCGCCTGATAATTTTGTGCGATAAAACCATTACCAAAGAAGATGTTTTAACCTACGCCATTACAGGCAAATGAAAAATTACGTCGATTTAAGTGTGAAATAAAAGGTACTTCCTTTGCCAACTTCACTTTCAGCCCAAATGTAGCCACCTTGTTTTTCCACAAAATCCCTGCTGAGCAGTAAACCAAGCCCTGTACTTGGTTCGCCTTCAGTTCCGGGTCTGCTGGTATTTTTATCTATTTTGAAAAGGTTTGTGACCATCTCTTTTTTCATCCCGATACCTGTATCTGTGACCGATACTTCAACGGTATTATTTTCGAATGTTTTGGCGCTGATGAAAACCTTGCCTCCTTTTGGGGTGAATTTTACTGCATTCGAGGTTAGGTTCCTGATAATTGAACTGAGCATGTTTTTATCGGCAATAACTACCAGTTTATCCGGAATATCCACCACTATGGAAATTGATTTGTTGCGTGCCGATTGATGGAACAATTCTGAAGATTCTTTCAGAATATCATTCAGAATAAGTTTTTCAGGATTAAAAGCAATTAAACCACGTTGCATTTGCGACCACTCGAGCAGGTTGCCAAGTAATTCGAAGAGATTCGCAGCTGAACTTTTCATGGCTCCGGCCATTTCCTGAATCTCATTAAGCGTAAATGATTGCAACCCTTCTGCCATTAATTCAGTCAATCCCAGGAAAGAACTTAATGGTCCGCGAACGTCGTGCGAGATAATCGAGAAAAATTTATCCTTTTCGGAATTGATCACCTGCAACTCTTCATTCTTGACTAACAGCTCTTCATTTTTTTGTTTCAGTTCAAAGGTTTGTTCCTCCACTTTTCTTTCCAGAATATGTTTTTGGTGTTCCAGTTCATGTCCCCTCCATTTTATGAAGCTAAAAATGAGTACAACAAAAACAATTGACATAAGCGCATAAAACCACCATGTGTTCCACCAGGGTGGACGAATAGTAAACGGATAGTGGTATTCATTGCTCCAAATTCCTTCACTATTCATGGCTTTTACCTTGAATTGATAATCACCCGGTTCAAGGTTGCCAAAAGACACATCAGTCCGGTCGGTTAAAGCGCTCCAGTTTTCGTAAAGTCCCGCAAGCTGGTACTGATACTTAATTTTAGAGTTTTGTTTGTGCGAAATACCAATGAAGCTAAAGGTCAGAAAATTGTTATTGTATGCCAGACTTAAATTTTCAGGCTGATAATACCATTTTGACACATTGTTAAATTTAAAATCCGCTATCCTGACTCCATTGCCCAGTAATAAACTGGTATCCATCTTATTTTCAAGGACGATCCATGGAATATTTTCGTTGAATAGCTGAATATTAGTAAGCTGAATGTTGGGTGCAACAGTGTCATGCACCTCCGCTTCAGGATAAATGGCCGTCAAACGGTTGCTGGAACCGATCCAAACGGTTCCCGACCGATCTTCAAATAAAGCGCCTATATTGCATCCAATTCCCAAAAATCCATCTTCATAGGAATAGCTTTTGAAAAGTGGACCTTCCGGTTGTGCAGATTTTTTCAGGAACTTTCCGGGTTCAATTATATTGGGGCCTAAGCGGGTACCCATCCAAATTTTTCCATGTTTATCTTCAAACAGGCTGGTGATATAATTATTGGTCAAACCTTCCTTTTCAGAAAATGTAGTAAAGAATTTGCCATCGTACCTGGTGATCCCAGCCCCTGAAGTTCCAAACCACAAATTCCCCGAATGATCCTGCATAATGCTTGCAACCGCATTATGACTAAGTCCTTCATTTACAGAGAAGCGTGTAAATGCTTTTCCGTCATATCTGGTCAATCCGTTGTCATCACTTCCAAACCAGAGCATTCCGTTTTTATCTTCAAGCATACTCAACACTTTGTCGCTGCCAAGACCCGATTTTTTTGAATAATTGACGAATTTTTCGCCATCAAATTTGGAAACTCCCCCACCATAACTGCCAAACCATAGGTTGCCATTACGATCCTGAAGTATGCTCCGAATTCCATTGAAGCACAAACCTTCATTTTGTGTGTAGTGATAGAAATATTTGCCATCGAATTTGGTAACTCCCATGCCATCAGTACCAAACCAGATATTGCCTTCGTTGTCTTCAAAAATACTGTAAATCCGTTCGTTTAGCAGCCCTTCCTTAAGCGAGTAGGAAGTTAAGTATTTACCATCGAATTTGGTTACACCGCCACTAAAAGTACCGAACCAAAGATTATCCTGAATGTCCTGCATGATATTCAACACTTTGCCTTTGGCAAGACCTTCATTATCAGTAAAATGGTTAAAAAGATTGCCATTAAACTTTACCAAACCACCATCGCGCGTTCCAAACCACATACTACCCTGTTTGTCAATTAGTGAGCAACGGACATAATTATTGGTTAAGCCCTCTTTTTCAGTAAAATGAGTGAAATTATTGCCGTCAAACTTCGAAATCCCCCCTCCTGAAGTCCCAAACCACATCCATCCGTTTGCATCCTGAAGCATGCATAAAATATTGTTGTCGCTCAATCCTTGTATGTCGGTATATTGATAAAAATGGGTTCCGTCGTATTTTATTGCTCCGGTTTTGTAACTGCCAAACCACATATTTCCTTGTTTATCCTGAAAAAGCGACACAATCTGATTGCCCGGAAAGCCTTCTTTTTCATTGTAATTCATGAAGTTTTTACCATCGAATTTTGTAACACCATTGCCAAAAGTGCCAAACCAAATATTTCCATCTTTGTCCTGAAAAATAGTTCGGATTTGGTTGCTGCCCAGGCCTTCCTTATTGGTATAGTGGGCAAACACTTTTCCGTCGAACCTGGAAGCGCCACCACCCGAAGTGCCAAACCAGTAATTTCCGGCTTTATCCTGAGTAATCCAATTCACTATATTGTTGCTCAAACCATTCTTTTCGGTATAATGGGTAAAATGCTTGCCGTCGTAACGTGTTACACCACCACCAAAAGTTCCGAACCAGAGGTCGCCGGACTGGTCTTCCATCATGCATAAAACAATGCTGTTACTTAACCCGCTTTTAACAGAAAAATGGGTAAGGTATTTGCCGTCGTAGCGCGTTACCCCATCGTCGTTGCTAAACCAAAGGTTTCCGTTGCGATCCTGCAACAAACATCTGATCTGATTGTGTTTTAAACCCTGAATAGTACCAAAGGCAGTAAAACTAAATGGATTAACATCCTTGCTGTATGCATCTTTGGCCAGCACAACTTCAGGAATTCCTGACAGGACAGAATGACCGGTTGAAATAATTTCTTTGGGGACGGCCAATCCGTCTTTTCCGGGAGTGCGAATTTCAGGAGTACCAGCCAATGTAATTTCGGGTTTTCCGCCAGGTTTTACATTATTGCCAACGGGTATTTTCTGCGATTTTCCGGCCAAAACCATGATGGGTTTTCCGGCAACAATCGTTAAAGGTTCAGAAATACTATCTTCCGGAATAACATATCCATGAGCTTCAACAGTTTTTGGCTTAATTGCAGTAGTATTCGGTTCAACCTTCGTCCGGTTGCACGAGAAAAAGAGTATAAAAATTGAAAGCCAGATAACCTGCTTGTTCATAGTACAGTTGCAAAAAATCACTAAAATAATCTACCCCGGAGAATTTCTGATTGTTTCCCTGTCAAAAATTTAAATCCTGACTTAGGTTATTGAAGTGTAAATATATCAAAAGTTCCGGCAGCTGACCTATGAAAGGAGAAATGAGGGATAAATTGAAAACACAACCCGTTATTTTGCGGCCAACATCGGTTTATATTTGTCGCGGTAGTAATATGCCAGAAAAAGGTTTCCAACCATCAGCAAAACTGCGATCAATAATGATGAAGGATCCAGAAATATATGAAAAAGCAGGATATTGAGGTTGATGGGGAAAATTACCACGGCAGCAAGAGGAACAAACCTTCCGGAGAGAAATGCAATGGCACATAGAAGTTCAAATATTTTCACTGTTGTCATCAGATACACGGATGCTTCAATGCCTTCCATGAAAGTTTTAATGTCACCTGTAAGTTCAGGTTGCGGCACCAGTTTAAAGAAATATGCGATGGAAGCAAATGCGAACATAAGTCCCATCAGGACACGAATAATGATTGCTGCGATTTTCATACGTTGCGATTTTAAGATTATTATTGTTATGATTTATTTTCCAGAAACTCTTTCAGCGAAGTGCCTATAATCCAGTTCCATCCTTCAACAAAACTTTCTTTGGCAAAATCAGGATTACTGACCGGAAAGGTTCCCAGGCCTTCGTGAGTAAGTTTCAATCGGGTAAGATTTCCTATGGCAAAAAGTTCAAAAGTTACCAGTGTGTTTCCATCATAACCATCGTAACGCCAACTGTAAGCAAGTTTTTTCGCCGGAATGACTTCGGTAATTTTACACAAATGGAGGTATTGCCGGTTTTCATCAGGTCCGCCCCAAAACTGAAATTCGAAACCCACTTCAGGAACAAACTCCTTTAAGTCGAAATACCATAGTTTCATTTCCTCCTTGATGGTGATGGCTCTCCATACGATTTCAACGGGAGTGGAATAGATCTGTTCAATAACAAATGTGTCGTTTTCCATGGTTTTATCAGTAATCAGGTTAAAACTGATAAATAAACGGACTTGAACGGTAATTGTTCGCAGGTAACTTAACTTTTGAGTGAGAATAAAAATGGCACGCTACCGATTGAAATACTCATAAATATTTCTTCTGAATGATTTGGACGCAAGACCGGGCGTGTAACTTTTCTGTTACGATTTGTTGAGCAAACAGTATATGAAGAACTAAAAAGTTGGCTTTGTGGTTATTTTCGCCATTGTAAATCAAGGGTTTTAAATATGACAATCAGATACGGAGTTATCGGAACAGGCGCTTTGGGTGGTTTTTACGGTGGAATGCTGGCGCGTGCATGTCAGGATGTTCATTTTTTGTTCCGGAGCGATTTTGAGCATGTTCGCAAACATGGACTTCGGGTTGATTCGGTAAATGGCAATTTTTACTTGACTGAAGTTAATGCCCATCACACCAGCCAGCAAATGCCGGTTTGCGATGTAATTTTGGTTTGCATGAAAACTACCGGAAATCACTTGCTTCCGGAGTTAATTAAACCCCTTCTTCATCCTGAAAGTGTGGTTATTCTCATACAAAATGGACTCGGATTGGAAAAAGAACTTTCTGCTCAATTGCCAGGAGTTCAAATTGCCGGAGGACTGGCGTTTATCTGTTCCAACAAAATTGGTCCGGGGCATATCAATCATCTCGATTACGGAAAGTTGATACTTGGTTCGCACAATGTTTCCAATCCTGAAATCCTGAAACAGGTTGTCAATGATTTTCAATCAGCCGGAATACATGCAGAACTTTCGACCGACCTGCGGTTTGCCCGCTGGCAGAAACTGGTATGGAACATTCCTTTTAACGGGATGACTGTTGTTTTAAATACCACCACCGACCGACTAATGGTCAATGAAAATACCCGTGAATTGTCGCGCGAACTGATGCTGGAAGTGATTCACGGCGCCAATCATTGCGGAGTTACGCTGAAAGAATCGCTGGCTCAGCAAATGATTGACATGACCATCAAAATGAAGCCTTACGCACCCAGCATGAAACTGGACTTCGATTTCCGCAGACCAATGGAAATTGAGTATATTTACTCGAACCCGATTGAAACTGCCCGCAATGCCGGGTTTGAAATGAACAAGGTTTCGAGGCTGGAAAAACAGTTGCGGTTTATACAGGCAAATTGGTAAAATTCAAATAATCATATGAAACGTCTTTTCATTGGAGTCCCAATCCACTCGGCGAAAGCGAATCAGTTTGCTGGAATCTGGGAAAACGACCGGCAACTGAAAAGCAATCATTTGAACTGGACAAAATCCGAAAACTGGCACATTACCTTGTTTTTTCTGGGTGATACAACCGTTTCAAAAATTAGTTTGTTGCAAAATCTGATGGAAGAATCGTTCAACGGAATTGAGGCATTCAATACCCAATTGAGTGGGCTGGGAGTGTTTCCCAATCCGAATAATCCAAAAGTTTTGTGGATGGGTTTGACTGACATTCAGCCACTTTTACCTGGCCGCAAGCAATTGGGAGATTTGCTTCAGCAAAATGGTTTTCCCTTTGATAACAAACCGCTGAAACCGCACCTGACATTGGCTCGGATAAAATACTTGGAAAACCGTACAGTTTTCGATTCTTTATTGAATGATTATAAGAAATACTCTTTTGGATCTGTTGAAATCGATCGGATAGTTCTTTACGAAAGCATTCTGACTCAACAGGGACCGGTTTATAAACCGTTGTTTGAGAAGCTGCTGATAGGATGAATTTGAAGTCGACGGATCCAAAAGAGCGATTCGGGGAATTAGTGAGCGGGTGACTCCAAGTAACCCGCTCACTGAGTCACCCGCTATCAAACTATCGAATATCCTTCAAAAACAAGGTTTTCGGATCGTTGTAAAACTTCACAAAATCCTTTTCGCTGGGGGAACCTTTATACGGACCAAAAGCCACGCTGGCAGGCTGATTGAATGCATTCCTCCAAACCAAAACATACGATAATTTGTATGGCCGAAGTGTGTCCAATAGTATTTTTGTCCACCATTCCGGATTTTTAGTGATCGGGCCACCAGCTTCGGTTACTGCAACAATTTTACCTTTTTCAGCAGCAATTTTCGTTACCATTTTGGCACAACTACCCAATGTGGCAGCGTATTCCGGACCACGGTCGTACAAATCGAACCCGATCAAATCGATCAGGTCATCGCCCGGATAGCGTTCCAGATATTCTTCTTCGGAACTAAAACGGTCGGTTGAATATCCATAAAGCAAATGATGAATGTTCTTTTCGTTTCGCAGATAATTGACGGTAAACCGCCACAAAGTTTTGTATTCGTCAACCGTACAAAGATCTTTACCCCACCAGAACCAACTTCCGGTATGCTCGTGAAACGGACGGAAATGGACCGGGATGAATGTTCCTTTATCGGTTTTCAGGCTGAGCATAAATGAAGCGAGTTTATCAAGGTATTTTTTGTATTCTTCGTGTTTTTCACCGCCCGGAATCATGGATGCGACTGTCTTTTTTGAGCTGACATCCCACGATGATCCTCCTGTAAGCACATTGCGGAAATGCCAGCTTACCGTGTTGATTCCACCCATCCGATGAACATCTTTGATACCTTTAATGATGTTATCGAAAAATACAGAGTCGAGACTGTATTTGTCGCCAAGTTCGAGATGCCCGAGTTCCCAACCAAAAATAGCCGGGTGATCGCCGCAAACGTCTTTTACATCGGAGCGTCCTTCTTCGGCATACCAACTTGTTCCGTATGCCAACGCATCCTGGTGTCCGAACATCATTCCTTTGTCCTGAAGTTTCAGCATATATTGATACAGTTTTGCGGCTTCCGGTGTTGCTTTCGGATCAGAAGGTTTGGTTTTCGCTGCCTGCAACGTTGATCCAATGCAAACGAGTAAAATAAGAAATAGGTTTTTCATGGTCGTGTTATTAGTAGTCAGAAAACAATTTACAATTTGATAATTTACAGTTTACCATTTAAGCAGATGCAAGAAGCCAGTTGCCAGCAGCCAGCCGCTAGCTGCCAGATCCTTCCCCTCAATTAAATACCAGTGTGCTCACCGATTGTGCTTTTACCTGAAACTCGGTTTTGCCATTCTTTGTTTTTGCCACATTTTTCAGTATTTCCCATATATTGGTTTCGGAAGTCGAAATCCCATCAATCTTCTTTGATTCAAAACCCGACACTTTAATTGTAACCGCTTCCTTTTTTATGTTGATGATTTGCAAAACCTTGCTTCCATCGGAACGGATTGCACTGATGGCAAGGATTTCAGGATCGGAACTTGTGGAATGTACTATTTGTGTGCCGGTATTCATAAATTCGGTTTGATGGCGGGTAATGTAATACGACGGGTATTTTTCCTTCGTGTCAGCCGACATGATGGCGTAATTGTTTTGCCAGGTCCAGTATAGCGAAACTTCCACTTCGGCGTATTTTATCATCCGGTGCGAAATTTTGGCGAAACGCAGAGCATAATCGTAGCTTTTGTTCATGTCTTTAATTTTCCAGGACATGGCATCGAACCCGAGTTCGGCGCACCAAACTTCTTTGTTCCAGGCTTTTCCGAAACCGGCTATGCGTTCGAATTCACTGTTTGGAATGTCTTCCGACCACCAGCAATGAAAACTCAGCGAACCAAGGTAATTCCAGATGGATTTATCGGCCATGATTTGGGTGGCGAATTCGACTGTTCCCTTGGTCTGGGCGGTGTCGGCCAGCAAAAATTTGGTTTTCAAACCGGCTTCTGCCCATTTTTGCCCGGCTTTTTTCACAAAAGCGATGGTTGCTTCCGGCGAAAAAATGATTTGATAACCGCCGTCTGATTCGTTGAACGAGAATTGATCTATTTCGACACCGTATTCGTTTTTTGCTTTCAGGAAAAAGTCGGTAAGCATCTGGATGACTTCGTCGTAAGCTTCGGGTTTGATAACCCTTTGTGCTGTTTTCGTTGGATCGGCAATGAATTCATCAGGAACATCCCAAACTGAAATGGTGAAATTTACCACACCAAATTCACTTTTCATGCGTTTCAGTTCGTCCAGAACTTCTAATACAAGTGGTTGTTTTGTATA
Organism: Bacteroidota bacterium; assembly: GCA_030698405.1. Lineage (GTDB taxonomy): Bacteria > Bacteroidota > Bacteroidia > Bacteroidales > Prolixibacteraceae > Aquipluma. The sequence goes on from JAUYMU010000113.1 coordinate 38,655, forward strand.
ATTTTCACCGCGGTAATCTTCAAATTTTGCATTTCGCAGGCGCATGGGCAAGGCCACGCGAACATGTGTCGGGCGAAATTCACGCAATGTTTCATCGCCTATGGCATCAGCAGCGTGTTGCGAATAGTTGGCCTGACAATAATTTCCGCCGATGGATTTGATGACCTGCCTTTTAATTTCAGGATAAATTTTTACGGTTGCTTTTTGGGCAAAAGCAGTCGATACTATTAAAATCAAGGAGAGAAAAATAATGGTTAATGTCCTGTTTTTCATGTTGATTCGGTTTGATTAAATTTCAAATTCTTTCGTACCATTTATTAAAATTATGACCATTTCGTCCGAAGGATAAAGATTTTGACTACTGAGACTGAACGCTGTTTTTATCTCTTAAAAACCTTCACTGCCGCTTCGTTATCAGCTTTCACAAGGTACATTCCTGAAGGAAATCCGGCAAATGAAATAACCGCATTGCCACCTTCAGGATTTATTGTTTTGATTGGAATTCCGAGCTGATTGTATACGGAAACGGTTTGAATCAACTTATCGGAACGAATATTTATCAACTCATCAAAATAAGTAGGATAAACGTGTAAGTTATTGATTCTATTCAGGATCATGCTTGTGGCAGTGTAGGTTTTCAGGTTCGGCATTTCGTCGAGGGTCAACACATAATCACTGGCAAACATTTTCTTCCACAAATCGAGCGAATTGTATTTACTGTCAGTAACAAAACCACCATACCAGGGCATAAACCATGACCAACCGGCTCCATCCATGATCAGATTATCCGCATCAGGGAACGAACCACTTTCGCTGATGGTGACCATTTTTTTTCCTCCATACCGGCTGGTCATGTCATTAAATTCAAGTATTTGTGAACTGTGATCCCCATCTTTATAAATGTCGCGACCGACAATATCCACATATTCGTCGCCCGGATACCAGGCATCGTCGTTTGGTTCGCGCGTCCAAACCCAAATAAGGTTGTGCAAACCGTGAAAATTCACCATGCGGTCGAACATTAGCTGCCAAAGTTTTTTGCAGGGAGCAGCGCCTTTTGCGCCCCACCAGAACCATCCGCCTGCCGCTTCGTGCAATGGCCGCCAAATAACCGGAACTTTATTGTCCTGTAATTTCTTCAGCAACCCTGAAATGTAGTCAATGTCTTTGATCATGGCTTTGTATTCGTCGGATGTTTCATCGAATATTTTGGAAATGTCGAAGGTTGTTTTGTCGGTGTAAAACTCTTCCGTTTTTCGGGATGGGTCGCGCCAATGCCAGCAAAATGCCGGAATACCATTTCTATTGTAATAATTCATGGCGTCATTGTTTGGTTCATTGTTGTTGTACCAACTATATCCCCGGCCACAGTGCATGAAATCGAGGCCAATCAAAGCCGGTTCTTTACCAGTTTTGGATTTCAGCCAATTAACCTCTTCCATACTTTTACCAGTCATTACTCCTGAAATGATTTTCTTATTGTAATTGTCGTACAGAAACTGGTACAACCGAACCACTTCGTCTGTTGGATTGGGCGTAACCAGTGTTTTATTGATATTGAACCGTGTTGACGGGTCGACCTTTTCGAATTCAATATAGTCAATGTTTATCCATCCCCACGATTGGGTGATTTCAACTTTGTGCGCTCCGGCGGCCAGTTTCTGGAAACTAGCCACTTTAAGTTTAATGTAGTTTGAATTCTGGTTAGTGGCAAAGGTTATGGAGCTTCCGTTAATGACCATGTTATTGGCCTTGTATCCGCTGGGTGATGCAACTTGGACATAAATGTTGTAAGTGGCTTCTTCAGCAAAAGTCAGATTGAAGGTCAGATTTCCCTCCTTTTGCTCTACTATATAACTTCCTGAAGCTGAAGCCAGAGCTGTTTTAATTGCTCCTCCTGAAAGGGTTGCCGATTCAGCCTCAAACTTTTGGGCGAAACCTATTGAAGTTATAAGAAGAAAGATTGCCAGAATAGATATTGCTTTTTGCATAAAGACTGATTGACTAAATTTGTTTTAACTGAAAACTGAAACTGAGAACTACATAGTCATCCGATGAACTGTGTAATTAACTGATTAATTGACTATAAACATTTATGTTCCTTACAAGAATATTCATCGGATGACTTCCTGAAAACTGAGACTGAACACTGATCACTTTTTTATTTTAAAGTTGAAATATCTCTGAACACGGCCGTTGCAGTTTCTTTCGTGTCGTGGGATGTAACTGCAAGACCCAGGTATATTTTTTTCGTTAATTGCATGGTGAATGAAGTATATAATTTCCAGTCTTTTCCATCGGCGCTATAGTAACCGGTAAATTCGTTACCTGCGCGTTTAAGGCGGATCCATGTATTCGGATAGTTTACAGGAAACTCTGGTTCTCCATCAAATCCGGCAGGATAAATGGCTTTCATTTCGCCTGCCTGTTCAGCGCGGTATTGAAATTCGTATCCTCCATTGTTTTTGTTCCGCGGGTTGTTGTTCGGGAAAACCTGGAAAAATATATGGCGGCTGTTGTCCGAAAGTTGTTCACGGGCCATCAATCCGGCTTTGGTGTAAAGGTGGGGCGAGGTCAGGCTTTCAATTCGGGCAACCAGATCGAAATCGCCTGTTTTTTCGAGATACGAAAACCCAAATTCGTCTTTTACTCCCCAGATATCGGCACCGCCTGCCGTTAAAGTGATACCGGCATTTCTGACTTCTGAAGATCCGGCCAAAGCTGGATTTCCGATGTCGGTAAATTTCAGCTTTTTAAGCGGAACCGCTTTTTCTTTGGCTGAAAGCATTCCGGCAGAAAGCAGCAGGACGAAAAATAAGGTAATGGATTTTTTTAACATGGGTTTTTGCGTTAGTTATTTGTCATTTTAAAGATTCTCACTTCTTTTTTGTTACTTACCCGCAATGTGTAAAATCCTTTTGCTGGCACTTCGATGGTTGTTTTTCCTGAAGTTGCAACGAGTTCCCGTGAATAAATTTTTGCACCCACCGAATTAAAAAGTTCTGCTGTTCCCTGATCATTTCCCGAAAAGTTGGTTTCCAGAACAAATGTACCATTAAACGGATTGGGATAAACCCTTATTGAGTTGTCAAATTGATTGATTCCTGTGACACATTCAGGACTGGTGGCTGAATAAACCAGAACTGCAACCGGTTCGGAGTAAGTGGCACAACCGTTGGAATTGGTAATCAGCCGGTAACTTCCGGTTTCTGTGGCGTCGATTGAGGTCACCGATCCCTGTATTTTGGTAGTTCCTTTCATCCAGGTATAGGTGAGGTTGTTCGAAGTATTGGCGCTCAATTTAACTTTTCCTCCGGGACAAAACGAGAGGTCGCCTGTTGGTGTAATTTCGGCTTTAGGCATCGGGTTAACGATTACTTCAAGCGGCGCGGAACTTACTGCAACAGTTCCTTTTTTTACTTTAACTGAATACATGCCAGCCAGTTTTACGGCAATACTGGCCGAAGTTTCCGGTAAAACTTCTGTTCCCCGGAACCATTGGTAGGTCAACCCATTTCCGGCAGGGGCATTCAGAAAAATAGTTTCCCCCTCACACAAACAGGTTGGTTTGGTAGTGGTTATGCTTACATTATCAGGAATGGAAGTGTCGAACGAAAGTGTAACCGAATTGGCGGCGCCACTCTGCTTCGAATGGTCGATGCTGAATGTTCCGGTGCGTTCTTTACCTCCCGATTTGATGGTGTATTTGTAAGTTCCGAGGAAACCTTCGAATGAAACTTTGCCTTCAGAATCGGTGGTTTTGTCGGTCTTTTTTGTCCACCACTGATTAAAAATCAGGTCTTTGTAAACCTCTCCGTGAGGTCTTATGGTCCAATCCGAAGCATAATAAGCGCCATCGGGTAGCCAGTGCTGACTAGCCCAGAAGCCCCATGTCAGGAACGATTTTACAGATGGATGACTGAAACAAATGGTTATAAAATCGCGCGTGTAATCGGCCTGAACAGCTCGTTGGGTGATGCTGATATCGTGTTCGGTGATTTTAATTTCCTTGCCCAGGGTGGCGAACCGTTCCAGAATAGTGTACACTTTGGCGATGGGTGTAAGATCGGTATTAAAATGCCCTTGCAACCCGATGCCTTCAATTTTCCCGCCTTTTTCGTCGATGTACTTAATGATGTTGAAATAGCCGTCCTGGTGTTTTACATCGTTTCCGCCTGCGCTTAAAATATTGTAATCGTTGATGTAAAGTTTCACTTTGCGATCGTTGGCCCGTACACGTTTAAACCAGTCTGCCATTACTTCGTCACCCAGGATGGCCTGAACTTCTTTTTCTGAGTAGGGTTCGTTCAGTACATCCCAGTCGTTTAATCGTCCGCTTGCAAATTTGGTAACGTCGTCAATTCGTTTTTCAATTTCGTTGCGCAAGGCAGTTGGGTTGCTTTTCAGGCTTGCAACTGCTGATGGAATATACTTAAATGAAGGCCAGATGACATTGTGGCCTCTTACCTCGATTTTCTTTTTATCGAGTGAGTCGAGCGAACGGCGAATGTTAAAAGTTGAGTTGGGGTTGAATGGACCCCATTTCAGGTCATTCTCGAAAACCACTTCATTGAAAAGCTCGTAAACTTTTTCCCGGTAGGTGGTATTGTTCAGAAAGGTATTGGCTGCAACTGCGCTTCCGAACCCGAACTTGTGGCGGGTCATTTCAATCGAGACACTGGCATCTTTCACCACCTGACCTTGTTCGTCATACACCACCATGTCAACAATTCCCTTGCGGATTTGATTGATGCGTTCGTCAGCCGGAGCACGCCATGCAGCGTCGGCTTCCCGCCCGAAGTAGGTCACTTCGGTAATTGGTAGCTGTGCAAGCGTGAGCGTGTTTTTGTAATTCAGGAATTTTACATCGGCAATTTCGACGGTTTGATTAGGATAACCAATGTGAAAAGAATAGCTAACGGCAGATGCAGCCAGTGTATTTGCACATTTTACCGAGGCATAGTATTGTTTCCATTCCGTTCCGATGTTCACCTTGTAATAAATTTCCTTTGCATATGAGGTGTTATTTTCAATACAAACGGTGAGCGCCCCAACACCAAACTCCTGCAGAGTGGCTGTTGTGCGGGCGTAAAAAGCTACTAAAACAACATCATCCTTTGCTATTCCGGCTGCCGAAGAATACTTGATTTGTGCATCCCATGAGTTGTTCATGGCGGCTCCGGTGGTAAACCTGAGACCCTTTGTGAAGGTTTGATTTTCGATGTTAATAGCCGTTAATGTGTAATTCCCGATCTTTTGGTAATTGGTTGCTGTTGTAATGATCAGCGAACTACCTCCGTCAGGAATTTGGGCCATTAAACAAGGACTAACGAACACAAGCAAAAGCAAGATTCCTGCAAATAGTAGAAAAGGTCTGAACTTGAATACATTCATATTTTTTTGTTTTAATTCGGTTACCGACTGGTCATAATTTTTAATGTCCTTGCGCCGAAAAAAATTTCATCTCTCTTTTTGAAATTATTCGTCGGCGCATTAATTAATTCACCTCATTTTACCCGGCTTAAAAGCCGGGGCTATAAATATTTCACCCCTCTGGGGTGTTGATGCAAAATTACAACTTCGACTACATCGACAACAATTACTACAATTACAACTTAATGACCACTTAATGACCACCAATGACCATCTATTTCTCCGCCTGTTTTCGCAACAATTCTCTGGTTTTGATTCCCGATTCTTTCATGTCTTCCTCTTTCCAGTTTCCTTCGGAAGCAGCGCTAGTTTTCAACATCGAACAGGTTTCATTTTTATCAGCGATTGACCATGAAATCAGGCTTATTTTGTTGGTTTCGCACCAGTCGATCCAGTTTTGCCATTCGGTGTAATTGATCGGGCCGTTTCCTGAGGCTTCCATACCTGCCGATTCAGAAATGAAAATCGGAATTCCTTTTTTCAGCGCGTAATCACTACGGTCGCGCAAAGATTTACCGTGTGTTCCGGCATAAAAATGAACAGTGTACATGATGTTGCTGAAACCCTGAATCGGATCGTCGGCTACCAGATGAATATCCTGATCCCAATGCGGATTTCCAACTAAAATGATGTTGTCAGGATCAATTGCACGAATGGTTTTGATCAGTTCGATGGAATATTCTTTCACCATTGGCCATGAGTCTTTCACTGGTTCGTTGAAAATCTCGTAAATTATATGCGGATGTTTTCCGTATTTGGTGGCCATTTCAGTAAAAAAAGCTTTGGCGGCATCCAACTTTATGGTGTGACTGTGCCAGTCGATGATCACATAAATGTCGTTTTCTATGGCGCCCTGAATTACTGCTTCCACTTTTTCGTTCGACCAAACGGGTTGGTCGATATATCCCTTTGCCGGATCGACCCCCATGGCTGCCCTTACTACCGAGCATTTCCAGTCGGTAGCCAGCCATTTTACCGACTCCTTGTTGTAGAAACGCGGCCACCAGTTGTGCCATCCGTAACTTACGCCATTCAGAACGGTGGCATTTCCATGCTCACCGGTTAGCTGGGCTCCTTTCACCGAAAGGTTTCCGTGTTCTTTTACCGGCTGCGCCTGAAGTTCCGTAGCAACAAATATTCCCAGAAATAAGGCAAATACAATGATTTTAAGGTTCATGGTTTATTGAATTAGAGTTGTTAGTTTTTAATTAGTTTTATGGTTTGGGTGGCGGTTTCAGAGGTAAATCTGATCCAGTAAATTCCAGATGCGAGTCCACTGGTATTTAAATCAAGCTGATGGTTTCCGGCATCAAAAACTTCGTTGCTGATGGTTTTCAGAAGCATCCCGTTCACCTGATATAATTCGATCCTCAGTTTTCTTTTTTCAGGAAGCGAAAAACTGAGATTTACCTGATCGGTTGCCGGATTTGGATAAACTGACACGTTGAAACTGTTCTTTTGCATTTCGTAAGCCGATCCCATTACGAGCGCCAGCAGCGAAATTGAATTTACCGATAATGGCGCTAATTCAGCAGTAATTTTGCTGGCAGAAGCTTCAACCTGTGTCTTTTTCAGGGCATTGTTCGAATGGGAAATGAAGGTTTCAGCCGTACCCAGATTTGAGATCGAATACATAGGGCTTTTACCCGGATTTACATGAAATTCAGAAAAATTAAGGTTTACCAGTATTGTCTCGGTCAGCGAACGGTTTACCAAAACCACGGTCATCGAATCAGCAGCTTCGTTTATTGTTGGATATGCCGAAACCAAAGTTTCATTTTGCGAGATCGCCTGCACGTAATTTTTATGATTGTACCGGCTGAACAAATGCAGCGTTTCCCACATGCCCGGTTTCCAGCTCCAGGGAGTAAATACCTCGACACCATTTTTCATAAATTCGCCCATCGTCGAAGCATACCAAACGGCCAGAACATTGGCATTTGATGAAGCAATGTCGGTTTCGGTAACTGCCAAACCAACTCCGTGATTTGTACCTTTATATTTGGTGAGCCAGTCGGAACAACGAGCCAAAATATATTCTTTGGTTATGCTGGTGTCCCAACCTCCGGTAATTGTTCGAACGCCATTGGCTCCCGGATAAACGTATTTTCTGTCAAAATAAACCCTGTGAAGCTGAACGCTGTTGGTGACATCCGATTCACCGGGATAAAAATGAATATCAAGTACATCCAGCAGTTTTATTCCTGAAGCTTTTTCTTCTTCTGCAATCCGTTTGATGAAAAATTCGAGCCAGGGATAGTGAACTCCATTTATTTTGCTGCCTCCGCTCCAGTTAAACCATTGCCATTCGTTGGCAGGAACAGGTCCCAACAATTTGATGTCGGGATATTTGGCTCGAGCAGCTTTGGCAACTTTAAAATACAATTGCATAAATTCTTCGGCTGTGCATTGCGTTTTCATCACATCGTCGTGCGTTCCCGACCAGATTTCAGGCTCATTGTCCATGCTCCAGTAGCGAAATTGGTTTTTGTTGTAGCCAAGCCCTTTTTCACCAAACCATTTGTCGAGAATACCAACCGTTGAGTCAGCAGTCCATTCCATCAAATATAAATCAGGATTTCCTTCAACTTTAGCCTTTGATCCGGTTGTGTTTGGTTGTCCACCACCGGCCAGATTTTGGTTTACACCTTCCCACCATTTCGATTGGTTGTAGCCCCAGTCATTGAAATTGTTTTTTGTGTTTGCCGCTGCTTTTCCCAGCAGCTGAAACGACCACATTCCCTGAACTCCCGGCATTTTATCGATGAGGTTTCTGGCTGCGCCGTCCCAGTCGTTGGCGTAAACATTGTTGTACCAATCCGGGTGGCTTGAAAGTTTGAGCCTCCAGTTGTATTTTGTACTGTTATTGCCCCCACCCTGCCTCACAAAACGGACGCCGGCATCTTTTGCTTTTGTAACTTCGGCAGTAGTTCCTGAATTTAAGAATGTGCTGGGCAAAACATTGTTTTTGCCGTAAATGAATGGCGAAACCGGTTTTTTATCTTTGGTCACGTCAATGTCGATGCGCACCGGGGTTTGCGAAAAAGCAAGGTTTCCGCAGATGAACAGGAGCAGTAGGATTGTTGATAGTTTCATCTCTTTACTGAATGACTATTTTTTTGCTAAATTTTTCCTTTCCCGAAATGAGTTGAACCACATAAACTCCATCGCGTAAATCCTGGGTTGATAGCCTGAAACTGGTAGCGGGTGATTCAATGGTTTTAACCAATGTGCCAAGTATGTTGTATAAGTTTATGATTTCTATTTGTTTCGATGAATGTGAGCTGATGATCAAATCTTCATGGTTTTGAAATATGCCAAAGCCCGGATCGTTCAGTTCTGTGAAGTTCCCTACCGGAATGATTCGTTTAAACTCCAGGAAATCAATATAAAACATGGGTTTATCTAAAAACGTAAGCCGCATAATTTGTTCGCCGGCTTCGAGGTTCATCGAAAAATTAACTGTTTTGGTATTAACCCAACTAAACGTTGTTGGCGCTTTAATAATTTCCGATTCAGCAGAGCCGATTTTAAGCCGGAAGGTTTCCCCACCTTCAAAAGCCGCGGTAGTCGCCGTAATATCGTACGAACCTTTCTGAGCTACATTTACTGTGTATTCCAGCCACTCGCCGGGGGCATTGTCAATCACGTAATATTTTCCACTACCCAGGTCGTAAATGTCGATCGGTTCGTTGGGGCGCAAACCTCCTGAAGTGTTTTTCGAGTCGGAATCGTGGTAGCTGAAACCTTCGCCCCCTTCATCAAAATGTTCTGCTTCTATTTTACCGGGAATGGCAAGCGGCTGGCCAGTATATGATTTTCTGACTGGCGGAGGTATAGGCACATAGGTTGGCAGCAAAATTTTTTGAGGATATGAATACAATGACGTACCGTTATTATACCAGGCAATTACCCGATAAATGTACTCCCTGTTTCGGGTCAACTGATGTTCGGTGAACGAAATGGATTGTCCGTTTAAAGTTCCAATCCTTAAATAAGTACCGGTCGAAGTCCGGCGTTCGATAGAAATACTGTCGTATCCGATTTCATGATTGTACCAGTCAAGTTTGATGATGGTATCCTGAACGAGGGACAATCTTGGCAATCGGGGAGATTGTTCCGATGAGTGGGTCAGGATGTCTTTGATGTCATCGTCCCAGGTTTTGGCCGATCGGTACATGATCCTGAAATCGCCGCCATCGTCCCATGCACACGAAGCGAATCCGAAGCTGTGCGAAAATTCCACGTAGGTTTTATAGTGCTTCATCCGCGAATTGAAATCACATTTTCGCAACGATCCGAATTCGCCCAAAAATACGGGAATATCATTTTTAACCGACCAATCTTTGACTTTCTGGAATTTAGATTTTAAAGCGTTAATATCTGACGTTGTTCCCCATGTTCCCTGTCCTTCGAGTCCGAACAGATAAGGGTCATAGGAATGGAAGGAACCAATCAGATACGGATCATTGGGTATGGCAGCGGTAAGTAATTCGTCGGACCCACCCCAGTTGTGCCCCTGAAAAATAACTAACCGCGTTGGGTTGGTTTTGCGGATAATGGAAATGATCCGCTGGTGCATGTCATCGTTTTGGGCTTTGGTCAATCCATGAGGTTCGTTTAGTACTTCGAAAATAAGTCTCTCCGATTTGCCTTTGAACCTAATGGCAACCTGACTCCAAAGGCTGTCGAATCTGGCGCGGTTAATGGCGCTGGCATATCCATTTTTGATCCAGTCGTCGTGGTGGGAGTTTACCACAATATAGAAACCGCGTGCCAATCCCCAATCGAGTATTTGTTCCACCCGGTTAAACCATGTTTCGTTAATCTTATAGGGGGAAGTTGTTGCCATGTGCTTGTCCCATCTCACCGGGATACGGATACAGTCGAAACCTTCCTTTTTATACATGTCGAACATGTATTCCTGAGTCGTTGGGTTTCCCCAATCACCCTCGTAAGGAGGTTCAAGTGTATTTCCCAGATTAATTCCTTTTGTCATCTGGCTGATGGCTTCCTTCGGGCTTATTTGGGCCGCCACAAATACAGGGATTCCGATTAAAAACGCTAGTAAAAATCTGATCATTCGTTTGTTATTGGATATCGTTATATTGTGTTCAAAATTACGCTCTAAATGATAAAAACCTGATCTATCGGGAAAAGAAGAATGCAACGTTTCTGTCAAGAGTGAAAGAATTCGACCATGAGCCTCCGGGTTAGATTTTTACATTGCCATATTGGTAATCAAAAGTTGAGCTGATTCTCAATGCTGTTGCTTTTATAGGAGCCTTCATCGGATCAGTTGGCAATCAATTCCGAAATCTCTGATCCGATGAATTGGTAATCAAAAGTTGAGCTAATTCTCAATGCTGTTGCTTTTATATGAGCCTTCATCGGATCAGTTGGCAATAAAAAAGGGCCTTGTTACAGGCCCTTTTTCATTCATACGTTTTAGTTGGTTATTTCTTCACAATCTTTTGGATATTGATGAATTGATCACCGGAAGAGACTACAAATATGTAAATACCTGCTGGTTGTGCAGCCAATGATACATATTCGGTTGAGTTATCTACAATCACATCACGTAAGGCAACGCCTGTTGCATTAAATACCCTCACCCTGTTTCCTTTTGCAAGGCCCTGAACGATTACCCGTCCGTCGGTTGGATTTGGATACATTTTAATGGTTTCGGCAGTTACATCAATGGCTTTGGTAATCATTGAAATGTTATAAGTTGCAGTAGTCACGCCATCAGCGGCAGTTACCCGCAATTTATCACCTTTTTTGAACGTACCGGTTGTATTCGCATTTCCGTCTTTATCAATAACTGACAAATTAGCTCCAAATGAAGGATACAACTTGTTAAAGAATTCATTTACTGATAGCGTTACAGGACCTGTAATCTCGAATGAAATCTGGTTAACCAGATAATCATCAGAAATTACATATGCCAGGTATTTATTCTCGAAGTAGTTAAGCATAGAGAAATAGTAGGCCTTGGTTGTTTTGCCATCGGCTGAAGTTACTATCAACTTATCATCCTTGTAAATATCCCCTAATGTACGGATAAAACCAGCTTTGTCATAAATAACAACAGAAGCTCCGGGAGCAGGGGTAACATTCGAAATTAATGATGAAACAGAAGTGCCGCCCGGAACAAATTGAATCAAGGATGCAAACTGGTCAACGCTGTAAACATCAGAGGTTACATAGGCATCACTTGTATTTGAAGTTGGTTGCAACTGATACAGAATCTTGGTTGTTCCGTTTTCTGCAATTACTTCGAAATAGACTTTGTTGGTGGCAATAACACTGGAATAAGCCGTATCATATCTCAACTTAGACAATGTCATGTAAGCATCATTCTGATCAACCATGGTCATTGTGGCTCCTGGTGGCACAACAACTCCGGCAACGATTTTACTCAACCAGGTTCCATAATTAAATCCGCCTACGGTACCGGTTGTACCAGTTGTAGCAATGGTGTAGGTTGCAGAAGTCAGAATCGCATTGGAGCTCAATCCACCGGCAGTTACTTCAAGGGTGTATTTTGAAGTATTTTTAGTGTCAGCAGAAACAACCGTCAGAACATCGCCGTTTTTGATTGCGGCAGTTTCTGCCAGTTCCACTCCGCCTGACATTACCTTCAGCGACTGCAATTCGTTGGCTTTTAAAATATTGCCATAGAATACGCTTACAGTTGTTCCGGTAGTTAAACCTTTGATGGTTTCGTTCATTGAATATCCGGGACTAACTTTGTAGAATTTTGATGTAACGGTAGATCTGTAAATGGTTACATCATCCATGATGTGAGAACCAATTCCGTCAATAATCTTTGCACGATTGGCCGGATACCCGTATCCCTGTGCAGTTAATTTTGCTTCATTAACCATTGTCCATTCCGAAGTTGCTGCTGAAGTTCCGTATGAAGAACGATGAACAGGATTTGGTTTGTAAATATGTGGCTTTCTGTAATAGGAGAATAAAGCATCGTGATTTTTGACACCATCAACTGCATAAGGCTGTCCATCTCCGTTGTTACCTAGTATTTCGAGCAATTGAAAGTCTTGAATATTGGTGGCAGGTTTTAATCCATTTTTCACTGAGTCGTTCAATATTTTGTACATTAAAATAGTACCTCCCCATTGACCAAGGACATTATCCCATCCGCCATAACCCCAGGGATTATTCGGAACACCCTTAACATTGTAATTTCTGAAATTGATGTCAATTTCGTTAAAGTAAACTTGCATGTCGATATTATTGTTGGCCCAACGGTTTTGACTGATGCTTGCCATGACGAATACATCGCCGGGATAAACAATTGGATTGACATTCAAATCGGGTTCGAGTATGCGGGGTTGAACCTGCCAGTTGGCTTCATTCTGCCATTTTTTCCCCGGAACATATTTCATCCACGCTCTGCCAAATTCAGTGGTCGCATTATCCCAACTAAACGACTCACCTTCAGCTCCCCAACTCATTACAAACATGTAATTACTCATATCAATCGGCTCAGTGCTTGGATTAACCACTTCCAGATAATCATTGGCCCAATCATCCTTATACACCCACTGCGAAATAAATGCATCGCCTGCCCATGGTTGTACATTCACCTTGTCTTTTTCTTTTTCGAACCTTACAGAGTAAACCCTCTTTGTTGAATCATCTTCAGCAACAGTGTAGAAATATACCGTACGGTTTTCCGCAGTTCCACTCAAAGTTGTAGCACGTTTTACTGTTACTTTCGAGTCAAGTTGCCGTTTGGTAAATGTCAATGCAGGTATTCCCTCATAATCGGCAGGAATTCTGACGACATAGTTTAAATTCGAATAAACGAATCCGGGTATGGTATCACTTTTCCAGCCATAAGATTTGGCCACATCGCCTTTGAACCAGCTTGGCATATCGGGCCATGTTATCGAACCTAAAAATGCATCATTACTCGGCACATATTTCATGCATTTGATATAGTAGTCTTTTACTTTGCCGCTCTCTGAAGTTACACGCAGCTTATCGCCGGTCTGTAAGTCAGGTTTTTCGATGCCACTTTTAAATACTACCTTCCAGGAAGCTTTAGGAGCTTTTTCGAGATAACGTAACAAAGTATCAACTCTAAGGGCGTATACTAAACCACGAATAGTATCTCCGCCTGGCACCCCATCAGTTACTTCCATTCGTAAATAGTTGGCAGGTAGCGGGCCCAGGTAAATTGGCGGATATCTCATTAATCTCCAGTCGTAGGCATTTTTAGGAACAACAATATTATCATCTACTGTTGGAGGGAAAACATCGATGGTAAATTTTTTGATCTGAGGATTATCGCCAGTGACGTATAAGATTAATGTATCGCCTTTACTTGCCGAAATAGTCGCAGAATCCTCCACGTTGGGAGAAAGTCCATATTGCCATCCCAATCCTGGTTTTTTCTTGAATTGCATCATCAAAGAATCTTGATTACGCACTCCCCATGGAACAGTTATTTTAGAATTTGGGAGATCAACTACAACTTTTCCTGTTTTTGATTCCAGTAGATTGGCATTCAGTATTGGGTTCGCATGATTTCCGGCAGTCCAATAAACAGCTTTCCAAGGTTCGTCCCAACCCTGATTAGGAATTGGCATCCACTCAGAATCTTGTAGGTCAATTCCCTTGCCCTGGTTAAATTGAAGTTTTGCTGCGGCCAGGTTTGCATCGTGGCTGGAAAAATCGGTTATACCATTTTTAACTGAAGTTTTGCGAACCAAAGTAGTGAAACGTGTGGCTTGAGTAACACCTGCCACATCGAAACCACAATCGCATAGTGCAGAGTTGGTTCCATCGGCGTCATCGAATTGACCGTTAAAGACATCGATAATCATCGAATCTTTTGCTTCAACTCCGTCAACCATTTTGGTGAAATGGTGGCGAATAAATATTCCATTGTATCCATGCCAGGCATCCAAAAACTGCCAATTCGGAGTAATGCTGTCAAGACCAGGGATACTGTTTTCTTCCCATGTATGAAGCAATAAATCAGCAATTTGGAAAAATTCTTTTTTGGTAGATCTTCGTGGATAACGATTTGGATCTTTAAACCACATTTCCGGACCAAAATCTCTTGCAGTTGCAATCAAAAATGATTTTCCGGGAGCCAGATACCTTTTTTGGAGCAAAGGTGAGTTTGCCGGGTACATGGTTGGTTCCCAAAGCCTGAAAAAGGTATTTGCAACTTGAGCCCAGTTGTCACCGGCAGGTGGCCATGGCGAAAACTTGTTTATTTCAAAATCTTTCAGGTCAATGGTTTCGTTACCCACATTGGTTACCTCCACATAGTTGTTTGGAGTACCTTCCAGGCGGACCTCGGTGATAAGTAACTTGTTGTAAGGCTTTTGGGTTTGTGCATGAAGCACAACACCAAAACTGACAACACACAGAAATAAAAGTAAAAGTTTTAATTTCATAATGTTTAATTTTAATTTAGTGTTTAAAATAGTAAGTGCATAATTATATTAGAAGGTTCTTTTCAAAAATACTTACTTTAATGCTTCAATACTTTTTATAATGGTTGGAAAGAATGTAACGTATCTTTCAATGATGAAAAAAATCAACCATTTGAGGCATGTTTTTTACTACACCCAAATAGGTTGATTGCCTGTTTTGCCAGTTAAAACCTTCTTTTTGTCAATAAATGTGTCAACCAAACACTTGTATATAACTGAAATACAGAACAATTGAATTTTCATGCATTAATTGTTGCTTAAATGGCAGAAAGAAATGTAAATTTAACCCTTGAAGAATGAATGTTTGACCGACGAACTAACTATGAAACGAAGTACTTTAATTATATTTTCCCTGCTTTTTTTATGTCAGTTTAACTTTGGAAATGATTTTCGGTATCTTCGAACCAACGAAGGACTTTATAACGGTGAAATCAATTCCATTGCTCAGGATAAATCAGGAAAGATGTGGTTTGCAACCTGGAGCGGCCTGACAAATTACAATGGTTACGATTTTACGTTTTTCTACCCTGAGCTCGGCAATCACCACAGTTTGCCGGATAAAAAAGTCAGAAAGATTTTTATTGATTCAAAAGATATACTTTGGATTTCATCTGACAGAGGTGTATCCTATTACACAAAAGAAGATCAGAATTTCCACCTTATCAACCTTACGGGAATTGCACCGGGAAACTTTTATGTTTACGGTTTTTTTGAATCAAAAGGCAATGTACTGATACATACCAATTCCGGAATATTTTTAATCCATCAACCAAATGGTTCAAATACTGATTTCCGTACAAAAAAACTAACCATTTACACCGGGAATATAATCTTTGCTGACTACATAAATACGATGTATTCGTTTAACGACGAGTTGGCTTTAATCTCAGATGCATACTCAACTATTCCTCACCGCATGCTACTCGCTGATCTGGTTATTGACGAAAAGGACACCTTGATAAACGTGAAAAACACGCTGCCTTTTGCGAAGATCATAAACGCGTTAAGCTATGTTAAAGATGAAAATAAGCTTTTTCTGGGAACCGATGACGGGATTTCAGTACTTGATTTAGCTCCGCTTAAATTGACGGATCAGGTTTTTTTTCAAGGCCTGAAAATTCTAAATCTATTTTCAGCAAGTAACAATAAACTCTACGGTTATTCTGATGATCCAACCTTATTTTATCTTGAAATAAATTCCCTTCAAACCGGAAAATTCCTGCCTGATCCACTAAAATTCGGCTCTCTTCTTGATAACAATATTACCTGTTTGTTCGAAGATTTTTCAGGAAATTTATGGGTTGGTCACCAGGGTCTTGGATTAAGTATCCTCAATCTGAACCGCAAAGCATTCCATTCTTATAAGCGTGATCCGGCCAATCCGAAATCGCTGAATGGAAATATAGTGATGTGCTTTAACGAAACCGGCAACGAAATTTTTATCGGCATGAGGCAGGGGGGTATTAATGTAGCAGCAAAAAACCCTGTTAAAGATAAAATACCAGAATTTCAGGTACTTACTTACCGGCAGCAGTCAAAAACATATTCGCTTTTTAATAATGTATGGAATATTGCCCGTGTGACAGATTCACTGTTTTTGGTGGCATCAGACGGTGGACTTGCCAAATTGGAAAAAACCAGCAATGGATGGATTTACGGCAGACCAAACGAACAACCTCTTTATGAAGGGATCGTAAGAAAGGTATTGGTTGACAAAGACCAAAATATATGGTGCGGAACTTTTCATGAGGGACTCCACTTTTTCCCCGCACTGCAAAAAAACCCGGAAAGGAAATCCTTTCATTTTCCTTATGATCCGGCCAATCCGGAAGGGATTTCCAACCAATTGGTTTTATCGGTGCTGATTGACAGCAAAAACCGTTTCTGGGTAGGAACCAACAATGGTTTAAACCTCTTGAAAATTCCATATAACCAACTAGATCTTTCAGGAAAAACAAAGCCAAATGTTAGTTTTAAACAATATGTTACAACAGCTCCTGAAAAGGACTTTCTGAATGCCAACGAAATCAATTGCATATACGAAAACAAAGATGGACAGCTTTGGATTGCCACACAGGGAGGCGGAATAAACATCATGGATCCCGATAAAAATACCTTTACAAAACTGACTACTGAAAATGGAATGCCCGGGAATGATGTACTTGGTATTCTGGCCGACCAATCGGGAAGAAAATGGGTAAGTACCAACAAAGGAATCGTATCAATAGACCTTGATAACAAAACCAAACCTTTTACAATTTATAGCCAGTCGGATGGAATTCAAGGCGAAACATTTAAAGTAAATTCTTATTATCAGTCGCCTGATGGAGAAATGTTTTTTGGTGGCGATAACGGATTTACACGGTTTTATCCCAATGAGATAAAGTACAATTCTATTCCCCCAAAAATTGGGTTAACAAACTTGAAAATAGATAATAAACTTGTAAATATTGGCGATACCATAAGTAGGGGAAACATCATGTCGAAGTCGATTAATGAATTGAACAGCATTGAATTACCCTATCGAAAAAACACATTTAGCATTGGAGTGGGAGTTCACCATTATCAATATCCTGAAGGTAACATGATACAATATAAGCTGGAAGGATTTAATGACCGGTGGATAACAATATCAGCTTCAAATCAGAATATCTATTTTTCGAAAGTGCCCCATGGTAAATATACTTTGCGAATAAACGCTCTGAGCGCCGATAATATTGAAGCCTCAGAGGAAAGACTACTGGAAATTCACATTCTGCCACCCTGGTACAAAACATGGTACATGAGAATCATTTATATTTTATTGATTTTTTCGATGATTGGCTGGGCATTTTATTTATTGGCAAACATCCAGCGCATCTCTTTCCAGAGAAAAATTGATGCAATCGCTTTCGAAAACAACGAGAATAAAATGAAATTCCTTACGAATATCGCTCATGAATTGCGGACACCTATGAGCCTCGTGATTGCACCGATTGAAGACATGATGCAGAACTATACGACTATTGAGCCTAAGTGGAAAAGCCACATCAATCTGATGTACCGTAATTCCAATTATCTGCTCACTTTAATAAACCAGATCATTGATTTCAGGAAGCTAAATGCAGGGAAGCTTCAACTAAACCTGCAAACCACTGATATTGCCATGCTGGTAAAAGATGTTGTTACAAATTTTAAGGGACTTGAAATCCAGAAAAAAACCAATTTGCAGGTTCAGGTTCCGGAAAAATCGGTTTTGGTAAAAATCGATAGCCAGAAAATAGAGGAAGTGCTCTACAACCTGCTCTCGAATGCTTTTAAACACACCAGAGAAAACCACTCCATTTTAGTTTCACTCGAGATTCTGCCAGCCGTTTCAGAAAAAAAGGAAGTGGAAAAACAACGAATAAAGATTACCGTCTTTAACGAAGGAAAAGATATCTCTGATGAAGATAAAGTTAAAATTTTTGAACGCTTCTATAAGGTTAGTGAGCTTGTGGAAGGTGCCGGAATAGGGCTTTCATTCTCAAAATCACTCGTTGAAATGCATCAGGGGATAATAGATGTTGAATCGGTTGATGGGGTTGGGGTTGCATTCAATGTTTTATTGCCATTTGATGAAATTGAAATAACAGATATTTCAGACAAAAGTGAAAAATATGAGCACTGGCATGAGGATGTTTACAATAGCAATCAGGTACATGAGCTTGAAAATAAAGGCAAAGAACTGACCATTGTGATTGTTGAAGACAACCTCGATTTACGCACTTTCCTTAAAAATACCTTGTCGAGAAACTACAGTTGCTTTGAAGCAGGTGACGGAAAAGAAGGACTTGAGCTTGTATCCAAAATTATTCCAGACATTGTGATTTCGGATGTAATTATGCCCAAAATGGATGGTTATGAGTTGTGCAAAAATATAAAGGAAAACACAAAAACCTGTCACATTCCGGTAATCCTTTTAACTGCCAACAGCGCCGCAGAACAAATCGTATCGGGGTATGAAATAGGGGCGGATGCATATGTGACCAAGCCATTTGACATGTCTATCATTAAAGCCCAGATTTCGAGGATGATCAGAAACCGTGAATTGATCAGGGAAAAGTACATGACCCAGAATTTTATGGTTGAAGTTTCCACCTCCAATATTTCGAGAGACGATGAGTTCATTATTAAACTCAGGCAATTGCTGGAGAATAATCTCTCGGAGACCGATTTCAATGTAAAGAAACTTTCAAACAATCTTAATATCAGTACAACCCATTTGTATCGTAAATTAAAAGCGCTGACCGGACTTTCACCGGTTGAATTTATCAGGTTCTTCAAACTTCAAAAAGCCTGTGAAATGTTGTCGAATTCAAATTTATCAATCAAGGAGATTGGATATGGATTGGGTTTTAATAATTTATCATACTTCGTAAAGTGCTTTAGGGAACAGTTTAATGTCACTCCATCAGTTTTCAGGCTAAAAGGTCTGCCTGATTCAACTAAAAATACTACCACAAATCAATCAGGTGTAGCATAAATTAACCTCTGTTAACATTTAACAGACTGCATATAAGGATATTAACAAAAACAGTACAAATTCACATTGTCGGTTTTTTTGGTTTTTTGATACCTTTGCTTTGAAGATAAATCCGTTTCTATCTGTTTCCCCTTATTTTGTTCAATATTTACGACTTAAAAATATGACAAAGAATAAACAGCTAACCCTGATCGCTTTATTGATGATATTGTTTTTTGGCTGCAGAAAGGACTTCGACAAATATGAACGTCCAGAGTGGCTTGCCGGAAAGCTTTATACACAGATATTGACAAAGCCGGAACTTTCTACATTTGCCGAAATGTTAAAAATATCCGGTTACGATACGATCATTGATGTTTCTGGCAGCTACACGGTTTTTGCACCCTCAAACGAAGCTTTCACCAGATTTTTTCAGGAAAATGCCCAATACAAATCACTTGCAGCTTTGCCGAAAGCTGAAGTAATGAATTTGGTTAAATATCACCTGGTTCAAAATCCATGGAGTAAAGCACAACTCCGGTCACTTGACATTTATGGATGGATTGATTCACTGGATTTAATAAACAATTTACCAAAGGGCTACAAACGCGAAACGCTCTTACGTGGCAAGAATGTAAAATACGGCGTTGTTTACAGCAAGTTTAAAAAACAAAACAGCACGCTGTTCAGGACAAACATCATTGACTCAACGCAAACATCATGGAATCGCCGGGTTTTTACTGATTCACGAAAATTTTCACCAATATTCTTTAAAGAGTATTTTGATATTTACAATTTATCAACTTCAGATTATGGCTTTTATTTCAACCGGCAATTTGAAGGCGCCAATGACCTGTATTACAGCGGAGGACGTATTGTAAGTGAAGAAATTTTTGCTGAAAACGGTTTTGTTTATACCATCGACCGGGTTGTCGTTCCCCTTAAAAACGGCGTTGAATTACTGACAGATAAAACTAAATCCCACTCTTACTCATTATACTACAACCTGGTAAACCAATTTGCAGAAATGGATTACAACGAGCGGGAAACTTTGAGACAACCGGGAGCCGATCAGGGTTTGGTAGTTGACTCCCTGTTTAATTTACGTTACCCTCAACTGGTTTTTGATATTAACAGCGAAAGGACCCAGCCACCAAGAGGGGTTTTTGGTCTTCCATCAAATGTAACCATCCGCTATCACCATGGGATTGTCGCCCCGACCAACGAAGCCTTGAACCAACTTGTAGCTCAATACCTTGCAGGAGGTAACAATTGGGGTAGCCTGGAAGCTGCTCCCGAAAATATCAAACGTATTGTGGCCAACTCAAGCCTTTCAACCAATCCAATCTACCTGACCGATATTCAGAAAGGGTTTTTAAATGGTGAAGCAGACATTATGAAAGTTGACGAATCGTCGATAGTGCAGAAAGAATACGGTAGCAACTGCACTTTTATTGGTGTAAACAAACCCATTATACCAAGGGCATTCAGTAGCGTTACCGGTCCGGTTTATACCCGGAAAGGTTTCTCCAAGGTCATGTTTGCCATCGAAAGAGCGGGACTGCTGGCGGCGCTAAAACGCAAAGATGCAAATTATTCCTTTTTCGTGGAGTCCGATGCTTCAACCGCATTGGATTCATCATTTAATTACAATGGTGTAAATTTTTCGGCAACAACATTGTTCCCTCAACAAAGAACAACATTCTTTACAACTGAAGACTTGCGCATATTATTGATGAACCATATCGGAGTTGAGGTACCAAACGGACTCGCAAAACGGGAGTTCATTAAAAACATGGCAGGCAACTACCTTATTTTCAATAACATAACAAAAGAAGTCAAAGGCAACTCAGCTACCACTTTTGGATACCGTGGCTCAAGGGTCGTGAATGTTGTGCCTCAAATAATTAGTAGTAATGCCGACAATGGAAAAACTTACGATATCAGTAACTGGTTTGATTTCAACATAAATTCATTGTATAATGTTATTGCATCCGGCTATCCAAAGTTTCACGCCCTGGTTAAAAAAGCGGGCTATAGCGATGATAAGCTTAGTAGATATACATTTGTATCCGACAATCAAAATTATACGGTATTTGCTCCAACCGATTCGGTTTTAAATACAATCAATACGGATGCGATGAGTATGAAAGAATTGCAGAATTTCATTTTGTTTCATTTTGTTCAAGGCGATGTCATTTTTACTGATGGACACCGTCAGGAAGGCTATTACGAAACCGCCCGCATCGATGAAACTTCAACAGTATTTAATACGGTAAATACAAAAGTCAGAATAATTCCAGGTATTGATAAGATTACAATACCAGCCAAAGATGGCAACAACTACTATGTTATAAATGAATCAGTGAAATCAAACATTATAATAGGTCGCACTGCCAGTACAACAGGTACGGAAGCTTTTCCGAATGTAGTCAGTACAGGTGCAATTCACGAAATTAAGAAAGCGATGATATTCGAACAGCTTGATACCACCAGATAACCAATAACAAACGAATGTTTTAAACCTAAGGTTTTTGAACGTATGAAAAAAATCAAAAATACAATCATTCTGATCCTTGCGCTTTGCAGTTTTATGGGGGCCTATTCCCAGACCAAAACGACCATTCGCGGAAAGGTAATTGATCAGAAGGATAAATCAGCAGTAATTGGTGCAACAGTCGTTGAATCTGACAAGGATAACCGGGTAATAAGTGGCACTATCACCGATATTGACGGGAACTTTGTTTATCAGATGAAAAATCCGGCGAATACGATGAAAGTAAGTGTAATTGGATACCAGGCCAAACCATTTAAGCCAAACCCAGACAAGGCTGTTGTGATTGAACTGGCTCCCGAAGACATTGAACTGGATCAGGTAACCATTACTGCCAAGGCCAAATCGAGTCATTCGCTTACCAACATTGATGAACGCGACAACGCATCATCGCGTGTGAAAGTTGACCTGATGGAAATGAGAGATGCCGGTATCACTTCTGCTGCCGATGCCCTTCAGGGAAAAGTATCAGGGCTTGATATTATAAGTGCCTCCGGAGACCCGGGTTCCGGTTCACAGATTGTTATTCGCGGATTAAGCTCAATGGGCAATAACAAACCATTGATTGTGATCGATGGTATTCCCCAGGACAATGTTTCCTCAGGTTTCGACCTCAGTTCGTCCGACGCTCAAGACATTAGTAACATGATTAACATTGCCTTGCAGGATATTAAATCAATCGAAGTTTTAAAAGACGCTGCTTCGACTGCCATTTACGGAGCAAAAGGCGCTGATGGGGTACTCCTTATTGAAACCCACCGCGGACGTATGGGAAAAGTGCAATTCGATTACCAGTACAAAAACAGTATGAACTTTCAACCACCGGCAATACCGATGCTGAATGGCGATGAATATGTGATGCTTCAGTTGGAAGAATGGCACAACAGCAGGGGGGTTTTCGAGATTCCCCGTGAGATTGCCTACGACAAGGATTATTTCGATTTTTACAATTATTCGGCCAATACTGACTGGCTGGCTGAGATAACCCGGAATTCGGTTACCCACGACCATTATTTTAAAATTTCAGGAGGGGGCGAAAAAACCAGGTATTTTACTTCTTTCAGCTATGTTGACGAAGGTGGTACAACCATTAATACAGGCGCAAAACGTTTTTCAACCCGTGTGAACCTCGATTATTTTCTTTCAAGAAAATTATTATTTACCGTTCAGTTCAATTACTCAAACAATTCCATACAGGGGAATTACTATTTTGATGAGAATCGTAAAATCCGCCAAATGGCTTATCTCAAGGCTCCAAATATGAGCGTAATGGAATATGATTCTGAGGGTAATCTAACGGGCGAATATTTTACCCCAATAAACAGTTACCAGGGTAACGGACAGGATTATTACAATCCGGTGGCAGTTGCTCGTTTGGGCAAAAAAAATTCAAACCAAAACGCCCTGGAGAATACATTTCGTTTGAAATATGACATTCTGGACTGGTTGATATTCAGGGAAACTGTCTCGTTCCAATATTCCGGAACAAAGGAAAATAACTATTTGCCCTACAATGCCATTGGTTCAGATTGGCTGGCATGGACTGTCAATAAAGCAGAAGAAGGAAACAGTCAATCCTCCTCCATTAAAACGGAGACGCAGGTGGCTTTTAACATCCCGTTTAGAAATGAAAGTCATGAATTGTCAGGAGCTGCTACCTGGACAACCAATCAACAGGGTTATGAATGGATGAACCTCCAGAGCAATAAAATTCCAAGTACCAACATTCAGGATCCGGCCATTGGAGGACAAATCAACTGGATCGGTTCAGGTTCGGGTCAAAACCGCGATATTGGAGGTCTGATGAATTTGAACTACAAGTACAAAGACAAATACATGTTACAAACCAATCTCAGGGCCGATGCTTATTCATCGTTTGGTGCTGCAAACCGCTGGGGTTTGTTTAAGGGCATTTCGGCTGGATGGCGTTTTTCAAGTGAACCGTTCATGGAAAACTGGAAAACCTGGATGGGCGATTGTATGTTGCGTGCAAGTTGGGGTGTTTCCGGTCGTCAGCCATCGGATCCTTATGCACGTTTTGCCACTTATGAAACAACCGGAGCCGGAAGTTACATTACCAACCCGGCCATTTTGCCTACCCGTATTCAACTGGACAACCTGAAGTGGGAAAACATTGCTTCTTTTGATGCCGGTATCGAGTTTAACCTATTTAAAGACCGTTTTTTCTTTGAAGCAGATATTTACCGCAAGGTAACCTCAGATTTGTTATTTGGTGGCAGACCTGATTTTTATAAAATTCCAACCTCTTCAGGTTTTGATAATATCACTTTCTTTAATGGTGGTGAAATGGAAAACAAAGGTTGGGAGTTAATGACAAACTACAAAATCATCCGTACCAAAGACTGGCTGGTATCAGTGGATTTCAATACCTCCCAAAACATCAATTCGTTCACCAAGCTTCCGGCGAATTTTAATACAGAGAAATCAACTTCTATCGGCGTCGGTGAATACCCGAAAAGGGTTGTTGCAGGTGAACCAATCGGATCGTTCTTTGGTTTCCGTTACAAAGGCGTATTTGCAACCGATCTGGACGCCATTGCAACCGATGCAGAAGGAAACAAATTACTCGACAACCTGGGCAATCCAGTTCCACTAACTTACAAAGGCACCTATATATTTAAGGGGGGAGATGCCATATACGAAGACATCAACCACGATGGAAAAATCGATTTGAACGACGTTGTTTACATTGGCGACTCAAACCCCGATTTTATTGGCGGATTTGGAACATCCATCCGGTATAAACAATGGGATCTTTCATTCTCTTTCCATTACCGAATAGGTTACGACATCATTAACATGATCGCACTTCAAACCGAAGGGATGGACGGCAGGAACAACCAAAGCAAAGCCGTTTTGAGCAGATGGAGGGTTCAGGGACAAAATGAACCGGGAATAATACCGCGGGCATATTTGGGCCATCAGGCAAATAACCTTGGTTCTGACCGCTACGTTGAAAAAGGTGATTTTCTGCGTTTGAACAATGTAAAGTTCGGATATCAGCTAAGTCCGGCGCTTTGTTCCAAACTGAATTTACAAAGTGCCAGCTTTTCGGTAAGTGCCCGTAAATTATTCACATTTACAAACTATTCGGGTCAGGATCCTGAAGTTGGACAGAATGCGGCCGATCCTTTTTGGGTAGGTGCGGATTATGCCAATACGCCTCCCCCAAGAATGGTAACCGTTAGTCTTTCAGTCGGATTTTAATTAGAACAACCATGAAAAAAATATTCAAATTACGGATAATACTGGTCTTCGTTGCCCTTGGCTTTCAATTCGCGTGCAACGATTATCTGGAGTTGATTCCTCCCGGCGGTTTGGTACGCGAAGAATTCTGGAAAACAAAAGAAGACGTTACAGCAGTTTTAATGGGCGCTTATCAAACTGCTGCCACCATGGACGGTGCTTTGTTTACCTATGGGGAAGCACGCGGCGATATGGTAAAAGTGGACGTTAACCTGGTGGGTTCTGATGAAAACAAACTGATGGAAAGCAACATTTACCCGAACAACTGGCTTTGTAACTGGAATAAATTCTATCAGGTTATCAACTACTGTAACGAGGTGATTAAAAATGCCCCTGAAGTGCAGAAAATTGACAATACCTTTACTGATTTTCAATTGAAAGGCCTGATGGCAGAAGCAATCTGGCTTCGCAGCCTTAATTATTTTTACCTGGTGCGTCTTTTTAAAGATGTTCCGTTAATAATCAATCCATCGGAAAGTGATGCGGTTGATTTTTACCCTCCGGTAACAAAAGGAGAGGATGTGTTGCAGCAAATATTAAAAGACCTGAATGAATACCGCCCCTTTGCAACCGACGGGTACAAAACCATTGATGAAGTAAAAGGACGTGCCACGAAAGCAGCTTTTGATGCTTTGCTGGCCGACATCTCTCTGTGGAATTTTGACTATCAAAAAACCATCGAATATTGCGACCGCATTATATCGAACGTCAACTACGTTTTAATGCCCGGAACACGCTGGTTTGAGATGTTCTATCCCGGAAATTCGCTTGAAAGTATTTTTGAATTTCAGTTTAATGACAAGTATAACCAGAAAAACGGCATGTATGGAAAGACCAACAGGTATGGTTACCAATTTGATCCAAGTGCACGCGCTGCCGAATTATTCGCAAGGAAATATACCGTTGAGCTTACCCGCGGTGAAGATGTATCAATTGCAAAAATCAGCGAAGATGATTACCTGATCTGGAAATACGTTGGCCGTTCGCCCGACGGAAAGACCGAACGTTCAGGTACAGACCAAAGCAGTTGCAACTGGATCGTTTACAGACTGGCTGAAATTTATTTGTTTAAAGCTGAAGCCTTGTCGCAGTTAAGCCGGTTTAATGAGGCAGCTGCAATATTAAATACAATAAGGGAACGGGCCAATGTCGCTTCCATCACCCTCGGCAATACTGTTAACATATTTGAGGATGCCATTATGGAAGAACGTGCTCTGGAACTGGCTTTCGAAGGAAAACGCTGGTTCGATCTCCTTCGTATGGGTCGCCGGAACAATTTCGCACGTAAAGACAAACTAGTTGAAATTATCATTAAAAATGTTCCTTCCACCCAGAAACGAATTCTGTCTGCCAAGCTCACAAATCCGCTGGGTTGGTATCTGCCAATCTATAAAGGGGAAATTGAGCGTAACAAAAATCTGGTTCAAAATCCGTATTATACCTTCTAAAAATGAAAAGAATTTCAATCATATTAAGTCTCCTGTTTTTTTTGTCGGTGCAATATTCCTGCAAAAAAACAGAAGTGCCGCAAGCTGGCTTTAAAGACGTGCTGCAATTTACAATCTATGATTATTTAATGACGAACGAAAAGGATTATTCAAGTTTTCTTTCCATCCTGAAAGCAGGAGGGCTCGATAAAACCCTCAGCGCCTATAATCCAAATGGAATCGACTACACCTTGTTTGTTCCTGACAATAAAGCAGTAGAAGATTTTATTAAGAAAGATGGACAATTTGCCTCACTCGATGCACTATTGAAAGATAAGGAATATGTTAAAGCTCTTGCAAGATATCATGTAGTTAACATGGGTACAAGTTCATACGAATTTCCATTCGGGGCATTTTCAGAACCAACACTTTCAGGCGATTACCTGAATGTGAATTTCATTCTGGCCAAGGACACAACCTATTACAAAATCAACAATCAGGCACCGGTTACAAAGACCAATATCGAAGCTTCAAACGGGTACATTCATGCAATTGGCACAATGCTCAAGCCAATCACTCAGAATAGTTATGGCTGGTTGAAAAAGAATCCCAACTTTTCCATTCTGACAGGCGCCATTGAAGCAACCGGAATGAAAACAATTATTGACGTAGATATGAAGTTAAAAGATCAGCCACTTAAACCATTTACATTGCTGGCTGAACCTGATGCAGTTTATAAAAAGAGGAACATTAATTCATTCCAGGATTTGGCCAATTCAATCAGCCCGGGCCGCACCGACTATACCAATATTGCCAATCCCCTGAACTTGTTTGTCGCATACCATTTCCTGGACGAAACCAGATTTCTGGACGATCTTCAAGGCCGTTCGACCAATTACAACACCTTTGCAGACATACCGCTTACCATCAACGGCCTTGGGCTTGATATTTTAATAAACCGTGGCAAGGAAGTATTTATCGACAATGGCGACTCGACTAATTATATTGCTATTGATTACGATGCAAGTAACGAAGTAACCCAAAGTGGTGCTATTCATTTTATCAATCAGATTTTGAAACCTCAGGTTCCTTCGAGGTCCATTGTTACCTTCGAATTTTATGAAGAACGTGAATTAAACGCATACAGATTAAAAGGCGGATCGTACCTGATTGAAAATGAAGAACTGTTCGATTACGTGAAATGGTCGGGAGCCAAGCTTTACTATGTAAAATCGAATGACGACGCCGAAAGAGCCTGGAGTAAGGATTATATGATGATTGACGGAGATTTTAAGATTTCGTACCAGATACCAAAAATAATTCAGGGAAAATACAATGTTTTTCTACAGGCAGATGCTTACAGTGCACAAAATGCGTTGGTGGAACTTTTCATTGACGGAATCAAGCTTGGTGGACTTATTGACCTGACAAAAGGCGGAAGCTCAAATTATCCCTATTATTCGTTTAAAGTTGGTGCTATCGACTTTAAAAAATATGCATCACATACCATTGAAATAAAATCCCTTATTCCCGGAAGGCTAAAATGGGATTACATCAGATTCGAACCTATTTAAATCATTGATATAATGAGACCAATAATTGGCATTTTATTCATAGCACTCATCTTTTTGGCTATCGGTTGTAAGACCGACAACTGGGATGAACACTATAATAACCAACCCGAAACAATCAATACGAATGTTTGGGAGGCAATAAAGGCTAAAAGTGAATTGTCGCGTTTTGTTGAATTGATGGTAAAGTATAAATACGATAGCCTCTTTCTGACAAACGATACCTATACCATTTTTGCTCCTGACAATGCTGCATTCGAAAAATATGTACAAACCCAGGTAAAAGACACAACCCTTTTGAATTATCATATTTCACGACATTTTGTACAGCCTGTTGATATTCAGGGAAAACGCAAACTTCAGACATTGGCTGAAAAGTTTTCGACTTTTGAAAATCTAAATGGGAAACAATTGTACGATGGGATTGCCATGAAATTCGAAAGCCCGTTATACATCAATGGCAAGTTCTTTATTATGGGCGAGGTAGCAATGCCAAGACTCAATTTATATGAATATTTTACCAGCAATAATATTGCCCTTAAAAACTATATCGACACTCAGGATTCTACAATTCTGGATATGGAAAAAAGCCGGCCAATAGGTTTTGATGAGAAGGGAAATACAGTGTATGATTCTGTATCAATCAAAGTCAATAAATTTGAAATGGAGTATTTCCCAGTGACAGAAGAGTTCCGGTCATGGACAGCAACAATGGTTTTTCCGAGAAAACTTAATTATGAAAACGGACTGACTGTAATGGCTCAAAAACTTGGTGGTACCTTTAAGGACTTTAGCAATATACCGGTGAAATGGCAGGAGGACATTCTCATTCCTCATCTCTTAAAACACGGTACTTTTTTGAATATGCTTGAACCATCTGAATTCAAGCCTTTCAGTATAATCACAAAGAAAAAAAGGTTTAACATGATGAACATAAACGGTGATAGTATTGTCGTTAATTATATTCCAACAAACCCATATCTCGCTAGTAACGGAATTACTTACGACTATACGAATTTCGTAATACCTGATTCATTGTTCATGGGCGCCGAGAAATATGAAGGAGAATGGCTGGCCAGGCCAACCGGAGCTGATAAATACACATGGAGAAAAAATGTTTCGGTAACCAGTTCCACATTTAATGTTGCCAATAACTACATTAAAGGAATGTCAAACGACTCAATTCTGGTGGTGAACTTCAGTAAAGGTTACGCAGGGGCTTACAATCTTCAGTTCAATGTCAGAAACCTGTTCCCGAGAAAATACCGGATGGTTATTACTACCCACATGGATATTGGAGGATTATACAACATTTATGTAAACAACATACAGGTCAAACGTAATCCAACAGATGTAGTTTCTTTTGATTATTATGACTATGTGCGTTCAAGAGGTCTTATTAAAAGTGTAACCGGAGCTACTTTTGTTCCTGTTGGCCGATATAACAAATTCGACTTCTACGTGGATCATATTACCGATTACGGCAGACCAACCATACGATTTGAATACAAAGGACCAGGAAATGCACCGAATAACGGACTAGTAATTGACGTTATTGAATTCATTCCGGTTGTTCAATAATAATACTTAAAAATCAGCTAATCCATGAACATTTTCGGAGGAGCAGAAAAAACAAATTTTTAGGGATGAAACGAGCTTATAAAATGAAAATTGACACAATGATTAATAAACTATCGACCATTGCACCCTGGAAGAAAGCTGCGCTGTTTATTCCCGTGCTGCTCTTGATTTTCTTTTCATCGCAGGCGCAGAACCAAATTGCGCAAGACTCGATTCTCGTGAAAGGGGTAGTTGTGTCAGGAACCAATACTCCTCTTTCGAACATCACCATCAGCATTGAGGGTTCTGGTCAATTACCTGTAGTAACCAACGAAGCAGGCGAATTTACGATCAAATCAAGTACCGGTAATAATTGGGTAATTATTTCCCCCGTCAGCGATTTTAAGACAAAAAGGGTATTTCTCAATAACCGTACAGAGCTGTATATTTATCTTACAGCCAATGATTTATCGGCGGGAGATGACGCATTAACCCTTCTTTCGCTTAGGCGGATTAAAAAAGACATCATATCTACCTATTTCGATGTTAAAACCGAAGGCAGCTATAAATCAGCCTCCCTTTCCATTGATGAATACATGCAGGGGAAAGTACCCGGAATGAATGTAGTGAGAAAAGAGGGAGCTCCGGGAACCGGTGCCGTTACTTTTCTGAGAGGCATCAACTCTATTAATGCCAACAATCAGCCACTCTATATCGTCGATGGAATTCCAATAGAGAATCCGGGCCTTTTCGGCAGCAGTCTGGAAGGTTATTCCTACGATCCGCTTCTGTCAGTCAATATGCTCGACATCTCGAAGGTAACAGTTGTAAAAGATCCTGCCATTGCTGCGGTTTATGGCTCAAAAGCGTCAAATGGTGTGATATTTATCGAAACGCTTGATCCAAGTGCAACACAAACTTCAATCGACATAGATTTGCGAACAGGCTATTCACTTGCACCTTCGAACCAGATTCCTCAATTAAACGCCGGACAGCATAAAACTTTGGCCAATGAAGTATTGTTCTCTTCCGGTTTGTTCGAAGAATCGATCAGGGTAAAATATCCTAATTTATTTCTTGAAAAAAGTGACCGGCGCTTTATTGATTATCAGCACAATACCAACTGGCAGGAAAAAATATTTGAAGATGTTATGTTTACCAATGTGAACCTGAAAGTTAAAGGGGGTGATGCTATTGCACGTTACGGACTTTCATTTGGCTACACCACAAGCAACGGGATTATTAAGACCACCGGATACGACAGTTATAATCTTCGTTTTGTCAGCCGCCTGAACATTTTTACCTGGCTAAGGATGAATGCAGGTGTATCGTTGAATTACAATACCTCCAATATGAAAGAATCGGCTAAAGTAAAGGAAACAAATCCGATTCTTTCAGCCTTGAATAAATCACCATTATTGAATCCTTATCAATACGATCTGGATGGAAATATGATTACTGCTTTAAGCGAAGTGGATGAATTGGGAGTAAGTAATCCATTGGCCATCATTAATAGTTACAAAGCAAATAACAGCAATTATCATTTCATTTCAACCATGGGTTTTGAGGCAAACCTAAAAAAGAACCTGACGTTGATTACCAATTTCGGATTGACATATAATGCCCTTAAAGAGTTGATATTTATGCCAAATCACGGTATGGCACACTATTACAACGACGAAGCATGGAATGTTGCCAAGGCAACCAACAATTATCTGCTTTCAATATATAACAACACTTACGTTTCATACAAAAAAGTATTTAATAAAGTGCATAGTTTATCATCAAGCACAGGCCTGAATGTATTGGCAAACAAATACCAGCTCGATTGGGGTTTAACCATGAATGCACACGAAAATGACCAGTATCAGTCATTGGGCGATGGCAACTCAAACTTGCGACGTATGGGAGGTGAAAACAGAAATTGGAACTGGTTTTCTGTTTATGAAAACATTAACTATGCTTTTAAAGATAAATATCTGTTAACTGCCAGTGTTTCACTTGACGGCTCTTCAAGAGTTGGTTCAGAAGCCATCAATACCATTAAAATTGGTGACTTTCCAATTGGTTTATTTTATTCAGGTGGTATCGGCTGGCGTCTGTCAAGCGAACCATTCCTGAACAAATTGGGATGGCTCGACGATCTGAAATTAAGAGTTTCTTACGGCAAAACCGGAAATGATGACATCGGTGAATCAAATGCTTCTGATTATTATCAGGCTATCAGGTTTCGCGAAACAGTAGGCCTTTACCCGGCAGTTATTCCAAACAGGGAACTTAGCTACGAAACCGTTTCGCAGATAAATACAGGCGCTGACATTGGATTGTGGGGAAGCAGGCTAAGGGCAACTGTTGATGTGTTCAATTCCACAACCAATGACATGTTGATTCTGACACCTATGAAATCGTACCTGGGATATAGTTACCGTCCCGAAAATAGCGGGCAAATGAAAAATAGTGGTATCGAAGTCAGTGGATTTCTGCGGCTTTTTGATGGTCAGTCATTTAAATGGGACGTACAGGCAAATTTCACAAAAATTAAAAACGAAATCACAGCATTAAAGGGTGATCAGTTGATTACTCAAATTGAAGGTGGTGAGGTTGTGAATAAAGTTGGGGCAGCTGCAAACAGTTTTTACGGATATATTTTTGAAGGTGTTTATTCGACTGAGGCCGATGCACAGGCTGCGAATCTTATGAATGCCAAACTGGTTAAATATAAAGCCGGCGATGCCCGTTTTGCCGACATTTCGGGTCCGGCCGGAACACCCGATGGCATCATTAACCAATACGATAAAACTACAATTGGAACTTCGATGCCAGATTTTTTCGGTGGATTTCAAAACACTTTCACCTATAAAAGATGGTCCGTCGAAACCTATATTAATTTTGTTTCAGGCAATGAAGTATTTAACTTTGTAAGGTACAAAAATGAACAGATGACTGGCCTTGAAAATCAGAATACCAGTGTATTAAGCCGGTGGGAATATGACGGTCATGTAACCAATGTTCCACGTGCTTTGTGGAACGACCCGGTTGGAAATTCTTCCTTTTCTACACGTTGGATTGAAGACGGATCATACCTCCGTGTTCAGAACATCTCTCTTGGCTACCGTATTCCCGGTAAATTCCTTCAGTTCAGGAATGCTGAGTTTTATGTATCGGCCAACAATGTATTTACCTTATCAAAATATTTAGGTTACGATCCTGAATTTGCTGCATCTTATTCGCATGAAGAACAAGGCGTGGATTACGGACAAACTCCTCAGGCACGTCAATTTATTATTGGGATTAAACTTGGTCTATAAAATTTCAAATAAGAATCATGCTTAAAAATCTGAAATATTCCGTTAGTACCATTGTTATTTTAATATCACTGGTATTTCTCCCTTCCTGTACCGATTTTCTGGATCCTGATCAGGACCTGAATGTAACTCAGGAACAATTGTTTGATGATTGGTACGAATATCGTTCTGTGGCGATGGGATTATATGGCTTACAGCAAAATCTTGTTGAGCAGTTGGTAGTTTTGGGCGAATTACGCAGCGATTTACTTACTGTAACCCAAAATGCCGATGCCGATTTGATTGAAATCTATAATTTTCAGGTTTCGAAAACAAACAAATACGCCAATCCAACCAATTTCTACAAGTTGATTTCCGCTTGTAATAGTTTTATTAGTGTATTAAAGGTAAAACATCCTGAAGTATTGGATAAAACAAAAGCAATTAACAATTATGATAAACTATACGGCGAAGCGCTTTGTATGCGCGCCTGGGCATATTTTAATGCTGCCAGGATTTATGGTAAAATCCCTGTTATTCACGAATCCCTTACCACTGTTGGTGAGATCGAAGATTATTTGAATTCATCATCTACCTATATTGATAATATCCATATCGTCTATGGAAGAGATGGATATTATAATGATACTACCCTTAATAAACCAATAACCCTTGAAAAACAATTCTATGATTTAGACATGGTAATCAGTATTTTCAGCAAGCAATTGAAGGAAGATGTTAAGATTGACCGTGACGGGAATGTCGCTATTGGAGTGAACCATTACATCGATAACAACGATAAATCATGGGAAGTCACAGTATGGAATCCTTTTGCATGGCATGCATTACTTGGTCAGATGTATTTAACCTCCGGTGATTTAGCCAAGTCTGCATTGCATTTAAATAAGATTGCACTTACTGCTTCTGACAACTACCGCTATCAACTAGATCAAAGTTTTGCGTATGGGCAGTGGCAAAACATTTTCACGGGTATTGATAGCCGAGAACATATATTCACCCTGTGGTTTAATAAAGCAAATCAACAGCAAAACGATTTACAACGCCTGTTTGAGTCATTTGAACCTCATGACTATATGTTAAAACCAACCAAGGCCGCTGTTCATATTTGGGAAACAACCTGGAGGGCACATAACTTGATCGTGAACCAAACAAAACCTGAACTTACCAGATTGGATAAAAATCAAAGGGGTTTTCCAAGTGATTTTTACAGAGGGCACGGATATTCTTATCAGTATGTTCGAAACGGCCAACCACTGCCACCTAATTATGCTTTGGGAATGTTATTGTACAAGAGGGAAAATGATATGCGTACCGTTATTTCTATGATGGAAGGTATAGATACAATCGTTTATAAATATTCACTTGGCAAAAACCGGTACGATCAGGATGCCAATTTTATTGTATACCGGGCAGGGGGAATTCAATTGTATCTGGCAGAAATTTATACATGGTGGGCTTATAATCAGAATGGGCTGATCCTGCCGTTTACGACCAATGCTATTAATATTGTAAATAACGGAAGTAATTATAATCCGCAGGCTGACCGCATTCAACTTGGTGTTCGCGGCCGGGTAGGATTCACTGGCACTTATGGAGGTATTCAGGTAGGAAATATCAATTATATCCATCATCCTTTCACAAACGAAGTAACAGGTTATACCAATCTGACCGGTAATTTGCTTGCAAAGCAATTGTATCTTGAAGAACTTATCATGGACGAACGCGCCAGGGAGCTTGCTTTCGAAGGCGAACGGTTTTACGATTTGATGCGTGTTGCTAAACGAAGAAATGATCCTTCCTTTTTGGCCAATAAAGTTTCAGCCAAATATCCTGCAGGTATGCGCCAGGCGATTAAAACCAGATTGATGGATCCGAAAAACTGGCACATCAATATGTTTGACTAAAAACTGTTAATTAATGGATTCTTTTGAATTGGTAATCTGATTGTTATTTTCGGGTTACCAATTGTTTTTTAAACTAAGTTGAAAATTCAATTTGACCGATATGAGAAACTATTTACCACTTCCTATTTTCCTGATTTTGTTCTTCATCAGTTTCACATTGCCGGCACAAACACCCTTTACAAAAGGAGTAAACCTGACCGGCTGGTTTCAGGTGGAAAATGCCAGGCAGATACACTTTACAAAATACACCAAACAGGATTTTATCCGTATAAAAAATCTGGGCTGCGATGTCATAAGGCTGCCCATCAATCTACACTTTATGACAAGCGGAGCGCCCAACTATACCATCGATCCATTGTTCTTCGATTTTTTAGATCAGGTGGTTGACTGGGCCGAGGAATTGCAGATACATTTGTTGCTCGATAACCACACTTTCGATCCAAATGCGAACACGGATCCCTCCGTAGAAGGAGTTCTCCTGAAAGTTTGGCCGCAAATGGCTGAGCGCTACAAAAACCGGTCAGACTACATCTATTACGAAATCCTTAACGAACCGCACGGAATTACTACAGCCCTTTGGTGTCAGATTCAGCTAAAGGTGATCAATGCCATTCGGGCAATTGATACAAAACATACCATTATAGTCGGACCTTCAGGATATAATGGCTACAACGAGCTTAAGAATATGCCGGTTTATGCCGACAATAACCTGATCTACACTTTCCATTTTTACGATCCGTTCATGTTCACCCATCAGGGGGCAAGCTGGACTTCCGGAATGCAAGATGTCGCAAACGTTCCGTTTCCGTATGTTGCTGCAAAAATGCCTGCTGTACCTGCCAGCGCAAAGGGAACCTGGGTCGAAGGTTCGCTGAACAACTATAAAAACGACGGAACTGTTGCGAAAGTAAAACAACTGATTGATGTTGCGGTAAATTTTAAAACCAGTCGCAATGTGAAAATTTTTTGCGGCGAGTTTGGTGTTTATATTCCCAATAGTCCACATGCCGACCGGGTTTACTGGTACGATGTGGTGCGCAAATATCTGGAAGAAAAAGGAATTAGCTGGACTATCTGGGATTACCAGGGAGGATTTGGGCTGTTTGAAAAAGGAACCAACGAATTGTTTGATTACGATTTGGATATCGAAATACTTAAAAGCCTGAATTTTAATATCCCTGAACAAAAAGAATTTGTTATGTCTGCCGATACTAAACCTTTCCCGATTTATACCGACTTCATCGGCGAGTCGGTTTTTGGAACAGGAAGCGCAGGTACCGGAACCATTGATTTTTATTCGACTACGCAGCCACAAACCGGAAAATATTCCATTTACTGGACCGGAAGCAACCAGTATTCAGGGCCTGCTTTCGATCTGAAGCCAGACAAAGATCTGTCGAAATTGGTGGCAAACAATTATGAACTCGATTTCTGGGTCAAAGGCGACTCCCCCAACACTAAATTTGAGATCCGTTTTGTTGATTCGAAAACGACGGTTTCAGGCGATCATCCCTGGCGAAACAGCTACACCGTCGATCAGACCAAAGTTACCTGGGACGGAACATGGCAGCATGTAAAAATTCCGCTGAAAAATTTTAAGGAAACCGGTTCATGGGACGGATCGTGGTTTACCGCAGCTGGAAAGTTTGACTGGAAAGCGGTTGACCGTCTCGAATTTATTGCTGAATTTGGCGCTCTCGGAACCCAAAAAATTTGGTTCGATGAAATTCTAATCAATGGCACTCCCCTTACTTCTGCAAAAGAAAATATCGGTAAAAACGATTTTAGCGCAACTGCCTTTCCAAATCCGCTGACTGAAAATACAACCATTCAGTATGACCTTCCTGAAACCGGTTTTGTGAATGTAAGTATTTACAATCTGTCGGGTCAAAAGCTGGAAACGCTCGTTGATGCCCGTGAAAATCAGGGAAATCATCAAATACAATGGACACCCAAACAAACCGCTTCACCAAAAACAACGTCCGGAGTTTATATTTGCAAAATTACCGCCTCAGGAAAAAACAAGGTG
>JAUYMU010000010.1 GCA_030698405.1 Bacteroidota bacterium
GTGCGCCCGGCATGGGTGATAACTTGGCGGTGCAAGTCCGCTATGAGCTTGGTAGTAGGAATCATTAGCCAAAGGCAAGGGTGTCGCGGGTGACTGCGAATCTGAAGGAAGCCCAGCGGCAAAATCTCGGCCTGACGAACAGGAAGTGCATATCAAGGCTTACAAAGGGTGGACGAGCTTGCGCAACAAAGCAAAGTCCCATACTACCCGAACCCTTTGGAGTAAATGCAACAGGTATATGAGATGAAAGTTATCGTTCTTACCCGGGGAGATCTGACCGAAACGGTGCGGATGTTTTTTTTTCAGAAGCACCAACCCATGCAGTAATGTGTGACTGAACTGTCAGAAGTCAGCAGAAGCCATAGTACTCCGATTACTCGGGAGAAGGGCAGAACGTAGGATGTCTTAAATTTTGTAATCCTCATGGACAAAGTAAAGAAAGCAGCCAATTCCGGACAATTCCGGAACTACCAGCAGGAAGAAGGGATGGAAGCCCGAGTTAATGCAGGAGAGCCGAGCTATACCAAGGCGGGAACAAAATTGAAAGACGAGAGCAAATTAAACACCAGGTACTTACTTGAAACAATTCTGGAACGGGGCAACCTGAACGAAGCTTATAAGCGGGTAAAACAGAATAATGGCAGCCCCGGGATTGACAAGATGAAGGTAGAATCACTTCTGCCATTCTTGCGGCAACAAGGCGAAAGTTTTAAGCAGAGTATTTTGGAAGGTACTTACAAACCCCAGCCGGTCAAGCGGGTCGAGATAGACAAGCCGGATGGAGGAGTGAGATTGTTGGGGTTGCCCACGGTAACCGACCGGATGATCCAACAGGCGATATCCCAGATATTGACGCCGATATTTGAAAAAGAGTTTTCCACGCACAGTTACGGTTTTCGCCCCAATCGCAATGCACACCAAGCCATCAAACAGGCACAGGCGTACATCAGCGAAGGGTATAAAACAGTAGTTGATATTGATTTGGAGAAATTCTTCGACCGGGTAAACCACGATAAACTGATGTACCTTTTGTCCGAAAGGATAGGAGACAAACGTTTACTGAAACTTATCCGGGCGTATTTGAAATCGGGGGTAATGATTGGGGGGCTGTTCAGTCCATCGGACGAAGGGACACCTCAAGGTGGTCCATTAAGCCCGTTATTATCGAATGTGATGTTGCACGAACTGGACAAAGAACTGGAGAAAAGAGGCCATCGTTTCTGCCGATATGCGGATGACTGTAACATCTACGTCAAAAGCAAGAGGGCAGGCAGTAGGGTAATGGCCAGTATTGGAAAGTTCATCGAAGAGGAATTGCAACTAAAGGTGAACCAGACGAAAAGTGCTGTTGATAGCCCGACCAAGCGAAAGTTTCTAGGTTTTAGTTTTTATTATTCCAAAGATGGCGTAAAGGTGAAACTACATATTAAAACCTTGGCCAGAATAAAAGCGAAAGTTAAAACCTATACCAAGCGGAGCAATGGGAAAAGCATTGAGGAGCGAATAACAGATTTGGACTTGCTGATCAAAGGGTGGGTCAACTATTACAAGATCGCCGATATGCGAAAACATTGCCAACGTCTTGATGAATGGATGCGCCGAAGGTTACGGATGTGTTTTTGGAAGCAATGGAAGAAAATTGGATGCCGACATAAGAATCTTGTCAAATTAGGCATCAACTATTTCAAAGCGTGGGAATATGCCAATACAAGAAAAGGCTACTGGCACACATCCAATAGTCCTATTTTAGCATGTTCACTGACAAATAATTACCTCAAAGACCTTGGGTTATTTTCGTTTACCGAAGTTTATAACAATGCTCTAAATTCTATGAACCGCCGTATGCCGAACGGCACGTACGGTGGTGTGAGAGGACGAAACGGGAAATAATCCCGTTTCTCCTACTCGATTATTAGAATTATGTTGTTCAATAAAATTATTGCTCTGATCTTCTGAATAATTTAAATATCCGGATTCGATATGAATAAAATTTTTCTTTTTTTTATCCTGAATATATTTGTCAATCTGAGTTTTGCGGCTCCGAAGAAATTACCTGAAGTCGTTGAAGTCAACTATCAAACCGTTGTCAATGGAAAAGCCCGCACCGGCGAACCTAAAACCATGTTGTTGTGTTCACCGGTTGCGGCTAAATCGTGGACCGAAAATGATTCCAAAAAGCTGCTGCCCACAGTCGCAAAAGAAACGAATTACATCGATTTCACGCAGAAGAAAACATTTCAGGTAGCCCGGTTTTCTGATGGAAAGGTTATTAATACACCTTTGGAATTTTCGGAATATCCGGTGTTTACCGAAACCGGTGAAACAGCAGTTATTCTGGGCTATAACTGCAAACACCTCAAAACTTCGCTGCGATCCAATTCTATTGATATTTGGTACACTACCGAAACAGGTGCAAAAGGAACGCCTGCAATGGCTTATGGAATTCCTGATGGACTGGTTCTGAAAATAGTCAGGAATGGCAATTACGAGATTTCAGCCACCGAAGTAAAATTGCTGAAAAAGAAAGATACCGAACAAATTTTTCCTGAAGCGATGGGCGAAAGCCTTGATTTGCCACTTTACAAACACCGCATCACCGAAAATCTGATCACTACGGTGAACGTTTTTACCAGCGAGCAAATCAGCTTCGGAAATGAAATCGTAAATCCGACTGACACGGAATCAGAAAAAACGTTCAAATATTCAGCAGGAACGGTTCTCCTGAAAAAGGTAAAACTACCGGTTGTTCCTGATGATACCCGTTTGTTTGTCGAATTGTACCAACATTCAAATGGCGATGCATACGATCGCACAGGCTCTGTATTTGTAATTCCGGAAGACAAAGAGCAGTCATTTCTTGCTGGCTTGAGAAATGGAACAACAAGTTTACCTGTCTTTCAGGCAAAAAACGGAAAATCCTACCAGGGAGTTGCTGCAACCGATCACTTTTCCCCATTGGTTGAAATCATGCGCTTTTTTACCTCCTTCGGCATTGGGCAGTTCAACGACAAAGTAACCGTATTTGGGCAGCAATGGGAAGACTCGACCTTGTTCAAACAAGATGTTTCAGAATTGTTGCCGGTGCTTCAGGGCGAGCGCTGGATTGGTGTTTTTATAGGCAATTACGACAAAGGCGGACACAAAGCTAGCCTGAAGTTGAAATATTACCCCGGAAGCATGGAGGTTTCGGATAAGCCAGCCAAAAAATATTGGATCAGGCCGCTTTTCAATACCCTGAATGTGATGGAAATGTCGGGACAGGAATACGGAACCATGTTCGAAAACGATTCGCTGAAGGTTGATTTCGAAGTTCCTTCAGGAGTGAAAAATGTGCAGATGCGTTACATCACTACCGGCCATGGTGGTTGGGGTGGGGGAGACGAATTCAACCAGAAAATGAATACTGTTTTGCTCGATGGAAAAGTCTTGTTCCAGTTTACTCCGTGGCGCAGCGATTGTGCGACCTTCAGAAATCACAATCCAGCCTCCGGAAATTTCTGGAATGGCATAACTTCCAGCGATTACAGCCGCTCAGGATGGTGTCCCGGAACTGCGACAAATCCGGTTTTTTACCCCATTTCAAATTTAGAAGCGGGGAAACACCAGATGAAAGTGGCGATTCCGCTTGGTAAAAGCGAAGGCGGCAGTTTCAGCG
This sequence comes from Bacteroidota bacterium, assembly GCA_030698405.1. Lineage (GTDB taxonomy): Bacteria > Bacteroidota > Bacteroidia > Bacteroidales > Prolixibacteraceae > Aquipluma. Next base: position 3,656 of record JAUYMU010000010.1, read on the forward strand.
CCTGGAATGTTTCAGGAATGTTGATAGGAGAGTATGAATAAAATTCGTATTTTTGCAGTCCTTAATACCGGGGCTGACTGGTTTTGACAGCGGGTAGAAGAGGTATGTAAGCATGTCGGGCCTTGATCGCACAGCCCGTTAACTCGGCGTTCAAAATTCAATTGGCGAAAACAACTACGCTCTTGCTGCGTAACCGAACTAAGTAGGTTACACTTCATTCCGGTATTAGATACTGGAACGGGACATCGCCCGGGTGCTACTTCCCTGAAGCGGCTCGATCAGGCGGTGCAAATAAATCGGGGATAGTGGAAGTTAAGCTTCGGGACTTCTGCAAAATTAAGAAGCTAAGGTAAAAGTCGGTGGCCCTGATCCAGCTTTTATTCGAAAACCAAGTCTGGGGATAAACATGTAGAAGGCATATTGCTTCCTCGTTTGGACGCGGGTTCGATTCCCGCCAGCTCCACTTGACCGGAAAGGTGAAAAATATCTTCACTTTTCTGGTTTTTTATTTCATGTAAGTTGTTGTTTATCTGGTAGATATAATTGATTACTGAATTTATCCGAGGAGTTCGATATTGCAATCCATCAAAACAGATTTTTTCAGGAAAAATCGAACTTATTATTGCCCTTTTGTCTGTAATCGTTCCATTTTTATAGATCATGTCAATTCGGATCATGGTATTAAAAGCTTTATCCAGAAGCTTATCAATACTGGCTGGCCCTGTTGTATTATTAGTATGCTCTGTTAGTTGTGCTTCAAGCCTGCTAACTTTTGATTCACATTCCAGTTTAATTTCTTTATAATCCACTGCATCAATAGAATCCGCCAATAACAGTTCTCTCGCTTTGGATAGTTTTGTATTTAGCTTATTAATATCCCCCGCAATTTATTCACTAACATTTCGTTTTTGCTTAAACAACGTCTGATAAGCTTGTTTTATAATTACTTTTGATAAATCCACTATGGCAGGGTGTGGTACAAATTTTTTGAGTTCCTTTAAGAAAATGTCATTTGCATGATCTGCACGTTGACGGAACCCGCAAGAGGAGGAACAATGATAATAGTAATAGAGGCTATATTTGCCTTTCGAAGCACTTCCTGTTATCGTTTGTCCACATTTCGGACATATGAGATAACCTCTTAATGGAAGGTTCTCATTGGAAATCATTTTTGTATTTGGTCTTTCTTTTCTTTTGTTGCCATCCAATATATCCTGAACTTCATAAAAAAGAGCCTCGGAGATTATTGGATCATGTTGTCCCTGAACAAGACAGGCTTCTTCATCTTTATATTTGGGAATAAAAATTTTTCCACAATACACCGGATTTCTTACCAATCTCCAAAAATTACTTCTGCCGCATTTTAGACCCTTTTTATTTGCTTCCTTCCTGACTTGATCTGCAGCCAATGGATCGGTTGACAATTCGTGAAATACCCATTTCATGATCGTGGCCTCCGTAATTTCTGGGGCAATATACTTCTTCCCTGTTTCCGTTATTTTATTCATATATCCAACAGGGGCAAGTCCCATCCATCGGCCTTCCTTTAATGTTTTTAAAACCAACGCATTGTGTGATTAATTTGGCATCCAATATTATTGATTTAAGCGTAGTATTCTTTTTCTCAGGATATACAATAAGTGCGCATGCTTTATTGTCATCAGAAATAAACACCTCGCCAAATAAGGAGCATACTTCAAATGAATAATCCATCAGGGTCCGAATTCTCTTGATTCGTTTCTTATCCTGCGGTATGATATAATTGACACTTTTATTGGATTCAAATGATTGGGTATGAATGTCAATTATTAAATTTTTCTCTTTGCAGTTTGCCTGTCTCATAGAATAAAAATTTTAGATTGAACATTTAAAAATACCTATCGAAATATGCTTTGGGTGTAGAACCTTTCGATCCATTTCTGAGGAAAGTTGATTTTTATACCATAACAGAGTTTGGTATTATTTGGTTCACATTTCGTGTGGTGAAACTTTTTGGTTTGACACTTAAAGAGCGAAAAGAACAATTCAAGAAAGATGTAGCCAACGGAAGTTTTGGACACACCAGGCGCAGGGAGGCTGATAAAAGTAACATGTAAATACAAAGGCATCAGGGTTAACCTGTTTTTCGTAAAGATGGGAAGATCGAAAAATTGGCATCTATTACTTACTACCAACCTGACATTGAACTTTATAGACTTAATGGAAGTGTATCAGATCCGT
>JAUYMU010000022.1 GCA_030698405.1 Bacteroidota bacterium
TCCAAACAACCATCTGTGAGCTTGATTATTTATTTTATACTTTTGGGTATGACCGACGTACACCCAACAGAAATACGGAGCATAACAGGAGCCGGATCAGGCTTCGCAGGATTACTGAGCGGGTGACTTCTCCCTAGTAGCGGACTGTTCTGAAACTTTAAATCATTGAGGTAAAATAGTCACCCGCTCAGTTTGATCCACAATCTTTCGGACGGAAGGGAATTTGCGCTGATGGTGCTTTATTCCAAACAACCATCTGTGAGCTTGATTATTTATTTTATACTTTTGGGTATGACCGACGTGCACCCTACAGAAATACGGAGTTATAACTTTCGTAAATAATCATAAATATTCCCGATTAAAATCATCATATTTACCGCAACCTAATTTTAAACCATGGAACGACGACTTTGGACGCGAGAAGAACTGATCCTTGCCTTAAATCTATATTTGAAACTCCCTTTTGGAAAACTTCATCACGGAAACCCAGATATCATTCATTTAGCACACATCATCGATCGGACTCCAAACTCCATTGCGATGCGCCTAAGCAATTTCGCAAGTGTTGACCCATATCATCAAGGAAGAGGGATTAAAGGATTAACCGGAGGTATAAAACAAGTTGAGCCAATTTGGAATGAATTCATTCAGAACAAAGAAGAACTACTTTTTGAAAGTGAACGGATTTTAGCCGCTCTCGAAAAACAAACAATCGAAACTAAATTTGCAGAAATTTTATCTGGAACAGAAAATCTAAAAGGCGAAACCAAAATTAGAGAAGTCAAAACACGGGTGAATCAAAATATATTCCGGCAAATTGTTCTTGCCAATTACAATAGAAAATGCGCCATTACAGGAATCGACATACCAGATTTATTGGTAGCAAGCCATATTGTTCCTTGGTCTCAAAATGAAATTGAACGCCTCAATCCAGAAAATGGGATTTGCCTTTCAGCTTTGTATGATCGGGCATACGACAAAGGCTTAATTGGAATTACCGAAAAGTACCAGTTAATTCTTTCTTCTGAATTAAAATCTCAGGAAAAGAAAGGATATTATCCACTGAACTTTGGCAATTTAAATGGAACGATTCTGCAACTTCCGCAGAAATATTTACCAAAAAAGGAGTTTTTGCAGTTTCATTTGGATACAGTATTTAGAGGATAAAAATCTAAAACGTGACTCATAGTCCGTTGACCAACATCCTTAAACTTGCTTCCTTTGGCTAAAAAGCCATGTGCGAAGTAATTCGTTTCAACTATCTGCATCGCGATTCCGGCAACTGGAAAAAATTCGGAAGCAAACAATTCTCCAATCCTGAGAAACTTTCCCTTGAAGAAATAGACCAAAAGATTCGTCAAAATCTGATCGATCAGGAATACTTTTATCCCGATCAGGTGGGAATTAAAAAGTTCAGGTTTCATCGGTATTTGGATGATTATTCATGGTATGAATTTGAATCTGTTGAAATACTTGACAGCGCTGATCCTCCCAAAAAGAAATTAGAACCAATCAGTAGTTTTCTTTCGCGATTGAAAAAAAAAATAAATAATCTGATTCGAAGTTCAGCTTCGAAACTAAACTTTTCATTCCACCAACAAAACCCCATCAACCCACTCCCCCGCCGGTTTGGTAATTCCTTTCGGCACTCCGTAACAATGGTTCGCCCTTCCGATCACTTTTAACACTTGTCCGAAGGATTCAATCGCCGCATAGAAGCTTTGGTTCGCCGTTCAGATGATTCGTTGCGCCATTCCGAAGATGTTTTACGCCACTCCGAAGCAGTTTTTGAGCCTCAAAGAAGTCATATACAGCGCGGAAAACTGCTTTTTGTTTAACGTAAATATTAAATGATGTAAAAGTTAGTTTATCCGGCTTTTCAGCATAAATAATTTGGGCTTGAAAAGAAGATAAGGTGAAACATCCTGTAGAAGTAGTGCGCAATTTCAGTAAACCCGACGATGAAATGCCTGCAGCAGTCAGACGTACTGTTGGGTTCATTTCAGGACAACAAAAGCCTGTTTATCGGACCATTCCCTCAGTTTGCCGATCCGTTCGCCTCCGAATGGGCAGCAACTACAGCCACTGCACGGCTAAACCTCCCCGACTATGTTTCAGTAACCGATCAATCAAGCGAGACCGACACACTTGAGACCTTAATGGATGAGGGAAGAAACCTTTTTCAGACGGTTATTCTCTATGTTCAGCTTGCTTTCCCGAACGATCCGAACAAGTTGAAGCTGTTTGGGCAGTCGCAATACAATCCGGCACGTGCAAGCCAACTTAAACTTCCGGTATTGCTGCGCACCATGTACACCCAGGCGTCGAAACCCGAATACAAAACGGCTTTGATTACAAAAGGATTGACTGAGTCGCAAATTAATATGCTTGAAACCCTGGCCACCAGCATTGTCAATCAGAATATTGTTCAGGAGAAGGTAAAAAACGAGCGTTCACTGTCTGCAAGCGATCGTATCGCCGCGATGAATGCCGTTTGGGAAAAGATGTCGCTGGTTTGTATGTGCGCCAAAATGGTGTTTCAGACCGATGCCGCCAAATACAATTTATTCCTGCTCACCGACGGCGAAGCGCCAAATACCAATGACACACCCCCGCAAACTGACTAATCAAAATATAAGCCTGAATATACAAAACCGACCTCCGGAGGAAATGCTGTGGGGTCGGTTTTTTTGTGCCATTTGGTTACGGAGTTTCGGGTTCAGGAATGATAGGGAGGTTGATTTATTGCCCTTATGCCCGTAGCGCTTTGATGAAAATATATAAGGTAAATAAGGTTGCGTTTGTGTGGTCTATCTTTTACCTCTCGCTTATGTAATTACTTTTGAATACCCATGCCATTCCGTCCGAAAGTCGGTTTTTGCATTGAAAAACACTTTCGCGCGGACGGTTTTCATTGTCAATTTTTTGTCCGTTGGCTGAAGCCAACGGCAAAGGATATTGCTATGAATATGCAGTTTAGCCGATCAGGGCAATATCCTTTGCCGTCACATTTATGTGACGGATCTGAAGATCTCCATCCGAAAGTGGCTTTAGCCTTTTTTCCCACTTTTCCATTATCTTTCCACCCTCAAAAATCCACATTCAATGATCTGGGAAAAACGCTGGTTTCAGTTTGCCATTCTGATGGTGCTTGCCTTTGTGTGGGGCAGTTCGTTTATTCTGATGAAAATCGGGTTGAAGAGTTTCAGTCCGGAACAGGCGGGCGCTTTGCGCATTGTATTCGCTTCGCTGGTGCTGCTTCCAATTTCTATCAAACAACTGAAAAACCTTCAGAAGAAAGATTTGAAAAGCCTGCTGATCGCCGGTTTTATCGGTAGCTTTTTCCCGGCATTCCTGTTTATGAAAGCCGAAACGCAAATCAACAGCTCGCTGGCCGGAATGCTCAATTCGCTCACACCGGTATTTACGCTGATTGTGGGCTTGCTATTTCACAAAACGGGTTTCCGCTGGTTGCAGGTGGTGGGTTTGTCGCTCGGACTGGCAGGCGCTTCAGGATTGATACTGGCAGGTGACGGATTTAGCCTTGGAACCGTGAACAGTTATGCGTTTTACATTGTGCTGGCCACTAGTTTTTATGCCATCAGCATCAACCAAATCAAATCGAAACTGACACATCTCACAGGCATTCAGGTCACTTCACTGTCGTTTCTGTTTATTGGTCCGGTGGCGTTGGCTTTTTTGCTCACCACCGATTTTGCCACTGTTGCGGCCAACCCTTCATGGCCGGTTCATTTGCTCGCCCTGGCTGCCCTTGGCATTGTGGGCACTGCTTTGGCCATGATGCTGATGAACAGCCTGATCCGCTACTCATCAGCAGTTGCGGCCTCATCGGTTACCTATATTATACCGGTTTTCGCTATTATGTGGGGCGTATTCGACGGCGAAAAAGTGACCCTTCTTCACCTTGTTTGTATGGCAATTATTATGGCAGGCGTTTACCTCATCAGCCGCAAAAGCCGCAAGCCAACATTGGTATGATTGCAGAAATAATTTACAGGATAACCGGTTTTAGCTTCGAGCGTTTATTATACACATTCGGATACTTCAGCTGGCTGAAACTTAATTCACCATTTGGTTTTTCAGAAACAGTAACCCTTGCAATGTAAAAATTACGTTTTCCGCTGAAAATAGTAATCGGTCGGTCAACATTGCCAAGCTCAAGTTCGGATTGAAAAAATTTGAATGTGTTTAATTGGAAATTGTTGAAGTTATCATCATCGGATCAGGTTGCGGAATGGTTACAGATATTTCTTAATTACCACCGCCAAATCATCATAGCTGATGATGCCTGTATGGATCCATACTTTTTTGCCATCTTTAAAGAGGACAAACCCCGGAACTGTTTGTACCTGATAGGCTGCGGTGATTACCTTGTTGTTTTCAACATCTACCTTCTCAACTTTGGCTTTTCCTTTGAAATCGGTGGAAACCTTGTCAATAATCGGCTTCATGGCTTTACAGGGCGCACACCATACAGCATGAAAATCGACCAGAACCAGTTTATTGGCCTGTAACAATTTCGAAAAGGTCTGTTCGGTATAAGTTGCGCTGGTACTGGCCACTGCCTGACTGCTCTGCACAACGGGATATCCCTGCCGGTTCCAGTCCATTATACCCTGCTGAAGGTTAACGATTTTCTTAAAACCCATCTTCATCATGTAATTGGCTGCAACAGAACTACGGCTTCCGGTGAGGCAATAAATCAAAATGGTTTTGTCCTTTTGCAGCAAACTTATTTTCGATACAAAATTCGGATCGGCAATGTTGATCAGCGTTGATCCCTGAATATTTCCCCTTGAATACTCTCCCGGAGTGCGCACATCCAGAATAATCGCATCTCCGGCGGTCGTCAACTCCTTGAATTTGATTGCATTTACATTTTGTGCAACCTGCGCGCTTAAGTCAGTAAATAGCGCAACGATAATCAGCAATGTTAAAAAGATTCGTTTCATATCTATATTTCTACATACGTTCATATAAAGCGTACGAAGATAGAAAAAGTTCAATGCATCCGAAGAAAAATTATTTTAAAACTCTATATCGTACAAACCTTCGGCGTCAACTTCAAATTGTTTTACGCCGATATCGGTCATTGGGTGTTTAATGAGTTGGTACAACAATTCAGGACTAATGGTTGCCGAGTGTGCACCGGCCATGCTGGTGCGGTAAATCTGGTCAACGGTTTTGAAACTTGCCGCCAGCACTTTGCCATGCAGTCCGTATTCAAAAATATTCTGCACAATGTTTTCCACCACTTCAATTCCGTGCGACGAAATATTATCGAGGCGACTCACATACGGAGCGACAAAATCGGCGCCCGCTTTCATGGCCACCAAAGCCTGCTGCTGCGTAAAAATTGCAGTCGCTGTTACATTGATCCCGGCATCTTTCAATATGCGCATTGCCCTGAAACCGTTGGCGGTAACCGGTATCTTGGCATAAAAATTATCGCCGAAATCGAAATAGCTGCGGTACTTTTTAGCCTCGCGAACCATGTCTTCCGATTCAGCCGAAATCATTTGTACGTGAACCATTCCGGAGCCTACCAATTCCTGAATGCCTCCAATGGCAACAGAAAGCCTGTTTCCGGCATGACTTAAAATAGTTGGATTGGTGGTTACACCTTCCAGCGGAAAAAATGAGTACAGCGCCCTGAGTTCGTCCAGGTCGGCTGTGTCTGCCATGTATATCATAATTGTAAATTTAAACGGTCAAAAATAACGAATAAGAAACGAGGAATAAGAAATAAGGAACGAAAACTTTGATATTCCTTATTTCCCGCCTGCCTCGGTTACCATGTACCCACATCTGTATTTATCATAACATTTACCGGACAATAGAGAAAAAAAGAATAGAACGCGGATTTAAGTAATTGGACAAATATAATGTCTATATCAGAAAAAGAATAGAACGCGGATTCCCGCGGATTAAGCGGATAAACGCTGAAAATAATTTAAACGGATTGTTACTATTCAGTCGTTGTTAATAAATGTGTTTTTTGAGTTAGCTTAACCATAAGTATTTTTTAAATTGTTGATAACTTTTTCCATCAAAAAACTGAAAGCCCAGGAGGTTTTCATGGATGGTATTTTTCGTTGATCTGAATTACGTTTACGCCATTCTCATTGACTTTCGTTTGATTTTTTCGTTGATAGTATGAACTTGCCTAACAGGCTGTTAATAACTCTGGACTATATTTTTTCTTTATGATGTTTGTTTCATACATCTTTGTGCAAATGCAAAGTGGGATGGATCAAAGTCAACAAATAAAAGAACTTTATTCGGTTGTTTTCAGGCTAATCAATAAGATTGAAGACCTGAAGAACACCAATGCCCGGCTATTGAAGGCGAATATGGTGCTCACCCAAGAAAACCAGATTCTAAAGCAGGAACTTGAAAAATACCGGACACCCAAAAACAGTGGCAACAGTAGCAAACCTCCATCA
>JAUYMU010000059.1 GCA_030698405.1 Bacteroidota bacterium
AACCAAATGAACGCAAGAAAAAAAAGAATGGAACGCTGATAACACGGATTTTCAAACGCAGATTGCCGCAGATTTTTTTTATCAGTTTAAATCCGCGTTGCGCAGCATCAGCGTTATCTGCGTGCCAATTGTATCTTTACAATATAAAAACCAAATGAACGCAAGAAAAAAAAGAATGGAACGCTGATAACACGGATTTTCAAACGCAGATAAAATGATTAAAAAAAATCAGCGATCATCAGCGTTGCGCAGCATCCGCGTCATCCGCGTTCCAACTATTTAAACCATAAAACAAAACAATGACCATACAAGATCAAAAACAATTAGGCACAACCCTTTGGGGCATAGCCGACCAACTACGCGGTTCGATGAATGCCGACGACTTTCGCGATTATATGTTGTCGTTTCTCTTTTTGCGTTATTTATCGGATAACTACGAAACTGCCGCCAGGAAAGAACTGGGTCCCGACTACCCGAAAGTGAATAACGACGATAAACGCACCCCGTTATCAATCTGGTATAAAGCCAATGCGGTTGATGTGGATGAATTTGAAAAGCAAATGCGCCGCAAAGTGCACTATGTAATAGAACCAGGCCATTTGTGGAGCAGTATTGCCGAGTTGGCACGTACCCAAAATGGTGAGTTATTGCATACCCTGCAAAATGGCTTTAAGTATATCGAAAACCAATCCTTTGAAAGCGCTTTTCTGGGCTTGTTCTCCGAAATCAACCTCGATTCGGAAAAGTTGGGTAAAAACTATACCGAGCGCAACGCCAAACTCTGCACCATTATCGCGAAAATAGCAGAAGGTATTGCCCAATTTTCCACCAACATCGATGTATTGGGCGATGCGTACGAATACCTGATCGGCCAGTTTGCAGCAGGTTCAGGAAAAAAAGCCGGTGAGTTTTACACGCCACAGCAGTTGTCAACCATTCTTTCTGCAATTGTTACACTCGACAGCCAGGACCCAAGTGCAGGTAAAAAGATAAAGATCAATAAGTTGCTCGATTTTGCCTGTGGTTCCGGTTCGCTCCTGTTGAATGTGCGCAAACAATTGGGCGCCCATGGTATCGGCAAAATTTACGGACAGGAATCAAATATCACTACTTACAACCTGGCCCGTATGAACATGCTGCTGCATGGCGTGAAAGATTCTGAATTTGAAATTCACCACGGCGATTCGTTGCTCAACGACTGGACTATCCTGAACGAGATGAATCCCGCCAGGAAGATGGAATTCGATGCGGTGGTGGCCAATCCTCCGTTCAGCTATCGCTGGGATCCTACCGAAGCCCTGGGTCAGGACTTCCGTTTTAAAAGCTACGGTTTGGCGCCTAAATCAGCAGCCGACTTTGCTTTTTTGCTTCACGGCTTTCATTTCCTGGGCAAAGAAGGAACGATGGCGATTATTCTTCCTCACGGGGTTTTGTTCCGGGGCGGAGCCGAGGAGCGTATTCGCACCAAACTATTGAAAGACGGCAACATTGATACGGTGATCGGTTTGCCAGCCAATCTGTTTTTCTCAACCGGCATCCCCGTTTGTATACTGGTGCTGAAAAAATGTAAAAAATTCGATGATGTGTTGTTTATTAACGCCAGCGAACACTTCGAAAAAGGCAAACGGCAAAACCGGTTACGCGATGGAGAAGACGGAGAACCGAATGATATCCGGAAAATTGTTGAGACCTACCAGTTCCGGAAACAAGACGATCCACGCTATTCCCGTCGCGTGTCGATGGAAGAAATAGAGAAAAACGATTTCAACCTGAATATTTCCCGCTATGTGAGTACAGCTATTTCCGCTGAAATAATCGACCTGAAGGCGGTAAATGATGAGTTGATTAAAATCGAAGCCAAAGCCAAAGCAGCAGCAGATAAACACAATCAGTTTTTGAAAGAGTTGGGGTTGCAATCCATTTAAGGAATAGGAACTATTTGTTCCACAAATTCGGAATTCCGCCATGTCCGCGGGCTTTTACAGGCGCCTGTTCAACCGGTTTTAATTTTTCCTGATGAATGTCGAACAAGCGTTTAGCAGTTTCCATCATTGCTTCCACCTGATGCTGGTATGGTCGGTCGGTCACATCAACCAAACCGCAGTTGTAGTTTTCGCCATCGCGCCGGCCTGTTAAATCCTGGTCACACCACTGAAAATAAGCTGTTCCAATCAGTCCCGGATGCTGATATGCCCGTTCGGTGTAGTAACGATAGGCAACGCCTCTTTCTTCCTGCGAATTAACCTGCCACAGCGATTGCGCCATTCCGCGGTCAACCGTTCCGAAGTGGTATTCGCCGATAATCATGGGCAAACCGGTCATTTCCATTGCACGATCCATCATTTCCTTTTTCGGGTAAAGATCGTAGCAGTTGAAACTGAACACATCGAAAACATCTTTGCATATTTCCAGAACTTCGCGGTCGATGTGCATCACATTTCCGAAACGGATACCCAGGTTGAGGTGGTTGGGGTCGTATTTTGTGATGGCATTGTCAACCGTTTCGAGGAAGATGCGGAAAGTATTAAATATGAACTGCTTCCGGTTTTCAGGAGTATCGCCTTTGGCCAGCCAGTTTTTCAATTCGGTTTTAATGGGTTTATCGTCACCTTCCAAAATCATATCGCAAAGCCTTAGTTCCTGTTCGAGCCACGATGGTTCGTTGCCGGTGAAATAGCCAATCAGCCAGGGATTATCCTTGTATTGCTCAACCGACGCTTTGCAAGCTGCATCAACTTTCGAGGCAAAATCACCGGTATAAACATCCGGCAATCCCATCAGTCCGCCCTCAATTCCCACTCCCCGCAACTGAAACATAAATGCTTTGCGGTTCATGTTCATCACTTCGGGGCTCGACCAGTTGGCAATCGTATTCAGTCCCCATTTGTCCATCCGTTTGATAATCATATCGCGCGATTTTTCAGGGTAATCATCGCCATATCTGCGGAAAAGGTTCCAGGTACCGAACGAAGACCCGCCTCTTCTTTCCTGATTTTGACTGATGTTTTCAGGAGGCAATTCCTTGTAAAAACCATTCCGTTTATCCAGATCGCGAATGTTTCCGCCTCCGCCGGGACTAACACAATCGACGCCATGCGACAGGAACAAATATCCTTCAGGATCGACAAACCACCAGCGACCGTCAATTTTTTCGGTGTGAAAAAATCCGGTGGCTTTGGTTTTTGCCTGAAGATAACCACCGTATCTGGAATAGTTGTAGAGATTTACGGAAACAGTTCTGTTGATGAGTTCACCAGTAGAAACGTTCCGAATCTTGTGGCTTTTTGTTGTTACCGCGTCCTTCTCTTCGACTTCCCATTCTTTTTTTAGCTGATCGATCGAATGAACTTTGCCTTCCCATTCGCCAAGGTTCCATTGGCCAAATTCGTCAACAACAGGTTTTTCACCCAGATATTGATCGCCGGGATCTTCCACCGAAAGTGAGATGGAGCGAAGTTCCAAAGTTGGGTTGTTAATGGGCGCATTCATTCGGATACCAATGCTGTCGATGCCACGAAGCGGCCCACGATTCCCGCCCAGATTGATCCATCCTGTGTATCGGGGCTGGTTGTATGTTGCAGCCAGATCGAGCGCGGCATCGGGCAGGCGACGGTAGAATTTCAGCGGGATGGCCAGTTTGTTCCAGCCATTGGCAGTGTAGCTCATTACACGCAATTCGTTGTATCCGGTTTCAGTGGTGAAACCCACGTGGAATCGCTGCGGGGTCGTGATTTTAAATTCGAGAACCACAAAATTAAAATCGTCCCAATTGGCAGGCAGTCCGGGAGAAATATCCCGGATGGCAAATTTTTGTCCGGAAACTTCTTTGCTGCTGTCGAACTGGATTTTGACGGTTTTTTGGGCTTGAGATGTAATTGAGATTGCAAAAAGTAATACTGAAAGCACAAGCAGGTTTTTGAGGAGGGTTGTTTTCATTGTTTTAGCTGTTAAGGTTCGGGTAAATTTAGCTGAAAGCAATGAAAATAAACAAAAAAAGCTGTTTAAATTTCCCATAGGGAAAAAATATGGGTAGAAAAATTGAATTTATATTTGATAGCGGGTGTCATAAAACTCAGTGGTTCTCTGTGTCTACTCAGTGGTTCTCTGTGTAATTAATTGTATCACAGAGTTTCACTAAGTAGGCACAGAGTTTCACTGAGAGAAAAAATCCAGTTTATTAACTTCTTAAACAAACCAATTAACAGATAAATCAAATAATATCCGTGTGAACTAATATTCAGTTATTTCCCCTCCCCGTCAATGGTCTGGATAGTTCCGTCGGCATTGTATTCCAATTCGATTACCTTTAAACTACGCAACCATGTTCTTCCTCCTGAAGGAACACTGTCGTGATGAAACAAGTACCATTTCCCCTTGAACTCCGCAATGGCGTGATGGGTCGTCCATCCGACTACCGGAGTCAGAATCACGCCCTGAAAGGTAAAAGGTCCGTAAGGATTATCGCCGGTAGCGTAACACAACAAATGCGTATCGCCTGTTGAATAAGAGAAATAATACTTGCCCTTGTACAGGTGCATCCAAGAGGCTTCAAAGAAACGGTTTTGCTGTCCGGCTTTCATCGGAGTTCCATCCAAATTCAGGATCGTAACAGGGCGGGGTTCTTCAGCAAAACCAAGCATGTCGTCCGACAAGCGAACCACTCTTGACGGCAATGCCAATTCATCTCCTGAAGGCAAATAAGCACATTCTAGCGCCTTATTGTCCTTGTACCGTTGCAGTTGGCCTCCCCACAAACCGCCAAAATACATGTATTGAGTTCCATCAGTGTCTTCAAATATTGCAGGGTCGATGCTGTAACTTCCCCTGATCGGATCGGGCTGAGGAATGAACGGGCCTGCCGGACTGTCGGAAATAGCAACTCCCAGACGGAAAATATCGGTTTTGTCCTTCAGCGGATAATACATGTAGTATTTAACGTTCCTGAATGCTACGTCACAATCCCATAACTGACGTCCGGCCCAGGCGATATCACTTACTTTAAGCACAACACCGTGGTCTGTCAATGGCTCGTTTTCAATGTCTGAAGTTGAGAAAACATGGTAATCATTCATGTCAAAATGATCGCCGTTGTCATTTTCAGGAATACCTGATTCTCGGTCGTGAGAAGGATAAATGTATAATTTACCTTCGAAGACATGTACAGCCGGATCGGCCATAAAGTCATTTTCAACTAAATATCGTGGTTGTTTCATATGGTTATTATTTACTATTTAACGATTTACCATTGACTATTTCTTCGCTGAAATTGTAAATTGTAAATGGTACAATCGTCAATTATTTATATTTTTCTGCAAGTTTAATCATCTCAGCTACCACTGGCTTAGGTTGGTTGTTGCGGTCGAAAAGCACAGGATAATCCTTTCTTCCACGGATCGGGAAATTATTCAGCCATGTTGTGTTATCAGTCAAGCCCCAAACCGTTACGCGATCAACTACATCATTGTATTTCAGGAAAAGTCCGAACATATCGAGCACGCGTTTATTCCAATGCTGCTGAACAGAGTCGGGAATTGCATCACGATACGGGTCCATCTCTTTTGAATACTTGAAACCGGTAGAAATGTTTGCCCCATCATACGGACTTGGAAGGATAGATATATCCCATTCGGTAATCAGGATTTTTACACCGGCAGCTTTAAGTTTTTTGAAACTGGCTTCTGTGTTCTCAAGTGTAGGCGAATTCATGTGCATGTGCGCCTGCGAACCAACGGCATCAATTCTGCATCCTGCATCCTTGAGTTCCTTCACCAGTTCTACTATCGCATCGCATTTGGCTGCTTTTTCCACATTGTAATCGTTGTAGTACAACTCTGCATTCGGATCGGCTTCGTGGGCAAACTGGAACGCATATTTGATAAAATCCTTGCCCAATATCTGGTAGAATTTGCTGTTACGATATTTGCCGTTGTCTTCAAAGGCTTCGTTAACAACATCCCAACCTGTTACGCGGCCTTTGTAGCGGCCAACAACTGTTGAAATGTGCTGACGCATTCGTTCTTTCAGCACTTCAGGCGAAACATCTTTCCCGTCAGCATCTATAAAGAACCATCGGCCAATTTGAGAATGCCAGATCAGAACGTGACCCGTTACCACCTGTTTGTTTTTTTCTCCAAAAGCAACCAGTTTATCGGCATCATCCCAATTGTACTTGTTTTCTTCCGGATGGATTGGTTGCGGTTTCATACAGTTTTCGGCAACAATTGTAGTGAATTCTTTTGCAATCAGTTCCGTTTCGTTAGGGTTTGCACCATTAACTTGTCGCGTATTGACAGCAACGCCGAATAGAAATTTACCCTTGGTTGCCTCTCCCAATGTTTTCTGAGCCATTGTTTGAACGGATGCCAGTAAAACCAGGGCGGTAATTGTGGAAATAAATTTAATTTTCATAGATTCTTTATTTAGTTTATTTATTACACTTTATCATTTGATTTATATTATACATTTCATTTCCTGCGTAATTTCAAATCTTCTTCTATTTTCACTTCCATTTTCTTGTCAATTGCATAGAAGAAAAGCAGGCCAACACCAATCAGGAAAGGAATTGACGGATAGATGCTCACAAGTAATCTTGCTCCATCGGAAACAGAACCTGGTTGAATAATTTCCTGACCTGCAACTGAACTTTCTAACGCGATGTATCCGTATAAACCCAAAATCCAGGTTACCAATGCACCTCCGATCGAAAGCCCTGCTTTCAGGCCGACCATCATCGCAGAAAAGATGATGGCAGTTGCCCTATGATTTGTTTTCCATTCTGAATAATCGGCAACATCGGCAATCATGGCCCAAAGTACTGGAATGGTAATGCCGTAGAAAAATCCATGCAGAATTTGCGAACCGAACATTAACGCAACACTTTCAGGTTTGAAAAAGACAAAAATCAGGATGAAAATGGTGGCAACGAGTAGTCCGTATTTATAAACATCCCGTTTCCCATATTTATCAGCAAGCTTTTTCGACAACGAAATTCCGACAATCATGAAGATGATACCTCCTGCGTTGAACAACCCAAAACCGGCTGCTGCAGGGTCTGATCCAAAGAAATTGATGCCTAAATCGGACAATGTGGAGATAACCGGACTGATAAAATTGGCCAGTGCAACTTCATCTACGTAATTATTAAAATAATACACATACGAACCACCTTTCATTGCAAGCGTGATGAACACCAAAATGGTTAAGCTGAGCATGATTAACCAGGGTTTATTCTTCATAAGATCCGAAAGGTCATCTTTTATGGATGATTTTTGTTCCAAACTTGGCACAATACGCTCTCTGGTGGTAAAGAAAGTTATCAGCAACATCACAGTGCCAACAATTGCCATCCATGTCATTACTGTTTCAATACCGGCAGCCTTGTCACCGCCACCTGCATAGATAATAATCGGCAACATAAACACTTGCACAAAAAACTGGGCAAACATTACCGCCACAAAACGGTACGACGAGATACTATTCCGTTCGCCCATATCGCCGGTTATTACACCGCTCAAAGCTGAGTAAGGCAGGTTACTTGAGGCATACAACATCAACAAAAGAGAATAAGTTACAGCGGCGTAAATTAGTTTCCCTTTGTACGAAAAATCGGGTGTTGAGAATGCAAGAAGAGCAACAACACCTAAGGGAATAGCCGTGTACAATATCCAGGGCCTGAATTTGCCCCATTTCGAATTGGTTCTGTCGGCCAATACTCCAATTATTGGATTAAACAGGAATGCGGCAGTCAAACCTACAACAAGCATTATTATTGAAGCATCGGTACTTTTAAGCCCGTAGATATCGGTATAAAAATAAGCCAAATAGGTGATTAATGTTTGGAAAACCAGGTTTGCGGCTAAATCGCCCAAACTGTATCCAATTTTCTCGAGCACTGAAATCTTTTGTGAAGTTGTTGCCATAAATTGATTTTAAAAAGTTTTATACTGGTTAATTGATTACAATTTTCTTACTAACAAACTGTTTCCCGTCAAAGAGATTCAGAATATATATTCCTTCAGGAACATTTACCTGAATATTTATGGATGACTGGTTTAAACTCCCGAAGCCGGTCACTTTTTCTCCAAGCATATTGATCAGCTCAATTCGTTTGATGCCTTCAATTCCTTTGATCGTGAAATTTCCATTATCAGCAGGATTGGGATATATCGTAATTTGATCGGTAAGCGATTTGTCGGATAATCCGGTGGTTTGGTAATAAATGTTGATATCCATTGAACCTTTAATCCCCGATCCATCCCAGGCAGTAGCTGTAACTGTTACCTTTCCATTTGCCACGGCAGTCAACTTTCCGTTTGCATCAATCGAGGCCAGAGTTGTTGGAGCAACTGTCCAGGTAACATTTGGAATGGTTGTATTCGCAGGTAACACATTGGCCACCATATTAAGTGAAGCTCCTTTTGACATGATTGCAGCGCTTCCATCACTGGTGGAAATTGCAATCGATTTAGTGATTGTAAGTGTATCGTTCACATAAGCTTTCAGCCAGGTCATTGCCGGACGCTCTGTGCCGTTTAAGTTGATCAGATATGCTTTCTGGTCGTTTCGCCACAAGCCAACCCTGAAACCCCAAAAGGTGATTCCCATAACCGAGGGATGTTTCCAGAAAACCGGGAAAACCCGCTGCATTTCTTTCAGCTGGATTAGATCCGTCGCTCCGTCGATATCCATTTCTGTCAAATATATTGGCAATCCGGTTGCTGCCAGCGCATCGAGGTTCGCTTTTAATGTCGTTGCAGATGTGCCGGCTGTTGTGAACGCATGTGCCTGTTCTCCGATGCCATCAATTAAGTTTTCAGCCTGAAGTAGCTTGATGATTTTAATATAATTCTGGGTAGTCGAGGAACTGTTTATGACACTGTATTCATTCAAAATTAGTTTTGATTTCGGGAAATATTTGCGGGCCATACGAAAAGATTTAATGGCAATCCACGAAGGTTGCTGGGCGCCCCAAATTAAGGTATGCGCTTTAAAAAGCATGTTGTATTTCTTTGCCAGGGCGTAGCTTGCATCCATGTCCGACCAGTTCATCACATTTCTTGTTCTTTCCACGCTTCCCCATTTTCCTCCGTTTTCGGGTGTAACCTGATTCCAGTAGTTTTGGAAATTCAGGTTTTGCCCGCTGCTCCAGGCGCTGCCAAGGAATTTTGTATTTCCGTCAGCGATGGGTTTGATGGGTGTAGTCTGCCCAAATGAAGCAGAACTGGCAAACAGGCAGATTATTAGAAGTATTTTTTTGTATTTCATATACTCTATTAGTTGTTTATTCTAAACCAGTCAAAGTCAGCAAATCCGCCAGTTTCTTTCGTTGCATAATTGAACAATCCGAAACGATAGCCCATGAAATGTGGAAGGGTGTATTCCATTTTAAGTTTAGAACCTATCGGGGTCCACGTTTTTCCATCGTGACTGTAGTAGAATTTTGCCAGATCGGCGAGATCCCTGAAGTCACAAGCAGCTTTCAGATAAATCATTTTTTGGTTAACCGGAACTCGCTCCAATTCAACAACAGAGCCTGATTCTGAGCTAACCATCACCACATATTTGTTCCCATTTTCATACTTTACCCCAACCAAACCATATTTTTTTTGCAAAAGGGCAAGGCCTGCAAAGTCTCCATCTTTCATTCCTGAAATATCGATACAGGTTGATCCGGAGCATTCAGGTCCAATTGTTCTTTGAGTCAGGGTGTTTCTTGTCAGCAAAAAGTCATTGTCCACCCGCCCGGTGGTCAGGCGCAGAAAACCTTTTCGTTGGGTAACCGACCAAAGTTCGTTGGCCGGATTGTGGTTCCACTGCCAAACCAATGGAAGGGCCCGTTCGCCTTTTTTACGATTGAATTCATCGGAGTTTACAATTCCCGGTATCAATCCTTTGCTGGCCGGAAGATCGGGTGTATCTGGAACCTTTCCGTCAATACCAATTACCGGCCAATCGTCTTCCCATTTTACCGGCACGAGGTAAGGAATGCGACCAACCGCCCCATTGTCGCGGAAAAGATAGGCAAACCAGCGTCCGTCGGGTGTATCGATGAGACCGCCCTGAGCAACGCCTTTGTCCTGTAATGCGAATTTGCCTTCATAAGTACCGGTTATTTTGTCGGCACGGTGAACCACTACGGTTCGCATACCGCCTCGTGGCCAGGCAATGTTGAACAGGTAATATTTGCCATTCACCTTAAAAAGTTGCGATCCTTCTGATTGCAACATGATATTGGAACCTGCGGGAGCGCTCGCGTTTTCGATCAACACTTTTTCTGTTCCTTCCTTTACTCCTGAAAGATCCTCTTTCAATTCAGCGATCATGAGTTTTCCAGCTCCCCAAATCATGTAAATGCGGTCATTGTCATCGAAAAAGATTGTATGATCGTGATAGGCTGGTTTAAAAGAAATGGTTTTCCAGGGACCTTTTTCGATGTCCTTTGTTGAAAAGATATAAGTTTTGCCAGTAGTTTGAGCAAAGGTACTCACATAGTAAGTGCCTTTATGGTAACGGATACAACTCGCCCATGAACCACGGCTATAGGTGCTTTTCCCATTGTTTAAGTTTAGTTCATCCATATCAGCCAGCATATCGTAGCAGTACCTCACCGTTTCCCAATTCACCAAATCTTTCGATTTCATGATTGGTACTCCGGGACTCATGTGCATGGTGGTGCTGCTCATGTAATAAGTATCGCCCACCCGAATCATCGACATATCGGGTACATCGGCATGAATGATTGGATTCTGTGCCAAATTTCCCTGTGCAAAAACAGTGTTGCAAGACAGAACTGCCAACAGTAAAAACAAAATTGAACTTCTTTTGAGCATCCTTGTCTTTTTTTGAATGAAACTTACGATTATTGCCATCTGAATTGAAATTACAAAACGCTTATTTTGGCAGAGCATCGTTAGCCGAAGTGGCGTATAAGCCAATTAAACAACCGGTAAACCCGCCTGCAACATTGGTTGAAAGGATATCACCAGAAACCGTTTCCCCCAATTTCACAAAGTCGGTTCTATTGGCCGAATAAGAAAAATCATAGTTATCGCCAACAGCCTTTACTTGCAGACGAATGGGATTTCTGACATCGATTTTGGTGCTTGCCACTATTGTGGAATGTCCTCTCTCAGTTCTTTCCAACAACAGATAAGTATCGTTTCCTTTCATTGTAACCCCAAACACGTAGTTAAATTTTTCGCTCTGCAAACACACAATCCCAGCCAAATCTTTCTCCGATGCCGGTGTATATTGAATCGTTGTGGTGAATGAAAAATTACTGTGTTGCTGCCGGTGAAAGAGTGTTGAAGTTGGCTTTACTTCTTTGATGTTCACGGGGAATGGATTGATTTGCAAGCCCTTCTTTGTTACTGAAATGAATTCTTCGCGCGGACCTCTCAGACCAATCCAGCGATAGTCAGGTTTTTCTGAAGTAAAATCATCTCTGAAGGTAAAGTTGCCATTGGGGAAGAAACCATCTTTCCCGGTTTTATTCTCAACTCCTTTTGGCATTTTTAGTTTTGGCTCCATCGGAATTAAGCCGTTTTCGAATACCGGGAATACTCCCGACCAATCCACTGGCAAAATAAATGTTTCGCGACCTGTGTTCACCCTGTCGTTCTCGTTGGGGCGAACAGCCAGAAATACGCCATAATATTTTCCATCAGGTCCTTCAACCAAATCGGCATGACCAGCCCAGTCAACCTTGTTATTCCGGTCTTTTGGAAAATGTCGTTGTGTCAGTATCGGGTTGCCGGGTGCTGGTTTATACGGTCCCATTGGGTTGTCGCTAATAAAAATAACCTCACTGTGCCAGCCACCGGTACCGCCTTCGGCACACATTAAGTAATACTTGCCGTTTTTCTTATAAATATGAGGCGCTTCAATCCAAATCGGTTTTTTCGAAAGATCAACTCCTCCATCCACAATAATTTTGTCGGTTCCGGCAATTACCTGATCTTTTTCAATATCGTATTCCCAAACTTTGATCACACGGTGACCAGTATAAAGTTCTTTTCCACTATCCGGCGCATCGTTGTGTACCACATACGCTTTCCCGTCTTCATCAAAGAAAATGGAAGGATCAATCCCGTCAAATTTAAGTTTGATCGGATCGCTCCAGCCTTTCATCGGATCTTTCGTTTTCACGATGATGTTACCAAAACCTCCTGAAAACTGGGTCGTGATCATGTAAAATGTGTCGTTGTTTGGATTGTATTTGATGGCGGGTGCATAAATTCCGGCACTAATACCACAATCGTGTACTTTTAATTGCGAGGTGCGGTCTAACACATGACCAATTTGTGTCCAGTTCACCAAATCTTTGGAATGAAAAATGGGCACACCGGGGAACATGGCAAAGGACGAACATACCAGATAATAATCGTCGCCTTTGCGGGTTATAGCCGGGTCGGGGTAGCACCCTTGTAAAATCGGGTTATAAAACTCGCCGGGTTTCAAGGGGTTGTCGGTATAAACCTTGTCGTTGCCCTCGTACACAAAATTGGAAAACACAGGTGAATTGGTTGCCTGGCTAAAAACTGTCAGCGAAAACAGGGCTGTAAAAGCTGCCGTTAGTAGGATTGTTTTGGTTTTTTGATTTTTTGCTTTTTTCATTTTTTTGCTTTTATGATATTTTTATTAAAACAGCAGTTGCGCCAACTGGTGCAAACTTCTCCGCCAGGTGTGAAATTCGTGCGCTGTACCTTCAGAAATGAACGAAACAGCATTCACACCGGCAGCTTTCAATGCTTCAACAGAGTTCCTGACACCATCGGGTCGTTCTTTACTTCCGCAACTCTCGAAAATGAGTTTCAATTTGCTGTGAGCTTTAATCTCTTCAGGAGTATATACTCCACCGCTGAACAAACCATAGTATGAAAACACATCCGGCCGGTTCAGTGTAATCAGCCGCGTTTCGAAACCACCCATTGAAAGTCCGGTCATGGCGCGGTTTTCCTGATTCGCAATTGTCCTGAAGTTTGCATCGACATAGGGGATGAGTTCATCAACCAGCACCGTCTGGAACGGTTTGATGTCGAAATTGCGCAAACCGCCGAATTTGATTTCGTTGGTCATTCCGTAAGTCATTACAATAATGAAAGGTTTGGCTTTTCCTTCAGCAATCAGGTTGTCCATAATCAGGTTGGCACGTCCCTGTTCTGGCCAAGAGGTTTCGTTTTCGCAATATCCATGTTGCAGATACAGCACCGGGTAGCGTTTGGCCGTTTCCTGATTGTACCCTGGAGGTGTATATACAAATGCACGTGGTGAAGAATTTGTGCTTTTCGAGGGAAAATAGATTTCCTGAATGTGGCCATGAGGGACATCTTTCATTGCAAAAATATCCTGATCGGCTGAAGGAACCTCGATGCCACTTCCCCAACGGCAAGCTCCAAAGAAAACCAGGCTGCCGGGATCGGGCACCGAAGCGCCATCGATGTTCAATTGATAGTAATGAAAACCAACATCCTGTGGTGTCGATTCACCTGTCCAAACGCCAGTGCTATCTTTAACCAGATCGTATTTTTTACCGCCTATGTCAAGTTGCACATATTTTGCATCCAGAGCCAAAATTTGGGCTCGAACCCTTCCTTCAGAATTAACCTGCGGATACTGGCGTCCCGGCTGATTAACAGATGAAGGTTTAAAATCTTCAACAATATTGTTCTGGGCTATCACTGTAAATACCGAAACCATCAAAAACAGTAATGCCAGAGGATAGAATTTTTTCATATCAGTTTTTTGATTTAGTTTTAAAATAGAAGTTGTACAAAAGTGTACAGGCTAAGTTTCCAAACTTTAAAATCGTGCCCACCGTCGGGTATGACCAAATAATTATGAGGAACATTGTTCTTATCCAGATAGTCGTGTGTTCGTTTGCTGAAGTTGATCAGGCCGTCTTTATCGCCGCACGAAATCCAGAGTAGTTTCAATTGTTCTTTAGCCTTAGCCGGATCGGGAACCAGTTCTTCGGGGAGCTTTGTGTTGGGCGCCGAAGAAAATCCGCCCACCCAGGCAAAAGTATCCAGGTTGCCCAATCCGAAATTGAGCGATTGCCCGCCGCCCATCGACAAACCTGCGATGGCGCGGTTTTCTCGATCGTTCAAAACCGGATAGTTTTTTTCGATATGCGGAATCAGGTCGTTCAGTAAATCTTTCTCGAATGTGGCAAAAGCTTCTACTTTTTCGCGATCAAAAACATTTCCGGTGGCACGGTCGTTTTTCATGGCCCGGCCGTTGGGCATCACCACGATCATGGGTTTCAGCTTTTTTTCAGCATAAAGATTATCGAGGATTATTTCAGGATGCCCACCGTTCAGCCACTCTTTTTCATCGCCGCCAATGCCGTGAAGCAGGTAGAGTACCGGGTATTTTTTGTCGGCAGAATATCCCGGTGGTGTGTAAATGATTGCTTTGCGGGTTATACCAACTGTTTCAGACTGATAGGTAATCGTATCAAATTTCCCGTGTGTAATGTTTCCCTGAACAATGTCAAATTCGGCAGGAACCGGGGGTGCAGTATTTTGAGTTTTGGCAGCAAAGCTAAATGCAAGCAAAACAAAAATAAAAAAAACTGACTGTCTCATAGCTTTAAGTATTTTGGTTATTGGTTATTTCTAATTCGACCTATAATCTTGATTTCATTTATTTTAGGAATACCGGGTTTCCTGATCCCCACCAATCAGACCATGCGAACGGATCGGTCAGAGGCTCAATTGCTGGAAGTTGTTCTATCGTAGGTAAAACCGGCGTCGGATATTTTGCGCCGGTGTTTTCAAATCCATAGACAAAGGGAATTTTCTGGGCAAAAGAATTGACTGCCAGAAAGGTACTTAGTAAAATCAGCGAAATTATTTTAGTTCTCATTTAGATATCGTTTAGGTTTAATTACTATTGTTTTTTTACTTATTAATGAGAATCACCAGTTGAGACCCGTTATGTCAATTAATGTTTTTCTAAAAAAGAGCACCATATTGAACCCACTTCGGGGTTCTGTTTATTGCTTTATTGCATTTCCCCGCACTTTGTACGGGGTTATTCAAATTAAACCACATTCGCGGTTTTTAAGAGCAAATCCTGAAAGGATTTAATATGAATAACCGCGGGTGTAAACCCGTGGTAAACAGAAGTATAAAAACCAGAACCCCGAAGTGGGTTCAATAATAAATTGCGACTTATACTCTTGATTTTCATTATTTACTTGATTTGAATTTCTATCTGTTTTTCTTTCAATCCTGAAGATTTCGCTTTCAAAATTAATGTCCCTTTTTCTCCGTATTTCGCCCTAACAATCACCAGCGCCAATCCGTTAAAGGCTTCACGCTGGTGTGAAGCAAAAGATTCCAGGTTATATGAATCGCCGTTATCGGTTGCCACAATTTCGCCCGGACCTTCAATACTGAATTCAATCCGGTTGTTTGATCGTGGCACCAGAAGTCCATCTTTATCGGTTATTTTCACGGCAATGAATGCCAAATCTCTTCCGTCAGCATCAATTTTGCTGCGGTCGGCTGTTGCCTGAAGTTGCGATGCTTCTCCGGTTGTTTTTACTACTTCTTCAGCCCACTTTGCACCGTTTTTAAAGGCGATCACCTTCAATTCACCCGGTTCGTATTTCACATCGTCCCAGCGCAAACGGTACTCGGATGCTCCTTTTTTCTTTTTCCCCTGCGATTTTCCATTCAGGAATAATTCTGCTTCGTCGCCCGAAGTAAATACATGTACCGGAGTAACTTCTCCGACTCGTTCCGGCCAGTTCCAGTGAGGCAGAATGTGAACCATGGGCAGATCGGGGCGCCAGCGCGATTGATAAAGGAAAAACCGGTCTTTTTTGAAACCTGCCAGATCGATCATTCCGGAATAAGAACTTCGCGCTTCATAATATGGCGTTGGTTCGCCGATGTAATCAAATCCATTCCAGACAAATTCTCCAGCCACAAAAGGATGCCGGTCGAGTGAACCAAAAACCTTATCGGCAGAAGATCCAAAATCAACCGCATAAAGTTCGTACGAACTGACCTGGCAAATCTTCGAGTCGCCGCCTCTGCCATCGCGTGTAGGTGAACTATTTGCTTTTGTTACCGGGAACAGATAGACACCACGGCTACTGAAAGCAGATGCAGTTTCAGCGCTATAAATTACTTTGTTTGGGAATTTCGTATGAAAAGCTTCGTATTGCGGAGCAGTGCGGATACGATCAGTTCCTTCAAATTCAGGAGCCGTGCGAATTCCTTCACCCTGATAATTCAGTCCAATCACATCGGGAACCTGTGACAAAGGCATGTCCGATTTTGCAAAATTCATGGCAAGGGTGGTTGGGCGCGTTGGGTCTTCTTCGTTCACAAAATCGGATAACCGTTTTGCTACAGCAGCGCCTTCTTTGTCGGTGTATTGTTCGCCCACTTCATTCCCAAAACTCCACATTATTACTGACGCATAATTCCTGTCGCGACGAATAAAAGCGCGCGTATCGGCTTCCGACCAGTCGGGAAAAATCAGGTGAAAATCGTGTGGCGTCTTTTTTCGTTCCCACGAATCAAAGATCTCGTCGATCACCAGAAAACCCATTCGGTCGGTTAATTCCAGCAACTCCGGTGCGGGAGGATTGTGTGCCATGCGAATGGCATTGCAGCCCATCTCGCGCAATATCTCGAGCTGGCGTTCGGCTGCCCGCGTATTGAAAGCTGCACCCAAAGCGCCCAGGTCGTGGTGCTGGTTGACGCCTTGTATTTTTATGTGTTCACCGTTGACAAATATTCCTTTGTCGGGATTAAATTCTACTGCCCTAATTCCAAACCGTGTTTCGTATTGGTCGATGGCTTTCCCTTTTTGTGTTAAAGTGGTCACCGCAACATAAAGGTTGGGTTGTTGTGTTGGTGGCGGCCCCCAAAGTTTGGGGTTTTTAATGATTACAGAACCTTCAACTTTTGCACTTTCCCCTGAAGGAATTTTTGATTTCAGGGTTGAGAAACTGACAACTGCTTTGCCGTTTTTGTTCCCATTTGCATCCAACGCAAAAACTGAAGTTGCAATTTCAATGTTTGCTTCGGTTTTCGAGTCGTTATCAATTGAAACGGCAAGCTGGATGGTAGCAGATTCCAATGAAACATCTTTTGTTGTTACAAAAGTCCCCCATTGCCCAATATGAACGGGATTGGTTTTGGTCAGCCAAACGTTGCGGTAAAGTCCTGCGCCGGGATACCAACGAGCAGAATGATTGGGATTGTCGATGCGGATGGCCAGTTGATTTTCACTGCCGAATTTGATGAACGGAGTCAGGTCCAACCGAAATGAATTATACCCATATGGCCAGCCACCCACCAGTTGCCCGTTCATCCAAACAATAGCGTATGACATGGCCCCGTCAATATCAAGAAAGATGGATTTACCTTTTTCCGAAGCCGGAATATCGAGTTTTTTGCGGTACCAGGCCACTCCGTTAACCGGCAAACGCCCCATTCCTCCGCCAACTTCAGAATCCCAACCTTTCTGAAAAGGTCCTTTGATGGCCCAGTCGTGCGGCAGGTTTACTTTTTCCCATGAATGATCGTCGAAATTGCTTTGAACAAAAGGAAAATCACCGCCGGGATTTCCTTCAGGACGAACATGTTTTTTTGCAGAATCTTTGATGAAATCATTTGCAGAGGGAAGAATCCAGGGTTTAAGTACTTCCTGTTTAGCTTCCACTTCAACAGCTTCGGTGGGTTTTGCGTCGGCGACCTTATTGTCAGTATTGTCGGTAATTTCAGGCCTGACATCGTAAATCAACTTGTCGGCTTTTGGTGCCGATTCGTATTTGAAGAAACTCCAGCCTTCGTTGATTGAAATGCGCTCTCTTTCAGATTTTTTGGATTGAGCAAATGAAGTTGTCACCGCAAGTAAGATGATACATTCTATCAGGATAAAAATATTTTTGTTTTTCATATCTGTCTTATACTGTCATTCAAATTTAATCCATATTCAAGGTTCGGTAGTAAATGGCGAAGCGGGCAACCCATCCTTGTTGTACAGATTGGCACCTGCCGGATTATCAGCCCAGGCATAGCGAACAGTCAAAGGATTTGGGATACTTTCGTTCCAAACAACTACTTTGTTACCTTTTATTTCAGCTTTGGCCCAAACAAATTTTTTGTCGGCTCCGGCAATGGCGAAATGTTTCAACTCCTTGCCATCGTTGGTCGTCAGTCCGTTTCCACAATCAGAAAAAGTCAGTTCAATTTTGTCGCCTTTCACCTTCATTGATTGATAAATGGGTCCCGAAGCTACCACTTTCGTATCTCCATAAGCTAATTTTTCAGCAGCAAGGGCAAGGCGCTGTCCCACTTCTTTTTTCCGAAGCGGGTGAATGTCGTTCTTTTCGCCCAATCCGATAGTCACCACCATCGCGGTGTTGGGTACCGAAAGCGTTTTCAACTGCTGATAACGAAGAGATGCCCAACTGCCTTCAGAAGGTTCATTTTTCGGTTCCATAAAATCGGGAAGCTGGACAAAAAGAAACGGTAGATCGCCTTGTCCCCAGAGTGTGCGCCATTCGCCAATCAAGGTAGAGAGAACAGTTTTGTATTCACTTGCCCGCTCAGCGTTGGATTCGCCCTGGTACCAAACCATTCCCTTCAGCGTGTAATTCACAATGGGCGAAAGCATTGCATTGTACAATCCAAGCGGTTTTCCGGGGAAAAAGGTTGCGGTTGGGCTGGGGCCGCATTTCGCTCCAATGTTGTATTTCCAGGTTCCTTTCAGGTCGAATATTTGCCCATCAACTGTCAATTGGTAAGGTTTTTCTTTGATAAAAGCCCCATTCCCCGATTGGCTGACTACCCGTATTGTGATGTTGTTTTTGCCAGCTTTCAAAATGCCGGAATCTACATTGTAGCGCCGTGGTGGATATTGGTAGCCTGTTGTGCCTACAAATTTTCCGTTTATAAAAACGGAATCGCTGTCAACGATCGTTCCAAGTTCAAGAAGAGCCGTTTTTCCGACACAATTTTCCGGAAGTTCGATCTCTTTGCGAAACCAGACAGCGCCACTTTTAAAATCCATGCCTGTTTCCCTAAATGAAGAGGGTATTTGCAACGTTGGCCAGGCAGAATCGTCGAGTTGCGGTGTTGACCAGGGCATTTCCTTCCTTCCCAGATCGCTTTTGCCCAACTCATCAAACCATTTCCACTGAGCCGCTTTTTCCGAAGAGAGCAAGTTCCGCATGTAAGTTGTATCCGATAATTGTTTGGCGATTTTGTACTGCTCCGGAAAAGCTTTCAGCGATTCTTCGCTGATCCAGCTTTCGGCAGATGAGCCACCGGCTGCACATTGGATGATTCCAATTGGGATGTTATATTTTGCATTGAGTTCGCGGGCAAAGAAATAGCCCACAGCCGTGTATTTTAAAATGTTTTGAGGATTCGCTTCTTCCCATTTTCCACCCTGAATGTCTGCTTGCGGTTCGTTGTAATTCCAGCGCACCGGAACCTGAAATAGCCTGATGTTGGGATTCTCGCAGTTTTCAATGTCCTTTTCGTATAGGGGAGAAACCCGGCTCATGGTTGTTTCCATATTCGATTGGCCCGAACAAAGCCAAACATCGCCAAAGAGAATGTTCTTCAGGATAATTTGATTGCTGCCGGTAATTTTGATTTCAAATGGTCCGCCTGCCTTTTGTGCCGGAAGGGTAATCATCCATTTGCCATCAGCCGGGGCAACTGTTTCGAACGACTGGTTGTTGAAATTGAGTTTTACATTTTCTCCTGCACTTGCCCAACCCCAAATCTTCACAGGAGTTTCGCGCTGAAGAATCATTCCGTCACTCACCAGTTTCGGCAAACGCACCTGACTATTCACGGTTTGGGCGATCAACAAAATCAGGAAAAGTATGCTGAAAAATATTTTCAAAGTTCGGTTCATCACTGACGTTTAAGAATAGCTATAAAATTATAACCAAAATACGGTATGAAGGTACTGAAACACGATTTTAGACCATTTTAAAGTACATTTTTCTTTCCTTTTGGCATTTGAAATTCGCTACTTTTACCGTTTCAAGAAATGTTTCAGAATTTATGGAGAAGACTGTTCATCTGCTGATCATGTACACGATGCTGGTTTTGACTCTTGTGTTGTTTCACAAGGGACGAAAACACCCGCCAAGCTTGATGCTCGCCATTTATGCTTCGGTTGAAGTGTTAACCAATGGTCTGAACAGCCTTACCCTTTCCGGAGGTTATAGTTTTTTCGACCAATTTCCGGTTTTGCATTTCATCTATAAACCACTGTATTGTTTGTGGGTTCCATTGTTTTATTTTTATGTACGGTACAGCTTCTCTTCTGATTTTAAGCTAAATAAAAAGCACCTGATCCATTTGATTCCTTTTTTTGCTTTCCTTGTATTTTTCCTGATGATTTGGATACTGAAAGGAAATCATTATATCTGGGAGAATTTATATCAATCAAATACATTTCTTAACAATACAGCTTTTGCTGTTGATCTAACGGTTAAAGTGCAATATCTGATTTATAATTTTTTAATGATGAGGTCTTTGTTTTATATTGAAAAGAATGAAAATCTGCAGCACCAGATTATTCCATCGTTGGGAGTCGATATCCGATGGTTACGGTTTATTGTGTATGGTTATGCGCTTGCATGCCTCATCGGAATAGCCATCACGGTGTCCGTTTTGGTGAAAAGCCCGGCTGTTTCGGTGATCAATCTGGTGAGTATTTCATATTTTTTCCTGTTTTTCTTTGCCATTTTTTACCATACAATTACCAATAAACGCTTCAGTGATGAGGTAAAACCCAAACTGGTACAATTGCCCAATGCCGATATGAAACTGTTGATGAAACGGATTGAGGAACTGGTTGCAGAAAAGAAAATGTATCTCGAACCGGAACTGACACTTCAGCAAATTGCCACAGCGCTCAACGAAAAGGAACGAAATATTTCACAAGCAATCAACACCATTCAGCAACGGAATCTGAACGATTACATCAATTCCCTCAGAATTGAACATGCCTGCGGGTTGTTACTCACAAACAAGGAAAAACCGGTTTTCGAGGTGATGTACGAATCGGGGTTTAACACCAAAGGCGCTTTTAATCTGGCATTTAAGAAAATGGTTGGAAAAACGCCTACACAATATCGGGAAGGGTAATGCATTCAACGCATTCTCACCTTCCCCGACAGATTCTTATTCAGATCAAAAATTCATGGGCCGGAAGAAGTTTTACTGTATAGCCGTCTTTTTCAAACACATCTTTTTGATTGAGTGTTACGATCGTTCCTTCATTCATTTGGAAGAACTTCATTGCCTCCACCAATCCTGAATATTCCCTTTGAAAATTCAAGTCGTCTGTTTGATAGCACACTTGTACCAGTTTTTCTACTTTGCCACGACTATGCACTACAAAATCACACTCCCCTTTGTCCTTGTAATAGTATATTTCACTGTACTTTCGTCGTAAATGCAGGTAGATCAGGTTTTCAAACCGTCGTCCCAAATTATCGGTAAAGAGCGTCGCAACTTCCGATACAAACCCTAGATCTACAGCATATACTTTTTTAGGATTGCGTGCCTGTGCTTTTAATGAATAGCTGAATTGAGGCACAAATTCAACCAGATAGGCGTCGCGCAGGAATGAGAAGTACTCCAAAAAAGTTGTCGCAGATTTGACTCCATACATTCCCGTAAGTTTTGTCGCTGCAATCAGATTTCCAACGTTGGTCAGCAAATAAACGGTGAGTTGTCGCAGTATTTCTACATCGCGGATCGATTGCCGAACTGAAATGTCGCGGATAAGTATATCATCGATTAACCGGCTAAGCACCATTCCTTCACCACTTTTTACAAATTCGGGCATTCCTCCGCTAACCAAATAGGCTTGTACCGATTCCGAATTTTTTTCTAGTCCTTTAAATGAAACAAATTCGTTGTACGAAAAGGGGAAAAGCTCCATTGAAAGGTATCTTCCGGTTAGGTGGGTGCCCAGTTCCCGGCTAAGAAGTGATGCATTCGACCCGGTTACAAAAACCTGGTACCCTTCGCGAAGCAACTGATGGACAAACATTTCCCAATTTTTTATCAGTTGTATTTCATCGAAACACATCACACGAATGCCCCGATCAACAATTTCGCTGTATAAACGGGTGAAATCATCCACCTCAAAACCCGACAAACGGATATCTTCAAAATTTAAGAAGAAGGCATCAGGATATCTTTCCCTGATCAACTGGTGGAGTAAAGT
This sequence comes from Bacteroidota bacterium, assembly GCA_030698405.1. GTDB lineage: Bacteria > Bacteroidota > Bacteroidia > Bacteroidales > Prolixibacteraceae > Aquipluma. The sequence goes on from JAUYMU010000059.1 coordinate 22,234, forward strand.
GCTTTTTCCACACCTTCTTATTCCTGAAATGATTGTCGCAAAAGACTCCAAAACCGGTACTTCGGCCAGAGCTTCCCGGTCCATGCACTGCCCCTTTTGCAGGAATCGCTCTTTCTGACTATCGACTACAGTTGCTATTTGTTCTTGCCTATACATGTGATATTCAATTAGTATAGTGCAAATATATAACTTCTTTCAGAATATATGGATGAAGTCATCCAAAATATATGAAAGAAATTATCCAGAATATTTGGAAGACTATTTTTTACTGGAACTTTTTACGATGGTACTTTCGGGTTCGCCCAGATAACTTGGCTTTTTATCCTTGTTATGCACAACGATTGTTTTTGAAATAAGGGAAATCCGGTTTTGAGAGACTGACAGAAATTGGCTTAAATGCTTTAATTATAAAGATTCAGTTGCACAAAAATACGAAGACTGTAAATATTCTTCGTATTTTTGTGCAAAACGACAAAAGTTATGGAACAACAACTGTATGAACTGTTTGTGCAATACAATGGATATGTGGCTTCCAATCTCATCCGTGGAAACCGCTCGCTTTACTACCAGCTTAAAACGATGCTGGAATCAGGAAAGGTTGTTCAGATAAAACGTGGATTGTATCGTCATACCGATTTTACGGAAGATGCCAATTTGGGCGAAGTGTGTCGGATCGTTCCGCAAGGAATACTTTGTCTTTTTACAGCCTGGCAGTTTTACAGTCTCAGCACCCATGTTTCATCGTTCGTTCATTTGGCCATTCCGGTAAGGAAAAAACCAGTATTGCCAGAATTCCCACCTGTGAAGATTTATTTTTGGAGTGGTGCTTATTATGAAATTGGCACAGTGGAAGCAACCTATAACAATCAGAAAATTTCTATCTCTGATTTGGAAAAATCGGTTTGCGATGCCATTCGTTACCGCAACAAAGTGGGAACAGAACTAAGCGCCGAAGTGTTGCGGAATTATCTGAAACGGAAAGACCGCAATTTAGATAAGCTAATGAAATATGCTGAAAATATGCGAATTGCAATTGTGCTGAATCAATATCTAAGCGTAATGCTATGAAACGAGCCATGAGAGATAATCTCACAAACAGGAGCATCCGCCAGCTGGCGGATGGCGAGTTCCATCTGACAATTAAAAAACAAATTATAAACAGATGAAGAATCGCGCAGCTTCCATCCGGGCAAGATTGCTCAACCTGGCAAAAAAAGAAGGGATAGATTTTCAGCTGATTATCATTCGGTTTCTACACGAACGATTAATTTACCGGATTTCAGTATCGGATTATTCAGAAAAATTCATTTTGAAAGGCGGAGCGTTTATCTATGCCTTGCAGGGTATCAAATCGCGTCCAACCATTGATATTGATTTATTGGGAACACAAATATCGAATGATGTTGAAGAACTTTGTGATGTGTTTCGGCATATTTGTAAGGTTCAGTCTGACGATGAGGTGAGGTTCAATCCCGAAAGTGTTGCCGGAGAATTAATCACGCAACAGGATAAGTACAATGGTGTGCAGCTTTTTGCGGAAGCGGACTTCAATACTGTTCGTCAACGCATTCAGATCGACGTTGGTTTTGGAGATATTGTGATTCCAACCATTCAGAAATTGGAATATCCGGTATTGCTGGACGATATGCAAATTCCTGTCATTCATGCCTATTCGAAAGAAACAGTAATTGCCGAGAAGTTTCAGGCGATGATTGAATTGTCAGTCGCCAATAGCCGGATGAAGGATTTTTATGATGTCTATATGTTGCTATCTGACAATGAATTTGACAGCGCCACTCTGGAAGAAGCGATTGTTGCGACTTTCAACAATCGCCAAACCATCTACACGGAAAATCATGCGTTATTCGCAGTAGATTTCGCCGCCAATGCCATTCGGAAAAGAAATTGGATAGCTTTTCTAAACAAAATAAATCGGGATAAGAGTCTTCCCTTCGAGGAAGTAATTGAAATTATTAAGGAAAGATTAGGCCAATATTGGGAGAAATTGAAGTAAATCGCTGAAATTCTGCGAAAAATTGCAGTTTAATCCTAATTTGATATTGCATAACATTTTAAATAGATGGTTCCGGTTTTGATATTCTAAAAGAAATTATCCAAATATTCTGGAAGACTATTTTTTCACCAAATTTTTCAGAATAGTGCTTTCTGGTTCGCCCAAATATGTCGCCTTTTTATCGCGGGTGTTTACAACTATTTTTTGAAGTACCACGCCCGGATCGACCATCCAGATTTTCAGGGTGTGTTTGCCGGGTTTGTAAAGCTGATGGCTTGAAACTACCTGATTGATGTTGTTGCTCACCCAGCCTTCCCATATTTTTTCCTGATTGTTTTTGTTCATGTTTAGAATTACCGGTTCCTGATCGTCAAACGAAACGGCTACTTCGGTTCCGCCATCGTTGAAATAATTGAGGGTGGGAGAGAGGTAAAGGTTTACATCCACTTTTCCGGCCTGATGCAGGTAAAGATCGTATTCCAGACATGCACTGCTTTTGCCCGGAACCTGCGGTTTTGCAGTTACCGGAAATGGTTTCATGCCCGATAAAGTCCGACCCAAACCGGGAATTACTTCCCATTTTACATCGTTTGCAGGTATGTTTCGTGAAAAATGTTCGGCCTCGATGGAGACAAACCCGTTGCTTTCGACAAATCCGGTGAACGAATTTAATTCAGGATTGAAAACCGGCACTTTTACCAAAACTTCTTTTCCTCCGGATTGCTTGATGGTCACAACAACTTCGTGTTTCCCAACCGGAACTTTGCTCCAGTCGGCAGTAAGCCAAAACCGTAGTTCTTTTTCTATTTTTCCCGAAGCCGGTTCTGCTTTTAGCCATGACTGATCAGCCGAAATCTGAAAGTAGAAAGGCTGTTTCCCACGGTTGAAGAGATCGATGTAAACAGGTCGTTTCGAAACTGCATTCAATTCAGGCAAAGTCTCCGGAAATGTTCCTTCAGTAATAAATTCTCCCGATCCTTCAATGGATACTCCCATTTCGGCAAGTTCGGATAAGCTGATTTCCTTCACCTCGGGCATCGCGTTTTTTTCGGGCTGCTGCCAGTAAGTATAACCAATGTGTGTTTGGGCCATCATGTGGTCCCATTTACCGTTGGCCAGTTTGGTGTGGTAATAATCGGTAATGTCGGCGTCTTTTTGATACAGTTGCCGTGCGTTTTCGGCCCAGTCGTTGGCAGTTGCCCGGCCTTGAGTTGCTGCCTGACGGTTCTTTGCAACTGCCAGATAGAGTTCGTTCAGGTTGGCGCAAGCCGTTACCGGATGCAAAACCAACTGATAAAAAGCATCTTTTAACTGAACAGGAATTTTTTCATTGAGCAATGTCGCGTCCTCAGCCAGTTTGTTGTAATCCTCCACGATGCGTTCAAATTCCCTGAAATTGGTCAGACTGTATGTTTTTGGAGAAAGCAATTCGGGTTTCCGGCGGCCATTGTATTTCGTGTATAAATCGAGCATTCGGGCAATTTTCGGGGCGTGTTCGTTGCCAAATTGTTCGGCAGCCCAGTTTTTTGTATATTCCGGAAGTCGCTCTTTTGGCCACCGATCAGGATTCCATGCATAATCGAGGAAAAATGAAATGGGCAATTCCATTGGTTTCAGGTCGCCCACATTCACCAGCCAAATTCGATCGACACCATGTTCGTAAGCCATGTGCATCTGTTCCCAAACAGCTGGCAGCGGACTTGTATTCAGCCACTTGTAATTGCGCGGTCCGCCAACATAATCGAAATGGTAATAAATGCCATATCCTCCGGCGCGTGGTTTATCGTCAGGGCGCGGCAATTTGCGGATGTTTCCCCAGTTGTCGTCGCAAAGCAGCAAAGTCACATCATCGGGAACGCGCATTCCATTGTCGTAATAATCCTGAACTTCTTTGTAAAGCGCCCACAATTGCGGGGTTTCCGAAGCCGGTTTGCCAGTCACATTTTCGATGATTTCCCGCTGATCGGCCACAATTTTTTCGAGCAAAGCGATGTTCGTTTCGGCTGTCATGGCCATGTCGCCATCGCCGCGCATTCCCATGGACACAATGCTTTCGTGCTTGTCCATCCTTTCAATTCCTTCTTTCCAGAATTGTTGGAGTGTAGCCTTGTTGGTTTCGTAATTCCATGCTTCACCCTTTTTAACTTTCCATTCGGCATGGGCGCGCATCATGGGTTCGTGGTGGGTGGTGCTCATTACAATTCCCATTTCTTCAGCCAATTCAGGATTGATTGGATCGTCGGTGTTGAAACTGGCCCACCACATGGCCGGCCACAGGTAGTTTCCTTTCAGGCGAAGTATCAGTTCAAATACTTTTTCGTAAAACTCGTGATTAAATCCGCCGTAATTCTTCACCGCCCAGCGGCCCAAAGCAGGTTCTTCATCGTTCAGGAAAATTCCGCGGTATTTCACTTTGGGTTCTCCGGAAATGTACCGTCCGAACCGGACATACAATTCTGAATGTTTTTTCGCTGGAACATCGCTCCAGAAATGCCAGGGTGAAACGCCCATTTGGCGCGACAATTCAAACATTCCGAAGATGGTTCCCCGCTTGTCGCTTCCGGCAATTACCAATGCCTTTCTGATTCCGGGAAAAGGTTTTTCAACCACCTGAATAAGTGAAGTTTCCCACTTTCCTTCTAAATCTGAGATGTTGAGTTTTCCGGAGGCAACCAGTTGGTCGATCAGCTTGCTTTTGCCAATGGTTCCGGCAATGATAACCGATTCGGATTTTGGCAATCCGCCAACCACCAATTCAGGTTTTAAAGAAGTAACCTGAAAAATGTCTTCCTGAAAAAGTTTGGCAACGCGAACAACTCCAGAGAATTCACCGGCATCAATCACAATTGGAACGGCATTTCCAACAGCCACTATCGACATGGCTTGTTTTTCTTTTGAAAAAGCAATAATACTGCTTGATATTGGATGTTTTTGTGCCAGGCTGACGAAGGTGAAACCAACAGACAGGAAGCACAGCAAAAGAAATTTTCGAGTCAGAAGTCTCATTGTTATCAGGTTTTAATTTGGTTTTAGTCGGAAAAAAGAATGGGTACAATTTAGAAAATAATGGCTTAGGACGGGAGGTGAATTATCGAAAAGGTATCAATCATTAGTAAAAAGAGGCTGAACTCTTTGGAGACAGCCTCTTTTATACTCAGTTATTTTTTAGACTAATAATATGCTGTTTATTAGTAGCCGGGATTTTGATAAGCCTTTTTCTCTTCAACAGTCATTTGCATACCATCAAGCTGGCCTTGCGGAATTGGGCGCAGATAGAGATAAGGTTGAATATTGCGCGTAACGGTTACCGCATTATGGTCACCTTTGGTACTTGAAGCTATTTTGTATGTACCGGCAATTTCGGCCCATTTTTGAGTACGTACCAAATCGAACCAGCGAAAACCTTCTCCATAATATTCACGTGAGCGTTCAGCCAAAATATAGTTGATATCGATGGTTGCAGGTGTGGCAGCGATCATAGCAGCGCTATTGTCAACACTTTTTGCAACATTGTTAAACCGGTCGAATTTCCACTTTCCTGCACGTGCCCTGATAACATTGATAAGTTCCCTTGCACTTTTTCCCGTTTTCACGGTTGCACCCTTCACAGCTGCTTCGGCCGCAATGAAATAGAATTCAGAGAATTTGGCAATATTAAACGGACGCGTTACTGCAGCATTGGGTTGTCCCAATCCACCGGCATTGTCAGTTCGGTAGGTGCTCATCTTCCACGTTCCGGGATATACTACACGGCTTGTGCCACTTAGCGCTATTACAAAATCAGCTCTTCCGGGTGAAGTTCCTGCACCAACGTTACTTTTACCTGCACCGGTAGTATAGTTGATCGGTATCCCTAGTTCATCGGGAAGGAAAGAGAGGATAGCATCTCCTGGGTAAACTTTCAAACCATTTGCGCCATAATAAAATTCGGTAAGGTCTTTATTTTTAGGCCAGTTGCCGCGGTAAACGGTTGTAAATGACGCATCGAACCGGGAATCATCCGTTTTGTTGGCAAAAGTGGTTTCAAATATATTGGCTGGAGGAGCCATACGTGTCCATGGACGGCCCAGATCCTGAATTGCATCACGCAGTACAGTACTTACTGCTGAGCCAGATAGGTCTGCAGTTTTGTAACTTCTGATTTCCGTGTAGTTCCATGTCATCATCCAGGAAGCAAAATTATCCGCATTGCCGCCACTACCAAATGTAAGGCTTGCTCCGTTATATTTTTCACTTGTTTGCGTATGATCGGCGAATAACATCATTTCTTTGTTACGTTCATTTCCTCCTGCATGCAATTCATAAAATGTCGGCATTAAACCGTAGGAACCCGGAGCGTCAATAGCGGTGGTGGCAACATCATAAGCCTGCTGGAAATACCACTGGGCATTTTTCCCATCAGGGTCTGTGCGGTCAGCCGCCGGATAAGTAGGAATGTTATTAGGATTTTGCAGCCACCATGCATAAGTCAGGTAGGCTTTGGCCAAAAACAGGCGTGCCACATTTTTGGTTACAGTACCCGTTAATCGGCTTGTTTCCGGTAAATCGGCAACCGCTTTCAGCAGGTCGGGAAATATGGCTTTGGTGTAAACCTGGGGTACGGTGTTGCGCACAGATATTCTAACCGGAGACGTGTTGAACTTCAATTCTCCGGCACCCATGTCCAATGGCACTCCACCATAAGTTTGTGCCAGCATAAAATAGTCGAATGCACGGAAAAACCGGGCTTCTGCAATCAGGGATGCATTGAGTCCAACTTCTGTAGCATTTTCTATAATGCCACTGGCCGTGTTGACTGCGGGAAATGCATGGTCCCATAAAGTCCCGGTACCACCATTGTCAGTAGAGGTAATATTTCCCTGTCCGCTAACATCCATCACCTTAAAGTTTCCATCTGCACTCTGGGCGTATGTCGCTTCGTCGGTCCCGGTTACACCCGAGTTATAGTAGTAGGCATTCCCGTAGATGTAGCGCAGATGTGCATAAAGCGCTGTCAGACCGCCATTCACACCCTGTTCCGATTTGAAAAAACCGGGTTCTAAAATACTGCGTGGCTGTTCCTCCAAGATATCAGAACATCCTATCAGGAACACTGTCAACAAGGCAGTTCCTATTATATTTTTTATATTCATGTGTTTCATAGTTTTCCTTTTTTAAAATGTCAAATTAACTCCAATTACGTAGTTCCGGGTTGAAGGCGAGTTGAAACCGACAGTCAATATACGATTATTGTAACCACCTGTTGCAACATTCTGGTCACCGCGCGAGTTGGTTTCAGGATCCAATCCCATTTCCTTGTTGAAGTCAGAGAACATCACAAACGGGTTCTGTACCGTGACATACATACGCATATTAACCCCCGAGTTTTTAAGCAATGATTGGTTAAAATTATATCCAAGTGAGATATTGCGTATTTTCATATAAGAACCATCGAAGTAGCCCATCGTGCTTAGATACTTCGGATTGTCGCCGCTTAAAACGCCTTTCGGTGCTGGGTATTTGGCTCCGGTGTTCTCCGGAGTCCAGTAGTCCACCTTAATTTGGCCCCTGCGTCCGGTCATCAAATTGAGGTAGCTGCTCGGTCCGTTAAGGGTGCTGACGAGGATACCGCCGCGTTGGAAGCTCCCGATAAGGCTCAGATCAAATCCTTTATAAGCTACGCGGGTGTTGAACCCTCCCATAAAATCAGGATCGACTTCCAGAATTTGCCTGTCATCGGGTCCGATTTGTCTTTTCGGTGTACCATCGGCGTTAAATTCACCGGTATATTTTACCTTGATCATTCCTACATTACCACCCGGTTCCAGAATGCTCAGATACGGGTCGTCTTGTTGCCATAAGCCTACACTTTCGTAGTCATAAATCGAATTGATGCTATATCCAACAAACCAGGCGTTGCCTTCGTCTCTTGTCTGTCCGGATGCAAGGGCAACCAGTTCGTTTTTGTTTGAATACAGGTTAATTCCGGCGTCCCATGTCCATCCGTTTACATTGTCAAGAATGACACCGTTGAGTGAAAATTCAATTCCCTTGTTTTGAGTTTCCCCGATATTAGCCGTGTAGCTGCTTACTCCGGAAGTACGGGGTAAACCAAGGTTTAACAGGAGATCTTTGGTATTTGTAATATAATATTCAATAGTACCTGAAAGTCGGTTTTTCAGCAAACCGAAGTCCAAACCATAGTTAAATGTTTCAGAGTATTCCCATCCTAATGCTGGGTTTGGCAGTTCAGTTACATAATACCCGGTAGCGTAAGTAGCGTCTCCAAAGTTGTAATTTCTGGAACTTAAAAGGCCAAGGGTTTTATAAGCGCCAACAGCCTGGTTGGAAGTTTGCCCGTAACCAGCGCGAATTTTCAACCTGTCAATCAAAGCGACACTCTGCATAAAAGACTCGTTCTTTATATTCCATCCGGCTGATAAAGCCGGATAGGTATGCCATTTATATCCTTCTGCCAGTCTTGAGGAGGCATCAGTACGGATGGTTGCACTAAGCATATACTTGTCGCTGAATTCGTACATCACGCGTCCCATATACGAAAGTAAGCCGGACTGGACATAGCCGCCGTCATTGAGATTGGTGGCAGTAACTTCACCAAGAGACTGACTCAGACTGTAATATTGTAAATCCTTTGAAGGAATACCTTTTGCATTTGTGCCCGAGTTAAAGAAAGTGCTTTGGTCGGCTTCGTAAAGCGCAACTGCATTCACCCGATGTTTATCGGCAAAAATACGATCATAGCTAATGAGGTTTTGAATGTTCCAGTGATACCTGTGCGAATTAGTGATAGAAGCAGTTGATTCAGTAGCTGGATTGCTACTGTTTATGCCCTCTGCTGTATAGCTTCCGTTGTTCGACTGCATAAAATCCAGACCGAATGTGGCACGATACTTCAAGCCTTCAATCCCCGGGATTTTTGCTTCGCCATATATGGAGTTGTAGGTTGCAAATCCCCTGTTATGGCTTAACCATTCATCTTCTAATCCTTCAACAACATCTCTCGTAATGGTGTAAGCTTCATCCAACGGCATTTTTATAGTTCTTTTTAACGTACCGTCTTCCTTATATGGGTTGGCAATAGGCGACATGCTTAAAATTCCGTACAATCCTATCTGGTTACCTTCGGTGAAGTTGTAGTTATTGTTTGAATTGAAGCCGAAACGGAATAATTTACCTACTTCCTGATCAACTGAACTGCGCATGGTATAGCGGGTGAATTTGTTGGTTGGTATTACGCCTTGATCCTGAAGGTAGCCAACACTGAAGCTGTAGTTTCCAGTGGCAGTACCACCGGAAAGACCAATGTCGTGGCTGGCCTGATAACCGTTTCTGAAAAACAGGTCCTGCCAGTCAGTATTTACATCGTTGGATTCATCCAGCGCATTTGTGAATTGGCCTCTTGCTGCACGCAGAGCAACAAATTCAGGCCCGTTCATCATAGGGAATTTGGCAAAAATCTGGTTTTCACTTTGACGACCATTGTATGATATTTCTGCCTTTTGCCCTTTTTTTCCTTTGTTGGTAGTTATGATAATAACACCGTTAGCGCCACGCGAACCGTAAATGGCGGTTGCCGAAGCATCCTTCAGGATATCCATGCTCTTGATGTCATTGTTGTTAATTTCGCTGATAGACCCGGAAAAGGGGATTCCATCGAGCACCACCAGCGGATCATTGCTGGCAGTCAGCGAACGCGTACCGCGAATACGGATTTGCATGGTCGCTCCCGGGCGGGTTGAGGTTTGCGAGAACTCCACACCAGGTAATCGTCCTTGTAAGGCTTGTGAAAAATTAGACGATGGGATGTCGCGTAAGGATTCTCCTGATATTGATGCAACAGAACCCGTAACGGCTTCTCTCCGTTGGGTACCATACCCAATTGCCACCACTTCATCAATTCCAATGGTTTCTTCGGTAAGAGTAACATCAATTGTAGATTTGTTTCCAACAACAATTTCCTGCATCTGCATCCCTACAAAACTGAACTGCAAAGTTGCATTTGCTGGAACATCGGAAAGCGAATAATTCCCGTTGGTATCAGCAATAGTTCCGTTAGAAGTGCCTTTTACCACTATGGTAACTCCCGGAAGAGGCGATCCGGAACCGTCGGTAACTTTACCGGAAACAGTTTTTTGCTGTTGATTTACTGAAACTGATGCATCCAGCTTTTTTGACAATACGATTTGCCGTCCTTCTACTTTGTAATCAACATCGGCTCCATTAAACAGTGCACTCAGAACTTCATTGATTTTTGCGTTCTGCATCTGCATAGTAACCGTCCGATCAACATCAATGACCGTTCTGCTGTACAAAAAATAGAAATCCGACTGGTCTTCAATTTGTTGCATTACTGTTTGAACAGAAGCATTTTTCAGACTAATCGACAAGGTCGTAGTTTGCGAATAGGAAGTTCCTGCTAAACTTTGCAGGACTACCGTCAATAGAATTACAGTAGTTAGTTTCATGAGCAACAAGGTTTTTTTCATTCCCGGGGAAAATCTCCAGGGAATGATCATTTTTAACTTTTTTTCCATAGTTTTAAAGCGTTAAGTATTAATATTAAATATGGGTCGCCAGTGAACCTGCGAAATTCCTGGTGGCCTTTTTTTATTTCTTCTTCATAAATATTGTACGTTGTATTTTTGATGGGTTATTTTCTTTCTTGAATTCAAATTTTACAGGTAGAGCCAATGAAATCATCCTCAGTGTTTGATCTAACTTTTCATCCCTAAAAGTTCCTGTTAACAGATATTCGTCAAGTGTCGGATCGGCTAAAATTATTTCAACATTGTACCAGCGTCCGATTTTTTTTATTGCAATTCCCAATTTTTCGTCTGTAAAAATCAATTTCCCGTCGATCCATGCCGTAGCATTTTCAGTGGCAATATTTTTTTGAACTATTTTTTCGTTTTGCGCATCAAACTGAACCTGCTCTCCGGGCTCCATTTCGAAAGTTTGGTGGTTTTTTTTCAGGCTAACTTTTCCCTGAACTAGTGTTGCTTCGAAGTACTTGTCAGCCGAATATGCATTCAGGTTAAAACGAGTGCCTGTTACCACTGTATTCATCATCGGATTGTTTACAACAAAGGGGTTTTTGGGGTTTGACTTCACTTCAAAATACGCTTCGCCATCAACGAATACTTCACGTTTTTTTCCTGAAAAAGATTCAGGATAACGGAAGGTGGTACCATCGTTAAGCCAGACCTCGGTTCCGTCAGGCAATTCAATTTTGGTACGCGTACCGGGTTTTGTATAAATTTCGCGTACCGAAACGGTTGCAAGTTCATTGACGATTTGGGTGGGATTGTAATACAGGTAAAGTGAAAGTAAAATTATTGGAAGAATTAGTATGGCCGCAATTCTGGAAAAAGTGTGGTAAATACGGAAAATTCCAGAGCGTGGATTTTGCAGATGGCTGTTTTCGCTGTTGATTTGGTGATGTACCTGATTCAGCATTTTATCAAAATCGGGTTTTGTTCCGGTTAAATGGATGCTTGAGTTTGTCCATATTTCACCAAGCATTTTCCTTGATTCAACATTGTTTGCTTTATCTTTTAACCAGATACGAACCATCTCTGATTCTGTGTCACTGGTTTTTCCTTCAACGTATTTTTTTAGTTCCGTGTAATTCATTTATTCCTATTTCTTGCTTTTTATTATACTACGTAAACAGATACAATTTACCCCTATCCGCCAGTGAAAAATAATTGGTAAAAGAAATGAAATTGGAACCCAAAGTTACCGATGCAGCAATAAAAAGTAGAACAACAAACCAAGTATGTCGTTTTTACCCAATTTTTCACGGAGAAATTTCAAGGCTGAAGTCATTTGATTTTCAACAGTTTTAATTGAAATGCCAAGTTTTTCGGCAATTTCTTTGTTCGAAAATCCCTGTTCGCGGCTAAGTATGAAAATTTCTTTACGCTTTTCCGGCATTTCTGAAATTAACTGATTTGCCAGGCCTTCAATATTGCGAAATTCAATGCCGAATTCTGTTTCGTTACTTGAAAATCCTGCTGACTTAGTAAATTCATCTATTCGCCTTTTTTGCGATTTTTCAGTACGAATCCACGAAATAGTTTCGTTGTAGGCTACTGAAAATAAAAAAGATTTAAAGGAGAGGTGTTCGTTTATTTGAGCCCTTTTTTCCCAAATTTTCAGAAAAACAAGCTGGGTGATTTCTTCCGCAGCAAAAGTGTCTCTTGTAATGCTTAACGCAAATGCATAAAGTTTCTCGGAGTATTTATGAAACAAAGCATCAAAGGCTGAAAAATCCTCCTTTTTCAAACTTTCAACATATTCCTTGTCCTCTTTAAATTGCATTATAGGTTTCAGTTAAGTGAAGGACCAAAGTAAGGAATTTAAATTTGGTTTTCTTTTTACATTACGCCCAGTTCCCGTCGCAATAGCCGGACTTCATCCAGGGAAGGTTTTCGTGGTTGTAGAATGGAGTGAGTTGCATGGCCATTTCCTTCATTTTGGAATCTTCCATTGGCCTGAAATTGCGGAGTATTTCAAGATTCGATTTGACCACCTCCAGACTGTCCATTCCAAGCACAATGCCATCGGGGCCTTTCAGCGACAAGGCATACCGAACCAAATCTTTGGGATCAAGTTCTTTGATGGTTTCCCGCGGACGGATTACTTTCATCAGCATTACTCCCATGTCGTTGGTTTTTGCTGCGGGTATTGCCTGTTCCTGTCTTTCTTGCGGATTGGTTGCTTTGTTGTAATGGTTCATAGCCATTAGCATACTAAGCATATCCACGTGGTCGGTTTGCAGACGTTTCAGGCTGGCCTCTATTTGTCGCATGGCTTCATCCGGGTCACGGCTGGTTACTTTTGTGGAAATGAAGATTTCTTTGCGTCGGTTTTTAAGTACTTCGCCCAGTCGTTCTTCACTGGTAAATCCCAGTTTTTTGTTTTCGTAAGCCCAGGCAGTGTCCCAGTAATACAGTCCGTTGTCCAATGCATAATTCAGGAGATCGAATGCTTCTTCAGCACTTTCGATGGTACAAAAACGGCTTCCAAGACCGATGGCAATGCGTGGAATGCGCACACCTGTTTTGCCAAGCATTGCTGTTGGCAAACCTTTGGCATCGTATGCCGAACTTGATCCGGACATCCGGAAAATATTGCACGATGGCAACAATCCTGTACCAGCTAACAGTAACCCTGTTCCTTTGATGAATTTGCGGCGCGAGAAGTTTGAGTTTTCCATTGTTTTCATTTTTATATTTTCAAACAACCTGACAAGCTAAATAGTTTTTCAAATACATTAGTTGTAGCCAATCTTCTCAGCTTCAATTTCTACCAGCAGATCCTCGCGGCAGATGTCGGCCTGAACAAAACTCAGAGGTACTTCTCCAAAATGATTTAGGCAGATAGCTTTTACTGCGGGAATATCGGCTTCATTTTTCACATAAACGCGTACATAGGCATATTGATCGGGAACGACGGTGAGTTGCGGGGCGTGTAATTTTAAGTTCTTTTTACCAGAAAGCAACTCAATGTGATCAATCGTAATCCGGGTTTGTTCTTCGACATCATTCAGCCCTATGGTTTCCTGCCCGGCAATGGAAGCTGTTCCGGAGATAAAAACCCGCGACTGGTTTTCGCTCATCATCAGTTTAGCCCGCTCAAACTGTGGAGGCTGATTGCTGGTCTGGTGTTTCTTCGGTTCGCCTTTTAAAACGGCTTGTCCGTATTCATAGGAATCCAGTTGTTCAGGATTGCTAAGCGAAATAATCTCCAGATTATCATCGCCGGCAACCGCCATACATTCGATACTTACTCCATGATGTGCAACACCGATTCCGGTTGCTGCCGGAAAATCAGGATTGGTGCGGTACCTGGAATAATACTCACTCCTGACTTCGTTAAAGAGCTGGTAATTTTGCCGCTGCTGAAGTCCGCTTGCTGCAAATCCGAAAATTTGTTCCACATAATTCCATTGCCTGACGATCTGGTTAAAGCTTAGTCCCAATTGCAGAAAGGCGGCCAGCAGTTGCCTGAAAGCGCTTTCGGCAGATTCAGAAATTGTATTTTCGACTGCACTGCCTTCAATCCCTGCAAACCAATATTCAGAATAGTCTGAACCGGAGAGTTTGCAGTAGTTGATCAATCCAGCCTGACCATATTCAACCCGAACAATGTCAGAGTCGGCAAAACCGGCTTCAATCGTTACCTGATTGGGTTTTTCAGGCGATTCGGACAAAATGCTTACGGGAATTCCGGTTCCGGAGAATGATTGTTTAATTTGAGCTGAACGCTGAAGAAATTCATGCGTATTTTCAGCAGCAACAAACACGCGTACAATAAATGCTTTTTGGCTGGTATGTCCGGATAAAAACTGTTGGAAACTGACAAAACAGCCTGTCCACTTCGCGTCAAAACTTCCTGCACAACCGGGTATAAAAATACGATATTGAGGTTTAAGCATAATTCCTTTTTAGGTTAACTTATTGCAATTTCAGGTTTTCTACCTGCTTGCCTTTGTTTTCCAAAACGATTTTTTCGATGTCGTTCGGATCGATTTCCACTTTCCCGGTTATAAATTCAGGAATGTTGAACGATTGCATCATGTTCAGGTAAAAATCAGGATTTTCCTGCGGCAACAGAAAGGGTTTGCGGGCGATTCCGTTTTCACCGATGTAAGCCAGGTAGGGACGGGTATAAAGGCCGTCGATGCGGCGGCTGCTAAATACAAACCAGCGCGAGTTGGTTGCCCACGAATGATAACTTTCTGTATCATCGCTGTTTACTTCAACTATCGGGCGGCTGTTTCCGGTTTGAACATCAAACAAATACAAATCGGCTTCCTTGTGCCAGATGGAAAAATTCCCGTAATCAATCAGGGTAAATAGGATGAAACGCCCGTCAGGAGAAGGACGTGGAAAAGTGACACTTTTATTCAGCGCTGTGGCATGAAACAAGGTATCGATCCGGTCGCCGAAAGTCCCATCTTCAGGATTAAAAGAAATGCTGCAAAGATTGTATCTGACCTGATTGTATTCTTCCGGCATTTTTCGGGAAGCGGAACTGCAAAAGTAGAGGGTTTTTCCGTCCGGAGAAAACGACGGGAATGTTTCGAACATACTGTTCTGCATCAACAACTCATTGCTGATTGCCCGGTTGTTTTTAATATCATAAACAACCACATCGGAAGCGCCATCCACCACTTCAACCCTTTTTTCTTTGGTTGCATGAAATCCCTGGTTTGTATTGTTGACCGAATAGGCGATGTAGTTTCCCGATGGATGCCAGTAGGGATAAACAAAGTTTGAAATTGTTTTTTCGGTTTTGGTATTCAGCAGGCTTATCTTTCCGTCGGTCATTAAAACAGTTCCGCCCAGTTTGCCCCTGATGTGAAGGCTCATTTCCTTCGGGTCGGACTGACGAAATGAATGACAATTTACACAGCTTCCCGGAATGAGCGTGTTTTCTACAATCGGCGACTGGTCGAAATTCGAAAGGTTTCGCTGATAAATACCCATTTTGCTGTACACTTCGTAGCCCGGAGCAATCAGGCGGTAAACCAAACCGTAATCAGCAGGAGTTTCACTCACATGCACTGAAAAAGGGGCAAACTGTATCCATTTGCCTTGCTGCTCAATCGAAACTGTTATCCGAAGGCTGTCACCTTTCGAATTGGTGAGCATTTGCGTCCATTTACCGGCTGGAATTGAAATGAATTTTTTATCCTGAACGTGGATCACTTCCTTGTTTCGTCCTTCAATGACGGCATCAATGGCTGAATATTCGTCGTTTACCCTAAAATTAAGCGGAGCAATGTTCTCCGGAATGGTCACTTCGGTATAATCAGGAAAAATATCGGGTTTTTCATTCCGTATTTCTGAAGGCACTGGCTTTTGGTTGCAAGCCGTGAGTGTCGCGAAGAGGAATAGTATGATGAAGATTCTATTCATTGTCTTTTAATTATTTCTGAATTGATGATAGTACCAGTAAGAATCAGAGAACTCAGCGCGCAGGTTGCTTTCCGGATTCGACTGTCGTGAAATGTTTTGGTATGCCTGAAAGCGCTGTTTGATCGCAGGATTTACCGGATAGGGAATGTCCTGCGTCGGATCGTTATTGGACATGCCCCAAATATAGATCAGGGTTTCCTGATAACTGACAGGAATGGACTTGTAATTTAGCGATTCGCCCAGCGGGAAATATTGCCAGAAATGCTTCAGATCTTTCGATAGCAAGGTGTAAGCCATCAGATATTCATAAGCCATCCGGTTTGTTTTGTTTTGCATGAATAAAATTCCAAGCATCATGTCTTTCTCTGCTTCGCTGAACAGAAAATCTTCCTTTGTGCGGCATTGACGCAACCAACCCCATTCCGAATGCTGTTCGATGAGTTTTTCGTCTTTCATCGTTTGAAGTGCTTGTTTTGCCCAGCCCCGGTAGTAAAAAGTTTGTTGCAGCAGGTGTAAATATTTCCCGGCAACAGCGTAATTGCCATTGATCAGATTGGTTTCTGCCAAACGCTTTACCGAGCGTACACTTTTCTGGTAGTCAGGCAAAGCCTCCATGGCTTCAAAAGCATAACGCTGTGCGGTATTTACAAATCCCAGATGATAATACACCTCTCCGGCAATGGTTGGTATAGTATAATCGCGGGTAAAATCGGGGAGCAGGCCGCCAACCCCATTCTGGTAATAATGAAACATCCGGTCGGCAAGCAATTCCTGTTTTGCAAGTGCCAGATTTAAACAGGTTACCGAAAGCGGTCCTGAAGGTGATTTTTGGTCGGCAAGCTTGATTACCCGATCCCATTTTCGCATCCGCACATTAAAATCGTAAGCCATCACTTCTTCCTTTTCCATATCGGACGACCGGCTAATAAATACGGATCCTCCAACAATCAGCACAAATAGTTGAATACTGAGAATGAATGTGGTTTTTTTTGGCTGAAACTTGTCAGACAGAAAACGAATCAGAAAGGGAATGTAAACAATCAGGATTCCGATTACACCGGCAGCTATCGGAATATTTACAGGGAATCGGTAATAGTTGGCTCCGATCCAAACCTGTTGCATCGGATATTGAAGGAAATAGGTTTTGCTGAGAATTGGAAAAGCAACGGAAAGCAGGATACAGGCAAAAGCCAGCAAAACCAGATACAGATTTTTTATTTTTCGTGCGGTTATTTCTCTTGAAATTGCAAACAACGGAAGCAGTAAAAAAGCACCCCCGGCAAGCCAATACAGCACCGGAATTGAAATCAGAAAAAATGAAATCCGAAGCGGAATGGAATCGAAGAGGGTATAGGCACGAATCCAGAAAGCCACGAGCAGCATGGCTGCAACACCCCCAAAAAGGTAATTCTCGTCGCAGAGCATTCCCCAATAGAGCAATGATGGAATAAACGTGAGCGGCACGAACAAAGGATTCGCTCCCATCCGGCGCGAAACCGACCAAACAGCCCGCTGCAGCAGTGTCAGCATGGACACGATGACAATTGCCCCCACCCAGGAATAAAAGAAAAACTGGGTGAAGAAATTCCCCATGTAATCGCTAAAACCACCCGGCTTTTCCATCAACTGAAAGAAGTAATCAGCAGTGAACAGGAACATTTGATACTGCTCCTGATAGTTCAGATGAAAGGGGTAGACAAAAGCAAAAAAGAGAAACACGATTACCCCAAATGTCAGTGAAAGCAGCTTATCGATCGAAAATATCTTCATTAAAAAAAAGGTTATCACTTTGTTGTAAATTTCAATAAAAATTGAGTTCACTCCGAAAAGTCGATTAGTTATCCCGAAGGGATAAAATTTGAATAACCACCGGTGAAACCGGTGGAAAGGAAATGAAATCAAAATCGCAACCCTGAAAGGGTTGAACTTTTAGTGTGTTAATATTCAACCCTTTCGGGGTTGCGTGTTCGTCTTTCATTCTTCCGTCCCGAGAGTAAATCGGGGCGGTTATTCAAATTCAGTCCTTTCAGGACTATCTTAGGACTTTCTGACTTCTCGTATTGGACTCAAAATTTAGATATTTTATTGATTGAAAATTAAATGATTATTTATCTACTTCACCCGTTCAGCCTCCTGATCCCAAAACACCCGTTCAATATCCGCGGCATCAAATGGTGTCGGGCCATCAGACAATTCAGGAATATTAAACGATTTAAGCAGGTTGTCGTATTTCGATGGATCTCGCTGCGGCAAAACAAACGGCTTGTGCGCTTTCCCCGTTGAATCAATGTAACAGAAATAGGGTTTGCCGTAGATTCCATCGTCGCGTTTACTGGCAAAAACAAACCAACGGCTGTTTGACGACCAACTGTGATAAGAATCGGAATTTGGTCCGTTAACGATTTTCAAACTGTCAATTTCGCCAGTTTCGAGGTTCATCATCTGCAAATCGGCTTCGCGGTGCCAGATCGGAAATGTGCCATAATCAGCCACGGTATAAAGCAGAAACCTGCCATCGGGCGAAGTTTTCAGATGACAAACCGATCCATTCATCTTTTTTGCATCCCAAAGCGTATCTGCCTTTAAGCCAATTGTGCCATTTTCTGCATTAAAACTTACCCGGCAAATGCTGTATTTCAGTGATTTGATGCTGTCGGGCAAAGGCACGGCAGGTGCCACGCAGTAATAAATCCATTTTCCATCGGCAGAAAAAACCGGAAAAGATTCGAAAGCGGTGGAATCTGAAAGGAATGGTTGCGTGCTTGTTACATTGGTGTCGAAGTCCAGAACGACTAAATCAGAAGCGGTATCATACACTTCCAGGCGTTCGCTTTTGAGGGCATGAAGTTCAGGAATGATGATGTTCGTGGAGAAAACGGCATACCGTCCACCCGGGTGGAAATTGCCATAAACAGCATTCAAAATCATGCCGTTTCCTTTTGTGTTTATCTTTCTCAGTTTGCCATCTTTGTTCAAAATGGTTCCACCATTCTTTCCCCTGAGATGAAACATGGAAAGCGAAGCATTTTGGTTGCCATAAATGTGACAGTTCATACAAGTTCCATCGGTTAAATTATTGTCGGCAATCACCCGCTCATCAAACGATTCAATATTCCGCTCTACAATCTGTACTTTGTTCCAGACTTCATATCCCGGTTCAATCAGGCGGTAGCTGAGGTAAGGACTTATCGAATCGCTTTTTACATGCCATTTAAATGGGTTATACTGAATCCATTTTCCGTTTTTTCGGGCAGTCACCCGGATGCTCAGGCTTTTTCCTGATTCCAAAGCAAGAAGTGTTTTCCATTTTTTTACCGGAATCGAAATTTTTCCATTTCCCCTGACAATTATTGAACTGTTGCTGCCTTCAATGGAGACGATCATCTTGTCGGTCGAATCGCGCATCATAAAATTCAGGGGCGCCACATTCACCGGAATAGACACGTCGATGTAATCGGGATAAATGGCCGGAAGTTCATGACTTATCCTGACGTCAGCCGGACCGCTGCACGCCATCAGAACTAAAACTGATATTATGAAAAAGATTATATTTCTCATTTCTTTTGAATGGTTGCAAAATGATAATAGAACCAGTACGATTGACCAAACCGTTCTTTCAGGGCGTTCATGTCCCCCTTTGTTTGTTCGTAGAGTTTGGTATAGGCAATAAAGTCCTTCATCTTTTGGGGATTGATGGAATAGCCAGCAGCTTCTTCTCCGGAAGCCTTTGAAGCGAACAATTGAATTAGCAAAGTTTCGCCATAAACTTTGGGAACTGGCCGGTCGATCTGTCGTGCATATTGATCGTACGCTATTTTGAAAGATTTCAAATCCTTGTCCAGCAGGTAATGACAAAGCAAATAATCGAGTGCGATTGTGTTCCCGGGATTTTGCTGAACCAGAAAACGGAGCGAAGCCAGCTGGTCGTTCGATTTTCGCAAGGTGTCGGTATGCGGAATCTGCTCCCGCTTTTCGGAAAGCCATTTGTTCGGGACAGCAGCATGATTCATGAGCTGCCGGCTTTTTGCCCATTTTTTATGAAACAGGGTTTTGCTTAGAATTTGCAAATATTTGTCGGCAGCAGCGGTGTCTCCGTTAATCAGGTTAATTTCTGCCAGACGTTTGATCATTCGTGAACTTCGATGATAGGGCGAAAATGTATTTCCAAGCATAGCAGAATGTTGGGCAAGGTTCATGTCGCCCATCAGGAAAAAAACTTCATTGCTCACAAAGATCGACTGCCAGCTTTCATCAGGCATTACCGGCAATATCAAACCATGAACAGACGGCTGATAGAATTCGAGCAGATGTTCGGGCAACACGCCGTTTTTTGCCAGCGCCATGTTGGTGAAGTAGGTGGCCTGCCTGTCCTTCAGCTTGTATTTTTGGGAAAGTTCAATCACGCGATCGGTGTTACCGAAATAAGTTTCACTGTCCAGCGACAGGATTTTTTCGAACCTGAAATTGGCATTTACCGACAGTCCGCCAATCAGCAATCCGATGAAAACAGGGGGAACAGCAATGTTGAACAATTTCGAATGAGTGAGTTCAATCCTTTTCAGGGAAAAAACACCGGCCAGCATAAAAACAAAAGCAGCGGGCAAAAGTAAACTTTGTACCTGAATTGCCGGGTAAATGTAGGCTTGCAATGTGGTGAGCAGGTAATGGTGCCTGAATGCCAGCGGTATTGCAACTGCAAGGGCAATAGCAACAATCCATTTCAGTAAACTAAATCGTCCTTGTTTAAAGTCCCGGGCAACGATCAAAACCGGAAGAATCAGTATGGTCATTCCGGCCAGCCAGTATCCGGTAAAAATTACAATCGGGACTGAAACGATGGAAAGCCGGCGGTTCGAAATGAAGGTATAAATCAGGAACAGCAGGAGGACCAAAATAAAACCGACAGAAACGGATACGCTGTGTAAGATTTCCAGATGAAGAATCCAGTCGGCAATAACGGGAAGCAATGCCCAAACAGATGCTTTGGTGGTGGAAGAAATACGTTTGATGACGATTGAACTGATCAGCCATTCAAGCAGAAACAGGAAGGAAAGTACGGTAGCCCCACCTCCGCGGAGATAAAAAAACTGGGTCAGGAAATCGCCTGTATAGCCAGCCAGCCATGCGGGTTTGCTGAAATAGGAAATAAAATAATCAGAAGAAAATAGGAACAGCTGTATCTGCTCTTTGAAGAACAAATGGTAAGGATAGAAGAACTGAAAAAACAGGAAACTTATACCAACAAGGCTTGCCGGTAATATCCAATCGATTTTCTTTTCGTATTCCGCCATTCAATCCGGAGCTAAGTAATCATTTCAGGTTCAAATTCTTTTTTTGTTCGGGAGTGAAAGAATTACCCATTAATTTGGCAACAAATTTTCCAACAACATTGTCCTGATTGTTGCGCGCAAAGTTATAATGAAAATCTACAATCCTGAGATTTAGTGAGTCAGCCGTCTGTTTGATAACGGTTTGTTCTGAACTGTCAGCGCTGCTAAACTTTTGCTTCAGCTCTTCATGGAGATGGTCAGCCATCAGTTTCTTTTCTTTCCAGTACTGAAGTGAGTCGTTGAGTGCAGTTCCGCGAACCATGCTGTTTGGGCCAATCCTGACGGTTAATTCGCCCGGCTCTTTTACCACAAGCAATTCCTGAAGCTTTAAACGCAATGCCGGTTTGGGTCTGATAATGTAAATTTCTGCGGAATTGGCTACTCCTTTTATTTGAAACATTCCATTTACAATGAAGGCAGAATCCACTTTTTCTTTTACTGCATTTTCCAGTGGAACCAGATAAATAACCTCGCCGTCGTAAGTTTTGTCAGGCAACTGGCCTTGTATCCTGAACTGGCCATCAGTTTGGCAACCGGTCAGGATTATAAATAAAATGTAGCAGAGGTTTCGCATGGCTCCAGAGTCGATAAATTACTTCAGTTTACGAAATAAGAGGACGAACCATAAGCCCGTCCTCTATATTATTCAAAAGTTTTAGCAGCTGTTATTTTGCCTTGAACATCCAAAACCAGGCAGTTCCCCATGAACCGGCACCGGGTTCAGGAAATGCAAGAACCATCTTGTTGGCGTCCAATTTCAGAATATCATATTCATAAACTGTTGCGCCTCCGCCGTTTGGCTGTATTCCGCAAAGAACACCAATGTTCTTGGTTTTTAACTTACCTTTTGCCCAAACTGCGCCACCGTCGTCCATAGTTTTTGCTGACATGTCAAAAGAGAAAGAACCTTTTGCTGAAGTAGCATCGCTCTTAATCTTTGTAAGCGAAGAGCCGCTAACAGCGAACACCATTTCAGCTCCGGCGCCTTCTCCGGCAGCCTGACCATTGATGTCAGCCAAAGCAACCTTCCACCATCCCGGAGAAACATTGCCTTTGTAGCCACCGTTGCCCCATACAGCATTGGCTTGGGTATCATCCCAAACCCAGCTTTTTTCGCCGGTACCGCAAAGTAGTCCCCATTCTTCAGGAACATTGATCAAAGTATCGATCTGCACGGTTAAGGTTTTTGTAATGGTAGTTCCATCGTGATTCAATCCGGTGAACACAATATCATTGGCACCCTTTAGTACCAGCATAACTGTTGTCTTTGTACTTGTTGTTGTGCCGTTTCCGTAATTCCAGGAGCTCAGACAACCAACGCCGTCACTGTTCAGTTCAATACTATTCGATTTCTTTCCTTTGACCATTACCGGAGTAGCTGAGATTTGCAAATCATCGGCAGTTATTGCGCCTGACAAAACATCTCTGTTCTCTATCGGATCGCAGGCAACCAGCATCATAGTGGCAGCCAGCATTGTATATAATATAGCTTTTTTCATTTTTCTTATCTTGAAATTTATCATTAAATATCAAACTTACTCGTTCCAGCTAACAAATAACGCGGATGCATCCCAACCGACATTTTGTTTCAATACACCGTTTGAAAGATCTATTTCAGACTGAGGAATTGGCATAAAACCTTTTGTTGCATCATACCTGGCAGCGTAACCTGCACCCTGGTTTTTCATCGTAGTAGCAACACCGCGATTCCAGATATCTGAACCGAGCTGATTTGAGAGCGCTTCCTTTGCAATCCCCCAGCGACGGATATCGCTCCAGCGTGTTCCTTCAAAAGCAAGTTCCCAGCGACGTTCGTTACGAAGCGCGCTTACCGAATAGCCAACTTCAGGCAGTCCTGCGCGGACACGAACTTTGTTCATACTTTCAGCAGTTCCCTTAAGTTCTGAGTGCATCAGAAGAACGTCGGCAAAACGGATGATATTCAAATCCACTTCATGACCCAACTGAAAGTCATCAGCAGCGCCATCGCCATAATATTCTGTTGAAGAGGTAAAACTATTGAACAGCGCATTTAATGAACCATCTGGTTTATAAGATTTCACACCGGTTGTGGCAACAATTTTCTTTTGGTAAAAACCAGATTCTTCCATTAATTTATCGGCGCCATAAACATAGTCAGCCGTTTTTGTACCATCAAGAATTGAAGCTTCACGGCGTGGATCATTGGGTTCGGCAGCTTTCCATTCATTCCAAAGTTTTGGACTCACAGGACCTGCTCCCCAACCTTGTCCGAAAGGATACATATTTTTAAACTGATCGGCGCCACCATGGCTGCGTATTCCGAAGTGCAGCATATACTGGTTTGAATATCCGATGGTTGTTCCCCAACTTGCCAAATGCGAAAATTTAATTGCAAATACCTGTTCAGGATTGTTGCCATCTTTTACCCATGCCGGAGCATCTTTGGCGTAAGGATAATCTTTCTTTGAAAGTGTATTCGTGTATGGCCACAAACTACGGAAGTCAGTTATCAAACTGTTTCCGCTGTTTGCGATACAATCCTCCAGGGCAGTTATTACTTCAGCCTTTGAAATTGATCCTGTGATCTTACCATCAGCTCCCATTAATGGAAGTGCATCTTTTTGATAGAACCCTGTGTAGAAAAGAAAAACCCGGGCAAGAAGAGCTTCAGCAGCCCATTTTGTAACGTGTCCGCTACCTGAAACAGTTTCATTCCATTTTTTGTCAGGCATAATACTGATGGCTTCTTTCAAACCAGCGGCAATAAAACCATACACTTCCTCCGGCGAAGCTTGTGCCGGATATACCTGCGCCTCGCTAACAGTGGCCGGAACACTGGTAATCAAAGGAACATTGCCAAACATTTCTACCAATTCATTGTAGAAGTATGAGCGAAGGAAAAGTGTCTCACCCTTTAACTGATTTCTCAGTTGCTCGTTTTCCACTTTGTCAAGGTTGGCAACAGCCATATTGGCACGGCTAATTCCTGCGTAACGATCGGACCAGAAGGATTTGAAGCGGTCCATGTTGGTGTACAACAAGTGGTCGAGAACCTGCATGTCCTTGTCATTTTCACCACCACCGCCAAAACGATCGTCTGAAGCCAATTCGGCTGCATAAAAATAAGTGTTGGCGACATTGGCTACCGGCTTGTTTAAGGTGGCATAAACACCCGTTACCATTTGAATGGCATCATCCGCCGTCTTTGGATAATTCCCGGTATTCTTCTTGGTATAGCTCTCTGTGTCGAGATAGCTTTCGCAACTCGTAAACAAAAGGGCAGTTGCTGCAAAATAGATTATCTTTTTCATATTTAGACTCTCATTAAAATTTAAGATTAACACCAACCATATAAGTTCTTGGA
This sequence comes from Bacteroidota bacterium, assembly GCA_030698405.1. Taxonomy (GTDB): domain Bacteria; phylum Bacteroidota; class Bacteroidia; order Bacteroidales; family Prolixibacteraceae; genus Aquipluma. The sequence goes on from JAUYMU010000059.1 coordinate 46,852, forward strand.
CTTGGGTAATAACCTAAGTCAATACCTGATACCCAACTTTTATCGTAACCATATCCAATTTCAGGATCCATTCCTGAATAACTGGTAAATGTGTATAGGTTCTGGGCTGTTACAAAAATACGTGCCTGTCCAAACGGAATATTGCTGAAATGCTTTTTGAAGTCGTAACCCAATGTAAGGTTCTGAATTTTCAGATAATCGCCATCTTCAATGTAGATATCAGAAATATTCTGCCAGTTGGTATGGCTGCCTGAAGTCAGACGTGGCAATTTATTGGAAGTACCTTCACCGGTCCAGCGACCAAAAATTTCAGTCGTGTAGTTTTGTAGCGGTGAATCGGCAAATGAACGGTATGATTTGGCAATCTGTTGTCCGAATGCTCCAGTTCCCGTGATATTTAAATCAAAACCCTTGTATTCGAAATTCAGATTTAATCCCAGGGTAAAGTCAGGATGCGGATTGCCAATCATTGTACGGTCGTCTTCTGTAATCGTACCGCTGGCGTCAGTATCCACAAAGATAAGGTCACCAGGTTGTGCGCCAGCATATCTGGCAGGAGTGTTGTTTACCTGTTCCCAGTTCTGGAATACTCCGGCTGTTTTGTAGCCATAAAAATATCCGATAGGAAACCCTTCCTGTGCACGGTACATTTCTGTTGTACCCTGACTTAATACGTTTCCATCGCCGTGAATAATGCCTTCCGCATTTGCAATACGTGTTACTTTGTTTACATTGTGGGCTAAATTTACCGAGGCGCCATATTTCAGTTCACCTGCTTTGTCATTCCAGTTCAATGCAATTTCAAAACCTTTGTTTTCGATATCGCCACCGTTCACATAAGGAGCATTCAATCCCCAAACCGCTGGAATCGGAGCCAATACAAGCCAATCTTTCGTGGTTTTCTTGTACCAGTCGAAAGTCAGGCCTAATCGTGAATTCAGAAAACGGGCATCAAAACCAAGGTTCAACTGTTCAGAAGTTTCCCATTTTACATCCGGATTGGCTAAAATATCAGCATATCCACCCACTGTTTGTGTTAACTTGTCAGGGGCAAAATAGTAGCCATTGCTGGTATCAAATGCGATGGTAGAAAGATACTGGAAGTTATCAATGGCAGCATTGCCATTCTGACCCCAGCTGGCACGAAGTTTCATGAAATCCATCCACTTTTCAGTCGATTCCATAAACGATTCGTTGGTGATTACCCAACCGGCAGACATTGACGGGAAATAACCCCAACGGTTTCCGGGTGCGAAGTTCGATGAACCATCGGCACGCATGGTGAAAGAAGCCATATAAGTTTCTTTGTAGTTGTAGTTGGCACGTCCGAAGAATGAAGCCAGAGAACCCGATCCCCAGGGAGAACCGCCAGCTCCACGCTGTGCAAGTACTGTTGGTTTAGTATTGTCAACCCATGCATTGTCAAACAAGCCCGGAAACATAGAATTGTTTCCACTTGCATTGACGTTTGAACCCATTCCCCATTTTTCAACCGATTGACCAACCAAAACATCGAACTGATGATCGTCGGCAACCATGAATTTATAGGCAAGTGTGTTATCCAATGTTATATTATGTCCTGAACTTGCATTTTGATAGACATTGTCCATCGTTACATTTGTGTTGTTTGACAAGTGACGGATTCCATCATATGAACGGTAAGAGGATGCGGTCATCTTGTAACCAAACTGAGATCTGAAAACCAAATTCTGAATTGGTTGGATTTCAGTATAAGCACTTGTCTGAAGCGCATAGTTTTGGGAAAGGTTCAATCCCCAGTTTGAAAGAGCAGTTCCTGCAAGCGGATTGCCTGTATTGCCATCAAAGTTCCAGCCATTATCTCGCTTGTCATCAAAGTCATAGAAGTTGCCATCAGCATCGTAGGCAGGGAGCAACGGATTTCCAACCAACAGGTTGTGGATCGAATTGCCATAGATGTTGCCAATTGCAATACCTGATTTGGTGCTTGAATTATAATTCAGCGTCTGACCAATTTTGATTACATCAAAGTCTTTTGCTTTGAGCAATACATGATCTGAATTGATACGGGCAGTATAACGTTCATATTCAGACTGAACTGGTTTTCCAAGAATACCGTCCTGTGAAGTATATGAAAATCCCAAAGCAAATTTCGACTGATCGTTTCCACCTGACAGGTTAAACGAATGATTTTGTGTTGGAGCAGCTTCGTTGTATGCCTCTTTCATCCAGTTTGTTCCCTGCCATGAACCATCCATAACCGAGTTATAGAGGGCTTCAGGAAGAAGGTTTGCCCAGTCGTAAGTAGGATTCGCTTCATTGAAACGGGTTTCATCCATCATCGACATGTATTCTTTGGCATTCAGTAAAGCAGGCATTTTGGCTGCATATTGAGCGCCATAGTAACCATCATAAGTAAGCTGAAGTTTTCCGGCTTTACCTTTTTTTGTTGTTACCAAAACTACACCATTGGCAGCACGTGCACCGTAAATTGCTGCCGAAGCTGCATCCTTCAATACGTCGATGGATTCAATGTCTGATGTATTCAATGCATTGATATCTCCACCAGCCACACCATCTATAACATATAGCGGAGATGATGAACCAATGGTACCCAAACCACGGATGGTCACTTTAAAGCCTTCACCCGGCTGACCTGAGCTCTGTGTGATCTGAACTCCGGGAGTCTGGCTCTGCAAAGCGCCCAAGGCACTTACCGAACTCATTTTCTGAAGGTCGTCGCCGCCCACCTGAATCGTAGCGCCAGTGGTTAGTTTCTTTTTCTGAACACCGTAACCAATTGCTACAACTTCATCAATATCAAATGATTCTACGTCCATTACAACATTGACAGTTGTTTGATTACCCACTTGTACTTCCTGTAATTTCATTCCAATGAACGAAAATTGCAGAGTTGCATTTTCAGGAACATTCGAAACGGAATAGTTCCCATTGCCATCAGTAATGTTTCCGTTGGTGGTACCTTTTACTACAACCGAAACACCCGGAACCGTTGCTCCTGAAGCATCGGTTACTTTACCTGTAACCGTTTTGCTTTGTTGCTGCTGTGTTGAATTTTGCTTCAAATCCGCTCGGGAAAGCAATATATGCCGGTCGTTGATTGAATACTTCACTCCGGCTCCTTCAAAAAGAATTGGAAGTGTCTGTTCAATACTCTTGCCTTTTATCGCAATACTCACCTTGCGGTTAATATCGATGTATTCGGCACTGTAAGCGAAACGGAATTCGCTTTGTTTCTCAATAGCTTCCATAACATCTACCACACGGGCGTCCTGGAAGTTCAGGCTGAGTTTGGTTGACTGGCTGTAAAGGCTGGCCGAAACCTGCATCAGACCCACAAAAAGAAAAAGGAACGTAAGTCGCATAATTCTAAAGAATTTTTTGTTCCAGTTCCGGGGCATCAAACCTCGGATACTCGATTTTTTTTTCATAGTTTTGAATGAATTTGTTATTAAAAAGTTTCATCATTAATTTGATGGGCATTTGACCGGGGAGCGTTGCTGCGCTTTCCGGTTTTTTATTTTTAGTTCAATGGTTTCTTGTGGTATTTTAATTCAATCACATTGTCGTGTTGAATGGCATCAACGGGAGTGATTTTTTCAATCAGGCTCAGTATGCTGCTTAAATTTTCGTTCTTGATGGTGAAGGTAAATGGAAGATTTTTTATTTGATCATCGACCACGAATTTTTGGTTGTACCGCTTTTCAAGCTTAATGACCAACTCGCTCAAAGGTAAATTATAAATGTTTATCAATCCGTCTTTCCACGATGTATAAAGTACAGTATTAACATTTGAAAGGGTAAGTTCTCTTTTGTCTTTATTGAAATTGGCCAATTCGCCAGGCTTCATTTCTTGCCTGAAATTCGAATTGGAAGTTGATGTTAATTCTACTTTTCCTTTCTCCAGTACAACCTGAATGAAGTTTTCTTCGGAATAAGCCATCACGCTGAATTCGGTGCCCAACACTTTCACCTGTAAATCCGAACTGCTCACAATCATTGGCAACTCAGCATTTTCATAAGCTTTAAAAAATGCTTCACCATTCAATTCGATCTCACGATTTGTGGCCGAAAATTGGTTGTTGTAACGGATGGCCGATCCTGAATTGATCCAGACAACCGAACTGTCGGGCAATACCACTTTCGAAATCTGGCCGAAATCGGCAGCTACCGTTGTGTAAACCAGTTGTTGATCTGTAGGTTTTGATTGGGTGAAGAAGTAAAGCAGCGATGGCACTGAAATTAACAGAACAAAAATGGCAGCATACCTGAAAAAACTGAGTGTTCTCCGGGTACGGTGTAAATCTGATTGCATCCGACCGAACAGAATATTCTGAACATTGTTCCAATCCGCTTGAAATTCTGCGGGTATTTTTTTATCCCGGATTTCGCTTTTCCATTCGCTTTTAATTGCCTGGAATTCATTTAAGTTATGATCCTCCCGGATCCAATACAGCAATTCTTTTTGTTCCTTTTCAGAACTTTCCCCCGAAAGGTATTTCTTGATTTTTAATTTCATTCATTGAGTTGTTTCATGAGGAGTACACGGAAATAATAAAAACCCTACCCTGAAACCTGAAAAAGTTTCAAGTTTCAAGTTCAAAGTTTCAAGTCTGTCTTTGGATATTGGGTATTGGAAGTTGGATATTGATTATTTGTTTTTTAGTTGCTTCATGACCTTCGAAGTCACGTTTACTTTCCTGTTTCTTGTTTCTTATTTGATATTCCTTATTTTTTATTTTGAATTTATTTCAGCAGCATTGTAATCATAACTGCCATAAGCGGGAATTTAAGCAGCATTTCCTTACGGATTTGTTCTTTGGCCTGATGAAGGTGTTTCTCAACCGCTTTTACTGAAATGCCCAACTCGTCGGCTACGTCCTTGTTTTTTTTGCCTTCAAGTTTTGATTTGGTGAATACAATTTTCCGTTTTTCAGGCAATTTATCGACCGATTCGCGGATCGCCACAATTAGCTGTTCTTCAAGGATTGATTCTTCTTTGCCGATAAAGTCGAGTTGAAAAAGGTGCTGGAGTTCATTTTCACCAACCGAATCAATTTCCGTTTCGGGTTTGTGTAGTTTTTTATCACGAAGGTAATTCAGGCATCTGTTCCGGAGCATCACAAACAACAAACTTTCAACCGATTGTGTGGTTTTGATGGAGGATCGTTTTTCCCATAACTTTATGAAACACTCCTGAACCAGATCGTTTGCCTGTTCCTGTTCATGAATGAAAAGCCTGCAATAACCCAGCATACGCGGAAAAGTTTGTTTGAACAACTCCTCGTAGGCCGCAGGATTTCCCTCTTTTAACTTTATATTTAGTTGAAAATTTTCCACTATCTACAAAGGAAAATGAATTTTCGGTCACAAAACACTATTGTCCGATAAAAATTTCCCCACCAATCATTACCTCGTTGAGGTTAAACTTTTACTAACCTGCAACAATTCGCCGGGTTTACTGTTCTAAAGCCATCAACAATAAAATCTATCCAACTATGAAACCATTTGTTATTCTTGGCTTTTCACTATTCCTATTGGCTGGTTTATTCCTTATTTTTCAGGGATCAGCACCGTCCGGATCAGAAAATCATTCAGTTGCCCTTTCGGCTCAACCTTCGGCTCAGGATAATTTCCTGAAGTATTGCGCCGGTTGCCATGGTATGAAAATGGAACGTTTTGCCGGAAATACCTGGGAAGCTTATAGCGCCGGAAATGATCTGAGTCCGGTCATTAAATTCGGGATTCCGGTTCTGGGAATGCCTTCGTTCGAAAAAGCTTTTTCGGATGCTGAAATGAAAGCCATTTCAAACTACATTTTAACCGAAATGAAAAGCAAAAAGGAAACTCCGGCACTTACAAAATTCCCTGCCGTTGTGCGTTCCAAACATCAGGCATTCCGCATCGACACAGTTGCCAAAGGGTTGGATGTTCCCTGGGGAATCGCATTTTTACCTGATGGTGACATGCTGGTAACCGAGCGCAGTGGACAGTTGTTCCGATTCAGCGATGGCAAATTAAAAGCAATCATTTCAGGAGTTCCTGAAGTAATGGCTCAGGGACAAGGTGGTTTGATGGATATAATTCTGCATCCGGATTACAAAAAGAATGGATGGATTTATATTTCGTATTCGCAAAAGGCGCCTGATGGAAAAGGTGGGAATACTGCAATTTTCAGGTCAAAATTAAAGGATGACAAATTGGTGGAGCAGCAGGAATTGTTTAAGGCCATGCCAAATACAAACTCAGGCGTACATTTCGGATGTCGGATGGTTTTCGACGACAAGGGCTATTTGTACTTTTCGGTTGGCGAACGTGGTAATAAGGAAAATGCACAAACCTTGACCAATCATTGTGGTAAAATTCACCGCATTTTTGACGATGGTCGCATTCCACCTGATAACCCATTCGTAAAAACTACCGGAGCCATGCCAACCATCTATTCTTATGGTCACCGCAATCCGCAGGGGATTGACATTCATCCGGAAAACCGCCGTATTTACAATAACGAACATGGCCCGCGGGGTGGCGATGAAATAAATCTGGTGGGCAAAGGAAAGAATTACGGCTGGCCGGAAATTACTTTCGGGATCAATTATGATGGAACAATTATCACCAAAGATACAGCCAGAGAAGGTATGGAACAGCCTGTATTCCAGTGGACACCATCGATTGGTCCAAGCAGCATGAAATTTGTTGTTGGCGATAAATATCCGGGATGGAAAGGCGATATCCTGAACGGATCGCTAAGTTTTAAATACCTTGAACGTGTTCGTCTTGAAAATGGAAAAGTTACCGGGCAGGAAAAATTGCTCGAAAATGCCGGCCGTGTTCGCCATGTGACCATGAGTCCCGACGGATATATATATGTTGCCATGGAAAGCCCCGGAACCATTGTCAAACTGGTGCCTGTGAAATAATTGAGGTCTATCCCAACTTTAATCCTGACAGGTTTTCAAAACCTGTCAGGATTAACAACAGGCATTATTACACCGGAAGTTTAAATTTCATTACAATCTCTCCGGTTTCTTTATTTATTTCGACGGATTGACCGCTTAAACCGAGGTCTTTCCCAGTGGACATTTTGAACAGACCGGCAAGGAATTGCATACCGTTGTTCATCACTTGCTCAATTTCCTGCGCTTTTTCTTCTGCAACTGTTTGTTGCGATGATGTTTGGGTTTCGATTACAGTTTCAGGAATATTTTCAATTGCTTCTTCTGAAAGGTCGATTTCATCCGGTTCAGGCAATTTCTCTGTTACATTTTCGGCAGTATTTACAGAGGTGACTACCTTTTCCAGATCATCCTCCAACGCAATTTTTTCCGATTCAGCAATAAACTCTTCGAGTTGCTGGATGAATTGCGAACGGCCCTTGCTTGAGAAATCGACATAATTGGTTGTACTCGAACTGTCGAGTACGCCATCAAAAAGGTTTTGCTTGATCAACAATCCGGAAGCAATTTGTTGTTCGATCGAATTGCGGGTAATGAAATTAAAAATGGTGAGCTTATTGCTTTTTTGCCCCAGACGGTCGATCCGGCCAATGCGCTGGTTCTTTTTGGCGGGGTTCCACGGAAGCTCAAAATTGATCAGGGTATCGGCTACCTGAAGGTTGAGCCCGGATCCTCCGGCTTCGGTAGATAGGAAAATCTTGCAATGGGAGTTGGTTTCAAATTTCCTGATAAGCTCGCCACGCAGTTTCACCGGGACGGAACCGTTGAGTTCGGCAAACCCGATGTTATTCTCTCGCAACATCTTGCCAATCAGCTTGTGGACTTTTACCCATTCTGAAAAAATGATGATTTTCCGGTCAGAATTCGGGACATCCAATTTTTCGAGAAGGATGTATTTTAGTTCTTCCAATTTGGGCGATTCGTTGGTTTCTTCATCGATCAGGTAGGTCGAGTCGCACACCATTCTCATGCTGGCCAGCAACAATTGTAATTTTTGTAAGTCGTACGGGGTGAGGAACTTTTTCCTGATAATGCTGGCTATCCCTTTTGAGTACGAAGCATGGTAGTCGGCTTGCAGGGGCGAAAGGTTGACAGGGATATTGGTTTGTTGCACATTGGGCAACTGATCGAGTACCTTTCGTTTTTCGCGCCTGATCAGGATTTGCCCAAGCTTTCGGTGGAGCTGTTGCAGGTTGTAATAGCCATTTATTTTGTCGCGGCGTTCGGGGTCGAACAGGCAATGCTGGTAAGAAAATTCCCAGAGCGGGCCAAAAAATTGTGGATCAATGATGCTGACAATCGAAAAAATATCGATCAGCCGGTTTTCGATAGGCGTACCGGTTATGATCAAAACATGCTTGGAATCAAGTCGTTTGATCGAGGCTGCTGTTTTTGTTTCATAGTTTTTGGCCCGCTGCGCTTCATCCAGAACGAGCAGGTCAATCCCCGCTTTATTGATGGCCAGCTGGTCGCGCAGGATGGTTTCGTAGTTGACGATGAAAAACAAGTGTTCGGTGTCGCGGTACTGTTTTTCACGTTCATCCGGAAACCCTTCTACAATCAGGGCTTTTTCTTCGCTGAATTTTTCAATTTCTTTTTTCCACTGGACTTTAAGCGAAGCCGGGCAAACGACCAATACTTTTTTGAACCCGAATATCTGCTTTTTAAGCACGGCAGTCCCGATGGCCTGAATCGTTTTTCCCAAACCCATTTCATCTGCAATGATAGCCGCTTTACGGAACAAGGCGAATTCAATCCCTTCTTTCTGATAATTGTATAATTCGGCATTGATGTCGGAAAAGTCGGGCTTCCAGTTTTGCCGTAATTTTTCGAGCATGTCCTGTTCAAAAGCCGATTCCACTTTCTCGCGCACTTCGGGCCGGATATGGATCATTGGAAAATCAGCCGATTCTTCAAAAAAGCCCAGAAAGCCTTTCAATTCTTCGTCCTCGATAAATGTGGCCTTTTTGAAATATCGGGAAATCAGTAATTGTTCGTCGATTGGTAGCGGGTGGGGGAAGAACCAGCTTATTTTGTAGTTGTTCCGAGGGTCACAAAAAACCTCGACAAACGGGCAGGTTTTATCCAATTGGGCAAAAAGCGCCTTGTTATCTTTCAATTGCTGAAAGGCAAACATGATGTGCTTGGTGGTGCCTAATTTGTTGAGGCGCGAATCCATGCTGTCGCTATAGCCGGTTTCATTTTCGAAGTCGCGCAAAAAGATTTTGTACTTTACGCCGTTTTCGTTGGTCAGAAAATGGTCGCCGTATATGTTCGCGGCCCATTTTATGCGGTATTTTGCCTTATCAGCTTTCATGCGGCGTTCCTGCATCACCCGTTTGATCATTCCTTCGCGGGTGTATTTTTTATGCTCTACCGGTTCTTTGTGGTCGAGGAACCGCAGTTCGTTCTCAATTTCGAGCAGGCATGCATACGAAACCCGTTCCCAACCCGAACGTTCGCCATTTATCGAAGGTATTAAATCCTCATCTTCAATATCAAGCGAACATTCCTTCGGAGACTTGGAATCCGCAGAATCTGCAATTAACTCAAAGCGGACTGCCGATTGCGAAAGCACCTGGCAATCGTTGTTGTTGAACATGATTTCGCCCAAAGCCAGCTCTGGCTTTGCAAGGATATTTTGAAGTTTGTCTTTTTGTTTTTGGATCAGTTTCTGAAGTTCCATGAAATTATAGGGTATTTGAGTGAATTTTTGAAGTGATAAAAATAGAAAAAAGAGCGTTACGAATCTTCTTTTTTGCTCCAATTATGCTTTTTCCAGGTTTTGTAATTTAATTTGTTTTTCTCAATGCATTGAGTAATTTTACTCAGTACATTGAGTAAATGGGAATATGAATTTTGCAAGAAGTCATAAGAGTTTGTTGCTGAATCGTTTAGTAGACGAAAAACGACAATTTGTTCAGGTAGTATTTGGACCACGTCAGGTTGGAAAGACTACCATGATTGTACAGGTTTTGAAGGAAACAGACATGCCATCGCATTATATGTCAGCGGATGGAGTATCTTCAGATCAACAAATTTGGATAAGTCAGCAATGGGAAATTGCCCGTTTGATCATTAAACAATCAGAAAAAAATGAGGGCCTTTTGATTTTTGATGAGATCCAAAAAATTGAAAATTGGAGCGAGGTAGTTAAACGGGAATGGGATTTGGATACGATGAATGGAACCGGGTTGAAAGTTGTACTTTTAGGTTCATCCAGAATCCTCTTGCAGCAAGGGCTTACAGAATCACTCGCAGGCAGGTACGAAACAACCTACATGGGGCATTGGTCATTCAGTGAGATGCAAGAAGCTTTTGGATACGATATTGACCAGTTTATTTGGTTCGGTGGTTATCCTGGAGCTGCATCAATGATTAAGGATGAAAATAGATGGAAGCAATATGTATTGGATTCATTAATCGAAGCAAGTATTTCACGCGATATCTTAATGTTGACCAGAGTAGATAAACCCGCCCTGATGAGAAGGCTTTTTGTTTTAGGATGTCAGTATTCCGGACAAATTTTGTCTTTTAATAAAATTCTGGGACAACTTCTGGATGCTGGCAATACAACAACCTTGTCTCATTATTTGAATCTGCTTGATACGGCTGGCTTATTAAACGGCATCGAGAAATATAGCCCTGATTTAATCAGGCAACGATCTTCAAGTCCTAAATTTCAGGTTTATAACACGGCGCTGATGTCAGCTCAGAATGACTTGACTTTTCAGGAGGTAAAAATGAAACCTGACTTATGGGGTCGATCGGTTGAATCTGCCGTTGGCGCTCATTTAATTAATAGTTCGAGAGCCGGATATTTCACTGTACATTATTGGCGGGATCATAACGATGAAGTCGATTTTGTTCTGCAATACCGTGGAAAAGTGATTGCCATTGAAGTAAAAAGCGGAGCAAGAGCACAAATTTCGGGAATGGAAGCATTTAAAAAGAAATTTCCCCAATGTAAAGTATTTCTAATCGGTGCAAGTGGATTGCCAGTGTCGCAATTTTTGCAAACCAATCCGACTGATTTGTTTTAAAATCTAATTATTTCCTTATCCAATCACCGAAACCTATTGTCAAACAGGTGATTTTTTGAAACCATACACCTGACTTTGATGTTAATGGAGTAAATCACAAAACGAAAGGAGACCACATTATGCCAAACAGTGTTTACAAAATTATCGAATTGGTTGGTTCAAGTAACGAATCATGGGAAAAAGCTGCACAAACTGCTATTTCCAAAGCTTCCGAAACATTGCACGAACTTCGTATTGCTGAAGTAATCTCAATGGATCTGACCATTAAAGATGGAAAGATTGAAAGTTACCGCACTAAGCTTAAGGTATCATTTAAACTTGAAGGCTAGAAATTAGACCGAATCAACATTGATAAAGTAAAAAAGCAGGACGAGCCCATATTTCGGGTTCGTCCTGTTTGTTTTATCACTTTCAAAATCAGCAGTCTGTAATTTAAGCCAATCTTAAGAATAGCCTAATCGTTGCTGAAGCCAGTTTGCTGAACCTTTGCAAATAAAATATAAAAACTATGATTTCAGCAACACACCTCCATGCAATGATTATCCATTTCCCGATTGCCCTTCTAATGGTTGGCTTTCTTTCGGAAATAATTACGATTTTCAGTAAAAAAGAGTTTTTCAGTAATGCAGCATTTTATCTTTTGCTGCTTGGCGCAATGGGTGCAACTGCCGCCTATCTAAGTGGAAGCTATGCCGGAGAAGGCATTGAGGATGGTCCACTGAAAATACCAATGGAACTTCACGAACAGGCTGCCACCATTACCCTCTGGCTTGCCATCGTTACCGCTTTGTTCCGTGTCATCATCTTTTATTTCAAATACAACCGCTCCTGGACGAAATGGTTAGGCATCATTCTGTTTCTTGCTTTGGTTGGAGCAGTAGCCCGGACAGGTTATCTGGGAGGGCAGTTGGTTTATAGCCATGGGGCAGGGGTTCAAATGTCATTTCCTGATTTTAATGAAACACCTGACGAGGAATAACGCTTTCGATCTGTATCTTTGATTGGATATTATCAATAAAATAAAACGATGCGAATATTAATTGTAGAAGATGAAGCCTTTATTGCCAATTTCCTTCGCGATGGATTGGAAGAAGAAGGTTTTGCAGTAGATGTTGCTGACAATGGAAAGAAAGGATTGCAGCTTGCATTCGACAGCATGGACGAATACGATGTGATTTTACTTGACTGGATGTTGCCGGGAATGAGTGGAATTGAAATTTGTCGTAACATCCGGCTGGAAAACAAAACTGTTCCAATCATTTTTCTTACCGCAAAAGATACCGTTGACGATGTGGTTTTTGGTCTTAAAACCGGAGCAAACGATTACATCCGCAAACCTTTTTCTTTTGAAGAATTGCTTGCAAGGATACAGGTACTAATGCGCAAAAATGAAACTGAATCAGTAGTTTTTTCAGCTTTAGGAATAGAAATGAATATTGAAAAACATACTGTAACCAAAAACAGCAGGCAAATTGAATTTACCCAGAAGGAATTTTCATTACTCGAATATTTATTAAGAAATAAAGGAAAGGTATGCAGAAGAACGCGTATCATCGAAAAGGTCTGGGATATTCATTTTGATTACGACAATTCGGTGATTGATGTTTATATCAATGCACTGCGCAAAAAACTGGACGAACCAGGTAAACCCTCCGTAATTACTACCGTTCGCGGTGTGGGTTATAAAATTGAAACCGACGAATGACATTAAAATTTAAGAACCGGATCGCGATTTTCAATACCCTTGCTGTTGCTTTTACTACAGCGATGGTTTTTTTTGTTATATATTTTGTTGTATATAAAACAGCTTATGCACATTTAGATGATGATGTAGCGGTGGAGAAAGAGGAGGTAATCAGTAATCTTGACTGGCATCGCAACACAATAAGTATAAACAAAATGCCTGAGTGGGAAGAAGCTGAACACAATCAGGTTGAAGTAAATCCTACTTTTTTACAAATTGAAGATGACAAGGGAATTGTCATCTTTCGTTCAGCCAATCTGATGGGGGATCAGATGCTGATTGCCTCAAATAATCCGAATAAAATATTTTACAACGGTGAAATCAATGGTCAGAAAATCAGACTTGGGCAGTTTCCAATACTGAATGAAGAGGGCGAAAATATTGGGCGACTAACAATTGCAGTTTCGCTGGAAGAGTCATTCAATATACTGAATAACCTGATTTGGGTTTTACTTATATCATTCCCAATTGTACTCATTGTGCAGTTTATGGCTTCATCGCTGGCAGCAGAAAAAGCCATTGAACCAGTTAATCAACTCATTCGGTCAGCCTCAAGCATCAGCGATTCAAATATTAATACCCGGCTGGTTTTGCCTGAACATAAGGACGAATTATACGAGTTAACCAAAACCATCAATGAATTGCTCGCACGCATTGAAGTGAGCATGTTGCAGCAAAAACAATTTACAAGCGATGCATCGCACGAAATCAGGACTCCGTTGGCTGGCATCAGAGGAACACTTGAAGTTTTGATTCGCAAGCATCGTGATCAAAATGTATATGAAGAGAAAGTTGCTGATGTTATTTCACAGGTTGATCGTTTGGATAACTTGCTCGAACAACTTTTACAACTTGCCCGCATTGATTCAAGTACTTCCATTGCACAACTTGAACCAATCTTTCTGGCAGAACTTATTTCAGCATTGGCTGAAAAATGGAACCAAAAAGACAACGAGAAGGACATTACGCTACATTTTAATATTCCTGAAGATGCTATAGTTCAGGGAGATGAGCTTTATCTTGAGGTCATTCTTAACAACTTATTTAGCAATGCTATTAAGTATGGAAAAAAGAATGGAAACATTTTTATTTTCTGGGACGATGCATTGAAAACACTGTCGGTAAAGGATGATGGAATTGGAATTTCACCAGAACATCTTCCCAACATATTCAACCGGTTTTATCGTGCTGATGAATCACGAAGTTCTGCAATTAAAGGCAACGGACTTGGTCTTTCCATTGTAAAAAAGCTTGCTGACCTTCAAAACATTTCTCTCAAAGCCGATAGTAAATCCAATGTCGGTAGCACTTTCATGCTAACCTTTCCGCGCAGAATTTTATTAAGCTGATTTTAAGAATAGCCAAAGGAAGTTTAAATGTGTGCCCAAGTACATTTGTTTCATAAAATAAACTTCAAAAAACAAATACAAAATGAAAAAGTCATCAATCGTTATGGTTTTCGTTGCCATTGCAGCAACGTTTATTTTCCAGTCATTCACAAGTAATAGCCGGCTAAAAAGTGAAGCACAGGCAGTAGTCAAAGATGCGAAAGTTATCACCTTCCAGAATCTTCAGGATGCATTTAAGGGTGAAACAACGGCAGGTGCCAAATATGCCGCTTATAGCAAAAAAGCCGAAGAGGAAGGTTACCACGAAATCGCCATGTTATTCAAAGCCGCATCGGTATCCGAAAAAATTCATGCAAAAAATCACAAAGCAGTTTTGGCCGAAAATGCTCAGAAAGTTCCTGTAATTACTCCGGAATTTACGGTGAAGTCAACCAAAGAAAACCTTAAAGACGCCATCACCGGCGAAGGTTACGAAATCAGCACCATGTATCCTGAATTTATAACCAATGCCAACACTGCCGGAAATCAACTCGCGTTGGTTAGCCTGAATTATGCATATAAAACCGAACAAAAGCATAAACCATTTTACGAAAAGGCACTTGCCGCACTCGAAGGTAATACGGTAAAATCATTGCCATCACTATACTATGTGTGCCCGGTATGTGGAAATACCTACGATACTACATCGCCCAAACGCTGCGGAATTTCAATGACCAGTTCAGAAAAATTTATAAAGATTGTAAATCTCAATAGTTAAGTAAGTTAAGTTTCAAGATTGGAAGCTCCGGAGAAATTCGGGGCTTTTTTTATCGCATTGAATTGCAACAAGATGCCTCGAAAGTAATTTTTCTAATTATATCAATCATTTTTTATAACTTCCGCACGAAATTATAACCAAAGTAAACTGTATTATATTCGGAAAAACATGGGGCAGGGTAAACTTGGTAAGTTGTTATTTTATTTGATTTCGGTTCTGATTTCCGCCAATTCATTTGGCCAATCCGGCAATATTGAATTCGACCAATATACTACCAATGAAGGCCTGTCAAATGGTTATATCAATGCATTTTTACACGATAGCAAAGGGTTTATCTGGATTGGGACAGCCAATGGCTTAAACCGATTTGACGGGATCAATTTTAAAACATATTATTCCGAAATTAAAGACAGTACCACTCTTCCCGGCAGTGGTGTAACTGCTTTGGTTGAAGATTCGTTGGGCAACATCTGGGTAATGACCAGCAATGGCTTCTGTGTTTATAATAGAAAAAAGGATAGCTTTTCAAGAAAAACAATGCGGGTAAGCGAAGTAATTATAAATAATTCTTTCCAGTATTCTTGCTTTATCGACAGTAAAGGGTTTTTATGGGCTTCTTCTCCAATCGTGGGGATTTTTCGGTTTAAAATTTTTGACAATCCCCAAATTTCAAATGCCATTATTGATGCTGATTTGTATCTGTTGGAAGAGGATGATGTTGATTCTAAATTGAGAAATAATGTCTATTCATTTGTTGAGGATGAGAACAATCAAATTTGGGTCGCCAGTCAAAGCAATACGCTTTACTATTTTGATAATCAGCAAAATAAATTTATTCCAAAGCAAATTGATCATCCTGAAGTTGACAATTTTAGCAATAGACGTAAAGGATTGTTCAAAGATAGTGGCGGTGATTTTTTTATAAGCATTGAAGATAACGGATTGTTGGTATGGGACAGAGGGAAAAATGATTTCAGGCTATACAAACCAAATGGTACCAATACTGGCCCCAAAGGCAGAGTTTTATCTGCTCTTGCTGAAGATAGAGATGGATTAATCTGGATTGGTGACAGAAATGCAGAAGGTATCAGCATCTTTAATAAAAAGACAGGAAAATTCAGCTATTGCCGGTCAGACAAGTCTGATCCATATTCGTTAAATACAAATAAAATAAATTGTATTTATCAGGATAAAACCGGATCGATGTGGGTAGGCGCTATCATTGGAGTCAACAAATATAGTCCTGGCAAGTTGAAATTCAAACGGTATTTTAGTAACCCGAATATTCCCGGCAAACTAAGCAATAATAATACACTAAGTTTCGCTGAAAGTAAAACAGGTGAAATATGGATAGGCACCGATGGTGGAGGTTTAAACAAATTTGACAGGAAAACGGGAGTGTTTTCGCATTTCAAAGACAATCCTTCCGATCCCAATTCGTTAAGCAGCAACGCTGTAATATCAATTTGCGAAGATCATGAAGGTACCTTGTGGATGGGAACTTATCATGGTGGATTGGCCAGAATGAAAAATGGCAAATTTGATGCTCTTTATCCTGATCCGGCCAACCCACATTCAGTTTCTGACAGAAATATTTGGTATGTTTTTGAAGATAGTAAAAATAACCTGTGGGTAGGCACGCTAAACAGCGGACTTGATTTGTTTGACCGAAAAACTGGACGCTTCTATCCTTATACATCAGCAGAAGGTGATTCAACCAGTTTATGCAATAATTCAATCAGGCAAATATATGAAGACAGTAAACAAAACCTTTATATTACAGGTAATCAGGGAGTAAGTATAATTGATTTGAAGGCATATGATTTTTCAGGACCACCACCTGACATTAAATTCCGAAATTTGGTACATCGCGAAAACAGCAATAGTCTCATTAGCAATGATGTTTATTGTGTAAAAGAAGACAAGGAAGGTAATTTGTGGTTTGGCACATACGGTTCGGGTATTGACAAGCTGGAATTGGCGACGGGCAAATACACGAATTATTCAACAAAAGATGGATTTCCCGGTAATTCTGTAACTTCTATCCTGGTTGACGACCTAAATAATTTATGGCTGGCAACTGACAAGGGTCTTGTGAAGTTTAATCCGGATACCAAAGAGGTCGTTGTTTTTGACCAAAAGGATGGTTTGCAAAACACGAGTTTAAAGAGTTGGGCGATAAAAACCAAAGACGGTGAAATGCTTTTTGGTGGACCAGATGGTTTTAATTCGTTTTATCCCGACAGGATAATAAATAATCAAAATCAGAACAAACCTCCTGTTGTTATTACCGGATTGAAGATATTCAACAAACCAGTTGAAATAAATGAACAATTCAATGGACGTGTTCTTTTGGAAAATGATATAAGTGAAACCCGCGAATTGGTAATAACTTATAGGGAGAATTACTTTACATTCGATTTTATTGCCCTGGATTATCTAGCACCGGAAAAGAATAGTTATGCTTATATGATGGAAGGCTTCGATGTTGAATGGGTTCAGTGTGGCGCCAGACGTGAAGCCAATTATACCAATCTTGACCCAGGTGAATATACTTTTCGCGTAAAAGCCTCTAATAATAATGGCGTTTGGAACGAAGAAGGAACTTCAATAAAAATAACAATTCTCCCTCCCTGGTGGAGAACATGGTGGTTCAGGACGATTGCAATACTATCAATAATCCTCATTATTGGTTCTGGTTTTTATTCAAGACTCCGATATTTTGGGAATCAGAAGATAATGCTTGAAAAGTTAGTTGCTCAAAAAACTTCTGACTTACAGAAAATGAACGCAATTTTGACAAATCAGGCTGAAGAACTGAATAAAACCAATTCGTTGCTTGAAGAACGGCAGGAACAAGTAGAAGAGCAGAGTGTAGAATTATTGGCGCAAAAAGAGTCGCTGATAAAAGTGAACATTGAATTGCACGACCTTAATGCAACGAAAGATAAATTCTTTTCAATTATAGCACACGACATTAAAAATCCGTTTAACGCTGTTCTTGGTTTCACCGATTTGCTCGAAGAAAACTTTAAGGAATGGGACGATGAAAGGAAACTTGAAGTGGTTAATTTAATAAATGCATCTGCCAAAAACCTTTATGAGCTTTTGGAGAATCTGTTGCAATGGTCGCGGTCGCAAAGTGGGGTTATTGAATTTAAACCTCAGGAAATTTTACTGAAGGATACTTTCAGCAATGCAATTGGTTTGTTTAAGGAAACGGCCCATGCGAAAAACATTGAATTGGGATTTACATTGGCTGATACTGAAATGGTGGTTTATGCCGACAAAAATATGCTCGATGCCATTATGCGTAACCTGATAAGCAACGCAATTAAATTCACCAATACCGAAGGCAAGGTTCATGTATTTGCCGAAGCAAATGAAGAATTTGCAGTCGTTAAAGTTACCGACAACGGTGTCGGAATTAGTCCTGAAATTCAGAGGCAATTGTTCAGGATCGATAAACAGACCAGTACTTATGGTACCAATAATGAATCGGGTACCGGATTGGGACTAATTCTTGTCAAAGAATTTGTAACCAAACAAGGCGGTACGATTGGTGTAGAAAGTATCAAAGGTAAAGGCAGCACCTTTTATTTTAGCCTTCCTTTGATGAATGGGAATTGAAATCTATCTGGTCACCACAACCATTTCAGTCCCTTCTAATCCTTCTGATTCCGCTTTTAGTTTTATTTCTCCTGATGTTCCTGAAGGTCGTAAAATAACTAAACACCGTCCTTTGAAACTGGTTACCTGTGGCGCACGGAAACTTTTCATGTCCTTCGGATTTCCATTTTCAACGGCAGCCAACTCTCCCGCACCTTCCACTTTAAACTGAACGGGTAAAACAGCATCGGGAACCAGATTTCCTTCTTTGTCAGTTATCTCAATAGTTACATACGAAAGATCGTTGCGGCTGGCTTTCAATTCTGAACGGTCGGCAGTCAAACGGATTTTTGCCGGATTACCGGTGGTTTTCAGAATTTTGGTTTCCATTTCTTTTCCGTCTTTCAGTGCAATTGCTTTCAGTTCACCAGCTTCGTAAGGTACATTAAATGTGGCAGTCAGTTTGGTTTCAGCCGAAACCGGTTTGGTGCCAATCACTTTCCCATTCAGCTCCAGCCTGATTTCAGGATAATTGGAATAAACGTTTACCTGAAGTTTCCGGCTTTCGCTGCCCGCCCAGTTCCAGCTTTGGTGTTCGTCTGGCCAGCCCCACATACTTACCAGTTCCTTCATTCCTGAAGGGATGGGCGCGTGAACGGCCATTTCAAGGTTGCTGATTTTCCATACCACATCACGGTAATACGACTGTGGTTTTTTGAACCCGCATATATCAATGTCGCCGCAATAGGCATTGTACCATGGCCATCCCGGCGAAAATTGTGGTTTGGTATCCGGGGTAGCAATTAGTGAATGTCCAATGCCTGCTTCGCCCAAATAATCCATCGAAGTCCAGATAAAGTCGCCCAGAATGTAAGGATGTTTTTCAACCATCTGCCAGTTCTCGAAGGCTTCCTTTGCCAGCGATTCAGTGCCGATCATCATCCTGTCGGGATATTTTTTGTGATCGTTTTCATACTCGCGCCACATGTAATTGTACCCGGCCACATCTTGCAATTCCAGCGCGGGTTGCGCATATTCCCATGTTTTGCCCGGGTTGTCCCAGAACGAGCAGATGGCAGCGGTTACTGGTCGGGTTGTATCCAAAGACTTGATGATATTGGTTAGATTTTTGGTGATCAGCAAACCGGCAGAATCGGCTCTTTCTTTGATCTCGTTGCCGATGCTCCAAATTATAACTGAAGGGTGGTTTCGGTCGCGCAAAATCATGGATTCCAGATCAGTCTTGTGAAACCGATCGAAATAATTGCTGTAATCATCCGGGTTTTTGGGGAGTTGCCATTGGTCGAAGGCTTCGTTGATCACCAAAACACCCAACCGGTCGCAGGCATCCAGAAATTGTGCTGAAGGCAGATTGTGACTGGTTCTGATAGCGTTGAACCCGAATTGTTTCATCAGTTCAACGCGGCGTTCTTCCGCACGGTCGATGGCGGCTGAACCCAGCGGGCCATTGTCGTGGTGCATGCAACCGCCTTTTAAAAGAACGCGTTCGCCATTCAGTAAAAAACCTTTTTCGGCACTGAACTCGATGGAACGGATTCCGAAAGTGGTGGTTTTTTGATCGACCGTTTTGCCTTTGAATTTTATCTCGCTTACAGCTTTATAAAGATTGGGCGATTCAATTGACCAACGGGCAGGAGTTTTAACCTCCAACAATTGTTCTACATCAGTATTTTTTGCTGAAATGGTTTGCAGTTTCGATTCCGATTGACTTACCATTTTACCTTCCGGAGAAAAAATTTGGGTTAAAACCGTTACTTCAACATCTTCGGAGGTTACATTATTGACGGTAGTTTTCACTTTAACCGTAGCTTTTTCTGCTGAAACTTCAGGAGTTGAAACGAAAGTTCCCCAAACCGGAATATTTACCAGATCGGTAATCTGCAAAGTAACATGGCGGTATATTCCTGAACCTGAATACCATCTGCTGTTTTTGCCGGGATTGTTTACCCAGACGGCCAATGTGTTTTTTTCGCCAACCGGGTTCAGGTACGGAGTTAGATTGAAAAAGAAAGGCGTGTAGCCATTGGCATGAAAACCAAGGTGTTGTCCGTTGAGCCAAACATTGCACTCCATGTAAACTCCATCGAAATAAATCTGTACTTTTTTGTTTTTTGCTGATTCATCGAGCGTGAAAGTTTTACGGTACCAGCCAATTCCACCCATTACATGTCCGGTAGAGCCTTTGCCGGGGCTGTCTTCCGAAAACGGTCCGATCTGGTTTTTGCCTTCTGTTACTGACAAATCTTCGATACTCCAATCATGAGGAAGATCAACCGTTCGCCATTGCGAATCGTCGAAAACAACCGAATCGGCATGGGGTACATCGCCTAAATTGAATTTCCAGCCTGTATCAAAATTCTGTTCGCGATTGGTGAAATCTGGTTTCGCAGTATTACACGAAACGAATAGAATTGCAGTAAAAAAAATGAAAAGCAGAATACGTTGTTCAGGAGATTTTTTTGGCTTCATTTTATTTTAATGGTTAGGTTGGTAAAAATTTAGGCTTAATAAAGTGGGGATAGTATGAAATATTTTCAATAATGATAATCTGCTGAATTTGGAGTCTATTTTTTTGTTTGAAGCTGATGCATTACAGTCAGATAGATCTCATTCGAGAAATCATGGAACATCTGAGCCTGTTTTAGTGTAGGTTTCCCTTCTGGTAATAAACCAAATTCGCCAGGATAGCGCGACTCAAGATACAGACTGTCAAGACCAATAAGAAGATCATCATCGACTTGAAAATCAATATATATTGAACAGCTTTCAAATAGTTTGCTTAGTGAATGAATTTTAGGAATTCGATCCCCACTTTCTTCAATTAAAGCTTTTAGAGATTTCTCAATAGCTTGTTGAGAGTGAAATGCGACATGACCCGTTAACCGTTCATCTTGAAGGAGGTATCCTGAACTTTCGATATCTAAACTGGCAGCTTCGAGCCACTCTTTGGTAATTTGCTTCATGGCACATTAGATCAGAATGATTCCTTTTTGCATGATTTCCTTGGAGAATGAACTTCCCAATTCAATGAATTTTTTGTGAACCGGCATTGTATGAACAATTAAATCTGAAGCATATTTTTTTCTGAATTTGCCCAATGCCTGATAAACCCTTTTTTTGATCTGTAAGTTTTCTTCAAAAGTTTCAGGAATAATATTTTCTTTTGTAACAATATACAGATCAATATCGCTATCTTCATCAGGGATGCCATAAGCGTAACTTCCAAACAAAATTACCCTTTCAGGATCAATCGGGCGCAAAAATTCAATGATTTCATTTTTTACAGTTTCGGACAACATGCTTTATAATTTTTAAGTTGGAAAGGTAAGCAATTTTGTTTTAGGGTCATTGCTATGATCTCGATCAACAATCACTTTATTGTAGGTCGATTTGCATATTGCCAGCTATAACTCTGACTTAAAAAACCTCATATCCTTCACTTCTTTCATACTTTTGGGTAATTCTTCGTCATCGTTTGGAAGACTGATTCTCGGATCGGACAGAAATGCCTGTTTGTCTTCAGGAAAAGCAAGTGGAACTTTTCGGTCGGTTGACCATGCCTGATTTCCGGCAAACGTTGCGCCTGAATATCTGCCATTTGCGAATGAAACTGAATGGCCGGTAAGCAGAAAAATGTTGTTCCTGAACTCGAATCCAGGATAATCGCCCGGTTCAAAGCTCGCGGCATGGCCATAACAATTCACCACCGTATTTTCATAGATCTGGCAATCCGACATCGTTTCGGGTGCTCCTTTTGCAATCCACGCATGAAAACCGGCCTGTCCGTTTTTGCGGCCATCGTTGTAACTGATGTTGTTGCGGATAATGTTGTTTTTCCATACGGAAGCTTCCAAATACTGGAACAGTCCGTATCCGGCGCCTTCGTTGTTGGCTGAAAAATTATACTGCATCACAGAGTTGGTCATCCCGCCATCGAAGTCGAAACCTCCGCCATCTTTCCCTTTTTCTGATGTAAAGTTGTTGTGCGCATAGCAATACTGAATGGTGATACTGTCGCTTTGGTATGCCCAGATTCCAACAGGACCATTGCCTTCGCGTGGCATGTCCCAGCCGTTGCCCATTGCTTCGCAATATTCGATGATTCCGTTGGTCACGCCGCCAATCAGGATGCCATTTCCGGAGTGATTGTCCAAAACTGCCGGGCAACCCGGATTGTTTTCTGCCACACAATTGGCGATGTAAAGGTTCCTGAAAGTTTTATCTCCTGAACCTTCCAATCCACCTGCATCGTGTCCGTCCGACTCAACATTAATGCCTGAAAAACCATTGTCGTGCGCATAAACATTGGTTATCCGCAGATTCTGTCCGCCGACCGCTTTCACGCCCGACCATAAAAACCCGCTGGTTTCAACGCTGTCGATCGAGCAATTCCATGTGCTGCGAAATTCAATTCCACTGCCTGTATTTCCTGTCAGCCTGCCATTCCCAATAACATTCAGGTTCTTTACCTGAAGCCATGAGCAACTGTCGGCCAGAATGGAATTTTCATTTTCTCCATTGAGTATCGCTCGTCCGTTTCCATAAGATCCAATCAAGATGGGCAGTTCTTTTGTTCCGGCCAAACCTTTTAATTTGAGCGTTCCTGCAAAAGATTGTCCTCCGGCGAATAACACCGAATTGCCAGGTAGAAGTTTAAGTGAATCTACCTTTTCTATCGATTTGAAAGGTTTTTTCATTGTTCCCTTATTCGTATCGTCGCCTGTTTGAGAGTCAACATAGTACGTTGATTGTGGCGAGCAACCGACCAGAAACATTATAAATACAGCGAATACTTGATTCAAAATCTTTGGATATTGCATGGCTATTATTTGATTAATTTTTGTTCAAACAGAAAATCTGTCATTCGCTGCAAGGTAGGCAAAAAATTGGGGTTGCTCACCGGCCAGTCGCACGAGTGGTCGGTTCTACCATGTATCGGTGCGGAACGGAGCCAGCGGCAATCCTTCATTACTAAACACATCGGGCATTGAAGTGTCGTCGAAACAAAAACGAGCTGCCACCGGAGTTTTTACCAATTTGGAAGAAAGGATTACTGCATTTCCATCAATTTTGGCAGTGGCTTCTACGAATTTCTGATCATCGCCGGCAATCATGAACTTCAACGGTGTTTTTCCTGTCGATTTTAAGCCTGCTGCGGCATTGCTGAAAGTAAGGCGAACCTTGTCTTTTTCGACTTTCATCGATTCAAAAGACGGGCTTTTGTATGCACCAACATTTTGTTTGTATGTTTCGGCCAAAGCATAATTGGCAAATCGTTTGCCTACATCCAGCTTGTTTCGCGGGTGAATATCCTTGATGTTGTCAACCAAGTCGGAAACAACAATCATTCCTGTGTTTGGAACAATTTTGGTCACCAGTTCCTGCTGTTCGCGCAGGTATTCCGAAGTTCCCTGATCTCCGTAGGTATATGGTGCGATTTGAACCTGATAAAACGGAAAGTCTTTTTTGAAATCGGCGCGCCAATTTTCGATCAGTGTTTTCATCAATTGTGAGTAAATCTGGTGGTTTCCGCAGTTTGATTCGCCCTGATACCAGATGGCACCGGCAATTCCGTAGGGAACGACGGGATAGATCATTGAATTGTATAATGCTCCTGCAGCCCCCGGCCACCAGTCGAAATGTTCGTTGTATTTGGCTTTGTTTAGTTCTGTATCATTTTCGATGCGGCTTTTTTCTATCCATACTTCGGCAGGAGTTCCGCCCCAGGCAGAAACGATGATACCGACCGGAACATTCAGCTTTTGCTGCAATTCGCGTGCAAAGAAGTAACCAATTGCACTGGTTGAGCGCATGGTTTCAGGAGTACAAACCGCCCAGGATGCGTTGCAGGTTTGCTGTGGAAATTCGGCGCCTATTTTCTGAACGTGAAAAATGCGGATGTTCGGATGATTCGCTTTTGCCGCTTCTTCTTCTCCATTGATGATTTTAGCGTTTACGCTCCATTCCATGTTGGATTGTCCGCTGCAAATCCAGACTTCGCCCAGCATTACATTTTTCAGTTCGACTTTGCCATTTCCCAAGATCTGAATGGAATATGGACCTCCTGCAGCAAAGGTTTTAATGGTGGTTTTCCATGCCGAATTGTTATCCGCTTTCACTTTTACGGTGTCATTTCTGTTCCAGCTGGTTATAATTTTTATGGTTTCGCCAGGATCGGACCAGCCCCAGATGGCGACATCAGAATTTTGTTGTAGCACCATGTTGTCGGCAAATACCGATGGGAGAATGATTTTCGCGAACATGTTGGTTGTGAATGCGAAAAGAATCAGTACGGATAAAAAGAGTTTTTTCATAGTTGATATTTTTAGTTTAGTTTTTATTCATGTCCGTTGCCTAAAGGCAAACAGCCTGTCCCGATTTTATCAGCGATTTTTTAGGCTCTATTTGCTTTAGTCGTATAAAATGTAAATTATTGAATATGAGATAATAAAATCATAAATTATAAAATAAAATGCGGCGGCCTTAGTGTTACTTTGTGGCTTGGTGTCTTTGTGGCATTAAAGAAAACTGCCACTAAGTCACCAAGCCACAAAGATCCACGAAAAAGGCATCCGCCATATTTAATTCTAGTAAATATTTTCATAAATTATTGTCAATCAATTCAATTTGCAAAGCTTAATTAAAATGAACTACATTAAATAAATCGCTGATTTTATCGGGAGCAAAGGATAGCGCTTTTTTCGCTTGTTTCTCATTCCGTTCGAAATAAGATTCAACTATTGTTCATCCTTATTTCGCGGACGGAAAATTCTTCCGAATCCGATTTTCTACAAATATTTCGCACCTCTGACGCTGGTTCTGCCATAAATATGCATTTGTAATTTAGAATTCATTTTCATGGGTGACCCCATCGGGCGACCACAAAGGGTCGCCCCTACAAGTTCCACATATCTTTCCAATACAATTTTGGGGCATCGCCTTCGAATACGATGGGCAACCAAACGTATCGGCCATCAATCGGATTATCGGGTGTCCAGCGGTCGCCCATGTAAATGTAACTGTCTTTTTTACCCTGAACCTGCAATACGAAAGTGCTTTGCGAATGGAAAGTCAGTTCCGAATCTTTACCAATTGCCGGATTTCCAAGTTCAGTCCATGTTCCGAAAATCTCGTCAGCTACTGCTGAGCGGGCTGCATTGGGATCCCAACCAGTGCAATCGGAGGCGATGATGTAATATTTGCCGTTGCGTTTAAAAAGTGCAGCGCCTTCCATGTAGCGCCCCGGAAATACCCTGAAATACTGTCCTGAATACGACAAATAATCATCGGATAACTTCGATATATGCGTGGTACTGTTTTCTTCCGAAGAATAAATGTGGTAGGCTGTTCCGTCGTCGTCAACAAACAGGTTCATGTCGCGGGCCATTTGTCCGCCTTTGAAATCCCGACCTAAAATATTTACAGAATCAACGTGTGCAGGCAAACATCCTTTCCCGCCGCAATAATGGGGTTTAACCCAATCAGCAACCGGTTTTTTATGAAAAGACTGAACATTGACCGGCCAGTAACCGGCGTTTGGCCGGAAGCTTTTCAGGAAAATAAATGGGCCGGCCGGATGATCGCTGACGGCAACACCGCTGCGGGCGGCATCGTACCCTTTGCCTTTCAATTCGAGATGAAACCACATCACGAACTTTTTGGTTTTTGCGTTGTAAATCACCTTCGGACGCTCAAGGATGCAACCTTTGGCAATATCACTTTCAGGGTTGGTTTCGTCCACTTTAAGGGCAATTCCTTCGTTTTTCCAGTTATACAAATCGCGAGACGAATAACAGCCAACACCCACCTGTGCCGTGTTCCCAATTTTTCCGGCGATTTTATGCTCGCCATACCAGTAATAAACGCCATCGTGGTACAGCACCCCACCACCATGGGCATTGATATGCGTTCCGGTGTTGTCTTTCCAGATTTCTCCGGGAATAATTTGTTTGGAAGTTTGTGCTTTCAGGGTAAAAACACAAAAAAAAGCAAGTAAAAGAAATTGAAACTTTTGGGTCATTTGTATTTGGTTTAGACATTTTTGGTCTTGATCTCCAGTGCCTTTATTGCTCTGTCAAAATCAGAAATGTATTGTGTATCGTATGTGTACCATCTTCAGCAGTATGTCGGAAATTCCGACATACTGAATCTTCCTTTAATTCCCCCTCAGTAAAAACATTTTTAATGTGTTCTGTAATTGTCACGCGGTTTTTGTCAAGCAATTCGGCAATTTGTTTCTGATTTAGCCAAACGGTTTCATCTTCAAGCCTTACCTGAAGTTTGGTTTTGCCATCATCTGCAATATAAAACAATATTTCTGATTGACTTTCCATTTTTATAGTTGCTGAAATTCAATAACAGTTTGTGTTGATTTCCCTTTATTCAGGTGGAACTTCTTGGTCTGGTTCCAATTGAATCGTAAAGTTAAACGCTAAATGGGAAAAGGCAACTAAAAGTGTCGGGAAAGTACTGTTTTAATAGGTTATGGGTTACAAACTTCACTTAATCAGCTTTTGTGTCATCTTTTTGCCATCAATTACAATGTTCAGAATATAAGTACCAAAAGCCAGCTTGCCAGCATCGAATTCGTAATTGGCTCCGGAAGTGGTGGCTTGGTGGAGGACTGTACCTTTTATATCGCTCAGTGAGATTTGAATTTCCTGACGGTTATTTTGCCCGGTTTCAATGCGGATTTTATTTGAATTGGGTACCTGAATTATTTTTACTCCGGACAGAATGTTGCTGGCATTGATTCCTGTGGTATTTCCAACGACACGGTATATCTTTCCGCTTCCCCTTCCGGAAACATAAAGTTTACCATCGGAACCTTCGCCAAATGTGCTGAAATTGTTTCCGGTGAACCGACCAAAATCTTCTTTAACCCAATTTTCTCCTACTTTGTGCAAGGTCCAGATCCTGTCGGAGCAATAATCGGTAAAAAAATAATGCCCGTAATAAGCCGAAGACACATCTTCCCGGTAAACGTAACCTCCTGTTACAGAACAATCAGTGCCCTGCGGATAGGTATAAACCGGAAATGTTAAAGTTGATGCCGCTGCACATCCTGAAGTGTTGTAAGTCTGGTTGCCTTCGTAGCATCGCCAGCCGTAGTTTTCACCACCCTTGCTGTTTGCAGGTTGCATGTTGACTTCTTCAATTGCATTTTGGCCAACATCTGCAATCCACATATCGCCGGTGAGGCGGTCGAAGCTGAACTTCCATGGGTTTCGTAATCCCAGCGACCATATTTCGGGCAAGGTGGTGGTACTGTTGAGAAATGGATTTGTGGATGGAATGGAATATGGATTTCCACTGTTAATGTCGATCCTGAGCATTTTACCAAGAAGGGTCATCGGGTTCTGTGACCGGTTGCCGGGATCGCCTCCCGAGCCACCATCGCCGAGACCAATGTATAAATATCCATCGGGACCAAAACACAAAGTTCCCCCGTTATGGTTTGAATATGGCTGCGTGATGGTCATTATCTTCAACTCGCTGGTTGGATCGGCAATTTCAGGATTACCTGAATTTACTTTAAACCTTGAAATGTTTGTAATGTCGCCAGCACCCACATAATTCACGTAAAAAAAACCGTTTGTCTTATATCCCGGATGGAAAGCCAGTCCCAGCAATCCCCGTTCTCCTCCGAATGTTACCCTGTCGCGAATATCTAGAAAAGGCTGAGTTCTCACTATGCCATCAGAATCAACAATCCTGATATATCCGGCCTGATCGACCACAAAAAGACGGTTGTCGCCCGCATTGGTGATACAAACCGGATTGCTTAAACCTGAAGCAAAAAGCTCCATGTTTTCAATATTGTTTTCAGATTGTGTTTTTTGACAACTGGCGGTACTGAATATCAGTATAAAAAACGATATTGAAATGATCCGGTGAAGTGGTTTCATCGCATTGGATTTTAATTAAACACTGTTTTGAATAATTGCTTATTGCAGGTTTAACAAACCGAACGCAGAAATTGTTGGAGGAATGAAGATGCCAGCTAATAATGAATAGGTTCCGGGGCTGAGGGGAATTTATACCTTTAAAGATCCTGGATATTTTCTGGTATCAAAAAGTGAAAGTATCACAATACTATCTGACTTTATCTCGTAATAAATAGTTGTTTGTTCTGTCAGCACACAACGTCTGACATTGCTTTTTAAATCACTTGGAGGAAAAGTAAAAGGATTTTTTGAAATAATGCTTAATCTTTTGTCTAACTTTCTGTAGAAATTCCGAATCTCCTTATCAGTCCAATTGATAGTTAAATAGTCAATTATTGAATCAAGATTTCTGGTGGCTTCATCAGCCCAGTCAATTTTATAGCCACTTTTCATATCTTTTTCTAATTTCTGAATGTGGCGTCACCCTTCCATTCTCAGAATCTTCGATTCCCCTCTCAATTGATATGCGTTCTTCCGCAGAAATAGAATTCCACCAATCTTTCTGATTAGAAGCAGACTTTTCCTTCAGTTCTTTTAGCAGGCGCAGTGTAGTTTCATCTTTAAGTCCTGCTATCCATTGTATGATATCCAATTTTTCTGCATGTGTATTCATCACAAATCTATTTTAAGCAAAAGTAGGGATTTTTTTATTTTTTTAGAGTGAACCAATATTTTCTTCTGATTGATTATATTGCTTGTAGTCCGGTTGTTGTTCTATTATTTCCTTATCAACACCACCCAATCTCTTCCATCATTTACCAATGGCATTCCCAACGAAACTTTACCACCGCCATTGAGCGTTTTCAGGGTTCCATCCTGAAGTTTTCCTCCGGTTCGCGGGTTAAACCATTTGATGCTGAATTTACCGGCAGGCAAGGCGATTGTCGTTTGTTCTGCTTTTGGGAGATAAACTACATAAACTTCTCCTGATTTGGCAAAGCAAAATGCACCGGCCAGATTGACCAGTTCGTTGGTAGCGTTCATTTGGGCAAGCGGTAAGTTATTCAGGAAAAAGTCGGTGGCAATTTTTGTTTGTTTCCACCAAAGTTCGCGGCTGCGGAAATCTTCACACATCAGATCGTTGTGCGGGTAGCGGTAGCCAAAATACCATTCGGCACCACCGGCGCCAGCCATCAGGCTGCCCCAAAGAGCATAGTGGCGAACAGTATCGTGCTGCGCATCAAATTCATCGGGCATTACGCCTTTGTGTGCCGGGCCAAGTTCGTCGAACATCACCACCCATGGCTTTTTTGTTTTGGCCGATTCGTTGATAAAATGAGTGATTCGTGCATTTACTGGTTGAACATTGTGAATCTGCATCGATGGTCCGTCAAGCGATTCGAATCCCAGCAGCGGATTGAGCATCATGTCCTGATGTTTATCGTCGGCATGGGTATGCAGCACCACAAAATTCGGATATGGATTGATGGATTTCAGGTAGTTGGCCATGTCTTTGCGCATTTGATCTGTTTGTGCAACCGGTGTCCAGTCGGCAGGTCCGTTTTCTTCGCCCAGGTTCCAGGTAATTGCCAGGTGATGCCCAAAACGTGCCACCAGTTCGCGAAAGTAAACTTTTCGCTGAACGTTCGTATGTCCGCCATCGAGCAAACATTCGTTTTCGGTTTCCTGAAGCACAAAATGAATCATCATTCCCAAACGATCCATGTGATTGAATACAATGTCCCACTGAGCCAGTTTTGAACAGTCGAACCGATATCGCTCATTGTGATCGGAGTATGGCCACACGTCCTTTCCATCTCCCTGAATGTTCATTGTGAGCATGTATTGCGAGTTCACACCCTGCGAAGCCAGGTAATTCAAAGCGCCAATGATGCCCTTGCCTTTTCCGCCTTGCCAGGTTGGATCGCCTGCTTTCCAGTCTTTTATATGCGTTTCGTATTTGTGACAGCTTTCCTTCGGATTGGCTTCCCCTTCGCGGAAAATAGCTTTGCTTCCGTAGCGGTAAGTCTGGTCGAAATCGACATAAGCCAGAAAATTTTCCGGACTGTCGGCTCCGTTTTTCAGGAAATATTCGCCTGTTTCGCTGAATTTCAGGTAGCGTCCACCTGCATATTCAACCCTGCCTTTGGAGAGGAAACCCGGAGCATTTTTATCGGTTTCTGTAATTTTAAATGTGCCTGATGTGCCGTTTGGAGCCAATGCTTGCCCTTCACTTGCCTCATCACTGATCGAAATATCTTTTCCGCTTCGGAATGAAACCAGGTATTTCCAGGTTCCGGTTTCATCGGGCACAAAATTTACCTGCCATTTATTTCCTGAAATTGCACCGGTTTCGGCTGCACGCCCATCAGCAGCAAAAAATCCGGGAATTTTATATGTCTTATTTCCATTGGTGAAGGTTACTTCGAGTCTGTAATCGAGAAAAGGATTGGGATTGAAATCTGTTTCGCTGCACTGAGGACCCTCAAAAATAAACCGTAGTGTATGCCACTTTTTTAATCTGCCTTCGACAACAGGTGTAGTAATTGATTGTGAATACAGGTTTGATGACAGTAGAAACGAAAGAAAAATCAATAGGGTAAGTTGTTTCATAACTGATCTGTTTTGGTTAGTGTCTGTCTCAAAAATAGTATAAAATTTCAGAACGGACACTACCGTTTGACAGATAGCTGGATACGAAAACAGCTTAATCAATATCAGATCTTGTAATGATCTTCCAAAATCATCCTGAACCATTGTGCTGGCAAAATATACTTCAAGGCTACAGCCAGTTTTTGTTCAAATGAAGCTATGATGTAACTTTGGTGAGGATTTTTACATTCCACGATCTTCACAATTTTTCGGGCAAGAAATTCCGGATTCCATCCATTGGCTTCATCTTTTTCGATTATGGACAAAGTCTTTTCAAATTGTTCCTGATAGGGATCATCAATAGCTGCTGGTGCCAGGTAATTCCTTCGGTTCATCGAATTATTGGTATGAAAATCGCCCGGATTGATGAGTATGATTCTGATATTGAATTGTTTGACCTCCATTCTCAAAGCTTCACTAAAACCTTCAATGGCAAATTTTCCTGCCGAATAAAATGCCTGAAACGGCAAACCCATTATTCCGCCAATGGAACTGAAATTGAGAATTGTTCCGCCACCCTGTTTTCGCATGATTGGCAATACTTCTCTTGTCATGTAAACCATTCCAAGAAAATTGGTATCCATTTGGAGTTGAATGGTTTCTGTTGGAGTCGTTTCAATTGGGCCGCCCGAATGCATGCCGGCATTGTTAATCAGGACATCAATTCTGCCCTCTTTTACAAAAACTGATGAAACCGCATTTTTGATTGATTCAATATCAGTGAGATCCATCCTGAGTTGATGAATCTTGTCATCTGTTGCAGATACTTTTCTGACCGTGCCATAAACAATGTGACCTTCATCTGCCAAAAGTTTTGCCGTCACTTTCCCAAAACCCGAAGAAACTCCAGTGATCAGGATAACTTTTTTCATACTATAATAATTTGATTTTTAAAGGCAGTATGGAACTCCATGTTGCTGGAATTATTATCATACTCTTGGGTATTGTGAAGCAACATGTTCGTTTCATACCAAAACCGGTTGTAATTCCAGAATTCCCAATTTTATTGCTGCTTTTGTGATTTTTTCAATGGAGATATCTACCTGTTCTTTTGTATGGGTGGCCATTAGTGAATATCTTATCAGGCTATCTTCTTTCGGAACTGCCGGAGCCACTACCGGGTTCACGAAAATTCCATCAGCGAGTAGTATTTTTGTAATTTCCAATGCTTTAATATCATCGCGAATAAAGAGTGGAATGATCGGAGTTTCGGATTTGCCTGTATCAAAACCTGCCTCCTGAAATCTTTCACGGGCATAGGCTGTCAATTCCCAAAGATGCCTGATTCGTTCTGGTTCATTTTCCATGATTTCGATGGAAGCGAGCACCGCGGCAGTTGATGAAGGTGTCATACTGGCGCTGAAAATCAGTGATCGCGAGTTGTGCTTTATAAAATTAATTACTTCTTTATCGGCGGCAATAAAACCTCCAAGTGAAGCCATGGATTTTGAAAAGGTTCCCATAATGAGGTCGACCTTATCTGTTAAACCGAAATGGGACGCTGTACCTGACCCGTTTTTCCCAAGAATGCCAAGCGAATGTGCATCATCAATCATTATTGAAGCATTGTATTTTTCAGCAAGTACTACTATTTCAGGTAATTTCACAATATCACCTTCCATCGAAAATACACCGTCAACCACAATGAGTTTGATACTGTCTTTGTGGCACAATCTCAATTTTGCTTCAAGTGCTTCCATGTCGTTGTGGGCATACTTGAGTACTTTCGAAAATGAAAGTCTGCTACCTTCAATAATGGAAGCATGATCGAGATCGTCGAGGAGAAGGTAATCATGGCGTCCGGCAAGAATTGAAACTACCCCGATATTTACCTGAAACCCGGTGCTGTAGCACAATGCAGCTTCTTTGTTAACCAGTTGAGCCAGTTTGTTTTCAAGTTCAATGTGGATGTCGAGTGTTCCGTTCAGAAACCTTGAACCAGCACAACCGGTTCCATATTTGTCGATGGCAGCTTTGGCAGCTTCTTTTACTTTCGGGTGGTTGGTAAGACCCAGATAGCTGTTCGATCCAAACATCAAAACCTTTTGGCCATTAATAATTACTTCGGTATCCTGATCGGATTCTATTTCCCTGAAATAGGGATAGATGCCAGCCTGCATTACTTTCTGAGGGGCATCATAACCTGAAAACTTGTCTTTTAGTATTCCCACTTGTTAAGTTAGTATAAAAAGTAAGTAATAATTAGAAGATGCATTTTGAAGTTAAGATGTTCTATTTTAGTGTGATACTACAAAAAACAAACACTTATCAAATAGATGCAGTTCAAAAGTAATAAGTTCAATGACTTTTGTGCAATAAAATATTAATAAAATTCAAATTTTTGATTTTAATCCTGTCGGATCAGGGTTGAGACATTTCATTCAGAATACTTTTCCTTCTTTTTGATATTCCCTTTCAATTCCGGTTTTAATTTGTTCGACAGTGATTTCTTTTGAGTTATTTGCAAGCGATTCCAGACAGCAATATTGCACCACATTGACAATTCCGGCGCCTGTTATTTCATATTTCCGGGCGATGGAAGATAAGTCTGCTTCGGAGGGGAGCTGAAGCCCGGCATTTGAAGGCAATGTCTTTTTCCAAAGTTGTAGCCGCTCTCCGGCTGTGGGAGGCGGGAAATACACCACTGACTGGAACCGTCGAATAAAGGCATCGTCGATATTTGATTTGAAGTTGGAAGCGAGAATTACCAGTCCATCATGATTTTCAATACGTTGAAGTAGATAGGCAACTTCCTGGTTGGCATATTTGTCGTGCGCATCGCGTACATTGGTCCGTTTCCCGAACAATGCATCTGCCTCATCGAAAAACAGGATCCAGTCTTTGTTTTTTGCACGTTCGAACAGTTGCGAAAGGTTCTTTTCGGTTTCGCCGATGAACTTCGAAACCACCATCGAAAGGTCGATTCTGAAAACATCGCGGCCTGTATTTTTCCCAATGATCAACGCGGTAAGTGTTTTCCCGGTTCCCGGTGGCCCATGGAAAAGCGACCGGTATCCCGGTTTTAATCTGCGTTTCATGTTCCAGTCGTTCATCAGCGTATCCTGATATTTAATCCAATTTTCGAGTTCTGCAATTTGCCTGTTTGTGGATGAAGCCAGCACCAGATCATCATCGGTTAATTCAGTGGTGATGTATTCCGCAGGAAAATCCATGCTCATTTTGGGTCGCGATATTTTTCCCTGGATAAAAAGTTCCAGGTAATCGCGGCCAATTTCCAGCTTGCCGCTCAATGGTGGTTCGCCCGGCTCAGCATCATCGAGCCAGATCAGGTTTTTCTGTGAAAAAAAATGTTCGGAACTAAAAAGCCTGCTGAATTCAAACCGTTTGTGCAGTTCATCGCCTGCCAGCAGAAATAATGCTGTTTCGCCACTGGCTAAAAATCCACGGAATTGTTTGCCACGAATACCGCCAAGTTGAGGGAAATCACCTGATTGGGTCAGGTTTTGCTCAATCAGCGAATCGAAAAATGCAGGCCGCACATGAGGTGCAAGGGCAAGAATCAAGACGGTAATTTCTTCCGGCGACATTTTCTGATTCCGAATAAACGTTGATAATTCGGAATCGTCTCTGGCTGATACAATTTTCATTACATCACTCAGCTTTGGCAGCTTCTTGTCCTGCGCAAAATGGTTCTTCAGGCGCTGCCGAAAAATTTCAGCAAGAAAATTCAAATATTGATTAACAGCAAGTGCATTTTTTTCGGATGGGGTCATTCGCAGCTATTTACTTTCCTGTTTGTTGAATTACATGAGTGAGCTCGTGTGCAAGCAATGTTTTTCCTGAAGATGAATCAGGATTGTATTGACCTTCAGCAAAATAAATGTCGCTTCCGTTGGTGAATGCGATGGAATGCAAGTCTTTATTAAGTGATGCAGCTTGCTCGTCGGTGTGGATGTTTACATTGCTGAAGTCAGCTCCGAAAGCCTGTTTCATCTCTCGCGCGGTTTTTTCTGCCATGGGTTGACCTTTGCCTTTTGTTTTTTTTATCCGATCCGCTATATCTGAGCCTTTATTTGCCCTGCTTCCTTCTTTTTCTTTGCGCATAATGGGCGGATGTTCATTTTTTTCTTCCTCCTCATGTTTGGGCTGAACGTCGTTGTTCTCTTCAGCTTCCGCTTTTTGAACAGATTTGTCTTCTTCTTTCTTTTCTGCTTTCTGTACCGGTTTTTCCTCTTCTTTTTTCTCTTCTTTTTGCACCGGTTTCTTTTCTTCTTCGGAAGTTGCCTTCTGCACCGGCTTTTCCTCTTCTTTCTTTTCAGCTTTCTGCACCGGTTTTTCCTCATTCTCTTTCATGCTGCTCATTTGCACAGCGCTGATATCCTGTTTCTGAACTACAGGTTCCGGTGAGGCAGGAACTTTATTTGCAACTTTTCCTGCTGCATTATCGGCTTCCTTTTCATACTTATCTCCTTTTTCGCCTGTCTTTAATTGTGTCTGAAAAAAGGAAGTGTGTTGTTTTGATTCATCGTGGGCCAGATTGAAAAACGGGCTGCGCGATTTTTCCTTCTGCTGATTTTGTTTGCGCACAAAATGCCTTGAATTCCTTTTCATGATCTAATTTTTTAATTCATTGATGCAAGTATTTCTTCTGCTTTTGGCTTGTAATCCTGGTGGTTTGTCGCGATCGTAGCGGTCAATGTCTTTTTTGCTTCAACAAAATCACCCTGATTAAAAAGAATGATGCTTTTATAATAAAGCGCCTTTGGGTTTTCAGGCTCCTGTTCAAGAGTTATATTGAAATGATTGAGTGCAGAATCAGGATCATCGGCAGCCAATTCAATTACTGCCAGATTATTACGGGCTTCGGCGTGATCGGGATTGAGCAACAATATTCTGCGAAATTCATTCATCGCTTCGATGCTTTGCCCCGTTTTTAGAAGTGCCATGGCAAGGTTATGACGCGCCTCTGTATCTTCAGGTTCCATTCCAAGCGTGCGCTTAAAACAAGTGATGGCAGAACCGAAATCGTATTTCGCAAAATAGATGATTCCAAGCATGGCATACAGCCGCGGATTTTCTTCTTCATCGGGCAATGCATTTTTCAAAACATCCATGGCTTCGTCCAGCTTTTGCTGCGTGATCAGCACATGCGCCAAATCAATCAGTTGGCTCGATTTTGGTTTTATATTGTAACATCTTTTCCAGAAAATTTCAGAATTGGCGGCATCACCTTTCAGCATATAAAGTTTGGCCAAGCTTTCGTTGGCGTGAAAATCATTTTTGTCGAACGAAACAGCTTTCAGTAAATAGTACTCAGTTTCATCCCATTGCTGCATCATCAGGTAGGTTAAGCCGAGATTTGTATAGGCAGTTGAATATTCAGGATTTATTTCGATTGCCCGAAAATATTCTCGTTTCGCTTCGTCAAATCTTTCAAGCTGCGCAAACAGGAATCCCAGATTATTATGGGCAACAGCATTGCTTTCATTTATTTCCAAAGCTTCGCGGTATTTTTTTTCAGCCTCTTCCATCCTGCCTGCAAGATGAAGTTCCGCGCCTTCGCGCAAAAGAGTTTTGATTTCAGTAGTTGTCATTATCATTTCTTTTTTATCCCAAATAACTGTCGATTTCATTCACCACAGCATCTTTGAGCGAACCGGCAAGCTGGCTCACTGACGGATAGGTAAATTTGATCTGGTCGAACGACAGATTCAATGGCGTATTCTTGTTGTATTTAAACGGAAATTCCATACCGAAAGGTGCATCTGGTTTAAGGGTCATGGAAGCGAACTCCCATTCCCACGATTTCGAGAGTGTTGTAACCAGTAATTCAACCTCACCGGTAATCTTGAATGCGCCTCTGAATGTGAGACTTGGCATAATTCCGATTTTTGCGATCCCATCCAGTTCAAAGCCATTTGCCGGGCTCCACGATAAAGTGCCCTTAAGGATAGGCTGCGGAACTTCAAGCCGCAAAGCTGCACTCAAGTCAATTCCTCCACTGATGGAAGCGATCAGCAAACTGGCTTTTACACCAAACTCGACACCTGCTTTTATCTCGGCATAGGCGGGCATGTTGAAACTCATTCCACCCGTAATTTTCATTTCTTCAGGATGGGATGGATTGTATTTTACTTCAGCAAAAACATCAGAAAGATATCCACCGCCAATTTCGGCCTCTGCATCAAGATATCCCTTCACATAAATTTGGATAATCGGGATAGGCGTAGGAATGCTGATTGGAACTTTCAGCAATTGTTTTTTACGTTTGGGCAGTGGAGCGGGGAAAAGATTGAACCGTTTTGGCAGGTCAATTCTTCCAACTACTTCCACTTCACCATTGGGCAATATATTTACTCCGGCAGTTACTTTCAGGTCTTCCGTGATCTTCAGCGAAAGCTGACCACCGCCAAATACGGTATATTCTTCACTTTTCTTTCCTGAAGGGACTCCGTCAATTAATTCCTGGTTGGTTATCCCAAGCTTCAGTTTTCCTTCGAGCCGGTCCCGCTTATACTGCATGGAAGCATCGACAGTAAAAATATCGTTGACGAACGCAAAGTTCACTTTCGAGTCAATTCCGGGAATGTCGGGTGTAACTGTACCGCTCCCCGAAAAATCATACACATTGTCTTTCTTGGCAATTTTCAGTTTCCCTTCGCCTTCTTTTATCCCCGGAAGTTTTTCTATTTTCACGCCACCTTCGATTTCGAATACATCTTTTCCGAAAACGATTTTCAGCGTAACCTCCTTAACCCCTTTAATGGTGGTTTCGGCTGTACCTTCAGCTTTCAGAACTTCATTGGCATATTCAACATGAATGTTTCCTGACTTTATTCCTTTTACCGAATCCTTCTGCACTTCCAGATCGCCTTCTATTTTCCAACCATTCTCCCGGTCGTAAGCGGCTTTTACACCTGCTTTTTTTACTTTCCCCTTGAAAAGTTTTTCATCGAAATTAAATTCCCCCGCAATTCCGAAACTACCGTCATCTTTGGCGGTCCCGCTTATTAGGCCAGTTCCGACACCTGTTATTTCGAAGAGAAGATCGCCCTCAACTTTGAAACCCTTGTTGCCCATCGAAACGGTGACTGCGGCCTGATTGATCACAAAGGGTTTGGGGAATTTATCGGACAGGTCGCCACTAACGAATGTTTTTGAAAGCCTAATTTCGTCTTTATCAATGTAAAAATCTATTTCAACTCCTTTGATGATGCTGAGTGTTGGAATTATACGACCGCGTGCATACAATCCATTTTTTTCATTAATGTCGGCCACGTCAATTTTAATGGGGCTCATTCCCTGGAGATCTAAACCTACTATCAATTGTTCCAACCCGCCTTTGCCACTCTGACCTTTGCGCTTGATACCTCCGCCATGAATTACCCCATCCATTTTATAAATGGGAATAATGATGTCCTTGGGTGTTAATTTCGAGCCGTAAGATCCAAACTCGGCTTTCATGTTGCCAATTTCATCGCCGGTAGCCGCATTTTCATGTTCCTTGAAAGCGCCTTTTGAAAGTTTGATAGAATCACCCTTCTTTTTCGCCAGATTTTCAAGTTTAGATATTTTGATTGCCTTTCCGCCAATTTCAGAAGTATAAATGATTTCATCTCCCTTTGTGCCATTCAAATCCTTTAGATCTTTGAGTGGTTTCAGACCTTTTAGTTGATCCCCGACTTTTATCTCTTTCTCTGTCCAGCGCTGGTTTTCATCTTTCTTGTATGTGGGAAGATTGTATTTCACTTTGGTAAAGCGCAGGCTGTATTTTTTTTTGATCCCCTCAATATCTCCTTTTATTTCTACCTCTTCATCCGATGATTTGTCTTTTATTTTTTTCAATGTAATGACCTCAGCAACTTTCGATTCTATGTGAGTCGCAATGGCTGCACCCGACGATCTGTTGGCCGAGAACTGCACCAGTTCCATGTTGGTCATTTCATTTTGTCCACCAAGCTGCAATTCCTTTACATGATCAACATCGAATGCCGTAGCCATTCCATTTCTTGTCCATTTGGGAATGATGGCATTTTCAACCAGATCGTCCACCGTACCGAACAAATTCTGACTTCCGCTTTTACCAAACGATTGCTTGAAGAAATAAACAGTTTTACCATTGATGGCTTTTGATACCGCGTCGCTCGCCTTTGTTTTCTTTTCAACTGTTGATTTTACATCGCCCCGCACACTATCCATCCACAAAATAGCCTGTGGCTTTTTTCTTGCTTCGGTTTCATCATCTTCCTGAATTTCGTAGGCATCTTTCCGTTTATATCCGGCAACTCTTTCAAGGTTTTCTCCAATGTGTGTTTTACTATACTCTTTGAAAGTGGGTAGTTGAATTTCAGGAAATATTATTGCCTTGGGACTTTTCGAACTATCAAGGACAGGGTCTTTTGCAGAGGATGATTTTTTGGGAGCCGGAGCGCGTTGTACCAATTTTCTGCCTATTGCTCCCGTTTGCTGCACCGTATGTGTCAGTTCGTGGGCAAGCAAATGTTTTCCTGAAGATGTTTCCGGATTGTATTTTCCTTCGTCAAAATAAATGTCCTGTCCGTGGGTAAATGCCTGGGTGTTCAGGTCTTTGTTCATTTGTTGCGCTGCATTGTCAGTATGAATGCGTACCCCGCTGAAATCGTTTCCGAACCCGCTTTCCATCTCGCTACGTGTTGAATGGTCGAGCGGGTTTCCGCTTCCTTTTGAAGCGTTTATTTTATTTTCAATGGAAGGAGAAGCTTCATTATTACTTCCTGAATTTTCCTTTTTCTGAACATCGCCTGCAGTCGCCTCATTGTGCAAAGCAGTAAAGAATCCGCGGTAAGCTTTCATCGGACGTTTGTTCTCGATGATTTCACTTTGCAAACCGCTGTTGCCGTCAATACTGTGAACTATATCGCCCTCTACTTTTACAATGATTGCGTGATGCTGGTTGGCATCCATATAACCAATGTCACCAGCTTGCGGCGATTCCGTTTGCTTCAGTTTGCCAAAAGCGCTAACACCTTTTCCCATTTGCCAGGTGCCGATATCAATGCCCGCTTTTTTGATACAATACACCGCGAAGATTCCGCACCACGATGGCAGTCCCGGCGTGACATACTTTATCACATCATCTTCCCAAACGCCGGGAGCCGCAAGGTGAAAAATTTCAAGCAATGTTTCATGGCCAAAACGTAACTGTTTTCCCCCATCGCCCGGAAGTCCCTCTTTCGCTTTTACCTTCCCCAATTTCGATCGTGCAATCGAAACAATGGTTTCACCTTTGCTCATATTGCCGGATGATGCATCATTTTCGCTCCTGAAAACCCGTTCACCTTCATCATTTTCAGGATACATGCTTTTTTGCACATCGGGCTCACCGTCACTTTCAAACATCGGCTTGCGTTGCAGAGTTGCTCCTTCTTCCTGATTTTGTTCCTCTTCTTTTTTATCGAGTTTTTCATCGGTCGACTTGTCAACAGCTTTTGCCTGCGTGACGGGCGTATTATTCGCTTTTTTGCTGACTAATTTTTCCGCCATAGCATCGGCTTGCTGTTCGTATTTGTCGCCGCGCTGCCCCACACTGAGTTTAGCCTGAATGCCATTGGTTTTAAAAAAAGAATCCTCCTGACCACGGGGAAAGAACTGTTTCCCAATGCCCGAATGATCTTTCGGGTGCCGGGTATTTGAAGGCGGTGATATAACAGTTTCTTTCATTGATTATATTTTTAACCACATAGGCACATAGGGCACATAGTTTTCTATTGGTCTATGTGTACTATGTGAACTATGTGGTTATTTTTCATTGTATTTTTCATTGCCATTCAACATACAGGGCGTTTTTCATCCATGGCAGTTTAAAGATGGAATACCCCCACGGAAGGAAACTTAACAGCACATCCTGAGCTTTGCTTTCAATAATTAACCGGTCCTGAAAATCGTTCAGGATTAACTTTCCTTCTCGTTGAAGGAATCCTTCACGCAATCCATCGGGCGATGTGTTTTTTAATGCGCTCCAATGTTTGATGGCAGCCTTCAGCAATGCTTCGCTTTCGTTTTTCATTTCTATGCTGAGGGTTACTTCTCTGGCAATCGGCAAATCCAAATCCCAGCCGCACAGAAACTTCTCCGTAATTAGTTCATATTCCGGCGCAAGTTCCTGTTTTGATGCAAGGTAATGTAACAGATGAACAGCCGTGGTTTGCGATTCGATGTCTTTAAATTTTCCATCCGCCAGCAATTCAAAGTCAGCAAAAAATGAACTAAGGAAAGGATGTAACAATACCAATCCGGCGTTGTCTACAAAAATCCCCTCTTCTTCCTCTTCATGCTTTTTTGCTGTTTTACTGATTCCTTTTTCCTGATTTTCAATCATCTTTTCCGAATCCTGAAAATCTAAATCCTGTTGATTTTTTACAGGCTCTGATTTGATGTTCAGTCTAATTTCATTGATAAGGAGTTTAAATTCCTGCTGATCTTCTGCATCAGGAAAAGTAAAGTCAGCTGAAAATTCGTCTAAAATATTCTTCAGTTGTTGTGCTGAAAATACTCCCTTTTGACTTACTATTTGACTGATAATTCTTTTGAATAATACTTGTTGCGGTTTAGAGAAGAGATATCCTTCTGTTTTTTTTCTTTCAAACAATTTCTGCAACAAACTAATAATCCTTGCGGACATTTTGTCTTCGACAAATCCTCTCAGCGCTTTGGGAGATGAAAAAAGGACCGGAAAAATGTTTTGAAAAATAAAGGGAAGCGAGTACTGATTCAGCAATCGTTCGAGTGCAGTATCATTTTCGATGAGTAAACTGATCAAACGTTCCTGAAATTCAGGAGCAGAATGACTGAGTATCTGCGATAAATTTTGCTCATGCAGTAATTCACCTGACTTTTCGCTCCACCACGGAAGTCGTCCTGTTTCAAGAAAATAAAGAAAGCTTTCTAATGCCGATTGTTCCCTGGTAAATGTTATCACCTTTTCATCATCGGGTTGGTCATTTGCCAATTGGAGTGGCTCTATTAATTTCTCTGTTTTTTCATGAAAAAGCTGAAATAGTGATGTTGAGAATTCTTTTTCAAAATTTTCTACTGATATATTTTCCAGATTGATATTCAGTTGATTCAATTGAATATGTTCGTCAATTGGGACAAGCGTATCCAGATATTTCTCCAGTTTCGGTAGTATTTCATTGTAAATCAACCTCACCGCATCCTCCTTAACCTGATTGGCCAAACGCATTTCGGGCACGTCGATTTCCAGATTTACCCGGTGGATGATATGACTGTTACCTGCCATTATTTAGGGAATTTGCCCAAATCCTGGATGAGTGTATTCAATGAAGTGATGAGTATAGCGAGCTGTGAAAGGAAGTTCTTTCTAAAATCAATCGCCTCATTTTCAAGCTTGTTCTGTAAATCGAGTTCCGGATAACTTATGAGAAGTTGCAACGTTGAGCCATGGAATAATTCCAGGTTCTTCCGAATCACCGATAAGTCTTTATCATTAATTGTTTTATCGCAGCGCACCAGATTGAGCATGAGCATGAGTAATGCTCTCAAAATCTCTTCCAGAATCCGGGCAATATCAGGAATTCTCGGGCTAACCTTAAAGCCATAAATTTGGTTCAACAGATCTGAAATACTTCCAATAAGTGCCGTTTTTTGATTGGGATCGGTGGAGTTTAAAGCGTTCAAGGCCTTCTCAAAAATACTTAATGAATTGTTATAAATTGGGAGAAGCAAGGTGTTTCTTGTTTTCTGCACCCGAATTAGCATTTCAGGCGTGTTTAATTCCCCGATTTTCCTATTTATAAATTCTGTAACAAGCGCTGTACACGGGTTCTCTACTTCACCATTCGGTACCTCGGTACTTACCACACCTCTTGAGTTGCAAGGATCATCCTTTAAAGTGACGGTGGCAACAATTACGCTGATTTTAAGCTCTCTAAGTAGTTTAATGTCAAATTCAAGCGTGAATTCATTTGTGTTGTCCACTATAATTTCAGGATGTGCCTTGTCGAAATTCCAGATATAGGTTTGCTTACCGAAAATGTTTTCATTGGTATTGTTTTTATATTGGATAAACAACTTATCAGGGCTGGTATCCATGAATTGGGAACTCAGCAATATTTCGACCGGTCGGGTAACCACAATTGTACAATCGGTGGGCATACCGCCTACTGTAAATGTGATGGGTTTCAACAAACTTTGTGTCGGAACTTTGCGGGTATCAAAAGCCGGAGCATCTTTCATGATAACTGCCTCAGGCGCTTCGGGCGATTCAATCAGCGCTCCTTTTGGTGAATATTTGGTAAACGGAATTTCACCTTTGTTGCTGCATACTCTTGATTCGGGCAAGGCAAGTTCAGGAGAAGCAAATGGAATGAATGGCACTGTATTTACTTCAGAAGTTTTTGTGCAGGGCCCATTTGTAACAATCAGTTCCGCTGTAATTTTATCGAGATTCATTTCTGCGAGCGCAAGCTTGTCGAAAGTAATTTTGACTTCTTTTCCTGAAGCAGTTTGACCATCGTTGAATTTCCAGGCGTAAGTAAAATCTTCGGAAGTATTGTTCGGATTGGCAGTAAAAGTGACGATTATTTCCTGTTGAAACGGTGTGTCATCCAGTTCTAATGAGTGTTGAATTATGGCTTCAGGATGCTTAAACACTGTAATGAGACACGTGGTATCTTGTCCGTTTACTTTAAAGCCGATCTGAACACTTTTTTGAGCGGCAGTAAATGCGATAAGCGTAGGATCAAAATAAGTAAACCCATCGGCGAGAACTTTAACCGTAGCAGCAAACGCGGCATCTTTGGTTTCCACTTTGCCATCTGTGGGAGTGATGCCGAATTTCAAAGGATCTACATTGCTGCAAACCTGTTCGGCTGGCAATGTGAGAGAAACCTGTTCAACTGGTTTTTCTTTTTCAATAATGAAAGCCACCGGCGGACATTTAGAACAGCACAAATAAGGCAGGCAGAAATCGGCAATCACAATATCAGCCACTGGCTGGCTTATTTCCCTGCAAATAATTTTACTGATAGCGGTTATTTTTGTGTTCAGTTCCTTGATCACAAATTCTGAATAGGCGCTGCCGCGTTCAATCTTATTTTTCGAAAAGAAAAGTCCAAGTTCTTCTTCCCTGTTGATGGTTTCATCGTTACTAACTATGTGTAAAGCAAACGAATCAATGTCCTTGTATTGCGATTCTACAACTGCGCTGACTTTGCTGGCAGCACGCTCTTTTTCAAGCTTCCTGTCAGCAGATAAATTGGTAAATGCCGATTGGGTTGTGGTATCTTTTGGAGCGCTGGCATATACAATTACAAAGGTTCCGCCTCGATGCGATCCTGCTTTGTGCTCCAGTCCGGGATGTTGTTCTGCATACTTCGAAAATGATAAACTCTGAAGAATCAGCGCTTTCCGGCGTTCTATCTCGCGCATCACCACCTCCAATTTTTCGTTGCCGCAGCATAACTTTTCGAGGCGGTCAATCATATTCATATAATTCGATTCGAAACCACGCGATGAATAATTCCCTGTTCTGAAATAACTTTCCAGGCGCGTGCGCATGATCTTGATCCGTTTGCAAAAGCTTTGTGAGAAATTACGGTAATCGGTAATAAAATTCTGGGTGATTTCATTGATGTTGCCGGGCACAAAGCGCTGCATCACATTCAGGTGCCCAATGATTTGGGTTGGGTATTCGAAAACTACAAACCGCTCGTTTTCATTCAGGCTGTTCAATTCAGGATCGGCGG
Source organism: Bacteroidota bacterium (assembly GCA_030698405.1). Lineage (GTDB taxonomy): Bacteria > Bacteroidota > Bacteroidia > Bacteroidales > Prolixibacteraceae > Aquipluma. Next base: position 91,576 of record JAUYMU010000059.1, read on the forward strand.
CGGCGAATGTTCTGGCTTTCTCAGTAAACTCATCCACAGTGAGATTGTCCGTTTCCATCGCCTTCAGATAATATTTTCCGAAGGAGTCGGGATGATCGTCGATTTTAACCTTTACTGCGCGGTTAATTTCGTAAATCGGTTTTATAAACCGGTCGCAAAAATCAACTACCGGAGTTGCGGCGGCGAAAGCGCCGATATTATCGGTAAGCGTTTCTTTTGCTTCACGTGCGGCGGCAGTTTTCATGGTTATATCTGCCGTATTAAATAAATCTGATTTAATATCAGTTTTAAGAATGGTATTGTTAATAATCCATGGTGGCTGACCTTCAGGAGCAATATACCGAATTATGTTTGTATGAGGCTTTGTTGGTTTGGCCGTAAAGCCTGAAAAAAATGATGATCCATCAGCAAGTACACAATTGATTTCAACCTGGAAGGCGTGCAAAATGGTATTCAGATCTTCAAACTGGCAGGCAAAATCATCCAGGTTAATGTCGGTAAGCTTTACATCGCCCAACCTGACAGCCACGATATCAATCGGGACGCCTTTTTGGTTTTTAAGCTCATCCAGTTTGGTCAGCGCAGTTTTGTAATCTTTCCCAATGTGTCCTTCAATCCTGAAGAAGTCGTATTCATCAATGCTGTAATCGAGCGGGTTCAATGTTTCGTCGTTAACCGGCGCCGGATAAAGGTTCGCATTGTACGAAAGATTTAGTTTATCATTCGCTTTTAGCGCTTTCTGATAATTCCAATCCTGCGAAAGCAAAATAAAATTTTGATAGTAGAATGGAATAGCCCTGTCTTCCAATCGCCGATTGTAATCTACGGAAGGAGTAATCTTAATGCCATCCACTTCGTTTGGGTTGAAATTCAGTACCATCAGTTCAAGCCGGTCGAGCATACCAATGGCTATATTCACTTCTTTTTTGTGATTGCTGACGGCTGGCGACGGATAGAATTGGTGCCTGTATTTTGGAGGTCGCGGCCCGTATTTAATATTTGGCTCGCCCAGCATGATGTGTTTTGGAAAAGCATATAAATTCGGGATACATTCGAAAGCGACACTGTAAATCTGATCCCGAAGTTCGTTGTAGGCCACCACAACATCTTTGTAATAATCGTAGGTGTATTGCGCATGAAGCGCATTGGTGGCTGCGTTCAGATTTGTATTGAGTTTCTCGACGAGTTTGTTGATTTTGATTGAATTGTCCCGGTCGATTAAAAATTTAAATGCGTTGTAAAGTTCAAGAATGGCAGTCGACAATGCGCTGCTGCCATTTTTTGCTGTAGTGAAATACGCGCCCGCCAATGCGGTACTTTGCGCGGTATTGGTATTATTCAGAATCACACGTTTTGGCCTGATAACCGGGAACGTGAAATATTTCTCGTATGCCTCGTAGTATTTAAGGTAGATGTCATCGCCAATTACTTCACCTGTGTCCAGATGTACGACTTTCTCCATATCGCTCTTCGAAATAAGGAGAACCATCGGTTTTGCAACCTGCCGTCTTCCAAGGTTGTCGCAATTGGTAGGGGTACATTTCTCCGGATTTTTAAGATAGTATTCGAGGTAAAGCAACCCTACCCAGTTGGTAATTTTGCTATCGAGTTCTTCCACCGAAAAGACTTCAGCCGAGGTGATCTTGTCTTTCTCATCGTCGGTCAGTAACTGAAATAGTTTGACTGATTTCTCCTCTGTTCCCTGCTTATAGTAGAAAGGATCATACTTTCCATTGTCGGGCTGAATGTACTCGGCAAAGTATTTGAAATTTGTCGCGCTCATTTTGAGCAGGTCGCCATCGGTGGTGACAGCAACTCCCTGGCTGAGGGAAATAGATTTGGCATTTCGCCTGAGATGCAGCCCGCAAACTATTCCGGTACCTATGAGGCAGGTACGTGTAATACGATGCTGATCCTCAAAGAAATCAATGATCTCATTCAGTTGCACTTCGGTAAGCACCTGGTCTTTTACAAACCGGCTGTATTCGAGGTTCAGTATTCCGAGTTGAAGTTGCTGTTTGGTTGCCATATCGTGTGTTTTTTATTTTAATTTTTTAAACTTGGTTTTTCAAACATACATGTCCGTCGGCTAAAGCCAGACGGCAAAGGATAGGCCTGCGAATGGGCAGTTTAGCCGATCAAATCGATATCCTTTGCCGTCACATGCATGTGACGGACATGAGAAATTCCATTTCATATGGGCTTTAGCCCAATTGTTTCCTTTACCATGATATTCTTCAAAACCAATGAAAAGGCAAACAATTTGGAGAACCTGTACCGCGGGAAGGTGTCGCTGCTTAGCGACAGGTTGCTGCGGGTGGAGTTCATGGTTTCGCTGCCTGAGGAAACCTCCCTGCGGTTGAAGTTCAAAATTTTATTCATTGGCATATGTCGAATTTTACTTTCTATTTTTTAATGTATATCCCGTGTTCAAATTACATTGATTTTCTTTTCTTTAAACCTTATTTTTAGTTGGCTACCTCAGTAGAAGAGCCACGCTCGCTGGACACAACCTAATTACCTTATTTGGGATTGATAATCTTTTAAATGAGGTAATAAGGTTAGACCGTATTGTTTATTTAATTTCTACTGAGGTTTTTTCTTTCATTTCATGTTTTTGTTTTTAAACCACATAGGCACATAGAAAACATAGATATTATTTTTCTATGTGAGCTATGTATCTATGTGTTTATTTTTCATGCGTTTAAAAATTTCATCCCGGATACTTTAACCCGGATTTGAATCGCTTTCAAGCGAGCCGAGTGTCGAGCTACCGAGTATGATGGGATTCTTATCAGGTGTATCATCATCACAATCGGTTAAATGCCCTTGTTCGTATATCGTAAACATCTCTTCTATCACTTTAATCAGTTCAATTAGCGTGGCATCCTTCGCCTGCTTCAACGGATTATTTGATTTTTCACGGTCGTCCAGCCATTTTTTGTGCGCTTCCTCAAACTTTTTCATGAACTCTTCATTCACAAAGCAAATACGCGGAAGCACGTGTGCCGGGGTTTCCATGCGGATAAGCCGTTCGGCAAACTGTCTGAAATGTTTGTTGCGCAACCTCATGCTGTATCCCGGAAGTACAACTGTTACCCTAAATGAATATGGATCGAGTGGCCGGCAATGTTCTCCGTTCGATTCAATACACACGGGCATAAACAAATTGGTTTTGGCTTTGGGGGTGTTGAAATTCGGACGCAACAGAATGTGCTCAACTACATACATCCCTTCAAGTTTGAAGTCATCCAGCAGATATTTGGTCATGTCGGCAATTGCCTTTTCGGCCAGCGAATAGTTTCCTGAATCAATTTCACCGGGAAGTACATTGTACTGCAATGGATGTGTGGCTATGGTTTCAAGTTTCGCATTGAGCAGGCTGACGGAGATTTTGGTTTCATCAGGAGAAAGAGTCAGCACATAATATTCCCGCTCGGCCCCCAACAAGCTCGCCAATCCCATTTCTTCGTAGGCATCAGCACGTTTCAGGAAAGTTTTATCGACACTTTCAAAAATAATGTTGCCGTTCATTCTGATACTCCAAACGTATTGCTGAACGTCGGTCAATACGCCATTTACCATCATTTGCACAGTACCCGTTTTTTCTACTTTGTAATCAAGATCGGCAATGGGAATTCGCTTGTAATTATTAAAGCCAAGCAGCCGCGAAATGCGTTTCTCCATGCCGGGAACATTCACAAGCTGCTCCTCAGCCGATTTCGGATTGTAATAATCGAACCCAACGCCCCGGCAGGTGCTCATGTTGTGGTAATCCTTCAGGAAATTTACCTTGTGCCTGATAATGGCGCGCTCAGCATCTGCCGAATACAGGCGGTGCATCAGGAAAACATATTCGTTGAAATGCTCGGCAAATCGGGCAAGGAGGTGATCCAGAAACTTGTTTTTGCGGGTAACGTAATTGTCGAGCCCGGTGCTTTTGTGGATTGTATCTATTTCATTGTTCCAATTCAGAATATCGTCGAAAATCTCACTTTCGTCCTTAATTCCTTTTACCGTATTGGCGAAGTACGTTTTTGCAATACTGTTATCAGCCGAAAAAAGTACGCTTACATTTGACAGTTGTGCAAAATAATTGGCAAGCACCTGCTCGAAGAAAAGCAGGTAAGCTTTCAGTTGTTTGGCCTGCGATTTACGCATTTTGGTGGCGCTGTCAGGCAGTCCGTGTTGCCCGATTCCATAAGTTTCAGGAAATTGATTCTGAAAAGTCTGATAGTTGGCAGTGTCGCGGTAAACGCCTTCGGGCATTTTGATGTCTTCGGTTGCTTTTGCCACCATTTCAGCATTTCGCTTTTCACGCAGGTCGTTTAGCCTGATTTCAGCTTCTGCCATTTTTAATTCGATGGGCATAAAATCCTTCCAAACATTCAAAACCGAATTATCCAGGCAAAATACAGGTTTGTGTCCCGGCGTGATGCACAGGTTCCACTTATCGCCGGTTACAGCTTTGCGAACTTTGTTCATGTCTTTTTCGTCGCATCCGCAAAGTCCGAAAGCAATCTCCTTTACTAGTCTCACCCCTTCCGTATTCATAATGATGCGGATAATATCGCTCAGGCGAACCTCTTTGCGCAATTCACTTCCTGTCAGATCCTCATAGCGTATAAAACCCTTTTTCTGAAATGGATTTCCGGGAGTCCGGTAGTTGTAATTATCATTAAAATCGAAAACCGGGCCCTGAAATATTTCATCAGGTTTTTTACCCATTTCCAACATTTCCTGAAGGCTGTAAAAAGGGATATCCGGAGAAAGATACTGGTCGATATTGAAGACGATTTGAGCCCAAACCTGTTCAGGGTCGGCGTTGGGCAAAATGTCAATATCGCCGCATATTACAACACCTTCTTTGGGCACTTCGGCAATGGTATCAATGTCTTCGCATAGGTTGCGGTAGCGCGAGTAAACTTCAGTCACACGCTTGATAATCGCTTTCTTCCGGGCTAAAATCAAAGCTTGCTGCGTGGCTTCATTTTTTTGTTTATCCTCTTCGGTCAATAATTTCGATTCGTCAAAATCGATCAAAACATTGTTTAATCCCTGAAGTTTAAATTGAAGTGCTTTCTTTGGATCTACAACTTCGGCGGGCGATTTATAATGCAATTCGGGTACGCCTTCCTGCTTAAGATCGTCGTATTTTGCAACAATCCAGCGTTCAGAAGCAAGTATCCAGGCATTTCGCACACCTTCAACCCTGACAAACAGCTGCCGGTAATCGTTGGCGCTTACCGGGCACGATGGCAAAGCTTTAATGGCCGACAGGAACTGCTGGTGCATGTGCTGAAAATTGTTTTCGGGTTTTGCCAGCAAATCTTCAACAGGCATTGAGATCCGGAAACCAAGATCTGTAATGGCGTAGCACAACATATCGAGAATGGTCACGCCCGGATCGTGCACATTGTAATCTGTCCAAAGTTTACTGGCAAGTTTTTCAATGTGGTTCATGCCTTCTTCATGCAGAAAAGCATAGTCCTTGCCATGTTCAGCGCTTATCTCTTTCGGTATGGTTCGTATTTCACTCATCGCACACTTTGTCTTTTTCGATTAAATTGATGGTGTGTGTTCTGGCCGAAACCAGTATGGCACGGGCGCTCGTAGCAACTATTCTGCTTACGTCCGAAGTGTTTTGATCTTCAGGCCCGATTCGCTGAAACATCTTAAATTGCGAAATGAAATCGACATAAGGACGTTCTTCGATGAACCTGATGATGACGCTTTTATACAATTCACCCCCAAAGTGGATATCAGAAAAATCGCCGTAAGCCCAGGGTGAAAGGTACCGCACGATATCCTCGTTCAATATTTTGAGGTAAGCATTCGCATCAAACTGGTCGTAAAACTTTACCCTGAAATCAAGAAAAACCGTTTCATATTCAGGATTGTCTGCGTCAAATTTCACATGAAGCGAATTCAGCGGGTCGATAAAATCTTCGATTTCGCGCAAAAGATTCTGGCTTGCACGCGGTTGCAAAGGATCAAAACTGTTTTTGTTCCTGATATCGGGAATCACGATCAGCGACACAAATCCGGGAGATATTTCAAAATAATCGGGCGTTCCATCTTCCTTTAAAATAGAAGTATGGCTCAGGCATTTAACCTTGTAAACGGCTGGAAATGCCTGCAATACGATGCGTTCGTAATCCCAGATATTTACAGCACGCTGTTTGTGGCGCAAGCGTTCGCTTACCCTTAAATAGAAAGAAAAATCATTTTCCGTATCTACTCCGCCAAATGATGCGTATGGCTGGCCTACGCCTTTAATGAGCGCTGGTTTCTCAATGAATTTTTTAATCGTTCCGGCGGGAAGCGAGGTAATTAAATGGGAAAGTTCATTGTCATTGTTGCTGAAAACTGCTTCAACAGCTTGAGCGTGTACTCCGGTCATTTTGCAGATCGACGCGCTTGTCAATCCAACGGGCAACTGTGCTTTTATCCAGAAAAGACCAGCATCGAGCAAGGTATTGCTGCTGTTTGCCTCTGCCGGAAGTGTAATTTTTACGATGCCCGGACGAAGCAGGTTATTGGTAGTATCGCCGGTTATAAAATCTCTGTTCAGCGCTTTCCACTCGTTGTTTGAAAGGGCAAACCATTCCATCTTTTTATCGCCGGTAAATGTGGGTGCAAGCGGGTTCTCGCTTCCTTCCACCATCTGGAAAAGCAAGTTGACGATGCTTGAAGGCTGCGCATTTTGCAAGCCGATGTAGAACTCTCCTTCGGGCGCATATTCAGGAACAAGTGCAATATCTCGTTTTGAAGTTGGATCGATAAAATCACATTGCTCTTTCAGAAATACATGCTGTTCGGTTTGTCCGAAAGGATGTTCATGAAAAAGCTGAACCTTCCGTGCCGTAAAATTATCGAGCTTACTTTGCGGCGTGGCGCTCAGCCCAAACGAAAAAGTATTGGTTGCTTTGGCTTTGTAATCTACCGTGAATGAAGTGATAACCGGTGTGTATGGTGCATTTGGCATCAGCACATCTGTACTACCTGGTTTGGATTTGGCTATCATGGCCAAAGTAATCAGCCGGGCGTAGTGTTCGTGCAGAAAATCTTTATCGAGGCTAACCTTCAAGAAATAAGATTTGGTTGCAGGGTTGAAATTTTCGGTGCTTATCAGCGGTAAAAGGAAGCCGGGATTGAAATTTGCCACCTCGAATTTCGCTGATATTGTCTTTAGTTCGGGTTGGGTAGTTCCCGGAATCTGAACTGCTTTCGGAGTCAGATAATTTTGCAGAACAGCTTTGTTGACATCAATGCCTTTTTGCATGAGCACTGGTGAAATAACCAGTGCAGGTGCAACAGCTGAATCAGAAGCATCACGGTTAACGACAACAGTGCTGTCAAAAAGGTTTTGATTTATTCCGGATTGGGGGAACCAACTATTATTTTTTATATATCGCGATGTGATTTTGAAGTAATCGTCACCGGTAACTACCGGATCGGTCGGTTTTTTTGTTGACGACAAGTCATAATTACTGTTCCCATTGTACACAAATGATGTTCCGTAAGCCTCGTAATGTTTCTTCAGATCTGGTTTGTCTTTCCATGTGATGTTGAGTTTAATTTCCTGCCATTCCTTTTGAAAAATCTCTGTACTTCCGACAAAAAAGTTAGAACCTTTAACCGGAACAGGCCCAAATGGGAAAAATGGTTTCGACGGATCGAGTTTGCCGTTGTCATTTTCAAGCGCCAGATCTTTGGCCCCTGTAACATCTACTGAAATAGTTGTTTCGGTTATTACTGCTCTTGCCAACGATGTATATACTTCATAACCATCACTGTTGCCAGTGTCTGTCAGTACCCTTAGTACGGGCAGATTGGTATTTATTCGTTCCTTGTGAATGGCCGGATTGTAAGGAACAATCGTTTTTTCAGCTTCAGCAATGGTTACCGTGAATTCAAGTTTGCCGGTGGCCGAAGCAGGTACAGTTGTCACATCGAGATTGGTAGCCTGAACCCAGTCTTTCTCTCCGGTGAGGAATATTTTAAGTTGCGACTGCAATTGCGCTTTTTGGGGAAGCGATTGATTGTCTGGAAAATTCAACGTGAGCGAAACCGTAATCTTACGGGTTCCTTCTTTCAGTAACAATACAGACGAAGCAAGGGCAAATCCCAGATGGGCAGCCGGCCAGTTTTCGTTTCCAAGTGCTTGCCAATTCGGGTTGTCTTCCTTGAATTCGGTGCCAAGTCCATCAGATGAATTGGTCTTTTCAGCATATCGCACCACCGATCCTACCTTATGGAATATGCTTTTCAGGAGAGCCACCTGTGCTGTGTTCACCACAATTTCTTCGGAAGTAACATACCTCAACGGTTTACCGTTTCCGTCTTTTCCGGCATCAAGTACCGAATCCGCTTTTAATATTTCTGCGGTTGCATTTTTCGCGAGTTCCAGAATCAGGTGAACACGGTCGGGAACAGCAGCCTGCTTGCTTAACTGCAATACTTTGGTGTAGTAAAAATCGAGATGCCTTTTGGTAAAACCATTCATCTGTTCCTGTGGAAATTTCAGCAATTTCAGGAAACTGAGGAAAAGTGCAAGATGCGGCTCGAAGTTGGCTTGTGGTTCACGTTTCAGTATCTTTTCACGTTCATCGGCAGGTATCCAATCCTCACCCTCAACCAATGCGGCATCTTTGAGATAGGCCTCAATCTCGCTTTCGGCCTTCATGAATGCCTGCCAGTTTCCATCGGGTTTTTTATCATCCTTTATGCTGAAATAATTCAGATTAGTCGCGAAGTGATATGCAAAGCGCATCCAATCGCGAAGGTTAAACTCATGAATTTTGGCATATCCGGGTTCCAGCGCTTCAAGAAAACGCTGTTGCTGGCTGGTGCCATCATGCTGAAGTGGATGCTTTTTGTTGCAGTTGAGTGCCATTTTTATCGTTTAAGAGGTAAATTAGAACCCTCATTTTTATAAAATGGAAAAACAAAATTGAATCTGGAATTGGTCGTTCGAATGGTATAGTCAACGATAATGAGGAGCATACCTTCAAGATCCCGTGCTGTATCGATTCTTACAGCATCAAGGTCTATGCGTGGTTCGAAGTAGAGTATTGCATTTTCTACCAGGTCTTTCAGATAGGTAAGCATGGTCAGGTTCATGGCTTCAAAAACCATATCATCGAGGTTGCAACCATAATTGGGTTGCATAATCCGTTCGCCCAACCTGGTGGATAACAGAATCTCCAGACTGCTCTCAATATCTTTTTCTTCCTCGAGCATACCTACGCTTTTCGAGGCTTTGTCGAATGTTGGCGGAAAACCCCAGCCACGTCCAAGAAATGCATTGTCTGTTTCCATCTTGCTCAAATTTGAATTTCAAATATTCTTTGTGTCTCCAGTATCCTTTGCCGTCCCATTTATGGGACGGATAGAAGGATCATGAATGACCGGGGGCTTTAGCCCAAAATATTGTGGCTAAAGCCATTCGCTTCTGCCTGTATTCTGTCCGTCGGCTAAAGTCGAACAGCCTGTCCCGATTTTTATCGGGAGCAAAGGATATCTTGCAACCAATTGTATTGCAGCCGCCAACATTTCAAACCCTTCAAACTTTTCCAGTCCGTCGGCTAAAGTCGAACAGCC
>JAUYMU010000066.1 GCA_030698405.1 Bacteroidota bacterium
TCGCCCAATAAATGCTGCCGGTTTTGGGCTTCGACAAGCCCTTCAACAGGGCCATCCAATAGCTCATCGTCAGCAGGCAATGGAGGTGTTATTTTTTCGCAGGAGGACAATAAGACCAGCCCACATAATAAAAAACCGATAGCAGTGAAGTAAGGCTTTGCCATTGTTTAAATAGTTTTCAATACAAAATATACAGTCCAAACAATATGGCAGAATGGTTTGTTCACTTTGTTCATCATGTAATAATCGGGTGGGTTAAACCTTTGTCCTGAACGGCTTCGCTCATCATAAATGATTATCTTTGCAGCACTAAACTAATATCAGGATCAACTGTTCAATTTAACAGAATTGGCTGAATAGTTCCCATTTAGAAAAGGTTATGAGATTCTTCTGTTTCACATTGGTTGTACTTACCTTGTTGCTTTCGTCTTCGCCATGCTGTGCAGGCGATGAATGTTGCAATGAAACTAGTGCAGCATGTTCAGAAAATACTGAGGACAAGCATCATTCAGAAAGCCCTACAAATAGCTGTTCCCCGTTTATGGTTTGCGGCTCGTGTACTGGTTTTATGGTCATTGCAGTTAATCCTGATTTGAATTCTGAAGCCGTAATGACTGAGGATATGAAGATAACCTACATTCAGGAATACCTCGATTATTACTACCTGAAATTTTGGCAACCGCCAAAGATAAGTTAATGAACCTATGTAATTTATATGGATTTGTGTTGTTTGATTCCAGACGACATGATGTTTCAATTCATTAACTTAAATTATTAAAAATGAAATCATTGATACTGCCAGTATTTGCATTATTTTTTGCATTTCAAAGTCTGGCGCAAAATACGTTTACAACTGTAGTCCGGGATAGCGAAACGAAGGAGCCATTGACCGGAGTGACTGTTTTGGTTCGGGGAACTGCTAATGGTACTGCCACCGATCATAATGGGTTTGCCCGAATCACCAATATTCCGGATGGCAAATGTGTGTTCCTGATCCGGATGATTGGCTATGAAGAACATGAGGAAGACTTTATCTTTACGTTTTCACAACAGGACACCGTTAAAATCTTTCTTTCGGCCAGTGACGAAGAAGTGGACGAAGTAATCATTACCGCGACACGGTCGAGCCGGACCATTGAAAATACCCCCACAAGGCTGGAAGCCATTTCAGGAGAAGAACTTGAAGAAAAGGGGAACATGAAACCCGGCGATATCCGGATGATGCTCAACGAAAGTACGGGTATTCAGACCCAGCAAACATCGGCCACATCCTACAATTCAAGTATCCGAATTCAGGGACTTGATGGAAAATATACCCAGATCTTGCGCGATGGTTTTCCGTTGTATTCAGGATTTTCAGGAGGATTGGGACTTTTGCAGGTCGTACCGCTCGATCTGAAACAGGTGGAAGTAATCAAAGGTGCATCATCAACACTTTACGGTGGCGGTGCGATTGCTGGTCTGGTCAATCTTGTTTCGAGAATGCCCAAAGAAGAACGTGAACTGAACTTTTTACTGAATGGAACTTCGGCTGTCGGATTGGACATCAGCGGGTTTTATGCTCAGAAATTCGAGAAAACCGGTTCTACGGTTTTTGCTTCCTACAATTCCGGGAATCCTTACGATCCGGCAGATATTGGTTTTACGGCGATCCCCAGATACCGACGGGTAACGCTAAATCCCAGATTGTATGTTTACGCCAGTCCGAAGACAACTATAAATTTAGGATTTAACAGCACCATTGAGAATCGTAATGGTGGAGATATGCAATACATTGACGGAAAGGGCGATGACATTCATTCTTATTTCGAAAAGAATCAAACCAACCGCTTCAGTACCCAGTTTGGTGTTGACCATCAGATGACCGACAGTGTTGTTTTCAGGCTAAAAAATAGCTTCAGCTATTACGACCGGAAAATAGAAATACCTGACTTTGCGTTTTCAGGAATACAGTTTTCATCATTCACTGAAGCCACCTATGCGATTAAACGAAAAAATCATGAATGGATTACGGGGCTGAATTTATGGACCGAGCGTTTCACTCAGGATAAAACAAATACGGCCAGTGTGGTTGATTACAACCATACCACTATCGGCGCTTTTGTGCAAAACTCGTGGACCGCTTCTGATTTGTTTTCCCTTGAAACCGGTGTCCGTGGCGATTATCAGAATGAATACGGATTCTTTTTGCTTCCCAGGTTAGCTGCTCTTTTCAAGTTTAATTCAAGTCTTTCGGCGAGACTTGGTGGCGGTCTTGGCTACAAAACGCCGACTGTTTTTACCGAAGATGCAGAGCGTCTCCAATTCAGAAATGTGTTGCCTGTTGATCCGAAAAACATTAAAGCCGAACAGTCAATTGGTGGAAACCTCGATCTCAATTACCGTACATCAATTACTCCTGAAATGTCATTTAGCCTGAACATACTTTTTTTCTACACCCGAATTCTCAAACCGCTGGTTCTAACTCCGGTCGAAAATGGGTTTTATGAATTTCTTCAACCCGATGGATTTATTGATACAAAAGGAGTTGAAGTTAATGCAAAGTTGACTTACAGCGATTTCAAGCTTTTTGTTGGATATACGCTGGCCGATGTAAACCAACAGATGAATGGAGTTTTAACTGCATTCCCGTTGGTTGCCAAACATCGGCTAAACAACGTTTTGATGTACGAGCTCGACGAGAAACTAAAAGTTGGACTGGAAGCCTACTATTACAGCAAACAAAAACTGAATGATGGTGGCACCGGTCAGGCCTATTGGATTTGCGGGCTGATGGCTGAAAGACTTTGGGAACGGTTTTCGGTTTTCGTCAATTTCGAGAACCTCTTTGATACCCGGCAAACCAAATTTGGCAGTATTTATACTGGACCGGTTTCCAATCCGGTTTTTAAGGATATTTATGCCCCGGTTGATGGATTTGTGGTAAATGGTGGAATTAAATTGCGACTGTAATTGAATGAGTAAAACCATACTGCTTGTCATCGATTCAGATCGAAAAAGGCAAGCGGTATGGTTTTTTAATGATTTAAAATGCTGATTGGACCTTATTTTCCGGCCGCCAGTTCGTCCATCATTTGGCAGAATGTTTTAAACAGATTTGATGCCTGATTATACAATTCTTCATTCGATTTAACCGCTTCCAGCATCATTTCCATGTTCATTGTTGAAAGAACCGTTTTGTCGCCAGCTTCATACACCGATAAGGTACAGGGCATGAATGTTGAAAACTCAGGATTCGTTGTGAGCATCATCGATGCTGTTTTTGCCTGACAAATGTTGTAGATGAATACCTTCCGTTGAATTGGAAAGCCTTTCGATTCAACTATTTCGTGGTAGTTGTATGTTTGCAGCAAGGCCAGACTATATTTATTACATGCAGCTTCAACCTGACCCGCAATTTGTTCGGTAGTCAGGTTACTTCCTGTTTGGTGCATGACCATTTCTATCATTTCATTGTTTTGCATGATTTTCTATTTTTAAAACGTTACTGTCTTATCCGCCCAAACCACCAATTCCACGCAATCAACCATTGTCGAAATGGGGCAGGCTTCGGTGCTATCCAGTTGACGTGATTTCAGGCAAGTTCCACAGGCCAAAATATCGCCACCAATTTCAACGAACTTCTTCAATTGCTCGTCAACATTGTACTTTTCGTGGGTCAAACCTTCACATTCAACGGCTTCGCCCATTAAAAATAGTTTCACTTCGTGTCCTGTTTTTTTTGCTGTTACGGCAAAGCGAAAAGCGTTCCATGCTTTTTCAAACTCTTTGGTCTCCAAAATAATTCCGATTTTCATATGTTTATTTTTGAACCACATAGGCACATAGGGCACATAGTTATTTTTTCTATGTGAACTATGTGTCTATGTGGTTATTGTTTTTTTTAGAAAGTTAATATGATTTTGTTTTTCCGGATCAGTGCATACAGATCGGCCAACGAAGAGTACTTGCATACCTCTGGTTCATCATTTTTACGGCTTTGCAGGCAGGTTCCGCAGCCCAGAATATTGCCGCCATTCTCTAAAAACTTGTCGACTTGCTCTTTCATGTCTTTATCTGTTTTTACCATACTATCCAGTTCGACACCTTTTCCGAGCAAAAATATGCTTACGGTATCACCCTGATTTTTAGAGTAGTTTGCCAAACGCATAGCATTCCAAACTGTTTCGGTATCGTTCGAATAAATGACCATTCCAATAGTGGTAGGTTGCTCTTTTGGCTCTTTGGACGATTTTGCATAAATACTACTGGTAAATACTACTGTCAGGATTACCAGAAAGACAAAATGTTTCTTCATAGATTGTTGATTTAGATTATTATGTGAGTTTTTTTATAGCATTGACAAGCACTTCGACGGCAAAATCTATTTCTTCCTCCGTCGTATGTTTTCCGGTTGAAATCCGAACTGTTGCAGCGGCAGTCCTGAAATCGATGTTCATTGCCTGAAGCACAGAAGAAATGGTTGTTTCTCCGGAATGGCAGGCAGAACCGGTTGAAATCAAAACATCGTTGCTGATGAAAGAAGCCAAGGCGTGTGCACTGATATTTTCGAAAGCCACACTTAGCGTATTGGGCAGGCAATTTTCCAGATTACCGTTTACATGAACTTGATTGCCGAGTCGCGAAACCAAGCCATTGAGCAGCCTGTCGCGTGAAACCTGCATGTTGTGCTGATTTTGTTTGAAATCGCGCAGAGCCACTTCGCAGGCTTTCCCAAGTCCGACGGTATGAATGACATTCTCCGTTCCTGGGCGGATACCTTTTTCCTGTCCGGCGCCATGTATCAGATTTTCGATTGGCGTTCCCTTTCGGATGTACAACGCGCCGATACCTTTGGGCGCATACAGTTTATGTCCGGCGATTGTAAGCAGGTCAACCACCAGTTTATCGACATCCGTTTCAATTTTTCCGACCGACTGAGACGCGTCGGTATGAAAAGCAATTTCATTCTGCCGGGCAATTGCCCCGATTTCCTGAATTGGCTGAATCGTCCCAACTTCGTTGTTGGCGTGCATGATGGTAATCAAAACCGTATCTTTTCTAATCGCGTTTTTTACGTCTATTGGGTCAATCCGTCCATATTGATCGACCGGAAGATAAGTAATCTCAAAACCTTGTGAAGCCAGGTATTTGCAAACCTCAGTTACTGCGGGATGTTCGATTTCCGAAGTAATAATATGCCGCCCTTTAGTACTATTTGCCCAGGCAATTCCTTTAATGGCCAGGTTGTTCGATTCGGTGGCACAACTGGTAAAGAAGATTTCTTCCGGTTGGCAATTGATCAATTGGGCAACCTGAATCCGTGCTTTTTCAACGGCTTCTTTATTGCTTCGTCCGATTGAGTAGGAGCTGGACGGATTCCCGTAGAACGTTTCAATATACGGGATCATTTCTTTCGCAACCTCCGGATCAATCGGGGTGGTGGCGTTATAGTCGAGGTAAATAGGATGTTTCATTTTAATTGGATTCCAATTGTTTCATTTTCCACTCCGGATAACCTTCGTCCAACCTGCGGACCTGGTAGCCTTGTTCTTTCAGAAGTTTCACGGCTTCATCGGCCAGCACGCAAAATGGTCCACGACAGTAAGCAATAATCTCCATTTCTTTGGCAATGTCTTTCAGATTAGCCATGAGTTCGTTCATGGGGATTGAAATAGCCCCGGTGATGTGCCCGAATTCGTATTCAACCGATGGGCGAACATCCAGCAGCAATATATTTTTAGCTTCAATCATTTGTTCCAGTTCACCAAGACTGACAGCATTCTGCGCATTATTGTCTTCCCGTTGACGGTTTATTATTTTTTCCAGCTCAGCTATTTCCTGCGATGCATACCTTATTACGTGCTGATATACAGACAAAAAGTCGTCGTTAACCAAAGAATAAAACATGTATTGTTTTTCCTTCCGGGCTTTTACAATGTTGTTGTTTTTTAAAACCTGAAGGTGCTGGGAGGCATTGGCAATTGTAAGATTGGTAGTTTGTACAATTCCTTCCACGCTTTTTTCGCCTTGTGAGAGCATTTCAATGATTTCCAAACGGGATGGATTCGAGATGGCTTTTAGCATTTTAGCCAAACCATCATACATGGCATCTTTAAATTCGCGTCCTTTCATTTTTTTAGCAGTGTTAAAATGATTGGGCAAATATATAAAAGTTATTCAAGCATTCAATAATGTTATTGAATACTTGAATAACAATTTGGCAAGACAATCATACAAGTTTAAATTAGGTTCTTGTACACAGATAATCAGCTAATTGTGAATAAATCAGCTGATTGTTTATTTAAATTTCAAAATATGTTTTGTTTTAGTAAATTCGCCTGAATTTGTTTTTTACAATTACTTGCAAATGGAAAAATTAAAGTTTCTTGCTTTGGCTGATAAGCATGGAAAGATTGAACGGATAGATTTGGGAGGACTGATTGTTTTGGAAACTGCATTTCAGCTTAAAAATGAGCTTGTTGCAATTGAAAATAATTTATGCGACAATGTGAAAATTACTATTTTTGAGCTGGAAGAACTGGATCTTGCAGGTGTACAACTGTTGGTTGCATTTGTCCGAAAAATGGATCAGATGAAGATAAACTATCAGTTCAACTGGAATATTGAAGAGGAGCAAAAGGCTCTCTTTACAAATGTAGGGCTTGGAGTGGAATTATTTATCAATAATTAATATGTTGAAGCAGATATTAATAGCAGACGATTCGGAAAGTATCAGGGAAGTGCTGGCATTCAGCCTCACAAATGCAGGATTTCAGGTTTTGGTAGCAATTGATGGTGCAGATGCCTTGCGTTTTTTTGACGGACGGACAATTGACTTGTTGCTGACCGATTTCCATATGCCGAATATGAATGGTCTCGAACTGATTGGAAAAGTCAGGGAATTGGAGCAATACAAATACATTCCGATTTTGGTTCTGACTACCGAAAACCAAAAAAGCTTCATCCAAAATGCAAAAGATGCTGGTGCAACCGGTTGGCTGCTAAAGCCGTTTAATACAGAAAAACTAATACAGACATTACGAAAAGTGATTCGCTGATGATTTTATTTCAGGAAAGATTTAAAGAGGAAGTCAAGGAGTATTTCGAGCGGTTGGAGACGGGATTACTTCTTCTGGAGCAGGATACTGAGAATTTTCAGGCCATCGATGAAATTTTTCGGATCATGCATTCCATGAAAGGCAGTGGTGGCATGTTTGGATTCGATCTGCTGAGCGATGTGACTCATGATCTTGAATCGCTGTACGATATTTTCAGGACGAAAAAAATGCCCATTAATTCGGAGGTAATCAGTTTTACGCTGAATGCGATTGATGGCTTGCACCATTTGCTAATTCAGGAACCCACAGAAGAGCATCATTTGATGGCACAAAAGATGAAAGCCGAAACGCAGCTCCTGATTGGCAAACTGATTCCGTCCGCAGAAAAAATGAATGAAAATGATCGTCAGGATAATAGGACAACAGATTTAAAAGTCACCACCGACAATCAAACCACCTATTTTATATCCTTTAAACCTGATGAAAATATTTTTGAAAATGGCACCAACCCGCTTTACCTGATTGACGAGTTAAACGCGTTGGGCGAATGTAACATTCAGACTTTTTTTGATTTTCTGCCTGAGCTGTCGAAAATTAATCCCGCAAAATGCTATACTTCGTGGGAAATGTTTGTTGCAACTGCTGAAGAATTAGATACTTTACACGATGTATTCATTTTCGTCGGCGAAAAAGCCCGGATTGAAATCGAAAAGGTATCAGCCGGAAATATGATTCACAATGAATCCATTCTGGCCGGTTTCCTGAATTCGAGGCTTAACAAGGAAACCTGGACTGCGACGGAACAGCCAACTGTTGAAGAAAATATTGAAGATGAAATTTCTACGAATGAAGAAATCCCGGAATCATCAATTGAAATAAATCAAGCAGTAAAGGGTTTGAAAATAAATTCGTTGCCCACTGCCACCGTTGATTCCATCAGGGTCGATTCACAGAAGATTGACCAATACATGAATTTGGTGAGCGAGCTGATTACCGCACAGTCGCGGCTTGAGTTGGTGTCGTCAGAAATTCACCATTCCGATCTTGAAATTGTTACTGAAACACTCGACAAAATCGGGCGGCAATTGCGCGAAAATGCCTTTGAAATGAGTTTAATTCCCCTCCAAAGCATTGCAGTGAGGTTTAAACGATTGATTCACGATTTATCGAAAACACTCGAAAAAAAGGTAGAGTTGGTAACCGAAGGTTTGGAAACAGAACTTGATAAAAACATCATCGAAAAACTGGTTGAACCTTTGTTGCATATCATCCGCAATTCGCTCGATCATGGAATAGAAAGCACGGCGGAACGGATTGCAAAATCGAAAAATGCTGTTGGGACAATTACTATCAAAGCTTCCACCGTTGGCAGTTATGTTCAGATCGAAATTTCGGACGATGGAGCCGGACTGAATCCAAAAAAAATACGTGATAAGGCAATATCGAAAGGATTAATTTCTGAACAGGATATACTTACTGAGAATGAAATAATTAACCTGGTATTTGAGCCGGGGTTTTCAACTTCTGAATTGGTAACCGATGTTTCGGGCAGGGGAGTGGGATTGGATGTTGTAAGGCGTAAAGTGCAGGAAATGAGGGGAACGATAAAAATCACCTCGGAATCCGACCGGTTTACCATGTTTATTTTGAAACTTCCGCTTTCTCTTTCCATCATTGACGGTTTGCTGACCCGAGTGGGCGGATATTATTATGTGATTCCATCTTCAGGAATAAAAAAAATATACGATGTTAACCAACAACTGTTGAAAAATGAATTCAGACAGGTTGTGGAGCTGGAAGGCAATCAGATTCCATACATGAATATGCATCAGGAATTTGAGCAGGAATCAGATTTGCCCGAAAATCAGATTGTTGTAACTGTATCGTTTGATAATCAGGTTTTTGGGCTGGTCGTTGATGAAGTTATCCGCGAATATCAGGCAGTAATCAAGCCCTTGGGAAAATTATTAAATGCACAGGACATATTTTCAGGAGCCAGTATTTTGGGAAACGGTCAATTGGCGCTGGTACTTGATACAAACAAGATTATTCAAAAATATTCATAAACGATGGCTGCAGAAATAATTTACGGACTAAATTCCTATTTTACCTTTAGGATTGGCAGCGAACTTTTTGCTGTTAACATCGGTAATGTGACCAAAATACTGGTATTACAGGATACGACCAAAGTACCCAACTCACCACGGTATTTTAAAGGGATTATCAATCATTTCGGAAGTGTTTTGCCTGTTTTCGACGGGCGGCTGAAATTTGGTTTTCCTGAAGCAAAACCTACAAAAAATACTTGCATTCTGGTAATGGTCGTTGAAATTGAAGGACACCCGGTCAATACGGGCGTTATTGTGGATTCGGTTGAAAAAGTGCTGATTTTTGAACCTGAACAAATTAAACCGGCGCCTACAATCGGGAAAGGTTTTAACAACGAATATATTTTCGGAATTGCTACGTTTCAATCTGAATTTGTGATCATTCTGAACATTGATAAAATATTTTCGGAGGAAGAGATTAATTTAATTATTGCTGTTGAATAAAAACTACTTAAATATATGACTATGAGATTTGTTGACATGAAAATACGTACAAAACTGATGGGAGCCTTTGGTATCCTGATTTTTATCGGTTTTATTTTAGTTGTGTATTCTGTTGCCACCTTGTTGTTTTTCAAGAAGGATATAAGGTCGTTTACCGACGAATTTCTTCCCCAACTCGAACTTTCTTCCAACATAAGTATCCACACACAAATGGTTGCTTTTAATATGGAAGGTTTTTTTCTGACAGGTAAACCGGAGTATTACAAATCGGCCAAAGTTGAATTGGAAGCCCTGAAGAAAGATATTGGGGATGGCGAACAGTTGCTTCTGGAAGCTTCAAGTCTCCCGAAGTTGGAGCAGAAGCTGAGCGAAGCCAGAATTCAGATTCCTCAATATGAACAGAATATGCTTCTTTCGTACAAAATAAACCAGGATATTTCAGCTTTAAACCAAAAAATTGAAAAGGTATCGGATAAAAAAACAGTAATTGCTGAGCTTGAAGCCAGAAATGCAAAATTTCAGGAACTAAGAAAAGCGAATGCTGCAATTTCAGAAAAATTAATTCAAAATTCGAATACGCTGCGAAAATCTGCCGTTGCCTACACAACCGAAATAGCAACAAACTTTAACAAAACAATTGCGGCTTCTATTCTTAGCAAATTAATCCTTGCCACAATTTCTTTGTTTTTTGCAATTTATATTGGTTTTTATATCTCAAGGCTTATCACAGTGCCACTTTTAAAAGGCATCGAATTTGCCCGGAAAATGGCCAAAGGCGATTTGACTGCTGAAATTGATGTCAACCAAAAAGACGAAATAGGACTGCTTGCATACAATCTGCAAATGATGGGAACCCGTATCAGGGACGTGATCAGCTATGTTTCTTCAACTGCCGATAACCTTGCATCGGCAAGTCTCGAATTGAGTTCAACTTCGCAGTTTGTTTCGCAGGGTGCTTCTGAACAGGCATCGGCTGCCGAGGAGGTTTCGGCTGCTATTGAAGAAATGGCTGCCAACATTCAGCAAAACAAGGAAAATGCAAAACAGACAGAACACATTGCAGCAAAGGCTGAAACTGATATTCTCACAGGGAGCGAAAAAGTTACAAGAACAGTGACTGCAATGCGCGATATTGCCGACAGAATTTCAATTATTGGCGATATTGCATTTCAAACAAATATTCTTGCCCTCAATGCCGCCGTTGAAGCAGCACGGGCAGGTGAACACGGGCGCGGTTTTGGGGTGGTGGCTTCTGAAGTTGGCAAGCTGGCCGAACGCAGCAAACTTGCTGCTACCGAAATTGACAAGCTTACCAAGTCAAGTGTTTTCAATGCCGAAGAAGCCGGAAAAATAATGAATGAAATAGTTCCCGATATTCAGAAAACATCGCGGCTTATTCATGAAATTGCAGCGGCCAATCTGGAGCAAAGTTCGGGCGCCGATCAGATAAATATGGCCATCCAGCAATTGAACATGGTAACACAGCAAAATGCGGCCACGTCAGAAGAACTGTCAACCAATGCCGTTGAATTGTCGGCTCAGGCAGAACAACTTAAGGAAACCATTTCATTCTTTAATATAGGTAATTCAGAAGGTGAAACTTTTCCGAAACAAAAACCTGTAAAACCTCAGCCGCCGAAACGAAATGTTATTCCTGAAAATAAAAAAAAGGTGGTAATCGATCTTGATCTTCCGGATAGTTCGGACGATGAATTTGAACGCTTCTAAACTTTAAAGGTGAAATCGGAAATTATTCAGATATCGGATGACTTGTTCCTGAAACTGGGGAAAATGCTCACGGAAAGGTATGGGATAAAAATGTCCATCGAGAAGAAGATCATGTTTCAGAGTCGGTTACAAAAACGCTTGCGCGAACTGAATATGATTTCATTCGATGAATATGCCATCAGATTATTGGATTCAAATCTAGGAACGGAAGAATTTTCGGTTTTGGCCGATTTTATTTCTACCAACAAAACAGAATTTTTCAGGGAAAGTGCGCATTTCGATTTTCTGACAGATATAGTACTTCCTCAATTTCAGAAACAAATGCCGAATTACAGAATTTCGCAAATGAAGATCTGGAGTGCGGGCTGTTCAAGCGGTCAGGAGGCATATTCAGTGGCAATCACAATCGAAGAATTCATTCGCACTTCAGGCTGTAATTTGAGCTATTTTATTACTGCAACCGATATTTCGACCCGGATGCTTAAAGCGGCCAAAGAAGCCATTTATCCGATGGAACAGGTTGATGAAATTTCAATGGAGTTGAAACGAAAATATTTTCTGAAAAGCAAAAGTTCAAATGATCAAAAAGTTCGGCTTGTTAAAGAAATTCGCAATAAGGTTCGGTTCGGCTACTTAAATTTAATGGACGATTTGTATGAGCTTAAAGATGATTTCAATGTTGTTTTTCTGCGGAATACATTGATTTATTTTGAACAGGCAGTGCAAATTGAAATATTGACAAAAGTGCTGGACAGGTTGGTTGACGGTGGGTTCCTATTTATTGGGCATTCCGAATCGCTTATTAATATGAACCTGCCAATCAGGTCGATTGCCCCGAGTGTATATGTTAAAAAAATATAAGTCTATGAGTTATTCCGGAAATAAAAGTGAAAATGAGATGGAAAATTGCCGAAAGCAGCTTTCACAACTTCAATCTGAAAATGATGAATTACTCAGGAATCTTCATAAAGTCAACGAAAAACTTCGGGATTCAGAGCGATTCAAAGGTCATTTTATCAGCAATATTACCAATGAAATCGTCAACCCGTTTGCAAGTGTTCTTGCTTTGGCCGGAAACATTCAGCAACTGAACGAAGGTCAAATGGGCACCGCCCACCGTATGGCTGAACTAATTTTCGACGAAGCTTTTCACCTCGATTTTCAGTTGAAAAATATTTTTGCGGCTGCTGGCAACGAAGCTGGTATGGATGAAATTAAATTGTCAAGTTTCAGTATAAAGGATTTAAGCGACCACCTGAACCAATATTTCAGCAAGCAGTTGAAGAAAAAGAGAATCAGGCTGTTGATAAGTTTTATAAATGAATCAGAACCAGACGAATCGCTCATGTTTTTATCAGACAGGGAAAAACTGGATTTGATACTTAAAAACCTGATCAGCAATTCAATAAAATTCAGTCACGACGATTCAACCATTGAGATTGTGTTCATTTTTAGTAACAGGATTCTATCGGTGGAGGTTTCTGATCATGGGAAAGGCATCGTGCCTGATAACCAGAAGATTATATTTGATCGTTTCAAACAATTGGATGAAAAGATCAATTCCATAAATACAGGTCATGGGCTGGGTTTATCAATCGTTTTGGCTTATGCCAATTTGTTGGGCGGAACAGTGAACATCAATGATAATTTTGACGGAGGCATAAGGATAACTGTTTCTATTCCTGAAAGCGCCGAAACAAATGACTGGGATGATCTGGAAGGGTTTATTCTTGATTCGGAAACGAGCTACTAATGAGCAACGTCCGTCAAATGAAACATTTTCTTCATCCTTCAACGATATGGATAAGCAAAGAGCCGCAATGGGTAACAACCATTCTCGGTTCGTGTGTATCGGTATGTTTGTTCGACAAGAAAAAATGCATTGGCGGGATCAATCATTTTATGCTTCCCTATTGGAATGGCGAAGGACTGGAATCACCGAGATACGGAAATGTGGCAATTGCCCAATTATTACAAAAAATGCTTGACTTTGGCGTAAAAAAAGAAGACATTGTATGTAAAATTTTTGGCGGGGCTGAATTACTTACTGAACAAGTATCCGTTTTTAATGTTGGGCGTAGAAATATCGAATTGGCACATAAGTTTATTTCAGAATTGGGGATTCCGGTGACCAGTTCGAGTACAGGTGGAAAACTGGGTCGGAAAATTCATTTTAATACCGGAACCGGTGAGGTGCTGCAAAAGTACCTGGTTAAAAACAATCAAAATGAAGCCAAATGAGCAGGAAGATTAAAGTTTTGGTGGTAGATGATTCGGCTACAATGCGAATAACATTGACACAGATTTTGAATCAGGATCCGGAGATTGATGTAATCTCAAGTGCGTCTGATCCGTATGATGCAGTAAAGAAAATTGCTGAAAACCTTCCTGATGTAATTACCCTTGATATTGAAATGCCCCGCATGGACGGGCTGACTTTTCTCTCGAAATTAATGAAACAGCATCCAATTCCGGTGGTCGTTATTTCATCCAACGCAGGCGAAGGTTCAGAAAAAGGAATTCGCGCACTTAAACTTGGTGCCCGCGAGATAATTACCAAACCTAAACTTTCTACTCCGGAACAAATGGAGGAATACAGTATTCGGATTACAGATGCAGTAAAGGCAGCGTCGATGACTGAAAGTGTCAGGCTAAAACCCGCAAGGGAAATTTTGGCAGATTCCGTCCAGTCGAAAGTTAATCCGGCTGCATTTACCCCTGTTTCCAATCTGCATTCCGATAAATTTATTTTAATTGGCGCTTCTACCGGAGGAACCGAGGTTATATCGAAAATTCTGAAAAATATCAGAACCGATTTGCCTGGAATTATGATCGTTCAGCACATGCCCGGAGAATTTACCGGAGCCTTCGCCAAGCGATTAAATCAGGAGTGCAAACTCAATGTGAAGGAAGCAGAACAGGGCGATATCGTGCAACAGGGCAGCGTATATATTGCAAATGGGTTCAATCATTTACTTTTGGTAAAAGAGAATGGGCAGCACAAATGCAAGCTGGAGATGGGACCATTGGTCAACAGACACCGTCCTTCGGTTGAAGTTTTGTTTCATTCGGCAATCAATTTTCCGGCAAAAAATATTGTTGCCATAATACTCACAGGAATGGGTTCGGATGGTGCAAAAGGTTTGCTCGAACTGCATGATGCCGGGGCTATGACCATTGCCCAGGATGAAAAATCGGCAGTCATTTTTGGAATGCCAAAAGAAGCGATCATGCTAAATGCCGCAAAAAAGATACTAAATCCGGAAGAAATAATTAACTGGTTAAATACAGCTTTTTAGGTTATGAAAGAAAATACACAACCTTCAAAAATACTGATTGTTGACGATGTTCAACTGAACCTTGACCTGATGAAGGATATATTATCAGATCAGGGTTATTTGATTGCTACCGCGATAAATGGCAAATCTGCCATAGCAAAAGCAAAAGCGCATAAATTCGATTTGATTTTACTTGATATTGTTTTGCCTGATATTGATGGATTTGAAGTTTGTTCTCACCTTAAAGCCAATCCTCAAACGCATGATATTCCCATAATTTTCTTAACCGCAAAAAAAGAAAAAGACATTATCACCAAAGGATTTCAGCTCGGTGCAGTCGATTATATTCCAAAACCGTTCAGTAAAGAAGAACTTCTGGCAAGGGTAAACTTGCATCTTACCCTTCGCAAAACACAGGATGAGCTCATCCATTCAAAAGAATTGGCCGAAGCGGCTGCGAAAGCAAAAGCAATTTTTCTGGCCAACATGTCGCACGAAATCCGCACTCCAATGAACGGAATTGTTGGCATGGTAGATATATTGAAAAGAACCAACCTCACCAAAGAACAGCTTGAATATTTGGATATTATAGAAATATCCGGCGCCAATCTGTTGATAATTATTAACGATGTTCTTGATTTTTCAAAAATTGAAGCCGGGCAGATCACGTTCGAAAGTATCCGCTTCAATTTGAGCAATGAAGTGGGCGAAGTCATTAAATTGCTCCGATACAAAGCCGATCAAAAAGGATTGGAATTCAGCTATTTGCTGGCTCCTGAAGTTCCTGAAATGTTGGTTGGTGATCCGCTGCGTTTAAAGCAGGTATTAATCAATCTGTGCAATAATTCAATCAAATTTACCACAGCCGGATATGTGAAGATCAATGTCGAAACGATCCTGATCAATGAAGATAAAGTTTTCCTGAAATTTGAAGTTCAGGATACCGGAATTGGGATTTCACCTGAAAATCAATCTAAATTGTTTAAATCATTCTCACAGGCCGAAGTATCAACAACCCGAAAATTCGGAGGAACCGGCCTTGGACTTGCCATTTCAAAAAACCTGGTTCAACTCATGAATGGAAATATTGGAATAAAAAGCGAGGAAGGAAACGGAGCTGTTTTTTATTTTGATTGTGAATTTGGCATATCGAAGCAAAGTAT
This sequence comes from Bacteroidota bacterium, assembly GCA_030698405.1. Taxonomy (GTDB): domain Bacteria; phylum Bacteroidota; class Bacteroidia; order Bacteroidales; family Prolixibacteraceae; genus Aquipluma. The sequence goes on from JAUYMU010000066.1 coordinate 15,762, forward strand.
AATTGTTCCTGATGAGAAGAAATTAAATCCATCAAAAATAAGTGTTAAAAAACTTAAAATTCTTTTGGCAGAAGACAATGTTATTAACCAAAAAGTCGCTACCTTAAATCTGGTGAAAATGGGTCACTGTGTAAGTGTGGCGACTGATGGATTTCAGACTGTCGAAATGTTTAAAAATGAGGCATTTGATGCAATATTGATGGACATTCAAATGCCCGGAATGGATGGAGTGGAGGCAACAACAATCATTCGTGAATGGGAAGAAAACAACAATGTTGTGAACCGGATTCCAATTATTGCGATGACGGCCAATACACTTCAAAGCGATAAAGCGATTTTTATGTCGGTAGGAATGGATGATTATTTAGGAAAACCTTTTAATAATGATGATTTAGTTCGTGTGATTGAACGTATTAACCAACAATTGGAGTTTAGAAATATTTAAAAAATAACCAAATTCAAACTAACCAAATGGATTATAATGACAACAGTTATTTGTGGGAAGGGAAAACAGTTTTGATCGTTGAAGACAACGAAACAAGTAATATCTATTTTGAAGCCGCCCTCCGGAAAACAAAATCTCAACTCATATGGGCGAAAAATGGCCTTGAAGCAGTTGAAATTGTTAGAAATAACCACATCGATTTGGTTTTAATGGACATTAATATGCCTAAAATGGATGGAATTGAAGCCACCCGGATTATTAAAACCGAATTCCCATCTATCATTGTTGTTGTTCAAACTGCGTTTATCCTTTCAGGTGAAGAAAAGTTATGTATGGAAGCCGGATGCGATGAATTTATCACAAAGCCTATTCGGCTGAAGTACCTTCTCGATACCATTAATCATTACCTGGCCGCAGTTAAAGAGAAATAAGCGCCAAATTGTGTCTCTGCATCAGGCTCAACCAATGAAAGAAAACCGGAACTTAGTTTGCCATTGCTGATTTTTATTGGATGTTCCAGGATCATATTATCAGCGAATCTTTTAAATTCGCCGCGGGAACCATAATAAAGAACAAATTTTCCTGAAGTGTTATCATGAATTTTCTTTTCAATTTGGGTTGTCAGAATTCCCATATTCATCCTGCTGTTTATTTCTATGCAAGGCTGAATTTTCAATCCTTCCTTAGTTCTGTAAATCATTGCGTCGATACCTAAAAAACCACGGTGCAGTTTCGCAAATACCGAATCTTTCAGGGCTTTTTTTAGCAACAAGGCTGTTGTCCCGATTTTTGTTTTCATTTCCAAATTTATTCCTGAAATGCCGGATCTTTCTGTTTCTGGATGAATAAAAGTGCATTGATACTGCCCATTCGTATTGGTTTCGAAAACGGAATACCCCAAATATTCAGGTTCATCGTTACTTATTTTAAATTGAAACGAGAAATCCATCACTTTTTCCAGATATGGCTCAGCAATCAGGTATTTCTGTTGATTAAAAATACCCGAAATCCATTGCCGGTTCGAGGTGTTGAGTGTTTGTTTTCTAATGATCTGGATGCCACGCCCGGAGCTGCTCATGGGCGCTTTCAGTACAAGCGGAAACTGATTATTTAAAAGTTCTTCAATTCCTTCAATTGTAGTGACTTTGGTTCCAATCAATTCCCGTTCAACGAAAAACTCAATGGGGTTTTGTTCCAGAAAGTCTGCCAGAAAAAGAAGGGACGTAATTCTTTCAAACAGCGTTTTGTGCCCTTCCTTCCAGCTAAAAACCGGACTTTCACGAAATTCGGGTGAGCATTTTTCTTTCAGATCTTTGAGGTAAAAGTGGGCAGCCGGACTCCAGCCCCACGGCAAAATTGAGCCAATAGTTTCTGCTTTTCCTGAAATTAATTCTTTCAATGGACAGAATTCAGGCATTTCAAATCCGGCATCAGTCATTTTCAGTATAAATTCTTTGGATGGTATCTTTTCAGTTAGTACAAAATCGCCTGAAGTACCGAAAACAAAGGGTAAAACCGAACAATCCTGCTCAAATTCGCGCAGCAGGCGGGGCGGCATATAACTGAAAGAGCCATTGGCAACTGCTAATTCACAGGTGGGATTGAAATAGAAAACATCAGAATTGGGCATATATAAAACCTGGATGAACTGCAAATATAAAACCCATCGATGTACTTTTTAATGATTTAACGAAAAATAAACACTATTTGGTTTTGATTTGTGGATTTTGAAGTTACATTTGCAGAGTCAAAATAATAACAGACCGTAAAGTATTTTTCTATGTGTAATTTTTCATCTGAAATAGTAAAATTGAATTCTACCGGCAACATGTATATGTGTATGTGGTTAAATTCTCAATTTCAGAAGATAGAAAATTTGTAGGTAGATTTTACCATGATATTTATAAGCTCTTCTGGAACCCGGAAGGGCTTTTTTTATAACTATAAGTAAACAACAAATGGCAGAGAAATCATACAGGAGCATTGCAAAATCGGTATCATGGCGCACGATCGGAACACTTGATACCATTCTGATTTCGATGCTGATTACCGGGAAACTCGACTTGGCTCTTGCAATCGGAGGAGTGGAAGTATTTACCAAAATGATACTTTATTATTTTCACGAAAGAACCTGGAACAGAATAAAATTCGGGCGCATCAAAAATACAGGAAGTGATTATCAGATTTAAATAATAAATGCTGAAATGAAAAACTATTTACCCATTTCAATTGATATTTCGGATGAAAAAATACTGATTATTGGTGGCGGACAAAGCGCATTAAAGAAAATCAGGATTTTACAACGTTTTGGCGCCAACCTCGAAGTTGTGGCAGAAAACATCATTGATGAGATCCTGTCAAGCGGGATCAACTGCTACGAAAAAAGCTACGAAAAGAGTGACCTGCAAGGCTACCTGATGCTTTATTCGTGTACCAACAATGAAGAACTCGACCGCCAGATTGCCATTGACGGACGGGAAGCAGGTGTTCTGGTTAACATTCACGATAAACCTTCGCTTTGCCAGTTTGTTTCACCAGCTATCTACAAAGATGGAAATATCAATGTTGCGGTAAGTTCAAATGCGCAGGATGTTTATGAATCCATCCGTCTGCGCAATCTGATTCAGGAATTCCTGGAAAAGGAAAAGGAGAAGAAAGGCACAGATGCAGACACAGGCAAAAAGAAAGATGAAGATGAAGGTGCTGCATAAGCATTCAGTCAGGCATGACTTTAAACTTTAAACTTTAGACTTTAAACTCAATAAATATGACCATACAATTAAGTCCATTAAATGATCAACAGTTAGGCGCTTTGTCGAGCCTTTCTGCCGGATTGAACCGGGAACAATTACTCTGGATAAACGGCTATTTTCAGGGATTGCTGGCATCATCCTCCGGTAATCATCCCGTCAATGCTGCAGTTCAGGCAAAAAGCAATAAAAAACTGACAATATTATACGGCACTCACACCGGACGAAGCAAAACCATTGCAGGAAAACTGTCTGAAAACCTCGCCAGCAATGGCGTTGAAGTAAATTCCATTGCACTTGATGAGTATAAAACACGGCAGCTTGCTTCAGAAACCAATGTGGTTTTCATCGTCAGCACACATGGAGAGGGCGAACCTCCGGCAATGGCCGAAGATTTTCACGCGTTCATTACCGGAAAACGCTCCCCAAAATTGCCCGGACTAAACTTTGCAGTGGTTGCTTTGGGAGATAAAAGTTACAAACTATTTTGCAAAACCGGTATCGATATCGACCTTTCGCTTACCCATGCAGGAGCACAAGCCATACTGCCAATTTTGAAACTTGATGTCGATTTTGAAGACGATGTTGATCGCTGGATCAACCAGTTCGCCAGTGTTTTTGCTGAAACTGAAGCAAGTTCAAATGTGTTTGAAAGTGTCAGTACTACTGCTAAAGTGCAGGAATACACCCGAAGAAATCCTTTTCAGGCAACTGTACTCGATAAGGTAAAAATTACCGGACGTGATTCGGACAAGGAAGTCTATCATGTTGAGTTATCGCTTGAAGGCTCCGGAATAACTTATGAACCGGGCGATTCGGTCGGAATTTTGGCCAGTAATCCGCCAGCCTCGGTTGATGGGATTTTGAAATTCAAAGGATTCGATGGTTCAGAAACAGTGACAATTAAGGAGGGTGAATTTTCAATTCAGGAGGCACTGTTAAATTATCTGGAAATTACCGTTTTAACCCGCGATGTCATTCAGCAATACTTTGAGAAAACAGCGGATCCAAAGCTTCGGGAAGTAATTGAAAGTGAAGAAAAATTAGACCAATATTTATACGGTCACGATGTTTTGGACTTGTTGGAGGAATTTCCGGCAGATCTGACTGCGCAGGAATTGGTTCAGGTTCTACGTAGTTTTCCTGCCCGATTGTATTCCATTTCATCGAGCCAACTGGCAGTAGGCGAAGAAGTTCACATTACCGTTTCGAGGGTTCGCTATTCAAGAAATGGAAGGGAACGTTCCGGCGCATGTTCTACATATTTGGCCGATCAAATTGAACCCGATTCGTTTGTTTCCGTATTTATTGAGAAAAACCCGGCATTTAAACTACCTGAAAGTGGAGAAACTCCGGTTATTTTGGTGGGCGCGGGTACAGGAGTAGCGCCATATCGTGCATTTTTGCAGCAACGCGAAGCCAATAACCAGAAAGGAAAAACCTGGTTGTTCTTTGGAGAACGACGGTTCAGTTCTGATTTTTTATACCAGATTGAATGGCAGAAATTGATCAAAGACGGTTATCTGGAAAAAATTGACGTGGCCTTTTCGCGCGATCAGGAGCAAAAAATTTATGTGCAGCACCGACTAATTGAAAAGCAAAAGGAAATCTATGAATGGCTGAACAAAGGTGCAAGTATTTATCTTTGCGGAGATATGAAACAGATGGCCCGCGATGTTCAGAAAGCATTGCTGCAAATTTTCGAAACACAAGGCGGAATGAGCGAAGAAAAAGCGCTGGAATTTCTGAAAAAATTGAAAAAGGAAAAACGGTTTCAAACGGATGTATATTAAACCCAATACAATGAGCGATACAATCAATTGGAGTGAATTGTCAGAACTGGAAAAGATTAAATACGATAGCAACTATTTGCGGGGCACGCTGGTAGAAAGCCTGGCCGACCCGATAACGGGTTCAATTGCTTTTGCCGACACACAAATATCAAAGTTTCACGGAATGTACCAGCAATTCGACCGTGATCTGGAGAAAGAACGCAAACGCCAAAAGCTGGAACCTGCGTATTCGTTTCTTATTCGTGTCAGGATTCCGGGTGGGGTAGTGAGCCCGTCGCAATGGTTGAAAATGGATTCAATTTCGGAACAATATGCCAACCATACGCTGAAACTGACTACCCGTCAGACGTTTCAACTGCATGGGGTAATTAAATCCAACCTGAAGAAAACCATTCAGGCGATGAATGATAGTTTGATGGATACCATTGCTGCCTGCGGCGATGTTAACCGAAATGTGATGTGCCATCCGAACCCGGCAGAATCGCCTTTGCACGCTGAAATGTGCGATACAGCCCGCAGAATCAGCGAACATTTGCTGCCATCAACTTCTGCCTACCACGAAATCTGGCTCGACAAAAAATTGATTGCGGATAGCAAAAAGGATGTTGAACCAATTTATGGCGACCGGTATCTTCCGCGTAAATTTAAAATCGCTGTAGTACTTCCGCCTTACAACGACAGCGATGTGTTTTCGCAGGATTTGGGTTTTATTGCCATTGTTGAAAATGGTAAAATTGTTGGTTACAATGTGACTGTTGGTGGAGGATTGGGTTCAACTTTCGGCATTCCTGAAGCCTATCCGCGATTGGCCGATGTAATTGGATTTTGCCTTCCGGAACAGGTGCTTGAAGTGTCGGAAAAAGTGTTGCTCGTTCAGAAGGACAACGGAAACAGGCAAAACCGCAAGCTTTCCAGAATGAAATATACCGTCGACAAACATGGCCTCGACTGGTTCAAAAAGGAAGTGGAGAAATACCTTGGGTATGAATTTCAGGAAGCAAAACCATACGTTTTTACCCGCAATGGCGACCGGCTTGGCTGGAAAAAAGGCACAGATTCGAAATGGAATTTGACTCTTTTTATCGAAGGAGGACGCGTTGCCGACAAAGGGGATTACAAAATGAAATCTGCTTTGCGCGAGGTGGCTCAAACAATTGCCGGTCAATTTATCCTGACGGGAAACCAGAACGTGATTATCGCAAATGTGACTTCCGAAGAGAAGAAGAAAATAAGCCTGATTTTAAAAGAAAACGGTGTTTTACCCGGTGAAATTTCGGGCCTTCGTCAAAATTCTATTGCTTGTGTCGCACTGAATACCTGCGGTTTGGCTTTTGCCGAAGCTGAAAGGTATCTGCCATCGCTGATTACCAAAATCGAAACAATTCTCGATCAGCATGGATTGTTTAAAGAAGAAATTGTGATCAGGATGACCGGTTGCCCGAATGGTTGCGGAAGGCCGTATCTGGCTGAAATTGGCTTTGTCGGTAAATCGGAAGGTCACTACAACCTCTATTTGGGCGGAAATTTTATTGGAACCCGACTGAATACCTTGTACAAGGAGACACTTACAGAAGACGAAATCCTGGCCGAATTGCAGCCCATCATTGCCGATTACGCCGCAAACCGGACTGAAGGTGAAAAGCTGGGTGATTTTGTGATTCGCAAACAATACGTGAAAGCAACATTGAAAGGCTCAGATTTTAGGCATTAATCACCTCAATTGTTAAAGAGCAAAAATACTTTGAACTCAAAAAATGGAGATAAAAAATAAATCAATATCAATTCTTGGATGCGGATGGCTCGGAGTGCCGCTTGCAAAACATTTTCTGGAAATAGGTTTTTCTGTGAAAGGTTCGGTTACTTCTGAAGAAAAGTTCGGATTATTAAGAGATGCAGGAATTTTGCCTTTCCGCTTGGTTTTGTCTGATACAGAAGTCATTCTGGATGATCCGGATTTTTTCAAGTGCGATGTATTGGTCATTTCCATTCCTCCACGCCGAATTGAAGGGATTGAGCAGGTTTTTCCGTCGCAGATCAGACGTTTGATCCCATTTATCCTGAAGGCTGGAATTCAGAAAGTTATTTTCATTTCATCAACCTCCGTTTATCCCGACCAAAACCAACTTGCCCGTGAAAATGAAATTTTGGTTCCTGACAAAGCGAGTGGGCGGGCATTGGTCGAAGCAGAGAATTTATTGAGAGAACAATCCGGATTTAAAACCACCATCATTCGGTTTGGCGGCTTAATTGGCGCCGATCGCAATCCTGCACGTTTTCTCCTGAAATCGACTCAGCCAATAGCCAACGCGCCGGTTAACCTGATTCATCAGGACGATTGTATTGGAGTAATTTCAGCAATTATTAAGCAGGAACTTTGGGGCGAAACACTGAATGCCTGTTGCCCTGAACATCCGATGAAAAAAGACTTCTACGAAAAAGCAGCCATTCAATCCGGTATAGCAGTTCCGGTTATTTCCGATGAACTTGCAGCCTTTAAAACCATCGACAGCAGTAAACTTATCCGGTTGCTCAATTATCAGTTTATCTACTCAAGTCCGATGGATTATCTGGACTAAATGATTATAACATAAAAAGGATACCTGCATGTTTACCATGACTAATGTTCAATGCTTTTTTTCGCCCCTCCTTCGGAGGGGTTGGGGGAGGCTTTTAGATTGGGGGAGGCTATTATGATTTCCATAGTTGGCGCGGGTCCCGGCGATCCTGAATTACTGACGGTAAAGGCGTTGAAACGCATTCAGGAAGCCGATTGCATTTTACACGATGCATTGGTGAGCGACGAAATTTTGAACCTTTCAAGGCCTGAAGCTCAACGGATTTATGTCGGCAAATTGTATCAGGATGGACAGGATCAGACCGATCGTCAGGAATGGATCAATCAGCTAATTATTGAATTGGCCGAAAAAGGACAAAAAGTGGTTCGCCTGAAATCAGGAGATCCGATGATTTTTGGGCGCGGAGCCGAAGAAATCCGGTTTTGTATTGAAAATAACCTTGACTACGAAGTAATTCCCGGAGTAACCTCCGCGCTTGGCGCTGCTTCTTTGTATGGAATTCCACTTACCGAACGTGGCAAAAACAGCATGGTGCTTTTTGGTACCGGCCATTATTGCGAAGGCGATTTCTGCGATCTCGAAACATTCGTCTCTGTCCTGAATTCAGGTTCCCCGGTTGTTTTTTTTATGGGATTGAATAAACTTGTAAAACTGGCAAACCGTCTTATGGACTATGCCGTTTCTCCCGAAATAAAAGTTCAGATACTAAGTAAAGTGTCTCAACCCGATGCCTGTACTTTTGAAGGTACGCTCGGAAACATTGAACAGCTGATGGCCAGTGAAAAACCGCCCATGCCAGCATTGGTGATAATTGGCAAAAATGCGGAAAGGCTTAGGTAAGGGTGTACTACAAAATTTCCTAAATTGATATTTCAGTTAATCAGTTATCAATGTTTTTTAAAATCCTGAAGGGATTTAATGTTAATAGCCCCGGATGGAATCCGGGGTAAATAATGATAAACAACAACAACCCTGCAAAGGGTTGAATATCAAAGGCGAATAAATTCAACCCTTTACAGGGTTGCAAAATCTATCTTTCCCGTACCCCTGAGTTTCACTCAGGTCTATTCATATTCAACCACTTTGTGGTTATTTTGTCATAAAGGGAATTCTGTCGCACACCCTCAGGTAGGGTATCTAAATTTTTACCACCTTTTGAGTTGAAGTTCCCTTTTCAGAAGAAATAATTACCGAATAAATTCCCGGAACAAAATGGGCAATGTTGAATGAACAGCTTTCAGTAATGCATGATTCAAGGCAAACATTACCATCCATTGTCACAATTTTTAGATTTAAATCCTGAATCCCGCTGAATTCAATATTTAGTAAGCCCTTGTTCGGATTTGGGAAAATCTGAATGTCAGGAAAATTGCTGTTCAATTCGAATTCTCCGGCATTTGCGGTATATTTATCAGGATCGGTTTCAGGAACAATTCCCGTATTTCCGCCGGCGCATTTGCCAATGGCATCAATAAAAGCAGTTCCATCTTTTTCCCCGTTGCAATCGTAACTGAGATCAACAAATTTTGAAAGCAATCGAATGTAATTAATCTGATAGCCGCAACTGTTTTCTGTTACTTCCCACGAATTCAGTGGCCAGCTGGTATTAAAATCTTTGTACGATTTCTGTAGCGGCTGATTTTTCGGAGGTGCAATCGATTCGGAAGTACAAATACCGTTGTTCGCTGACGATCCGCAACCTCCTGGGCAACATCCGTCCCAGTTATACGAAGGATTTGGTCCACCGGTAAGAAATCCCGGAGCTGGTCCGTAGGTCGATTTTCCAACCCGGTCCCATTTTGCACTTTTGTCGGTGAACCAGCTGTGGTAAAACTCGTTTACGCCGTTCTCAGCGCCATACCTGTACATGTTCGAAAGGTAAACTATGTTCAACGGATTCACTCCATGCATATAATTTATATAGCCCTGAGCCGCGTCTTTGGCAGTTGTATTTTTTGTTGGGTCGAGTTCGAATGCAATCAAATTGTAAAACATGTTCCCCTGCGTACTTTTTACTGAGTTGCTTCCCCATGTATAGTCTTTAATGTGAGCCATATACGGATCTTTTTTTGTAGTAAATGAAGGCATGTTTTCCGTTCCGTTCAGCATGGCATTTTTATAGGTAGTTTTAATCTTGTCAACGACTGATGAAGTTGCTCCTGAAATGGTAGTGTAATATAGCAAAGTTTCCTGATTATCGGGTTCAAAAGGATATGCGAAGTTCCAGGTAATCAGGTGAGCTTGTGTGTAGTTTGCATCAAAAAAAGTCCGGTAAACGGCATTTCCGGTCACATCAAATAAAAAGCAGGCTGCTTCCAGTTTGGCCATCAGGCGGCTATAGTCGTCAACTTCCTGCTTTCCGGCACCGATTCCAAGAGAACCATATGCAGCATCGTTATTTTGAAACAATACCTTTGGATTTGCTTCTGCCCAATTCCACGCCTGGACAGCCCGTTTCTGAAGAGTATCGGCATAAACTTCCATTCCGATACTGCGGTAAACCTTGGCGGCTATCGCAAGAGCAGCCGAGGTATTTAGTGTTGCCGAAGTACTTGCCGGACCGTAAAGACTTTGGCCGGTAGCTTTCGATGGCGGACTGGCATGCGATTCACTTACAATACTCAAAACGCTTCCATTTTTAAGCTGCAAGCGAAGCAAATGATCAATTCCCCATTTGGCTTCGTCCAGTAGATCCGGAATTTTGTTTCCTGACTCCGGAATGTTGTAATTATCGCCCCATGCTTCGGGTCTTTCCAGATAAGCCTTCATCATTTCAACAACATAATTGGCAGTCCAGTTTGTGTATTTGTTGTAATCACCGGCATCGTACCAGCCACCACTTACATCGCGTTCGGTCGCAGCATTGGTTTTGTCATTGTAAATCCGGCAGTTTTTATCTTGCAAATTGCCAATATGACTGGCTCCATCCGCCCAGGCCTTTCCGGCAAAAGCAGCGTCTTTCGGAAATCCAACACGCTGGTAATAAAAAGTACGCACTGCGTGTTTAAGCACTTCGTTGTATATGGCTGGCGAAATCCTGAATTTGTAGGACGTTTTCTGGTTGTCAACATCCAGCACATAGTAATCGCCAAAGGCTGTAACTGCTGAAAAATCGAAATGCCAGACTTTATCACCCGACGAAGCATCTGTTGCGCCACTTTTCCAGACTACCGGTTTTCCTGTCAGCACTGATTTCCCGGTTTCAGTATTTATTACCGAATAATTGGCTCCGGGGGTGAAGGTTTCAGTATTGTCAAAACCAACCTGCGGACTTTTTATCACTGCTATTTTGCTTGAATTCGGCAAATATCCGAATTGATCGACGATGATGAATTTGCTGACCGACTGTGAAAAGGCTGTCGTCGATAACAGAATGAAGGCAAAGATGGAGGTGAGTTTAAGCATGGTGTTTTATTCTATAAATTTCACCACAAAAATACTACTTCACAAACCTTTGGAATATAACAAATAAAACAAGAGTATGATAAATCAGTTTAAGCTTGAAAATAGCAATCTGAAGAAATGATTGGTTCAGACAGAATATTTATGTCAACAAGTCAGTAGAAATGTAATTATCCGGAAATTATTTCCGTATATCAACTCATTACCAGTCAATTTGTCTTGCAGGGTAGAGCAATCCTGAAACTTGTTTCTTTGGCAAACCATTTGATCGCCTCAAATCCTTATCTTTATTCAGAAAACAATTAAAACAGAAAATATGAACTTCAATAATTTCACCATCAAGTCGCAGGAAGCTGTTCAATATGCTTTTACTGTAGCTCAGGGCAACAATCAGCAAGCCATTGAAACAGGTCACATTTTAAAAGGGCTTTTTCATGAAGCCGAGAATGTAGTTGGTTTTTTGCTGAAAAAGCTGGGCGCGAACCCGGTGGTTATTCAGCAGGCACTGGATCGCATTGTCGAATCGTATCCAAAGGTTACCGGTGGTGAACCTTATTTATCGTCGGATGCCAACCGGGCAATGCAGAAATCCATTGCCATCATGCAGAAAATGAACGATCAGTTTGTTTCGGTTGAGCATATCCTGATGGGACTTTTGGAAACCGGCGATACCATCAGCCGGATGCTGAAAGATGCAGGAGTGGCCGGAAAAGATCTCGAAATGGCGGTCAAAGAACTTCGGAAAGGCGCCAAAGTTGATAGTCAGAGCGCCGAAGATAAATTTGATTCACTCAACCGTTTTGCAGTCAATCTGAATCAACGGGCCCGCGACGGAAAGCTAGATCCTGTGATTGGCCGCGATGACGAAATCCGGAGAATACTTCAAATTTTATCACGCCGGACCAAGAACAATCCAATTTTAATTGGCGAGCCGGGAACCGGAAAAACAGCCATTGCCGAAGGTTTGGCGCAACGAATTGTGCGTGGCGATGTGCCTGAAAACCTGAAATCGAAACAACTTTTTTCGCTCGACATGGGCGCCCTGATTGCAGGTGCAAAGTACAAAGGCGAGTTTGAAGAACGGTTGAAAGCGGTTGTAAATGAGGTGATCGCGGCAGATGGCGAAATTGTTCTTTTTATCGACGAAATACATACACTGGTTGGAGCCGGAAAAACCGAGGGCGCGATGGATGCCGCCAATATACTGAAACCTGCTTTGGCGCGTGGTGAACTGCGTGCCATCGGCGCAACCACTTTAAATGAATACCAGAAATATTTCGAAAAAGACAAGGCTTTGGAACGCCGTTTCCAGATTGTGAATGTGGACGAACCTGATACTTTGAGCGCCATTGCGATTTTGCGCGGACTGAAGGAAAGGTATGAAAATCACCACAAAGTGCGGATTAAAGATGAAGCGATCATTGCTTCGGTTGAATTGTCGCAACGATATATTACAGAAAGGTTTTTGCCAGACAAAGCCATCGACCTGATGGACGAAGCAGCGGCCCGACTGCGCCTCGAAATGGATTCAGTACCCCAAGAACTGGACGAAATTGACCGGAAAATTATGCAACTGGAGATTGAGCGGGAAGCCATAAAACGCGAGAAAGATGAGAAAAAGCTTTCCATCCTGAACGAGGATATTGCCAATCTGAAACAGGAACAATCGAAATTCAGGGCTCAATGGCAGTTGGAAAAATCGCTGATAGATGGAATTCAGCAGAATAAACTGGAAATTGAATCACTGAAACTGGAGGCTGAACAGGCCGAACGTGCCGGTGATTTCGGGCGTGTTGCCGAAATCAGGTATGGCAAAATTCAGGAAGCCGAAAAAGAAATTGGCAGGCTAAAAGCAGAGCTAAACAGCCGTTCTGCTGAACATCTGATAAAGGAAGAAGTAGATGCCGAAGATATTTCGGAAATCGTTTCGCGGTGGACGGGCATTCCGGTTTCCAGAATGTTGCAGAGCGAACGTGAAAAATTACTTCACCTTGAAGACGAATTGCATCACCGTGTCGTTGGACAATACGAGGCGATTCATGCGGTGGCTGACGCGGTAAGGCGGAGTAGGGCAGGGCTTCAGGATGAAAAACGCCCGATTGGTTCGTTTATCTTTTTAGGCTCAACGGGTGTTGGAAAAACCGAGCTGGCAAAGGCTTTGGCTGAATTTCTGTTCGATGATGAGAACATGCTGACCCGCATTGATATGTCGGAATACCAGGAAAAATTTTCGGTGACACGACTAATCGGTTCGCCACCCGGATACATTGGTTACGACGAAGGTGGCCAATTGACTGAAGCAGTTCGCCGGAAACCGTATTCTGTAGTGCTGTTTGACGAAATCGAAAAAGCGCATCCCGATGTTTTTAATGTGTTGCTTCAGGTGTTGGACGATGGACGGTTAACCGATAACAAAGGACGGGTTGCCAATTTCAAGAATACAATTATCATCATGACATCAAATATCGGTTCTCATTTGATTCAGGATAGGTTCGAAGAAATGAACGAGCGAAATCATGCGGAAATTGAAGAGCAAACCCGCACCGATTTATTTGATTTGCTCCGGAGAACCATTTCGCCCGAATTCCTGAACCGCATTGACGAAGTGATCATGTTTACACCGCTGACCCGGAAAGATGTGCGCAACATTGTAAAATTGCAGTTTAACCTTATCATGAAACGTATTCCTGATAACAAATTTACCATCGACATTTCGGAAGAAGCCATCGACTGGCTGGCCGCGGTTGGATATGACATTGCTCATGGCGCAAGGCCGGTAAAGCGAATGCTGCAAAAATATGTGCTGAACGATTTGTCGCGTGAAATTCTGGCCGGAAATATGGATGGCCGAAGTAAGGTGATAATCGGAGTTGAGAACGATGAAATTGTGTTCAGGTATGAATAGCAATTTATTTATTGGCTATAGCATTGAATCTAAAAAACTTTACTTGTAGCCGTAAAAAATACAATGAAAAACCTAAACCGACGTGATTTTATTAAAATTTCAGGAACTGCAACTGCCTCTGTAATTGTAGTACCAACTATTATTTCAGCCTGTGTCCGGGGAAAGAGCGGACATGCAGCTCCTTCTGACCGGATCAATCTGGCAATTATTGGCTCCGGTAATCAGGCAATGAATGACATCAACGATTTTATAATAGACAAACGGGTACAAATTACCTCTGTATGCGATGTAAATAAACGAAGTACCGGATACTGGGATGGCAGAATAGGAGGCAGGGAGGTCGGCATAAATCTGGTAAATGGCATTTACTCCAAAATGTCAGGAAAAAAATACACGGGCTGCAAGGGATTCGAAGATTTCAGGGAAGTGATTGATCGGAAAGATATTGATGCAGTAGAAGTTGTGCTGCCCGATCATTGGCATTCTATTCCGGTACTGATGGCTGCAAAAGCGGGGAAAGACATCTATTGTCAGAAGCCGCTCGCGTTAACCATTCCTGAAGGTCGTGCAATGTCCAATGCCGTGAAAAAGTATGGAGTCATTTTTCAGACTGGCAGCCAGCAGCGCTCCGATGAAAATTTCAGGAGGGTTTGTGAACTGGTAAGAAATGGCCGCATAGGACAGTTGCAAACTGTTGAGTGCGGTTTACCGGGCGGAACTCCCGACTTTGGAAAAACTGGTCACCTTACCAATACAATTCCGGTTCCGGAGGGTTTCGATTATAACAGGTGGCTCGGACCAGCGCCCGATGCGCCTTATTGCCCGGCACGTACTCATGTTAACTTTCGTTGGGTACTCGATTATTCAGGCGGACAGGTTACTGATTGGGGCGGACATCACCCCGACATTGCGCAGTGGGGAATGGGAACCGAACTTACCGGTCCGGTAAAAATTCAAAATGCAAAAGCCGTTTGGGCACAACACCCGGTTTGGAATACAGCCACTGAATTCTATTTCGAATGCCTCTATGCCAATGGAGTAAAGCTCATTATTTCGAATAAGGTTAAAGGCGGTGTAACTTTTCACGGAACTGATGGATGGGCCTGGGCAAATCGCGGAACACATCAGGTTTTTCCTGAAAATCTGAAAGATACGGTGATCTCTCCATCCGAAATTAATCTGTATAAAAGTGAAAACCATTTCAGAAACTTTATTGACTGTGTGATGTCACGTGAAGAAACCATTGCGCCGGCCGAAATTGGACATCGATCAATTACCATGTCTCATTTGGGCAATATAGCTATGAAACTTCAACAAGACCTCGATTGGGATCCAAAGGCTGAACAATTCTCATCTGTGCGGATACTGAAACTGTATGTTTTGCCGTCACCCTTTACACGCAATACTATTTTCTGAAAATTCCCGGTTACAGGTTCTTTAACCAATGCCCTCACCGAAGCAAATCCACCATTGTTTTCGAGTGAAATATTGCCCCAAAAGTCAGCAGTCTGGTCTGTATTAATTTTGAAAAGGCCTTCGGATAATTCGCCCATCACTCCATCGTTGATGATTTGCCAGTTAAGGCGATTTTCAGGAGCGAAATTTTCAAGTATTATTTCGTTCATTGTCAGCATGTTGTTCTGTTTGTTTTGAATTGTTGTTTCACATTCTTTTAAAAATTACGATGGATGAAAAGTTTATAATTTCATATTGTTTCAATTATAACAGAAGCAAATGTTATTTTTGACTACAGTTTCAATTATAACAGAAATAATTATGAATGAGGTCTATATCAAACGGCCAGTATATATTGATCAGACAAAACCATAAACCACGATACCAATGACAACCAAACAACTTTTCATTTTGATTATTCTTTCCATTCTCCCCGGCTATGTTGCTTTAGCGAAAATTAACCCCGAGAAACTTAGCTGCGAGTACCTGCAAAATCCTTCGGTGGTTGATGTTGTTCAGCCGCGACTGGCATGGGTAAATATTGCCGGAAAAGGCGACCGCGGACAAACACAAACCGCCTGGCAAATCAGGGTGGCGACTTCAGAAAAAAAGCTGAAAGAAGCTGATTTGTGGGATAGCCAGAACGTCATCAGCGAACAAAGTAACCGGATTGTGTATTCAGGTAAACCGTTACAGTCGAGGATGGAATGCTGGTGGCAGGTGCGTGTTTGGGACAAAAACGGGAAAGTCTCCGACTGGAGCGAACCGGCTTTCTGGCGAATGGGAATAATGAATCCTGCGGAATGGACAGCCAAATGGATTGGCGCTCCATGGCAGGGTGAAGAAGCGCTTCCCAAACCATCAAATCCGGGAGCCCCGCTTCCTGAGAAATTGCCGCCTCCGGCACCCATGTTCAGGAAAGAATTCAGGCTTGATAAAAAAGTTGAAAAAGCGGTAGCCTTTGTAACAGGACTCGGGTATTTTGAATTATACTTGAACGGTGAAAAAGTGGGTGACGATGTGTTGATCCCCAACCAGACAAACTATGCCAAACGACCGGGATTAATCAACGAAGGTATTCCGCTGGAAGACAATTTCAGGGAATACAAAGTCATGTACCTTGCGTATGACATTAAAGACCAATTGAAAAGGGGACAGAATGCCCTGAGCGGAATGCTTGGAAACGGTTTTTACAATCCGGCAAAATACTGGACTGCCGGTTACGGAACGCCTCGTTTTCTGCTTCAAATTTACATTACATATGAAGATGGATCAGAAGAAATAATTGTCAGCGATGAAAGCTGGAAAGCCGCGCAAAGCCCGATCCTGATGGACATGGTTTATTATGGTGAGCATTACGATGCGCGGAAAGAACAAGATGGCTGGAACGAGCCCGATTTTGACGATTCAGCATGGCAGCCTGTCGCGATTCGTAAGGCTCCCGAAGGTAAACTGGTCGCCCACACAGCTCATCCCGATAAGGTGATGGAGCAACTTGAACCCGTAAAAATTAAAAAACTGGCCAATGGAAATTATCATGTCGATTTTGGTGTTGAAGTCTCAGGTTGGATTCGGTTGGATCGGGTAAAAGGAAATGAAGGACATAAAATTGAGATCAAATACCTTTGCAACACATATTCGGGCGACAATTCCTATATTTTCAAGGGTGATGGGCGGGAATCGTATGCTGCCCGTTTCAACTGGTTCATTTTTAGCGCTGTCGAAATCGTTAACTGGCCGGGCGAGCTCAAAGCCGATCATATTATTGCCGAAGTGGTTCATACTTATGTGGAAGAATCTGCCACGTTCGAAACCTCGAACCAACTTTTTAACGACATCAACAAAATATGGCGCAGAAGCCAGACCGACAACATGCACGGCGGCATTGCCAGCGATTGTCCGCACCGCGAACGCTCTGCCTACACCGGCGATGGACAGGTGGCCTGCGTAACGGTGATGCACAACTACGATGCACAGAATTTCTACCAAAAATGGATTCAGGATATTTTGGGCGCACAGGATTTGAAAACCGGGTATGTTCCAAATGGCGCACCCTGGCAGCCGGGATGCGGTGGCGGTGTGGCATGGGGAGCAGCTATCTGCATCATGCCCTGGGAATTTTATCTGCATTACGGAGCAAAAGACATGCTTGAAGATAATTTCGAAGGAATGAAGGAATACGTCCGGTATATGCAGACCTGGGTTGACAAAGACGGAATCATGTTTTCGAAGCGGGTTGGAAAAGACGGCAAAGTGCTCAAATGGTTCAACCTGGGCGATTGGGTTACTCCCGGTGCTTTGCCACCGGATGAAATGGTTCACACGTTTTACTTCTGGCGATGTGCCGACATCACGGCTCAGGCAGCCAGGGCGCTGGGCAACGTTGACGATGCGAAACAATATGCTGATCTGGCAGAACAAACCCGAAGTGCTTTCTGGAAAAAATTCTACAATGAGAAAAAAGGTAGCTACGGAAAAGCCGGCGGAAATATATTTGCCCTGCGAATGGGTGTGCCAGACAAACAGTACGAACATGTGATTGAGTCTTTGAAAGCCGACATCAAAGCAAATAAAGGGCATTTGGATACCGGCATTTTTGGTACCCAGTTCTTTTTTGAAGTGCTATCGGAAAATGGGATGCACGATTTGGCGTATGAGGCCCTGAACAAACGTGAAGAACCCGGTTTTGGCCACTGGCTCAAACTGGGCTCGACCACTACCCGCGAGCAATGGAGCGAGGAAGGTTCGCACAACCACCCCATGTTTGGCGGCGGACTGGTTTGGTTTTACCGCAAACTCGCCGGAATGAATGCCGATCCGGATCAGCCGGGCTACAAACACATTATTTTCCGTCCGCAACCGGTGGATGAGGTAACGTTTGCGAAATATTTCAACCAGACACCTTTTGGCAAAGCCGGTATTCACTGGAAAAATGAAGATCAGCAATTTGACATGACGGTTACTGTTCCTGTTGGAAGCGAAGCCACGGTATATGTCCCTGTGATGAAAGAGAAAAATGTAACAGAAAAAGGGCGTTCAATCGATGAATCGGAAGAAATTGAATTTATCAAAGAGGAAGACGGTTATCAGGTATTTAAAGTTAAAAGTGGAAAATATGAATTTTTGTCGGAATAAAAATTCATTACTGACAATGAATAAACCTGATCACCAAATCCCTTGTGGCTTCCGGGTTTCCTTCCAGTTCGCTGCTTAGGTTTTTATCCTGAAAAGCGGCAAGCGCGTCAATTGTATGGTCGATCAACCGTTTTGGGAAGATGCCGTTGTTCTCAAATATTTCCCGTTTCGATTTTAGGCGTTCTGCTGATTCGACACAGGAAGCCGGCAATTGCTGCAATTGTTGTTTGGGAATATTCCTGAAAATATTTCCTTCTACGTAAAGCTGATCGGCAAGTTCAAGCGCATTGGGCATTTGGATTCCATAAAGGGAGGCAACGATCAAACCGGCCAGAATCAGGTGGATGTTGGCGCTTCCATCCGGAACGCGGAATTCGAAAGTTTGCCGGCTATCACCATTTTTGGACGATACTTTCACATCAGGATTTGCCATGGCAGCCATGTTCTGTTTGCCTGTCCAACCCAGCGGAACACGCACCAATGCTGATCGGTTGCGATCGCCCCAGCAGATTCGGGTTGGCGCTTCCTGATTTGGTACCAGTCGCAGGTAGGAGGTTGGTATGGTGTTTCCAAAAGCGGTCAGTGCATCGGCAGTGTCGAGTATTCCGGCAATCATTTGTCGCGCGGTGGGCGAAAGTTTCCCATTTTCAAGCACAATGTTTTTCCCGTCTTTTTCAACCAGCATGTGAAAATGCAGGCCGCTGCCGGCTTTTCCAACCGTGATTTTTGGCGCGAAACTGATTTCCACTTTTCGTGTTTCGGCCAGCATTCGTAAAATCCATTTGGCAATAATAAGTTGGTCGGCAGCAGATTCAGGATCGGTGGGCAAAAATTCAATTTCGTGCTGTTCAAAAGCTTCGTCGCCCAATGAAAAGTTTCCCACTTCAGAATGCCCGTATTTGATTTTTCCGCCGCAGGCAGCAATCAGCTTAATTGCTTCCTTGCGCATTCCCTCGAATTTGGCAAATGGTTCCGATTCGTGGTAGCCTTTCTGATCGGTTGCCGGAAACAGCCCATCGTGTTTGCTGTTCACGTAATATTCCAGTTCGCCCATCATTTTCATGTCCATTCCGGTTGTATTGCGGAAATGCGTGATGGCTTTTTTTAGCACATATTCAGGCGAAAGCTCCAACTGATTGCCTTCGAAATCGAAAAAGGAACAAAGGATTTCGAGCGATGGTTCCACCTGAAAAGGATTGATAAAAGCAGTGCGATAGCGGGGTACAACATATAAATCGGAGCTGCCTGTTTCCATAAACTGGAACAGGCTCGAACCATCGGCACGCTCGCCAAAAGTGAGAATGTTTTCCAGATGGTCGTGTCCGGTGATTACAAAATTGAGCGTTTTTAAACGTCCATCGCCGGCTACATACCTGAAATTAAGCTGATGAATCTGGTTGCCTTCTATGTATTTGATCAGGTCTTCGCGGGTAAATTGTTCGGCTGGTTTTTGAAGATAACGAACCAGCGGATTGGGATTGAACGAGAATTGACTTTCCATAATGGTTGATTTTTTTTTTGAAAAATAGCTTCTTTCGAAGGCATCGAACTTAAGTCTTTAGATACTTGCAAATGCTGAGGAACGTCATTCATTTTATATTGCCGGGAGTGTTGGTTTATTTTGCATGATTGAACAATTTGAAAATTTATATCTGAACAATTTTCGTATATTTAATCATAAATTGGCTTCACAATTAAACTCTCTCAATTGGTTTTTATGAATGATATTTCAGATAAAACTGAGTGGCTTCTGTTAACTTCTGCAATCGCGGTTGCTACGGTTGGATTTTTAAGTTATTACTATCTGTCAACTTCAGGAAAAGTTATAAGTCTGCTAAAAACAGAAACGGGAAAACCAATTTATGTTTTATATCAACGCCTTTCGGGAGTTGTCATTTTTGGATTTTTGCCGTTGGCTGTTATTCTTATTTCAGGGACAAAAAAACTCAGTGATTTTGGTGTTGTCCGGCCAGATTCAGAATCTTATTTCTGGGTAATGATACTTTCATTGGTCATTGTTCCAGTAAGTTATTTTAATTCACGAACAGAAGAGAATCTGAAAATGTACCCGCAAATCCGAGAAAAAGAATGGTCAATCGGAATGTTGATAATGAGTGCATTGAGTTGGATTGCCTATCTTTTAGCCTATGAATTTCTTTTCCGTGGATTCCTCTTTTTTGCAGCGCTACCTGTTTTAGGACTGTTTTTCGCGATCGTTTTAAATACAATCATTTATGCATTGGTTCATCTTCACAAAGGTTTTAAAGAAATTATAGGATCGGTGCCTTTGGGAATTTTGCTTTGTTATCTAACTTACCTATCAGGCACTATTTGGGTTGCTGTTTTTACGCACATAATTTTGGCATTAACAAGTGAATGGTTTTCACTTTGGGCACATCCAAACATGGTTGTTAAAACAAACCGGCTATGAAAATATTTGTAAGTGGTGCAACGGGTTTTATCGGAAGCCGACTGGCCTTGCGACTGGCCAACGATGGTCATGAGGTTCACGCGCTCTATCGGTACGAACACAAAACTGCGATCATTCAACATCCGAATATTACATTGTTCAAGGGAGACATTTTGGATTTTGATAGCCTGATAAAGCCTGTTGAAGGTTGTTCGCAGATTTATCATACTGCTGCTTTTGCCTGTGTTTGGGACAAAGATCCTTCGTTGATTTACCGGCAAAATATTGAAGGAACAATGAATGTTGTGAGGGCGGGCATAATTTCAGGAGTTGAGAAGATTGTATGCACATCGACAGCCGGAGTGCTTGGTCCATCCCGCCCAGGCGAAATGGTTGATGAAAATACTCCGCGACCGCTAAAATATTTCATCGATTATGAAAGTTCAAAAATGATGATGGAAACAATTCTGAAAACACTTTCAATAACTGGTCCTGAGATTGTAATCGTAAATCCAAGTCGGGTTTATGGTCCTGGTATTTTAAGTGAAAGTAATGGTATAACTCGTATTATTCAGAATTATATACTTGGAAAATGGAGAATAATTCCGGGCAATGGGAAAAGTATTGGGAATTATGTCTATGTTGAGGATGTTGTGACCGGCCATATTCAGGCAATGGAAAAAGGAAAATCAGAAGAAAGGTATGTGTTGGGTGGGACAAATATGACCTTCAATGAATTATTCGGCGTATTGGCAGAATTAACAGGAAAGCGTTATTTTATGATTCATTTCCCGTTGCCATTAATGAAACTGATTTCAGGAATTATGCTGCTAATTGCCCGAATTTCGGGAAGAGCGCCACTTATCATTCCGGCTTTGGTTCGAAAATACAATCATAACTGGAATTTATCGAGTGCAAAAGCTGAGAAGGAGCTTGATTACAAACCTGTGGATTTTAAAACCGGTGCAGGTATGACGATTAACTGGTTAAAAAAATAAATTAAAATATGAAACGAACAGTTTATACACTGATTACTGGAGCCAGTTCGGGTATTGGCAAATCAATCGCATGGTATTGCGGAAGCCTTGGGATGAATCTGGTTCTGGTTTCGCTTCCTGGTGAAGGTTTGGAAAAGGTTGCCTGTGAAATTGCCGAGAAGCACCAGGTAAAGACCGCGTTTTTTGAAACGGATTTATCACAGCTTGATTCACCGAAAGCCGTATTTGATTGGTCTCAACTTAAACAATTTGATGTGAATATTCTAATAAATAATGCCGGTGTGGCCGGAGCTTCAGTTTTCGAGACGTCGGATATCAAATACATTGATGACCGCATTTTGTTGAATATTAGAGCTCTCGTTATGCTGTCGAGGTTTTATCTGCCCGTTTTGCGAACCCATGAAAAGTCATATATCCTGAATGTGGGTAGCCTTGCAGCCTTTTGGGCAATTCCCTATAAGAGCTTATATTCGTCAAGCAAAGCATTTGTGTTGTATTTCAGCAAATCCATACGCAGCGAATTGAAAGGAACCGGAGTGAGTGTATCCGTATTGTGCCCAAACGGAGTGAGAACAAATGGATCAACCAATACGAGAATAAATTCTCACGGAAAAATCGGACGGTTAACTGAGATAAGTGCCGATGAAGTTGCAAGGATTGGAATAAATGGAATGCTTAAGCAAAAAATCGTAATCATACCTGGAAAAGTTAATTGGATTTTTCTGTTTTTGAGAAGAATTTTACCACCATCAATACAACAAAAACTACTTGCCAGAGAGTTTACCAAAGAGGTTCTGGCCACTCGAAATTAAAAGAATAATTTTCCTGAATTATTGCAATTATCCATAAAAAAAAGCCACTCTGTTCGAATGGCTCTTTGCATATTAGCAACCACCGGCTGCTTCTTTTTTCTTTTTGGTTTTTCAATAAGGTTACTTTTCCATTTTGTTTGAAGGCGTTGCAGCCCACTCATTTAACCCTCCATCATAAAGTTTCACATTCGGATATCCTAATATTGATTTTAATGCAAAATATCCTTTTGAAGCTCTTGTTCCTGAACTGCAAATAACATAAATAGTTTTGTCACTGGTAGCTCCTACGTCATTAAACATTTTTTGCAGATCAGTTTTCGATTTGTAGACACTTTTAGCATCAAGCAATGTGGTGTGGTCAACATTTACTGATCCGGGAATTCGTCCTTTTCCTTTAGGGTCTTTCCCGTTAAACAATGCTGCTTCATGAAAATCGACCAGCGCAATTTTCGAATTTCCAACCGCTGCCTGTACATCTTTCATCGATGCAAAAATTGAATTGTTTACTGAAGTTGAAAATGTTTCGGGTTTAACAATCGTTGGATTTTTAGTTACCGGTTTTCTTGCAGCTTTCCAGGCAATTAATCCTCCATCGAGAATTTTTACATTTGGGACGCCCATGTATTTGAGTATCCAGTAAACCCTTCCTGCGTATTTCCCAGTCCCTTCATCATATACAACGATGGTTTTCTTTTCACTAACTCCTTTTGCGCTCATTGCTTTTGCAATTTCTTCAGGTGAGATAAGTAAACCTTCAACTGCACCGACTTTTTTCTCTAAACTTGTATATGGAACATTAACAGCATCGGTAATGTGCACTTTGGCATATTCGGTTTCCACTTCGGCTGAGATTACTACAAAACTTGGATCTTTTAATTTGGCACTCAAATCGGCAACAGAAATTAAGTCTTGCGCAATGCCAGCCATTGCCAGACTTAAAAGAGTAATAAATGAGAATATTAGTTTTTTCATAATAAGCTATTTTATAAATTTAGAATTTAACCTGTACCTGAATGGCAAGTTCGTCGTTTTTTACTTCGACGGGTGAATCGCCACGGTACATGTAATTTACTTGCAGACGGGTCCAATCGTTAAAGAAGTAATTGACGCCGAAAGTCATGTTGCTCTCTTTGTATTTTGATGTATTACCTGAATCGAAAAAGTCGTACCTGAAAACAGGTTCAAGATTCCATTTCGACAGGTACGACATGGTAACGTAACCTCCACTTCGTTTTTCGCCCAGTTCAATAAGGTTTCCGCTACAGCCGCCGCCGAGGTCGCGGTTGTAATCGCCCTGATCTGAAATATATTCGCCAAGCAAGGTAAATCCGGCGTATTTGGCCTGTAATTCGGCACCAATTGAGGTCCTGCTATCAACATTGTTCACATATGAAGGGAATCCGTAACGAAAGCTTCCTCCAATTTTCAGGAAATCCAGTGGTTTAATGACTACCCGACCAACAACATCTTTTTTGTTATTGTTGTCGAACTTGCCCAATCCGCTTCCATTCATGAATCCAAGCTGGTAAGTGAAAAAAGTTGAGTCGGTTCCGCCCATCAGAACAACGCCTAAATCGCGGAATGGCGCTACCATTTGTAAGGTAGCTGTTGAGCGATAAATGGTTGTAAGACCACTACAGGCAGTATTGGTTTCAAGACCAAACGGAGTTTTAAACGAGCCCATTGAAATTTTCGACCAGGAAAACCTGTCGTAAGTAATAAATGCGTCGAGAAGATATGGGTTAGGGGAAATAAACGGGCTGAATTCGGCTACCATATAGTAAGAGAAATCGTAAGGTATCTTGCCCATTACTCCAAGGCGTGAACGTTCGAACGAGAATCCGTTTTTACCAGGATCAGTGTAATGCGATTCGTATTGAGCCTGAAGAAAACCGAATACTTTTAGTCCTTCATCTGAAGGAGCCCCGCCGCAACCTTGAGCTGCAACTTTTGTTGCTGTCAGGGCAAATAGCAACATAACAACGATAAATAAGTATTTCATAATCGGTATGAAAGTTTGATTTGTAAATTAATTACCGGTAACTATAGGCAAACTTTTCGACATGCTAGCTTTCCATTGATTGACCGATGTTCCCCAGGCTGAACTAGCATTGTTTAATTTGTTCATACCAAACATGAGGCTTTTTGCATTATAGCCAATAACGCGCAGATAAGCTGAAATTGCAGCTGACGTTTGTCCAGTGTAACAGTAGGTTATCACTTCTTTAGATGAGTCAAGGAATTTAACCTGAGCTTCACCTACTAAAAGCGGATTGATCCGGTAAGCTCCTTTTATGTGACCAAAAGCAGCATAATCTGTTTCATTGAAATAATTATTAATGAAGTATTTGGTTGGATCGGTCAATACATCGGTTGTAGTAACAGTTTTAAATCCTTCAGAAAGTACCTGTGCAACTCTGGCTTTAAGGATATTGGCAGGGACAATATCGGTACTGGAAATTGTTGGGCTCGCGAAGCTTAGATTAGCTGGAGCTGCATCGGTTGTCCAAATAGCATTTCCGACAGCAACACTTCCAATGTTCGATGTCCAGACATCTAATTTAGTGTTCCACGAGCTCATTCCCCATTTTAAGGCAACGGCATCGGCATATCCCGACAGACGGAGCAAAGCAACGGCATGGGTAGCTGTTTGTCCGGTTTTGCAAACTACCAAAATTGGTTTTGTTGCTTTGGCCGCTTCAGTCAAAATGTTAGCGAGGTCAACCCGACGAGCATCAGTAATATGACCAGAAGCAAACTCATCGGCAGTTCGGATATCGATCACATATTTTGCACTGACATTTCCATCGGCTGGAGCAGACATCACAAAATTGGCAATAATAGTATTGATGTCCAGGTTTTGGGTAACCAAATAATCGGTTAATGCTTTCTGTGCATCAAATGTTTCTTCGTTTTCTTTTTTACAACTGCTTAAAAAGAAAGCAGGAAGAATCACTAAAATAATCAGGAGTTTAAATAGCTTTTTCATTGAATTGTTTGTTTTTATTTATTGGTTAAAAATGAATTGTCTCGTTTGTAATTAACATCCCCCGGCAGGTTTTGGGGTATCGTGCCCTCCACTCATTTTTTCGAGGTTTTTCTCAAAAATATCGGGGAAAGTCAATTCCCACTGCTTCCAACCTTCTTTTAAGGTTAAAACATTGGTATATCCCAATTGCTGAAGTGTTTGGGCTGCCAATATTCCACGTTTGCCTTTCTGGTCGTACACAATAATTTTTTCACTGGGTAATGGCATGTAAATACCAACACTTTCCCAGAAAATAGAATCAGCAATTTTGAATTCAAGACTTCCTCGTGGTATATTTACTGATCCGGGAATGTATCCGGGATAATGTTCGTCAGCCTGGCGCACATCAATCAACGTATATACTTCTTCTCCACCCATCAATCCTTTTAGCTCTTCAGAGGTAATTATTTTGACTTGTTTTTCTGCTTTATTCACCATTTCATCAACATTGGCGAACTTCTCGGATTTGTTACATGCTGCAATAATGATTGCAATTGCGAATGCGAATACTATTTTTTTCATTGTCGTGTCTTTTTTATGCTGATTGTTATTATGTGCTTTCTTTGGTAATTGGCTCATCTTCGTATCCCGAAATCATGGCTTTAACATTCGTTGTGATTCGATGCCCGGTTGATGTCATATAAACATGAACAATAAGGAAGGCTATAAACAGGAAAGCTCCGAGCGTGTGTGTGATTACTGCAATCCATAAACCGCTTGCATCGATTGGATTTTCAGGATAATGATAATACATATAAAGTAAACCGGTGATTGTTTGTACCGGGAAAATCAGGATTAATAAACCCAGATAAATGATTCGTTGTAATGGGTTTAGTTTGTTGGTCGCTGTTTTTTGTGTTGGATGTGGCGCGTTTTGAAAAATCCCTATGGCGTAATAGTTGATTTGTTCTTTAAGCTTATTCCTGGTTGGTATGAAATTTTGATATTGACCTGTAACAAACAGCCAAAAGATGGTGATAAATCCGAGTATGATAAACGTAATGGCTGCAGCATTGTGCAATCTTACCGCATGTTCGAAACCAAACATCTCATAATTACCATGTATTTCGAAACCGGTAAGGGTAAGTAAAATAACCACTGCCATCTGACTCCAGTGCCAAAAGCGCTCAAACCTTGAAAATATTTTTATTTTTCTCATTTTGCTTTGATTTACAAATTGTTTTTACGGGCTAATATTCGCAGGATGGAGTGGATAAGAACCCCCAGAATTGAAATGATAATGATAGCAAAGCCGGAATAATCGGCTGCTTTCGCGTAATCACGGCCTGGAAGATAAAATCCCGAAAGTTTGGCCAGTCTGCCTTCATCGCTGCGGGTGTGGCAATCAATGCATTTCAGTGTTTGTTCTTTAGGCGAAACCTGATGGTTTATTGGCCAGTACGCTTCGGTTTGAACGAAGTCAAACTTGCCGCTGTATTCACGTTCTGTATATTGCATGCCTAGATAAATAGCAGTATCCCAGCGTAAATCTTCCCAAAAAGCACCTTCGCCTTTCTTATTTGCGAATACTTTTACATTCACCAATTGTTTTGAAATGGTATCGTAAGGCTGTTTTCCACGGTGAATCTTAATGGGCCATATTTTCGATTCCTTATCTTCATAACTACCCATTAAGGTATTAATCTTAACTGGTATTGTTTTGATGGTGTCTTCATACAGGTAGTGATCGGCAGTTCCGTTAAACCATGCGTAGTCTGGTTTTACATTGTCGTTCCATACAAAATGTCCTTTTATTGAAATGTAGCTGTATTTGTGTTGGTTATCGTATTCTGTGATCGGATTACCGTTTGCATCACGTTTCCCGGCAACGGACCAATCCCAATACATAACTGTTGGATTTACCTTAGCGTAAATTGGTATGTGACAGGTTTGACACGCAACTTTAATATTGTGCATATCAAGTACTTTGTCGTTATGTGGAGCACTTGTGTGACATTGCTCGCAGGTAGAACGGTTGGTGTTTTCGGAAGAAACGCTGTAAGCCCGTCCTTTAATGTTATGGTTTTCGGTAAGGTGACAATCGTTACAGGCCATATCTTTTCCGTCTTTGGCCATGTGAACATCAACAGAACGGGAGCAATTCAGCATGGCTTCTTCCAGATCGCCATGTTTAACATTGTTTCCACCCCCACCATGAAAGTGACATACGCCACAATTTTCTTTTTTAGGTTTTCCTACGTTTTGTGATACATAATTATAGTCGGGCACCGGGAATTCGGCAGAAGCATTTTCAGCAGTAGCTGGCATCCCGGCACTGTTTTTTCGTTTTTTATAGGTGTTGGTATTGTCGTGGCAAACTAAACAGTCGATGTTATTCGGATCACTAAAATCAAAAGATTTATCCTGCCAGCCATATCCAATATGGCAACGCATACATGATCCATTATTGCCATCTGCAGCCATACAGAAATTATTGAGCAGATTTTTTTTACCGATGTTAACTTTTCCACGGCCATTTGGTAGGTTGGTTTCTCTTTCCCATTTCCAATGAGCCGAAGCCATTAATTCATCATCGCGCTTATTGTGGCATGAGAGGCAGGCTGCCGTTACATCTTGTGGTCGTTTAAATTCTTGTTTCAGGATTTCAAATTCAGAGTGGTCAACTTTTTTACCCATTTCGGCTCTTACCTGATATTCCATTTTAATTGGTGTTCCCTTTCTTAGCCCGAAATGTACGGTAAGGAAAATTACAAGGGCAGGAAGTACTAGTACTACCAGAAATGTAGTTAGTTTTTGAGCAGTTTTATTCATGTTTTAGTTAATTAATAACGTTGCTAAAATATGGCTATCTCTTCTTGCAATGCTATTTTGAATCAACAACTAAACGGTAGATTTTAGTTCTGTCCAACACAGAAATCCTTGACGTAAATCAAAGTTTTATTTGTTTCTTTGTAAAAATGGGTATTCTAACTAACTAATCAATTATACAAATGACATCTGGAATGGAAGTGGTACAGCATAGTTGTGCAATTGGTAAAAAATCAGGTTCATGTATTGATCTTCTAACTAAACAAGAGCGGGATTTGGTTCATTCTAAAGCCGCAGAAGTAAATTACAGGAAAGGTGAGATTATTTGTAAGCAGGGAGGTCTGGCGAATCAAATCATGATTGTTCGCGAAGGACTGGTTAAGATTTATATGGAAACCAATAGCGGACAAGATCTGGTCCTGCAAATTATGCCATCAATGAATATCATTGGCTTATCAGCTCTGTTTGGTGGAAATTCAGTTTATCAATTCTCTGCCCGAACTTACCTTGATACCAAAGTTCAGGTAATTGAAATCAGTGTAGTGAAACAACTAATCAGGTCGAATCCCGAATTTGCACTTCATATTGTTGGGATGTTGGCTGAATACAATACCATTATAAGTGGACGTTTTTTTTGTCTCACGCACAAGCAGACTTATGGCCGCTTTTCTGATGTTATACTTTGCCTTGCCAATCGGATTTATAAAGATAAAACATTTCCTCTTCAGCTATCGCGCAAAGAACTTGCTGAAATCGCAGGAATGTCGATTGAAAGTGTTGCCCGGATACTTACCCGTTTTAAAGAGGAAAAACTCATTGAAATTGATAATAAGCAAATCCGCATTCTCGATTATGAAAGGATGTGTGAGATAAGCTTTAAAGGTTGATCAATCAACAATTTCTTCGTACGGACTGCCTTCTGCCGGTTTTTCAGGATTCATAATGGTTTCGACCCAATAGTTTAAGCCATCCTGAAGTACGTAATTCAATCAGCACGGTAGTGTCGTAACCGAAAACATTCCGGCAAGTCGCCGGCTGGATGAGAATCCGTTGATTTCGAGCACGAACCCAAATGCGATGCCAATAATGAAGGCAAAAAATAGATTTGTTTCGGGTAATATTATTTCGTTTACTGCAAAAGATCCCATAGAGTGAAAAGATTGAAAAAAGAGATTGAAAAGATTATAGAGATTGAATTAACTTGATCTAATTTTCAAAGTTATGACCGCAGGAACCGTGGGTGAAAAGAGCCGTACATTCAGCCCATGTTCAGCTTTTATTTTCTGAAGTTTTTCAGCCACCACGTCCATCGCTTCGTCCCAGCTTGCTTTGCGGAAAGTTTGTTTTCCGTCGGCTCCTGTTACTCGAATCAGCGGAGTTTTTAAGCGGTCTTCATGTGTTGTAGAAGCGTGATTTGTAATTTATTGAATTAGAGCTTAGAACGCAAAATACGTTCTCTAATTTATATTGTTTATAAATTGGATGGGTTTCTAAATCTATTTCGCCAATAAAAATCCTCCCACGAAACCGACTGGTAGAGTAATATACCATTTCTCCAGGATTGATTTTTTACGGGTGACTGTGATGCTGGTTCCGGTAAGGATAGTGGCATTCGGATCGGCCAGTGAAAAGTTTACAATGGTTCCTTTTGGGCGCTGTTCGGTTACGATGTTGATCCCTGTTTTGTATTTGTAGTCAAAATCAAGATTCTTGTTTTCGATGGAACCTTTCAGGCTTAAAAAGTTATTTGACCAATCGAATTTTGCGATTTTGATTGTATCGGTATTGGTAATTATCATTGTATCACGAATAATTGTTGATCCTTTTCCGAGTGATTCAATCTGAGCTTTTTGTGCACTGATAATATTCCGGTATTTTATTCCCTGGTTTCTTAATTCTTTCGTTGTAAGTTCGAGTGTTTCGAGTGACTCTTTCAGGTTGCGTTTGTCAATTTCCACAGAAGCGATTTTAAAGGTTAATTGCCCCGATTTCGATTTATGCACCGAAACTGAATCGTTCAAGGTTGCCAGTTCAACATTGGCAAGTTGTACCTGATCTTTCAGTTTGCGTATTGAAAAGAATTGAACCAGGATTATCAGGATAATTATTGCTATGCCGATAATAATTGCGATTTTCTGAATGGTTGGTTTCATGTTGCTTATTTTAGAAGGTTTGAAAATTTGAAGTCATCCTGTGTATTATTACATGCGCATACTAAGATAATTAATATGAGTGAAATAACCTTTCTTTTATTTGTAGTTTTTCGAACTGTTTTAATCACAAATAATTAAAATTGATATTCAAGGAAATTCGGGGTGAACTGACACTTGATTACATTGAATTGATATGTTCCGGATTTCTCCCTGTTTCAGGCATCTTTTTCGAATTTCTGTATTCTTTGTTAAAAAAATACCGAAAACGCTTGTGAATGATGGCAATTTGTTCAAAAAACAGATTTTTTTTATTTCGAATCTGTCGTTTAATAAGTATTTAATCTTTCCTATTTAAACCGAATAAGTTATTTTTACCGCCATTATTAATCAAGAATTATTATTTATGAGTTTCAATAATAACCCGCACACTTTTCATATCCCTGTTATGGGCCTGGGATATTCCATTGATTCACCGATTAAAGTAGCTCATTATGGCATTTCCTCTGTGATTTCGCTGGTCGATGACATTTCGATGGAAAAAATGAGGGAGTTTTACTGCAAAAAATTCAACTTGCCATTTCAATCAATCCCATCAAAAACAGAAGATCACCGCGCCAAACGCATTACAGCTTATCTGAATACTGTTCAGGAAATTGTTGTAAAGAAGTTTGAAGATCTGAAAAACTCTGTTTCGCATACCGAGGAGGAATTGGATAAATACATCAAAATGTTGCCCGATTTTTCTGATCTGAAACTGAAATTCAATCAGATGATCAATACTGGTCAGATGAAGCAAAAACTTTCGGATTGGCTGAGTGAAAATTTGGTAGCAGGCGAGATAGATGTAAACATCATGTCGAAACTTGACCGCGATGCTTATGCCGGTGATGAGAAATTACCTTCAATTTTCAGTGATGCCCAATCGGCACTTCGTGGATTTGCATTGAGCGATTTAAGTTCGTCATTGGTGCTTTCTGCCGGAATGAACCCGCGTCTGTACAGTTATCTGGAAGAGTTCGAAGACTTTTATCCGAACGCTGCAATGGAACTGAAGAAAAAGGTAATTCTGAAAGTTAGCGATTATCGTTCAGCAATCATTCAGGGACGTTTTCTGGCAAAGAAAGGAATTTGGGTTTCAGAATACCGCGTAGAATCGGGACTTAACTGCGGTGGTCATGCTTTTGCAACCGACGGTTTTTTACTGGGGCCGGTTCTTGAAGAGTTCAGGAACAGCAAAGAACAATTAATTGAAGCTGTTCATGAAATTTATGTAAAGGCGCTTGCCGACAAGGGAAAACCTGTTCCGGAGAAACCTTTACTAGTGAAAATTACCGCTCAGGGTGGAGTTGGTTCAAATACCGAACATCAGTTTTTACTTGAATATTACAATTTGGATTCGATAGGGTGGGGAACCCCGTTTTTACTCGTGCCGGAAGCTACCACAGTTGATGAAGAAACATTGGAAGTGCTGTGCAAAGCTAAAGAGGAAGATCTCTACATGAGCGATGTCTCTCCGTTGGGCGTTATTTTTAACAATGTACGCGGTAATGGTATGGACCTGAAAAAGGAAGCGCAAAATAAAGCTGGCAAATATGGTTTCCCATGTACGAAAAAATATCTGGCACTGAATCCTGTTCCTGAAAAACAAACTATTTGCACTGCGTCAAAAGAATATCAACGCGATAAAATTCAGGAGCTTAAAGAGCAGAACCTCAATGAAATGGAGTTCGAAAAGCAGCTCAGTAAAATAACAGATAAAGCTTGTTTATGTAACGGACTTACGGCTTCGACCCTGATGGCAAACGATTTGGATGTTAAAATGGAAGGCACTGCAGTTAGTATTTGTCCCGGACCAAACCTGGCCTATTTTTCGAGCCTATATTCGCTTAAAAGAATGGTTGATCATATTTATGGACGTACCAATGTGATGGAACGTACCGACCGTCCTAATTTTTTCGTGAAAGAAATATATATGTACATCGAATATCTGGGCGGAAAGCTGGAGGAAACTGTTAAACCGATTACTGACAAGCAAAAGAAATACTTTGTCACCTTTTACGACAATATGGAAAAAGGGGTTGAATACTATAAACAACTTTTCCTGAATTATAAAACTCAGTTGGACGATTCGACTTCGAAGAATAATTTGATGCAGGATCTGGAAAATATGAAGATGGAACTTTTAAAGTTGAAAGCCAAAATAGTATAACCAGGGAAGTTTTATATCCAAAATTTGAATTTTGGGTACACTAAATTAATCATTGGAGCAGTCAATTCTTTACAAAAAGGAATTGACTGCTTTTTTTATAGTTGCTGATTCTGTTAGTCTTCAAGAGAAATTCATTTCAATTTATAAGTTCAAATATATAGTATGTAATACATATTACATTGCATTAGATGGTATGATATTTAAGAATGTACTATATAGATTGTAACGAAAGCGAAAATCATGCGTCATAGAATTAGAAAATCGTTCAGAAACAGAAAACATCGTAAAAAACAGAAACAAACAACCCAAATATTTAAGGAGGCAGCGTCATGAAAACAGAAAATAAAAAAGTTCAGGTTAGGAAAAGGGCACTCGAATATTGTATCCTTGTACAACTCGATAATAAACCTTTTCACGTTGGTGAGATTGTTAGGTTGGTGAAAGAATCAAAGGTGATAATAGAGGAAAAAATACTCAATCCTCATTTCCCGCGCTTAAAAAACGAAGATAAATTGTATCGCAGATTGGATGATTCCAATACTCAATCGGCTGACAGTAAAGTTCATTTGTTATGGTTGTGGACTGGCTTTTTAAATACCGATCATTAATAGTTATTGAGAATTTAGGGAATCCGGCGCGACATTGAGAAAAGATGGTTCTGAAATAGTTCGAAACCCTTACGATTGGTAACCCGGTGCTCTTCATCGAATGACATTCGGATTTACCGTTTCAATTCCAGTATGGTGCGATTGGTAGAAGATTAGATTTTTACATTAAGCAAGCTGAACGCAAGTTTCAATTCCAGTATGGTGCGATTGGTAGGCGATTGGGTTAAACCATACCTGAAAAGTTTTTACAAGTTTCAATTCCAGTATGGTGCGATTGGTAGAACGTCCGCTTAAAGTTTTTGGGATTCTTTCCTAAAGTTTCAATTCCAGTATGGTGCGATTGGTAGTTCAATACTCTTGTATCTTTCAAGAGATTTTAATGCGTTTCAATTCCAGTATGGTGCGATTGGTAGTCTGCTTTGCCGAACCAAAACTGCTCAGGCCATTCGTTTCAATTCCAGTATGGTGCGATTGGTAGTACTTCTGTTGTCGCTGATAACTCAAAGTTGTCAAAGTTTCAATTCCAGTATGGTGCGATTGGTAGCCGTTAGTTCCGGGAGTGCCCGGCGCGCCATCAAGTTTCAATTCCAGTATGGTGCGATTGGTAGTCCGCAGGATAGGAGCATATCCACCACTTCCTGCGTTTCAATTCCAGTATGGTGCGATTGGTAGTTTATCAACCCAAAATCCGGCATTGCTCAAACGCAGTTTCAATTCCAGTATGGTGCGATTGGTAGCCTGATATCAGATCCTTTTAATTGCCGGATTTCATTGTTTCAATTCCAGTATGGTGCGATTGGTAGCAGGATCAGGAACCATTACCTTGAGGGATACGGCGGTTTCAATTCCAGTATGGTGCGATTGGTAGACTGCTGGCTGCTGAATTGGCATACCTGCAAACAAGTTTCAATTCCAGTATGGTGCGATTGGTAGGAAACGGTTACGAACTACGGCGCCTTATTGTTACGTTTCAATTCCAGTATGGTGCGATTGGTAGAACAGAACTGCAACCCGCCATTGAAGCCCTCACAAGTTTCAATTCCAGTATGGTGCGATTGGTAGTGACGAAACCGGCATCCGTGCCGCCATAAAGCTTGGCAGTTTCAATTCCAGTATGGTGCGATTGGTAGAGCAGCTCCGGCAACACCGGCAGCAGCAGTAACATGTTTCAATTCCAGTATGGTGCGATTGGTAGAAGGATCTGTACGGATACGATTACGGAGAAGCCGAAGTTTCAATTCCAGTATGGTGCGATTGGTAGTATTGCCGCTTTAATCAATGCATTCGTGTCCTCTGTGTTTCAATTCCAGTATGGTGCGATTGGTAGTTCGGGGGGTCTGGTGGTAATTTGATAGAGACAAATGTTTCAATTCCAGTATGGTGCGATTGGTAGTTATTTGCGCATTGAATAGCGACTGAAAAACACAAAAGTTTCAATTCCAGTATGGTGCGATTGGTAGTTCAGCCAGTAAGTTGTATGGGCTTGCTTCCAAAGTGTTTCAATTCCAGTATGGTGCGATTGGTAGACATTTTCACATAATACTTGATAAATTTATACCAGTTTCAATTCCAGTATGGTGCGATTGGTAGATATTTCATTAGATCAATTTAACGAGCCACAAAAGTTTCAATTCCAGTATGGTGCGATTGGTAGTCAATCCCCAACCGATTGAGCCATACATAGCCATGTTTCAATTCCAGTATGGTGCGATTGGTAGGAAAAAATGTACTACGAATACCGGCAGGAAACCGTGTTTCAATTCCAGTATGGTGCGATTGGTAGTGAAACTCCCATTTTTATTGACACTGTTGAACTTATGTTTCAATTCCAGTATGGTGCGATTGGTAGCTCGATAATTAAAAGGTTTGGATATGATTTTACACGTTTCAATTCCAGTATGGTGCGATTGGTAGAGAGATTTAAGAACTGATTCATTCGAGATTATCACGTTTCAATTCCAGTATGGTGCGATTGGTAGAAATTCTGCATTCTTCGAATTTTAAATGAAATTTTAGTTTCAATTCCAGTATGGTGCGATTGGTAGGGGCTGTTGCAAATACTTTAACAGCCGTACCGGCGTTTCAATTCCAGTATGGTGCGATTGGTAGCAATGTCCGGCGGGGTTCATAAGATTTACCTGCCTGTGTTTCAATTCCAGTATGGTGCGATTGGTAGTATTACCGGATATATTAGATAAGTTGCATTCATGA
>JAUYMU010000121.1 GCA_030698405.1 Bacteroidota bacterium
GCTCCCCAGCAGAGCCTACGTCCTCTTCCTTTTTACAAGAACAAATATAATATGCTGTAAATAAATTATTTATAAATTAGCACAAAAAATATTTCAAAAATAATGCTCCGAAAATTTGAATTACAACATAGAAGAGGGGGGCGAGTCCCGGTACACCGGGACGAGGGGGCGAGTCCAGCTTAAAATATTTACCCACACCAAACGTTATAGAGCCTTTTTTCTGACACCCTGCTTAACTTTCTAATCTGAAAACTATGAATTTGCCAAAATCTACAAAAAATCTGGTAACCATTGCAGGAACAACCATCGCCATTATCAGTTTCCTGATTATCCTGATACTGTTCTTTATTTCAACTTTATTTGATTCAAACAATTCGTTCCTCGGGATTTTCATTTACATGGTGCTTCCGGCATTAATGGTTTTTGGCCTGCTTTTAATTCCAATCGGAATGATCAGGGCAAAAAGACAGGAAAAACGAAAAGTTGCAGGCGCTCCTCAGTACCCTCTTTTTGATTTTAACAAACCATCAACACGCAATGCCGCCATCATCTTTCTTGTTGGAACAGTCTTTCTGGTAATCCTTTCGTCCATCGGAAGTTTTCAGGCATTTCACATTACCGAATCGAACGAATTTTGCGGAAAGCTTTGCCACAAAGTAATGAAACCAGAATATACCGCCTATCAAAATTCTCCCCACTCAAGGGTAAAATGTGTTGAATGTCACGTTGGATCGGGAGCAGGCTGGTATGTAAGAAGCAAAATTACCGGTTTGTACCAGGTTTATGCTGTTATTACCGGTCAGGTTCCGCGTCCGATTCTCACTCCAATTGAAAGTTTACGCCCGGCCATGGAAACCTGTGAACATTGTCACTGGCCTGAAAAATTTTACGACCGGAAACAAAGAAATATCATTTCCTATCTGGCAGATGAGGCAACTACTGCATGGAATGTTCACCTCCAGATGAAAACAAGCGCCAGTAACAGCGCGCAGGGAAATGCGCAGGGAATCCACTGGCACATTAACAAGGATGTGAAAATCGAATACATTTCATCGGTTCGCAACCGCGAAAAAATTCCATGGGTGAAATACACCAACCTGAAAACCGGCGAGGTCACCATATTTGAAGACATCGACGAAAAGCTCACAGCCGCTCAACACGATACGCTGGCAATTCGGAAAATGGATTGTATTGACTGTCATAACCGGCCTTCGCACAATTATCAGGCGCCACAAAATTTTATCGACGAGTTGATTACTGCCGGAAAAATACCCCATGAATTACCTGATGTAAAACTAGTGGCCATGGATGTGCTGAATCAGGATTATTCGACGAACGACAGCGCCATGATGGCAATTAAAACACAGGTTGATGAATACTATTCGGCGATGTATCCTGAATTACTTGAAACCAGTAAAAAAGAGATTGAAAAAGCAATTGCAGGAATGCAGGAAGGTTACAGTCAGAATTTCTTCCCTGAGATGAAAGTAAAATGGACAGCCTACCCGAATCACATCGGGCACATGGAAACAAATGGCTGCTTCCGCTGCCACAACGACCGTCACACCTCGGCTAGCGGCAAGGTAATATCGCGTGATTGTAATTTGTGCCACAGTATTGTTGCACAGGGAACGAATGATGAAATACAAATTTCCAATTCGTTCAATCCGCTGGAATTCAAACATCCGGTTGAGATTAATGAAGAGTGGAGAACGAAATTGTGCGCTGATTGCCACTGTAAATTGTACTAAAAAAAACCGTTAACAATATTTTGCAATTCTTATTGCCAATTGCCCTTCACCAGAAAGGGTTAACTAATTATTATTGCTATTTTTAATCGCTCAAAAAAAGGCTGTTCCCACCAACAGCCTTTTAATTTATTCAGAAATCTGAAAACATATGAAAATTTTGAAAGAACTGCTTTTCTCGATGCTCACTTCAGTTATACTTTTGATGGTATTTGCAATCGCCATTGCGTATGCAACTTTTATCGAGAACGATTACGGAACCGCAACCGCACAGGCACTTATATATCAATCGTGGTGGTTCGAAGTATTGCTTATACTTGGTGCAGTTAATCTGGCCGGAAGTGTATTCAAGTACAAACTTGTGAACCGCAAGAAATGGGCGATTTTGTTGTTTCATCTCGCTTTTATTGCAATAATAATCGGGGCCGGAGTTACCCGTTATGTAGGTTTCGAAGGAAATTTACACATCCGGGAAGGTGAATCAAACAATCAGGTTGTATCAACTGAATCCTATATTACCCTGAAAGCGAGCGTAAACGGTCAGGAAGAAACCACCCGCACAAAAGTAAAATTCACACCAAATACGAACAACCGCTACAAGGAAACATTAGAAATCGCAGGAAAAACTGTCACTGTGGAAAATGAATTATTTGTCCCGAATGCAGCAGAAACACGCATGCCGGATGCAAATGGATTTCGTTCGCTGGTTCAGATTCCTGACAAAACCGGTCAGGGCAGGATAGATGCTTTTACTGCTATAATCACTTCAGGAAATGAAACCCAAAGAATGAATGTTTTTGGCCGGGACGGAAACATCTATGAAGCGGCAACCGGTTCGATCAATGGCATCGACTTCAGCATTTCCTACGGATCAATTATCCGCGAATTGCCATTCAGTATTTATCTCCGCGAATTTCAGCTTGAAAGGTATCCCGGTTCAAACAGCCCTTCGTCGTACGCGAGCGAAATCACCTTGAAAGATCCTGCTGCGTCAGTGGAACGTCCGTTTCGCATTTACATGAACAACATTCTGAAATACAACGGATACCGCTTCTTCCAATCGTCCTTTGATCAGGATGAAAAAGGTACCATACTTTCGGTTAATCAGGATTATTGGGGAACAATGCTTTCCTACCTAGGATATTTTCTGATGACGCTTGGAATGGTTTTCACACTTTTCAGCCCTGCCAGCCGCTTTCAGACACTTATTCGTCTCAGCTCAAAACTTCAGAATATGCGCAAGGCCGGAAAAACGCTTATGTTGCTTGTATTCCTCTCTTCATTTGGCTGGACGGCAAATGATGCTTTTGGCGCGAATGTTACCAAAAAACAACACATTTCGGCTTTTGGCAAATTACTGGTACTCGACAATCAGGGAAGGATTGAACCGGTTAATACTTTGGCTTCCGATCTTTTGCGCAAAATCACAAAGAAAGACAAATGGGAAGGACTTTCGCCTGTTGAATTTTTCATGGACATGAGCGCCAATCCGGACAAATGGAAAAACGTTCCGATTATAAAAGTGGGCAATCCGGAGTTACGAAAAATGTTGGGCATTTCAGGAGATTTCGTTTCATTCAACCAAATGTTCGATCAGGCCGGACACTATCGGTTAAATGATCTGGTTCAGCAATCGTACAATAAAAAGCAAACTACCAGGAACAAGTTCGACAAGGAAGTCATCAATGTTGATGAGCGTGTAAATATTTGTTATCAGATATTAATAGGCGATTTCCTGAAAATTTTCCCGGTTCCGAACGACGAACGAAAGAGTTGGGTGACACATTCAACGATTCCGCCCGACATGAAAAAGGAAGATGCCGATTTTGCAGGCAGCATCCTGAATTTGTATTACGGTGAATATAACAATGCCACACTTTCGGGCAATTGGTCGAAACCCGATGAATATCTGGGCTTTATCAAAAAATACCAGAATACGTATGGAGCCGATATAATTCCTTCACCCTCAAAAATAAGCCTCGAAGTCTTCTACAATGATTTTAATATCTTCGGAAAGCTGGCCAAAATATTCGCATTACTTGGATTTATTTTGCTGGTAATTCATTTCGTACTTATTTTGAAACCCGGTGCCAGTTACACAAAATTCATAAACGCCGGAACACTTCTGGTACTTGTCGGCTTTATGCTTTACACAGCCGGTCTGGGCATTCGCTGGTATATTTCTGGCCATGCGCCGTGGAGTAATGGTTATGAGACAATGATTTACATCGGTTGGGCCACCATACTTTCAGGATTTATTTTTGCACGCCGGTCGCCAATCACACTGGCAGTAACAACGTTATTAACATCCATCATACTTTTTGTAGCCGGAATGAGCTGGATGAACCCTGAAATCACTCCCTTGGTTCCGGTTCTTAAATCGTACTGGCTGATTGTACATGTGGCAATTATTACTGCCAGCTACGGATTTTTTGCCATGGGCGCTTTGCTCGGAATGCTCAACCTTGTGTTAATGATCCTGAGAAACAAAAAGAACGAACAAAATATCCGGTTCACTATTCTGGAGGTATCGTATATTATTGAAATGGCTTTGATTGTTGGCTTGTTTATGATGACAATCGGTTCGTTTATCGGCGGTGTTTGGGCCAACGAATCGTGGGGAAGGTATTGGGGCTGGGACCCGAAAGAAACCTGGGCGCTGGTAACCGTTTTGGTTTATGCAATTATCCTGCATCTGCGTAAAATTCCCGGATTAAAAAGTACACTTGCGCTGAGCAGTCTGGCACTTTTGGGATTAGGCGTAGTACTGATGACCTTCTTTGGCGTAAACTACTATTTATCGGGAATGCATTCCTACGGAGCAGGCGATCCGCCACCAATTCCAAATGCGTTGTACATTTCAATTGTGGTAATTATTGCGCTCATTTATGGTGCCTGGTATGCTGAAAGTAAAAAGGGAGCAATTGAAGAACCGGAGGAAGCCCAGGAGAAGACAATGGGAAAGGTAAAGTGAAAAGCATTACATGGTTCAGGATTCCGACATTTTTAAATACTTGTTTTCCGCAAAACGTAATTGAAACGGGTATATATTGAGAAGTTGATGAGGTTCCGCATGTTGGTTTTTCCATCGAACATACGGTGTGCAATGGATGAAACGCTGTAAAAATCTTTATTGGCCTTGATGGTAGCCTCACAAAGTTGCTCAGCGCTCATCATTTTGGGCTGAAATGGTGCATGGTTATACTTGTAATCAGGATGGTTCCACCAATGTCCGTCATAAAGCAGGCGATCTTCCGCTTTAAACTGCTGGTATATTTCAGTTGCCGGATATGGCATCAACACATGAAAAAAGGCAAGTGTAAATTTGCTTTTCATGGCAAATTCGACGGTACGTTGAATGGTATCAAGGTTGTCAAAATCATTGCCGGCCATAAAGCTTGCCCAGGTTAAAAAACCATGGTCCCTGAATATCGTCAACGCCTCTTTGTAATTATTGAAATCCCGGATATTGGGCGATTTGTTGAACCATTTCAGTGTGTTGATATTGATTGATTCAAAGCCTATTAAATTCCCGACACATCCACTATCTGCCATCAGCCGCATTAATTCAAGGTCACCTGTCATATCGATGCTGGATTGGCTGGCCCATTTCACTTTCAGCGGAATGAGTTCCTTGAGGAAAATTTTAACTTCTTTCCTGTTTGTTATCAAATTGTCGTCAACGAAAAGGATTGTTTTTAGTTTGTCCTTTTCAATTTCATAAAGAACATCCTCGATTTTCCTGCACTGGTGCGAATGCTTAAAAAACTTTGAAACAGAACAAAAGGTACAGTTAAATTTACATCCGCGGCTAAACTGCATCAGAGATACCGGAAGGTATTTTTTCCCTTTGAAAATATCTCTGTTGGGGAAACATCCATCCTGTGGAATTCCAAAGCCAGGGGTGTAAATCTTCTGAAGTGTTCCATTTTTAAAATCATACATTATTTGTTTCCAGACAGGTTCTGCATCACCAACAACAATTGAGTCGGCATGGAGCGAAGCTTCTTCAGGCAAAAGTGAAACATGCATACCACCAAGTATAACCCGGACTCCCCGTATGCGGTAATTTGACGAAATTTCATACGCTCGACGGGCACTGAAAGAATCAACAGTGATGGCTACCAGATCGGTTTTTTCATCGAAAGGGATTTCCTCAAGCCGGTCGTCAAATAATACAACTTCATCGGGTTCTTCAATAAGCCCGGCAAGAATGGCCAGCTGAAGCGGTTCCATGCTGCCTTCATTGATATTATAACCACTTATAATACTACCAATACCGGGTTTTATTAATGTGACCTTCATGTCAGAAAACAATTGTATCAGTAACTCATTTCATCCAGTTCAACCTTGCCCTTGAAAGTTTTAAATAGGAAAAGGGTATAAAGCAATACAAGCGGCGCTCCGATAATTACAAAAGTCAGGATTATGCCCAATGATTTCTGAGAAGCGGCGCTGTTGGCTATTGTTAGTGAGTATGCACTGTCAATATTGGAAATCAAAATATTTGGGAACAGACCTATCGCAATGGTAACCAGTAACAATGCAGTTAAAGTTGCCGAACTTAAAAAAGCCAGCCAATATTTTTTCTTTTCGATCAACCATCGCTCGTTTAAAAGTAACAACAAGGTTACGACCGGAATCGCAAACAAAATTGGCGTTTCCTTAAAATCTTCAGCAGCATGGGGCACATAAACGAGCGTAGCAATTGACAGCATCACATAACAGATTGTGAAAAACATACCGGCAGTTTTTGAAATATTAACCAGCCGGTCGGATAACCTGTCTTTGGTTTTCATTACCAGGTAAACCGAACCATGCAATGCAAAGAGAGCCACTACCGTGAGTCCGGTAAGTAGCGCATACGGATTAAAAATATCCAGAAGCCCACCCTTATATATCATATTCTCATCAATAGCAATTCCGAGTACCACATTTCCGAGCACCACCCCAAGTGTGAAACCAATCATCGTACTCGAAAATGAATAAACAATGTCCCAAAGTTTTCTCCACCAAAGCATGGGCTCCTTACTGCGAAATTCAATGGCAACTGCCCGCAAAATGATCAAAACTAGGAATAAAATAAACGGGATATAAAAGGATGAAAGTAAGGTGGCGTAAACTTTGGGAAACCCGGCAAAAAGGGTTCCGCCACCAATCACCAGCCAGACTTCGTTGCCATCCCAAACCGGACCAATTGCATTGAGCGCTATACGCCGGCTTTCTTCTTTCTTTAGAAACAAGTGAACTGTTCCGGCTCCCAGATCGAACCCATCAAGTATCGCATATCCGCTAAATACAGCTCCGATCACAAGAAACATCCAGGTTCCCAATTCTATAGTTAAAAATGTTTCCATTATTTTTATGTTATTTGTGTTTGATGATT
Source organism: Bacteroidota bacterium (assembly GCA_030698405.1). Lineage (GTDB taxonomy): Bacteria > Bacteroidota > Bacteroidia > Bacteroidales > Prolixibacteraceae > Aquipluma. The sequence goes on from JAUYMU010000121.1 coordinate 7,135, forward strand.
ATCTTTCTCTGCTCCGGAAAAATCCAGACCATGTTGTATCTTTTTATTCAGTAAATAAATAAATAAGCTGAATAAAATTGCATAAATAAATGTGAACAGGATGAGTGAAAACAGTACCTGCCCTGCCCTCACATTTTCTGACAAGCCATCAGAGGTTCGCAGCAGACCATATACAACCCAGGGTTGCCGGCCAACTTCGGCTGAATACCAGCCAACCTGATTTGCTATCTGCGGGAGCAAAACCGAAAAACTGAATAGTATCATCAGCCATCGCTGGTCAAAGAGTTTTCCTCTCCACCATAAAAAGAGCGAAAACAAGGTAAGACCGATCAGAAACATGCCTATTGCAATCATCAGGTGATACGTCTGAAAAACAAAATTTACCAGGCCGGGTCGATCGTTTTTATCAAAAGCGTTGAGGCCAACAACCGGAGTTGTAAAATCCTGATGAATGAGAAAGGTAAGGCCTTTGGGGATTTTCAATCCGGTAACTTTTTGGTTTGCATCATCCACCCAGCCAAACAAGTACATATCGGCTACTGCCAAACTATCGTAATGACCTTCGAAAGAAGCAAGTTTTGCAGGTTGGTTAACAGCAACACCATTTGCCGAACCGTGACCCGATACCAATTGAGCAAGCGCTGAAATTGTTGCAATCACCAGAATTACACCGAATGCTTTTTTTGATTCCTCCACAAACCGACCCTTTAAAATATAGTATGCATGAACACTCAGGACTAAAAAAGTGCCTGCCAGAAAAGCTCCGATCCAAACATGCATAATCCGGTCAACTGACGACGGATTAAAAACCATGGCCCAGAAATCGGTAATTTCAGCACGCGCAGTCATTCCTTCGCCAACCACTTTAAAACCTGCCGGAGTTTGCTGCCACGAGTTGGCAACAACAATCCAGATGGCAGAAAACATAGAGCCAAGCGTTACCATGACGGTTGAAAAAAAATGGACTCTGGGACTGACCCTGTTCCAGCCAAAAAGCAAAACCCCCAGAAAAGTAGATTCAAGTGCAAACGCAAAAACACCTTCAGCAGCCAATGCACTTCCAAATATATCGCCAACATACCGCGAATAAGCTGCCCAGTTTGTACCGAACTCAAATTCCATAACGATTCCGGTTGCTACCCCGATTCCAAATATCAGGGCAAAAATTCTGATCCAGAATCTCGTTAATTGTTCCCATTGTTTGTCTTTGGTGCGAAGGTACATGCCTTCAAACACGACCAATGCAACCCCCAAACCGATACTCAGGGGCGGATAGATGTAATGAAATGCAATCGTAAATGCAAATTGCAGTCTTGATAAAATTTCTACGTCCATATTTTTATGTGTTAGGTGATGTTATGTATTTATTCAGTTTTGCACTTTGAAGGATAGCTCCAAACAAGAAGCCGAAAAGGAGGATTAGAAAAGTCATGATAATATTAGTTTTCAGTTGATAAAAGAAGATTGGTTTTTTACAATTCGATCAAAGATTGTACTCTCATATAAAAGTGGTGCAATTTACGATTAATGAAGCTCTATGTCCAATAAAATCAAACAATGTTTTTCCTGAATATTTGTGCTCTGAACGCCAGAAAAACGTTTCAGCAAAAAACAAAATAGTCCCTCATTATACGGGGAAATATGGCCCCAAAAAGAATAACTTGATGAAAATGCACTAAATTTAAGCGTTGCCCCATGCAGTGTAAACCGTTATATCTATGATACATTGATATCAAAAAATAGTCTGGTTCTG
>JAUYMU010000122.1 GCA_030698405.1 Bacteroidota bacterium
AAGATGGTGATCAACAAAGAGGCATTCAACCCATGTGCCATAGAAGATTATCAGCAAAAATATAAAGAAAAGAAAATCAATCAACTAAAGAAGAAAATAGCCCTTCTTGAAGCTGCTTGAAAAACAAGTTACATAAGAGAATTACCTAATTTATGAAATAAAAACCACATTAATACCAAAATAAATTATCAAATTTTAGCATTGTAATTTTGTTCTATCAGGTAATGTTTGGGAATGGGTTGATGGGAAGTAAAAAAAGAAATTCGCAAACGAATGCTCGAAGGGAGTTCCATGAGTTTTTGTAGAAGGGCGCTCCCTGAGCTTATGTCGAAGGGCGTACCCTGAGCCTGTCGAAGGGCGCTCCCTGAGCTTGTCGAAGGGAACAAAAGACCCATCTCTGAGTCTTCTGTCTAATATATAACGTCTAATTTCTTCTTCTCTAAACGATCGGGAAAATCTTATGGTCGGCCAGATATTCCATAATTGTTTTTGTATTTGTGGCTCTGTTCTCAGGTTTTAACATCAAGGTTGGATTTTCAGGAGCAGCAAATTGCAGGTCAGCCCCCGGAAGGTTCGCGATCAATCCTTCTTCAAATTTTTCGTACAATTCGGGTTTGTTCTTTTTACAGAATTCCATCGTGGCATCCATGTGAATCAGTTTAAACCGGTCTTCGCCAATAATCTGAATGACTTGTTTACGGATATTTTCGTCAGGAGAAATAAACGAACAAATGGTGATGATTCCCTGGTCGTTCAGCAATTTGCTGATGTGAGCCACGCGGCGCAGGTGTTCGGCACGATCGGTCGGTGAAAAGTCAAGCTCGTTGGAAAGACCCGACCGGATCGAACTTCCGTCGAGTAAAACAACCGTTGCACCGGCATCGAACATCTCTTTTTCGAGGGTAAAAGCCAGTTCATTTTTTCCTGAACCGTGCAATCCGGTAATCCAAAGCGTTGCCGGATTTTGGTTGAACCGTTTCTGGCGTTGTGCATCCGAAATGAGGCATTCGCCTTTGTGAATACGGCTTTTATTGGCTTCCAGCGTTTTGTCGTCCACAATTTTGGAAGGAAGATCATCTGCACTGAGTTTGTCGATGATCATTCCAACAGCCACCGTATTGTTGGTCATTGGGTCGATCAGGATAAAAGAACCAGTGCTGCGGTTCTTTTTATAAGGATCGAAGAAAATAGCTTTGTTAGTTGTCAGAACCACGCGTCCGATTTCATTGAGCTCGAAATGATCAATGCTGGATTTCTGCAAGGTGTTGACATCAACTTTGTATTGAATTTTATCAAATTTTACGCGGGTCGTATTGTTGGCATGTTTGAGGAACAATTGCATGTTCGGATCCATAGGCATTTCGTCCATCCAAACGAGATTGGCTTCAAAATGACGTTCGATGCGTGGCAGGTTGTCCGGATAAACAATCATATCGCCGCGCGAAATGTCGATCTCGTCTTCGAGCGTAATGGTAACCGATTGCGGTGGAAAAGCCTCGTCAAGGTTTCCATCGTAGGTAATAATTTCTTTTATTCTTGAAGTTTTGCGCGAAGGCAATACCATTATTTTTTCACCTTTCCTGATAATTCCTGAAGCCACACGGGCCGAGAACCCGCGGAAATCGAGGTCGGGACGGAGCACGTACTGAACCGGAAAACGCATATCGTCGAAATTACGGTCGCTGCTGATGTGCACTGATTCGAGGAATTCGAGCATACTTGGACCGTGGTACCAGGGCATCAATGTAGTTGGTTCCACCACATTTTCACCTTTCAGCGCAGCAATCGGAATAAAATTCACATCGGGAACATCCAGCTGAGTGATGAATGATTTGTAGTCGGCCACAATTTCATCGAACACTTTCTGGTCGTAATTCACCAGATCCATTTTGTTAACGGCCAGCACCACGTGTTTGATTCCCAGCAGCGAAACCAGAAACGTATGACGACGCGTTTGGGTAATCACGCCTTTCGTGGCATCAATCAGGATAATGGCCAGGTTGGCGGTTGACGCGCCTGTAACCATGTTACGCGTATATTGCGTGTGTCCGGGCGTATCGGCGATGATGAATTTCCGCTTGTTGGTTGAGAAATAGCGGTAAGCCACATCGATGGTGATTCCCTGCTCGCGTTCGGCTTTTAACCCATCGAGCAGGAGCGCGTAGTCGATTTCCTCACCGGCATGGCCAACCCGTTTGCTGTCACGTTCAAGCGCCGAAAGCTGATCTTCGTAGATCTTTTTACTGTCGAACAGCAAGCGGCCAATCAGTGTCGATTTGCCATCGTCAACCGAACCGGCAGTCAGGAGGCGGAGCAGGTCTTTTTTCTCGTCCTGATCTAAATATGCGTTGATATCCAATGTTCCCCGAGCTTCGCCAAAAGGCGAATTATCGGTCGAAGTATTTTGTGTTTTATCGTTTTTCATATTGTATATTGTTTGATTTTATTTACATGTCCGTTGGCTAAAGCCGAACGGCAAAGGATATGTAGCAATGAATGATTTGATCAGTATTCTTTGCCGTCTCATTCATGTGACGGACATTTTTTAAGCCTCCCCTTCGGGTGGGGTTGGGAGGGGCTTTCTTTTCTAAAAATACCCTTCTCTCTTTTTCTGCTCCATCGAGCCATCCTGGTCGAAGTCGATTACGCGGGTGGTGCGTTCCGAAACGGTTACAGTCATCATTTCCTCTACAATTTTCTCAATTGTATCGGCTTCCGATTCAACGGCTCCGGTCAAAGGATAACAGCCCAGCGTGCGGAAGCGAACCATTTTCATTTCGGCTTTTTCTGCTATTTCTTTCGGCATGCGTTCGTCGTCAACCATTATCAGGTTTCCGTCAACATTCACGATCGGACGTTCTTTGGCAAAATAGAGTGGTACAATCGGTATTTTTTCCAGCCGGACGTATTGCCAGATGTCAAGTTCTGTCCAGTTCGAAATCGGGAATACCCGGATTGATTCGCCTTTGTGGACGCGTGCATTGTAAATATCCCACAATTCGGGACGCTGGTTTTTTGGATCCCACTGGTGAAATTTATCGCGGAATGAAAAGATGCGTTCTTTGGCGCGCGATTTTTCCTCGTCGCGACGTGCACCACCAAAAGCGGCATCAAATTTATATTTGCCAAGTCCTTCAAGCAAAGCCTGCGTTTTCATCACATCCGTATGAACTTTGCTTCCGTGGGTAAAAGGACCAACTCCAGCTTCGAAGGCAGCCATGTTGGAATGAACGATCAAATTCCAATTGTTTTCCCTGGCGTAATTGTCGCGAAATTCAACCATCTCTTTAAACTTCCATTTCGAATCGATGTGCATCAGTGGGAAAGGAACTTTTCCGGGGTAAAAAGCTTTTTCGGCCAGGCGAACCATTACCGAAGAATCTTTTCCGATGGAATAAAGCATGACCGGATTTTCGAATTCTGCAGCAACTTCACGGATAATGTGGATGGCTTCGGCCTCCAGTTCTTTTAAATGCGAAAGACTGTATTCTGTCATATTATTGATTTTTTTTAACGGGTGCTAAAATAATACTTTCAGCTCTTTTATTGAGTAGTATTTATACTAAAAACTGTTCAAAATGATTAAAGTTTAACTTACAAAGTTGAACACTAAACCCATTTCTTAATAACCTGGCAATAGCCCGCAGAGCCCAACAGTAAATAGCACAATTTCACAGTGATACATAAGGGTATTTATTTCAAACAGGAAGTATTGAAAATACTACAAATATGAAGCTTTTCGCCTTTGCCTTTATAAAAGAAGATATAATTCGATTCAAAAACAGCGGTATGGTATCCAAGTTTAGTATATTTTTCAAACCGGTTGTGTGGAAATTTTTCTGGAAAAGCTCCAAGACTATTCCCAAAGTCCTTCATTCTGTTAATAAACCGCGTCGCATTCTCCGGATTCTTTTCAGCTATGTATTTGTGAAGCTTCATCAGGGATTTTACTGCCCTTTTATCCCAAACTACCTGTATATCCCTTTGCTCCATTGGGCAATTTCTTTTTCGAGTTGTGCGGTTGAAATACCAGGGTCATTGTCTTTCTCCAATTCATCTATCAACCTGTCAAGTTCCTTATCGGTTGCCGCACGGCCAGGCATAATCCAATCTTCGTCAGTTAATAGAGGCTTTTCAATTGAAACAGATTTCACATATCCCAATGTGCGAAGAAATGTAGCAAGAGCTCTCGCATCCGACTGATTGTCAATATTTACTTTTAATGTTGTCATATATGGAAGTATGTACGCGAAAATACAATTTTTTGGGTACAAAACAAATCACAAAACTCACCAAAATATTATTCCCTGAATTTCAGACTTTGGCGCAACTTGGCGTCTTGGTTCTGAGGCCTCGGGATGGTGGCATTTTTTATTCATTGCTTTTTAGTGTGGATGCAAGGTTCACAGCCTCTTAGAATTTCCAGAACATCGGAATCAGGATAATCGAAATAATAAACATCAGGATGTTAAGGGGCAAACCGACTTTTACATAGTCAACAAACCGATAGTTTCCGATACCTTGTACGATGAGGTTGGTTTGATAGCCGATTGGTGTTGCAAAACTTGCTGAAGCCGCGATACAGATAGCTACAAAGAAAGGTTTTGGGTCAATCCCCATCTGATTTGCAGCCGCCATTGCTATCGGGAAAGAAATAGCGGCGGCAGCATTGTTGGTAATTAATTCAGTAAAAATGGTGGTGATTAAAAATATGCAGGCCAATACTCCGACCGGGCCCCAGTTTTTTGCAAAATTAATGGCTGTATGCGCTATCCCATCGGCCAGTCCCGAGTTTTGCATGGCTTTGCTAATTCCAAACGAACAGGCAATCGTAATCAGAATGTCCCAACTGATGGCTTTGGTATATTTCTGATGTGGAACAATTTTCAGCCAGATCATCAGCATGGCGGCAACTGCCGAGAAAAAGAACATGTCGGCCTGCACGTGTTCGAATTTTGGCAGATAATCGGTAGCAGTTGCACCGGCAATCATTAAGGCCAGAATGGTGAGTGCAAGCCATTTTTTTGATTTTGCGGTGTTCTCTTCGTGATCTCTGATATAAGTGGTCAGGTAAAAAATCTTTGAGTCGCCCCAGTTTTTTATGAAGCGGTCGGTAGTGAGCAGCACCAGATTGTCGCCTTCACGAAGTTTGAGGTTCCGCAAATTGGAGGTAATCCTTTCTCCATTGCGGTGAACCGCGACTATGATTGCCTGGTAATGATCGAAAAAGCTAAACTCGATGATGGTTTTCCCGATACCCGGAAACCGCGGGGCTAGCACCGCTTCATATTGTTTCAGTTCGCTCGTATTTATCTGGCCTTTCAATAATTCCAGGCCTTTAATCCTGACACTTTTTAAATCTTTGATAATTTCAAGTCCGCTTGATTTGCCTGCCACCAATAAATTGTCATTGGCCTCTAATGTCAATCCTACGGTTTTACCTTCAATTTTAACATTGTCTCTTTCAACCTGAATAATATCAAATCCTTTTAAATCTTTTGAGCGGCCATTTTTCAAAATCTGGCCAACCAGCGGGCTTCCTTCCGGAATTATTAATTCGTAGTAATAATCTTTCTGATCAGAAAGCGGTCTTCTGATAAAATTTTTGTTGCCGGGAAGCAGGTGTACACCGATATAACTCATGTATAAATAGCCGGCAAATGCAAGGGGAATACCAACCATACTGAGTTCAAACATTGAAAATCCGGACATTCCATTGTCGAGCATTAGTCCGTGAACAACAAGGTTCGTCGAAGTGCCAATCAGCGTACACATGCCTCCCAGAATAGTTGCGTAGGATAGCGGGATCAGAAATTTTTGCGATGAAAGGTTGAGGTCTTCCGCCCATTTTTTAACGATCGGAGCAAAAATGATCACGATGGGTGTGTTGTTCAGAAAAGCTGACATAAATGAAATAGGGAACATCAATCTGAAAAATAATAGCCGGATGTTACCTCTGCGTTTCGGGAGGAAAGTGATTGCCAGTCTGTTCAATGCACCCGATTGCCTGATTCCTTCGCTCACCACAAACAGAATTCCAACCGTGATCATCCCTTTGTTCGAAAAGCCCGCAAGGACTTCTTTGGCATTTACACTTCCAAAAATCATTAAGATAATAAGTGCTGAAAATAAAACCAATCCCGGACGCATCACCTCTTTGGCCAATGCCGCGATCATCAGGATAATAATTGCGAGTACGAAAAATCCTTGTGCTGTCATACTGCTATAAAATGAGGGTTTTGTAAATTCTCTTTGTTGTATCGGATTTCAGTTTTGAGATCAGTCATAAAAATATTCTTTCCTGAAGCCTTTAAAATTGCGTGTGCGGCGGCGGTATCCCATTCCATGGTCGTTCCCAACTTCGGGTAAACATTCGCCGTTCCTTCAGCCACCATGCACATTTTCAGTGAACTTCCCATGTTGATCAACTGAAATGATTCGTGTTCTTCCTGAATGGTTTCAATGTATTCTTTTGTTTTCTGATTCATGTGAGAGCGGCTTACAACAATCGTAAATTCGTTCCGCCCGGTTTTCGCCGGAAGTTTGATTCCTGAAAGCTGCATCGATTGGAAGGTGCAATGCTCTTCAGGATTTACAAGTTTAAAGGCTCCGGTTTCAGGTATTCCGGTATAAAGTTCGCCGGTTGCCGGAGCATAAACTACACCCGCAATTGGCTGGCTGTTTTGAATAAGTGCGATGTTGACTGTAAATTCATCGTTGCGTTTAATGAATTCTTTGGTTCCGTCCAATGGGTCAATAAGCCAGAATATATCCCAGTTTTTTCTTTCCGAATAGTTTAAATGGATTCCTTCTTCGCTTAAAACCGGCAATCCGGTACTTTCAAGATTTTTAATGATTTCATCGTGGGCATTGCGGTCGGCCAGCGTAACCGGTGTTTGGTCATTCTTTATAACCACCTTAAAATCAGTGGAAGCATATACTTCCATTATTTTTTTACCGGCGAGTACAGCGGCATGAATTGCTTTATCTATCAGTTGGACTATTTCCATATTACTTCTTCCACTTGCTGAATTTAACAGCAGGGTTCAAAAGTAAGTAACAATACCGATACATCTTTAGGCTTTTATACCTACTATGTCTTCTATCTGTATTTCAATCAAAGCTGAACAACCCAACTGTTCAAGTTCAATGGCTACTTTATTTTTTCCTTTGGTTTTCTGAAGTTTTCCTTTCAGTCCGATCAAAGGTCCGGCCACCACTTCAATCATTTGACCGGGTTTGAGTTTTTCCCTGATTATTTCAATTTCCGAACTGTCCTGCTTGAGCATCAGTTTCAGGTATTCGATCTGAGCATCAGGAATAATGGCCGCCTTACCTTCGAACCTGACATAGCTTACCACATAATTTGATTGAAGTATCAAATCGTATTCTTTCCGGCTTGCCTGCACAAACAAATACCCCGAAATTAAAGGCGTTTCTACCCATTTTTTACGGTCGCTCCACTGCCGGAGTTTTCGTTGAAGTGGCAGAAATGTCTCAATTTCCTGAAGCTGAAGTTCAGTCTGGGCTTTTTTTTCAGCCCTCGACTTGACGTAAACAGCATGCCAAAAATAAGAGTTTGCCGGAATTATTTTTTCCATACCTGATCTCTGACTGCGTAAATTCGTTCGATAATATCTACCACTTTTAAACCTTCCAACGCATTGGTACTGATTGGAGTATGTCCGCTTAATGTGTCTGCCACATTTTGAATAACCAAATGATGGTTCTGAGCCGATCCTTTGTATAATCCGTAATCGTTCGGCGGAGCGCTGGCTTCCAGTTCAGGCATCTGGTAATCTTTGATATTGCAGTATTCCACTTCATTCATGTACTGACCGGCAACTTTAATCGTCCCTTTTTCGCCAATGATGGTCATGCTGCTTTCCAGATTTTCGTGGTAAATAGACGTGGAATAATTCAGCGTACCAATCCCTTCGTTTACAAATTCAAAATTGACGATTCCGGTATCTTCGAAATCGGTTAACGTTTTGTGGTTGAAATCTTTAAATTGGCCAGTGATGTTTTTTATATCGCCAAACAACCAATACATAATGTCGATGAAATGCGAAAACTGGGTAAACAAAGTTCCACCGTCAAGTTTCGCATCGCCATGCCAGTTCTGGCGGGTATAATAGCGATCGTCGCGGTTCCAGTAACAATTAATCTGTACATGAAAAAGTTTGCCCAGCAGATTTTGGTCGATCACGCTTTTCAGCCAAACCGATGGGGGAGAGTAGCGGTTTTGCATCACACAGAAAACATTCCGGCTTCTTTCAAGCGATTTGAAAACAATCCGTTCTGCATCGGTTTTGGTCAAGGCCATCGGTTTTTCTACCACAATGTGCAAACCTTTTTCCAGGCCTTTTATCGACATTTCGGCATGTAGGCCGTTTGGAGTGCATATATTCAGTACATCGAGGCTGGTTTCCTTTTCGAGTAATTCATCGAGTGAAGAATAGAATGGAACTCCTTCATACGAAGTTTTGCATTCTTCCGGAGTACGGATGTCGCAAACTGCAACCAATTCAGTATGAGGATTACGAAGAATCATTTCAGCATGGCGTTTGCCAATGTGTCCTTGTCCGGCAACGGCAAAGCGTATTTTTTTTTCAGAAAGCATAATCAATATTTAATAGTTAATTTATTTACGATTAGACAATTTACTATTTACTTATTGTTGAAGGCGTAAATAGTCTAATCGTCAATCTTTACAACTTTTCCATTTTCCAGACGGTACTGTTCCTGACTTTCAGGACAAACAGCGATTCCTTCAGTATTAAATTTTAGTTTGTGCCCGTATTCGCTCATCCAACCGGTTTGACGGGCCGGATTTCCTACGACCAAAGCATAATCAGGAATATTCTTGGTTACAACCGCACCAGCGCCAACAAAAGCATATTTGCCGATGGTAATTCCGCAAACAATGGTTGCATTGGCTCCGATTGTTGCCCCTTTTTTCACCAAAGTTGTCTGGTATTCATTTTTCCTGATGATGGCACTTCGTGGATTAATCACGTTGGTGAATACTGCCGATGGTCCCAGGAAAACATCGTCTTCGCAAATAACTCCGGTGTAAACCGAAACATTGTTCTGTATTTTTACCCGGTTGCCAATCCTGACTTCAGGAGAAATTACCACATTTTGACCAATCGAACATTGATCGCCAATTGTACAACCCGACATAATATGCGAAAAATGCCAGATTTTTGTTCCTTCACCAATTGTACAACCCGTGTCAATTACAGCGGTTTCGTGTGCAAAAAAAGATGTATCCATTAGCTGAAAAATTCGCGTATTGTTGAAGTAATATAAGTTAGCTGTTCATCTGTCAATTCAGTATGCATGGGCAAAGATAATACTTGTTCCGAAAGTTCTTCTGAAATGGGAAAATCACCCTTTTTATAGCCCAGGTAATGATATGCTTCCTGAAGGTGCAACGGCAACGGATAATAAATCATCGAAGGAATTTCGCGCGAATGAAGAAACTTCTGAAGTTCATCGCGTTTTCCGCGAACCTTGATGGTGTATTGATGAAAACTGTGTGTGCTGTATAAAACCCTTGAAGGAATTGATATTTCAGGAATATTGGACAATTCACGATCGTAAAATCCTGCTGCTGTATGCCTTGCTTCCACAAATTGGTCAAGGTATTTTAGTTTTACGCCTAATATGGCAGCCTGAATGGCATCCAACCTTGAATTCATGCCAATCTGCTGATAATAATATCGTTTGCTCATTCCGTGATTGGCAATCGAGCGCATTTGATGCGCAAGGTCATCGTTATTGGTGAAAAGTGCACCGCCATCGCCAAATGCTCCCAGGTTTTTTGTCGGAAAGAAAGAATTGCAGGCAATATCGCCAATGGTGCCGGCCTTTGCAGCCATGCCATTTCTGAAAATGTACTCCGTACCCAATGCCTGACAGGCATCTTCGATAATGAATAAGTTATTTTCCTCTGCAATTTCAGATAGCGATTCCATTTCTGCACATTGCCCGTAGAGATGAACCGGAACAATGGCTTTGGTTTTGTGATCGATGTGACTATTAACCAGTTCTGGCCTGATATTAAATGTATTTGGATCAACATCCACCAGAATGGGTTTTAATTTCATTAAAGCCATCACTTCGAGTGTGGACACAAATGTGAATGGTGTGGTGATTACTTCATCGCCTTCCTTCAGATCCAAAGCCATCATGGCAATCTGGAGCGCATCGGTTCCGTTTCCACATGAAATTACATTTCCAACATTCAGGTATTTTTTTAGGTTTTCCTCGAATTCCGTCACTTTTCCACCCTTCACAAAGACAGAGGAACGAATTACATTCTCAATCTGAGAATCAATTTCTACCTTTATTTTTTCATACTGAGTAAACAGATCAACCATTTGAATATTCATAACCAGTATATTTGAATTAAAAAGCGGAGAAAATTCCGATTTTGTTTAAAGTAATTTTCATCAATCATTAACATGAATTGTATAAGCGAAAATAAGAATTTTGTTTGATCAGAATACATTCTCGATAAGGGAAAAAGCTATTTGGGCATTAAATATAGACATGATCTCATGTGAATTGTTGTTTTTGTAATTATTGAAGCCTGAAATACAGCTGATTGTGAATTATATTCGAAAATATTCAAAAACCTGTTGATTTTTTAATTTTAAAAACATATTTTTGCAACCGCTTTTGAAAAACAAAGGCACAATAAGGATGACTCAGTAGCTCAGTTGGTAGAGCACATCCCTTTTAAGGATGGGGTCCTGGGTTCGAATCCCAGCTGGGTCACAACTTTGATATCAAATATCACTAAAAGCGCTTAAATTCAATGATTTAAGCGCTTTTTTTGTGGTTCAAACCTTCAAATTAGTCATCTAAAGTCAATCTAAAGGGGACTAAATCGAGACCTGTTTCAAAAATTCGTTGATAGGTCTCGCTAAATCGTATAACTCTCTGTATTTCAATTCAAATTGA